>NZ_CP179750.1:0-725000 GCF_058628105.1 Rhodococcus sp. G6(2025)
CTTCCAATGTGCCAAACCGCTGTGAGGTTGCCGACACTGTTGCTAGCGTCTATGCATGGTCTCGCCGATGAACCCTGATCGAGTGCCCGGCTCTCGACTTCACCGTTCTCATCTGCATATTCACCACAATTCATCCACAGGGCACAGATGGTGTGCCGCTTCGGATCGCCACGAGGGTTGTTGACACCCTTCACTTCCCGGGTCCGTGAACCCGCTCATCCAGGTTTCGCATGCATAAGCGCAGGTCAGCGCGCTGGATCTGGACTCCTCTCCATGCAACGGCGTCTCGACAGGGGGCGTCTGCACTTTGTCCACATCTGTGGATAATTGTGTGGAAACACAGTTCAGATGGCATATTCGTAGGTCCGTACGGGGTCCATCCTCAGGTCGGGGAAGCTACCGATTCCACCTCGACGACGGCACCGACACTCGACTCGGCACCGCTGGCGCCGAGTCCGCGAACACACTGGGGAGGAACCACGTGAACGACGATCCGAATGCGCTCGCACGGATCTGGATCGACGTCGTCGCAGACCTCACATCCGATTCGCCCGGCGGCGATCTGCCGCCGCTGACGAGGGGACAGAAGGCGTGGTTGGCGCTCGTCAAACCGCTGACGCTCGCACAGGGCTTCGCGCTCCTGTCCGTTCCGTCGCCCTTCGCGCAGGAGGCGATCGAACGGGATCTCCGTGAACCGATCCTCCACGCCCTCGGCCGGCATCTCGGTGAGCAGGTCGAAGGCCTCGGTGTGCGTATCGCGGCCCCGGTCGACGACGAGCCCGAATCCGATCCGCCGAGCCGGGACCACCGGCCCGAACCGGAACCTCTCCACACACCTCGCCACCTCGAGCCCTCCGTCACCAGTTCCGGGTCGTTCCGCAGGCGCCGGTTCGGTTCCGGAGAGGATCAGCCCTACTCCGACACGACGGACTTCGAGGAAGTCGACGACGACCGCGAGGCCCTCGCCAGCGTCCACGAATCCTGGCCGTCGTACTTCACGAAGCCCCCGTCCGGCCCGGCACCGTCGGCGACCGGGGGGAACAGCCTCAACGCGAAGTACACATTCGACACGTTCGTGATCGGCTCGTCCAACCGGTTCGCCCACGCCGCGGCGGTCGCCATCGCCGAGGCGCCGGCACGCGCGTACAACCCGTTGTTCGTGTGGGGTGCGTCCGGCCTCGGCAAGACGCACCTCCTGCACGCCGCCGGCCACTACGCCCAGCGGCTGTTCCCGGGGATGCGGGTGAAGTACGTCTCCACCGAGGAATTCACCAACGACTTCATCAACAGCCTCCGCGACGACCGCAAGGTGGCGTTCAAGCGCCGCTACCGCGAGACCGACGTGCTGCTGGTCGACGACATCCAGTTCATCGAGGGCAAGGAAGGTATCCAGGAGGAGTTCTTCCACACCTTCAACACCCTGCACAACGCGAACAAGCAGATCGTCGTCTCGTCCGACCGGCCGCCGAAGCAGCTGGCGACACTCGAGGAACGACTGCGTACCAGGTTCGAATGGGGCCTGATCACCGACGTTCAGCCACCTGAACTCGAGACCCGCATCGCGATCCTCAGCAAGAAGGCCCGGATGGACCGGCTCGAGGTGCCCGACGACGTCCTCGAGTTGATCGCCTCCCGGATCGAACGCAACATCCGGGAACTCGAGGGTGCCCTCATTCGTGTGACGGCGTTTGCGTCCCTGAACAGGCAACCCCTGGACCTCACGCTCGCCGAGGTGGTGCTGCGCGACCTGATGCCGGACTCGTCGAGTCTCGAGATCAATGCGGCGACGATCATGGCGGTCACCGCGGAGTACTTCAACATGTCCATCGACGACCTCTGTGGCCCCGGTAAGGCACGTCCGCTGGCGTCCGCCCGCCAGATCTCCATGTACCTGTGCCGCGAGCTCACCGATCTGTCCCTGCCGAAGATCGGGCAGACTTTCGGCCGCGACCACACCACCGTCATGTACGCGGACAAGAAGATTCGCAAGGAGATGACGGAGCGGCGCAAGGTCTACGACCAGGTCCAGGAGCTGACCGCCCGGATCAAGCAGCGCTCCAAGAGGTAGTCACCGACACCTGCCTCCCCTGTGCCCCTGGTAGCTCGCCTACCGGGGGCACAGGTCGTTTCGGGGGAACCGCAGTCTCGCGGGCAACTCGAGGGGCTCCTCGAGCCGGTCCTCGAGGGTTGGCTCGAGCGGGTCCTCGAGGTACCGCTCGAGGGTCTACTCGAGGCTTGCGCGAACCCCCGCCGACACGACACGCCGATGCAACACGCCGACGCCGGGACCTGGGATAAAGCATGCACACCTGTGGATAAGTGTGGGGATGAGGTGGAATCTCTGTGGACAGAACGTGCAGAACTTTGAACAACCTCGAGTAGTCCACATGGGTGCCGGATTGGTCCTCGAGTTTGTCCTCGAGAATTCCCCACACGACGACGCGGACGGACCAGCGGCTACACGCCTTCGTCCACAGATTCCACAGGACCTAATAGTACTTCTCATTAATTCTTATAAAAACCTCTTTGAAAACAGGGTTGGGGACAGCGTCGGTTCACAGGCCTCGGTCGGCGACTCGAGGACGCGACGGTTCCGCTTTCAACTTCGTCCTCGAGGGCATACGGTTATGCATCGCCGCTCTGTGAAAGACTGCAGTGCTGTGGTCACGGCCCGACCGTGGCGAACAACCGTGCCTACCGAGAGGAACAACCCGGCGATGGAGCTTGGAAGCCTGAAGTTTCGTGTCTCCCGGGAAGAATTCGCTGATTCAGTGGCATGGGTCGCTCGCAGTCTGCCGTCGCGGCCTCCTGTCCCCGTTCTCGGCGGTGTTCTCCTGGACGCGACCGAGCAAGGGTTGACGGTTTCCGGATTCGACTACGAGGTGTCGGCCCAGGTCAGGGTCGCAGCCGAGGTCGGAAGCGCCGGTCAGGTCCTCGTCTCCGGCAAGCTTCTCGCCGACATCACGAAGTCGCTTCCCAACAAGCCGGTAGACGTGACCCTCGAAGGCACCCGCGTGCTGATCACGTGCGGAAGCGCCAAGTTCTCCCTGCCCACGATGCCGGTCGAGGACTATCCCCAGCTTCCGCAGCTGCCGCAGCAGACCGGCTCGATTCCCGCCGACGTGTTCTCCGAAGCGATCAGTCAGGTGGCTGTCGCGGCGGGCAAGGACGACACCCTGCCGATGCTCACCGGCATCCGCGTCGAGATCGAACGCAACGCGATCGTGCTCGCCGCCACCGACCGGTTCCGTCTCGCAGTCCGTGAACTCGAGTGGTCGCCGGCGAACCCCGACACCACCGCGGCCGTCCTCATCCCCGCAAAGACGCTCTCCGAATCGGCGAAAACGCTTGCAGGAGATGCCACTTCGCCGGTCGAGCTGGCGCTCGGTTCGGGTTCCGCGGTCGGCAACGACGGGCTCCTCGGCATCGTCAACGACGGCCGCCGCACCACCACCCGGTTGCTGGACGCCGAGTTCCCGAAGTTCCGGCAGCTGCTGCCGTCCGAGCACACGGCACTGGCCACCGTCGAAATCGCTCCGCTCGTCGAGGCGATCAAGCGTGTTGCCCTCGTCGCCGAGCGCGGCGCGCAGGTCCGCCTGCAGTTCTCCACCGAGGGACTTCTCCTCTCCGCGGGTGGCGACGATGCGGGTCGCGCAGAAGAAGGCTTGAACGCGGTCTTCCAGGGTGAGCCGCTCACGATCGCCTTCAACCCCGGCTACCTGATCGACGGACTGTCCTCGCTGCACAGCGAGCAGGTGCTGTTCGGTTTCACGACCCCCAGCCGCCCCGCCGTGCTGCGCCCGGCCACCGAGGACGAGATCGAGCCCGACGATTCCGGCAACTTCGCGGCGCCGGAGAGCGCGTACACGTACCTGCTGATGCCGGTGCGTCTCCCGGGCTGACGGTTTCGCGAAAGCGAAACCAGCACTGCCGAACGAAATCTCACGAGTGGACGGAGATCACGATGCAGATCGGGTTGGTCGGGCTCGGAAAGATGGGATTCAACATGCGCGAGCGGTTGCGCGCGCACGGGCACGAGGTGGTCGGTTACGACCCCCGCCCCGAGGTCACGGATGTGGCGTCGCTCGCGGAACTCGCGACACGACTCGAGTCTCCCCGAGTCGTGTGGGTGATGGTTCCGGCGGGAAAGATCACCCAGGACACGGTGACCGAGCTGTCGTCGGTGCTCGAGACCGGCGACCTGGTGATCGACGGCGGCAACTCGAGATACACCGACGACAAAGTCCACGGTGAGCTGCTGGGTTCCCGCGGCATCGGCTACCTCGACTGCGGTGTGTCCGGCGGAGTCTGGGGACTCGAGAACGGCTACGGCCTGATGGTCGGCGGATCGGAGGCGGACGTCGAGCGGGCGCTGCCCATCTTCGACGCTCTGCGCCCCGAGGGTGAGCGCGCGGACGGCTTCGTCCACGCCGGCCCGGTCGGTGCAGGCCACTACGCGAAGATGATCCACAACGGCATCGAATACGGACTGATGCAGGCGTACGCCGAGGGCTACGAGCTGCTCGAGGCGGAAGACCTCGTCACGGACGTCCACGGTGTGCTGCGCGCGTGGACCAAGGGCACAGTGGTCCGGTCGTGGCTGCTGGAGCTGCTCGTCAAGGCATTGGGTGAGGATCCCGATTTCGCCGAGATCTCCGGTTACACAGAAGATTCCGGTGAGGGTCGTTGGACCGTACTCGAGGCGATCGACCATGCCGTGCCCGCACCGGTGATCTCGGCCGCGTTGTTCGCGCGGTTCGCGTCCCGTCAGGACGATTCCCCCGCGATGAAGGCCGTCTCGGCGCTGCGCAACCAGTTCGGTGGTCACGCCGTGAAGACGGCGGCAGGCGAGGCAGAAGCCGGTTCTGGAACGTAGGTGTTCGTTCGCGCACTCTCGCTCAGAGACTTCCGTTCCTGGGACGCTCTCGGTCTCACCCTGCGTCCGGGCTGCACCGTCTTCGTCGGACCCAACGGTCACGGCAAGACGAACGTGCTCGAGGCGCTCGGCTACCTGTCGACCCTGTCGTCTCATCGGGTCAGCTCGGACGCCCCGCTGATCCGGACGGGTACCGGTCAGGCGTTCGCCGGGGCGACCGTCGTCAACGCCGGCCGGGAACTGACCGTCGATCTCGAGTTGAACGAGGGCAAGTCCAACCGGGCACGAATCAACCAGTCACCCACCCGGCGGCCGCGAGAGATTCTCGGGATTCTGCAGACGGTGCTGTTCGCGCCGGAGGATCTGTCGCTGGTCCGCGGTGACCCGGGGGATCGGCGACGCTACCTCGACGAACTCCTCACGGCCCGTATTCCGCGGATGGCGGCGGTACGCGCCGATTACGACCGGGTGCTGCGGCAGCGGTCGGCGCTGCTCAAGACCGCGGGCGGCGCGTTGCGACGGGTGTCCCGCGGCAGCGGCCGGCCGAGCGAAGACGGCGCGAGTGCCCTTGCCACGCTGGAGGTCTGGGACGGTCATCTCGCCGCACACGGCGCAGAGCTGCTCGCCGGGCGGCTCCACCTCGTCCACGATCTCGCTCCCCACCTGGCCGAGTCGTACCAATCGCTGGCGCCGGAATCGAGGCCCGCGAGCATCCGCTACCGCTCGAGTCTGGGCTCCTCGCTGCCACCGGAGTTCACCGAACCGGCTCGAGTGCCCGAGGCGGGTGACATCGCGTTTCTCGAGGAGCGATTCCTCCAGGAGCTGTCCGTGATGCGCTCCAAGGAAATCGAGCGCGGTGTGTGTCTCGTCGGACCGCATCGTGACGATCTCGAACTGCACCTCGGCGACACCCCGGCGAAGGGATTCGCGAGTCACGGTGAGTCGTGGTCGTTCGCGCTCTCGTTGCGGCTGGCGGGATTTGTCCTGCTGCGCTCGGACGGCAGCGATCCCGTCCTCATGCTCGACGACGTGTTTGCCGAACTCGACCGTCGTCGACGGCGCGCACTCGCCAAGGTCGCGTTGGACGCGGAACAGGTGCTGATCACAGCCGCCGTGCCGGAAGATGTTCCGGAGGAACTCGACGCCGTCCGATTCGGTGTGGAGGCCCGCGACACCGACCGAGGACGGATATCGCACATCGTGGAAGAGCCGGAGGACCGCAGTGACGGATGATCTCGAACCCACCGCACCGGCTGCGGCCCCCGAACCGGAGGTGAAGGGAATCGACCTCGCCCGCCGCGCCCTCGAAGAGGCGCGTGCCGCGGCGAAGGCGAGCGGAAAATCCGTCGGTCAGGGCCGCCGATCCGGAACCGGTGTCCGGGCCCTGCGCGCCCGGCGTCGACGCGGATGGTCGGGTCCGGGACCGGACGACCGCGATCCGCAGCCGTTCGGTGCACTGACCAACGCGATCGCGAAACAGCGCGGCTGGTCGCCCAAGGTGTCCGAGGGGACGGTCCTCGGTCGGTGGGTGCAGGTGGTCGGTGAGGACATCGCCGCGCACGCCGAACCGACGGGGCTGCGGGACGGGATCCTGAGCGTCTCCGCGGAGTCGACGGCCTGGGCGACGCAGCTTCGGATGATGCAGTCGCAGATTCTCGCGAAGATCGCCGCGGCCGTCGGCGACGGCGTCGTGAAGTCGTTGCGGATCACCGGTCCGACCGCTCCGAGCTGGCGAAAAGGGGAACGGCACATCCGGGGGCGCGGCCCCCGGGACACGTACGGATAGGCCGGAGCGGACGTTCGGTTCCTGGTTTTGTCTATTACCCGGTGTTACAGTTACTCCAGGTTTTCGAGTGAACTGTGCCACAGGCCTCCGTCGTGGCGCAGCCGCCGGCACGAAGGAGTAACGAGATGTCCGCCCCGACTGCACCCCGGAACGCGATCCCCGAACCGGACCACATCCTGTTGCAGGCCAGGAACGTGGAGTTCGACTGGTCGAACCTCCCCATGCACTGGATCCCGGGCGACCCGTTCAGCACGCACGTCCTCAACGTCCTGCACCTCCTCCTGCCCGCGGGCGAGGAGTGGTTCGTCGAGACGTTCAAAGAGGCACTGCCGCTGATCGAGGACGAGCAGCTCCGCGACGACGTCGTCGGGTTCATCGGCCAGGAGGCGATGCACGCCAACGCCCACACCGGCGTTCTGGTGCACCTGAAGGAGAAGGGTCTCGACCCGACACCCTTCACCGAGCAGATGGAATGGACGTTCTCCAAGATCCTCGGCCCGCGACCGCTCACCGGTCTGCGCGAGAAGAACTACCTGATCGAGCGGCTGGCGGTCATCGCCGCGATCGAGCACATCACCGCGTTCCTCGGCGACTGGGTGCTCAACGCCGAGGGACTCGACCGCTCCGGCATGCATCCGACGATGCTCGATCTGCTGCGCTGGCACGGCGCCGAGGAGGTGGAGCACCGCTCCGTCGCATACGACGTCATGCGGTACTTCGACAAGCGTGAGTCCCGGCGGATCCGCACCCAGGTGATCGTCACCCCGGTGATCGTGTGGCTGTGGGTGCGCGGCACCCGTTTCCTCATGCGCAACGATCCGGAGCTCGCCCAGTGGTCGGCGCACCGGCGTAAGCCGCACCTGACCGATTTCTTCGCGGCAGGCAAGCGCGGCACCCTCCCGACGGCCCGGGAACTCGGCAAGCGGATGTCGACGTACTTCACGCGTTCGTACCACCCGAGCAACGAGGGTTCGACGGCGCAGGCCGTGAAGTACCTGGCCTCCTCGCCCGCGGCTCAGGCGGCCGAACGATGAAGCTGTCGCAGGTGCGGGAGGTGCTCACCGGGCAGGGCCTGCCCCGCTACGACGCTCCCCTGGACATCAAGGGGCGACCGCGCCCCGACCGCGCCATGCGGATCACCGAGGCCGTGGCCGCCAAGTACCTCCGCGTTCTCACCGCATACGAATACAACCCGGGCGTCGCCGGTCACAACCCGGACGTGGCGATGAAACTGCTTGTCTCCCAACGCGACGTCGTCGCACGGGACGAGAACGTCGTCCAGTTGCGGTTCGAAGCCGAGGACGGTGCGGAACTGCCTGCGTGGCAGCCGGGTTCGCACCTCGACTTCCACCTGCCGTCCGGGCTGCGACGTCAGTACTCGCTGTGCGGGGACCCGTCCGACCGCACGGGCTACAGTGTTGCCGTCCGCCGGATCCCCGAGGGCGGTGGGGGATCCCTCGAGATGCACGCGCTCGAACCCGGCACCCCGGTGACGGTGCGCGGGCCCCGCAACGGGTTTCCCTTCGTCGGCGAGGGGAGTGCGCTCTTCGTCGCCGGCGGAATCGGTATCACGCCGATCCTGGCGATGGTCCGGGCGGCGCGCGACCTCGGAATGGACTGGCAGTTCGTGTACTCCGGCCGGTCGCGGGAGTCGATGCCGTTCCTCGACGAGATCGAAACATTCGATCGGTCACGGGTTTTCATCCGACCCGACGACGAGTTCGGTCTGCCGACCGCCGGGGAGTTGCTGGAGCGTGCCGCGCCGGGCGGCGCCGTCTACTGCTGCGGACCGACACCGATGCTGGAGTCGGTACGCCGCGCGTTCCCCGGAAGCCCCGCCACCGCATTGCATTTCGAACGCTTCGGGGCACCGCCGGTGCTCGACGGCACCGAATTCGAAGTGCAGCTTCTCAGCACCGGTGAGGTGCTCACCGTCCCCGCCGACGAATCCGCACTGACGGTGATCAAGAAGACGATGCCCGGAGTGGGGTACTCGTGCCAGCAGGGATTCTGCGGCACCTGCCGGGTGAAGGTGCTGTCCGGAACCCCGGATCACCGCGAGACGCGGCTCACCGACGCCGAGCAGGAGAACGAGATGCTGATCTGCGTGTCCCGCGCCGACAGCGGCCGTCTCGTCCTCGATCTGTAGTTCCCACCGTCGATCCCGTACCCGAACCCGCACGACCAGAGGACCCCACCATGACTCCATCCACATCCGGTACCGCCCGGCGGATCACCAACGGTTCCGTCGAACTCGCCGTGTTCGAGGAGGGCAACCCCGACGGCGAGACGATCGTGCTGGTGCACGGCTGGCCCGACACCCACGACCTGTGGAACCGGGTGGTGCCGTTCCTGACGGAACGGTTCCGGGTGGTCAGCTACGACAGCCGCGGCGCAGGCCGGAGCACCGTGCCCACCCGGGTCGAGGACTACCGACTGCCCGCCCTGGCCGGCGACCTGTTCGCGGTGATCGACGCCGTCAGCCCGGGCCGGCCGGTGCACGTGCTGGCCCACGACTGGGGATCGGTGGAGGCGTGGGAGGCGGTCTGCGAACCGGGAGCCCGCGCACGGATCGCGTCGTTCACCTCGGTCTCCGGGCCCAACCTCGATCACCTCGGCAAGTGGATGCGCCGTCGCATCTCGGACCGGAGCTTCGGCGGGCCGCTCGCGCAGGCCGTCGCGTCCGGCTACACCGTGCTGTTCCAGATCCCGGGCCTGGCGACGCTGCCGCTGCGGCTGTGGTTCTCCCGGCACTGGCCGGCGTTCCTGAAGTTCTTCGACCGCCTCGACCCCGCGCTGGTGCGTCCGGCGCCGACGCTGGCGGACGACATGGTGAACGGTCTCAAGTTGTACCGCGCGAACATCCGGACGAGTCTGCTGAGGCCGCGCGAGCGGCACACCGACGTCCCCGTCCAGCTCATCCTGAACAAGAACGACAAGGCGGTGCGGCCCGTCGGCTACGAGGACACCGAGAAATGGGCGCCCGACCTGCGGCGTCGAGAGGTCGACGCCGGGCACTGGTCGCCGATCTCGCACGCCGAGGACATCGCGCAACTCGCCGCGGAGTTCGTGCTGGACATCGAGGACCGGCGGTGGGCGGATCTCCCCGACGGCCCGTCCGAGAGCGCTTCTGCCTAGGTTTTCACTCCCGAGACGCCCTGAAAATTCGTCTACGGGGCGCTCAGGGGTGTCATAGCCCGCTCCTGGCGCTGACGTACCAGTAAGATGGCCGAGGTAACTAGCGGCAAGATTCCCGATTCTCGTCTCCCGCGTGCCCGACCAGGGCGGTGGGCGCCTGCGTCGGGCATTGGACGGAGAAGGAGAGCTACCCACCCGTGGCTGCCCAGAAGTCAGACAAAAGCACCTCCAGCAAGGACTACGGCGCTTCTTCCATCACCGTCCTCGAGGGACTCGAAGCTGTTCGTAAGCGACCGGGTATGTACATCGGTTCCACCGGTGAACGCGGTCTCCACCACTTGATCTGGGAAGTCGTCGACAACTCCGTCGACGAGGCCATGGCCGGCCATGCCACCAAGGTCGAGATCACCCTGCTCGAAGACGGTGGCGTCCAGGTCGTCGACGACGGTCGAGGCATCCCCGTCGGGATGCACGCCTCCGGTGTCCCCACCGTCGAGGTCGTCCTCACCCAGCTCCACGCCGGCGGCAAGTTCGACTCCGACTCCTACGCCGTGTCCGGCGGTCTGCACGGTGTCGGTATCTCCGTCGTCAACGCGCTGTCCACCCGGCTCGACGTCGACATCAAGCGTGACGGCTTCCAGTGGAACCAGACGTACACCGACTCGAAGCCGGGCGAACTCGTCAAGGGCGAAGCCACCAAGGAGACGGGCACCACGGTCACGTTCTGGGCCGACCCGAACATCTTCGAGACCACGGTCTACAGCTTCGAGACGGTCGCGCGCCGCCTCCAGGAGATGGCCTTCCTCAACAAGGGCCTGACGATCACCCTCACCGACGAGCGCGTCAGCGACGCCGAGGTCACCGAAGAGGTCGTCAGCCAGGTCGCCGACGCGCCGAAGACCGCCGAGGACGAGTCCGCCGAGGCGCATGCGCCTGCCGTGCACAAGGTGAAGACCCGCGTCTACCACTACCCGGGCGGCCTCGAGGACTACGTGCGGCACATCAACCGCACGAAGCAGCCGATCCACAACTCCGTCGTCGGATTCACCGCGAAGGGCACCGGCCACGAACTCGAGATCGCGATGCAGTGGAACTCCGGCTACTCGGAGTCGGTCCACACGTTCGCGAACACCATCAACACGCACGAGGGCGGCACCCACGAAGAGGGCTTCCGTTCCGCTCTGACGGCGACGGTCAACAAGTACGCGCTCGACAAGAAGCTCCTCAAGGAGAAGGACCCGAAGCTCACGGGTGACGACATTCGTGAGGGTCTCGC
This sequence comes from Rhodococcus sp. G6(2025), assembly GCF_058628105.1. Lineage (NCBI taxonomy): Bacteria > Bacillati > Actinomycetota > Actinomycetes > Mycobacteriales > Nocardiaceae > Rhodococcus > Rhodococcus sp. G6(2025). The sequence continues at coordinate 11,077 of NZ_CP179750.1, forward strand.
GGCGATCATCTCCGTGAAGGTTGGTGAACCGCAGTTCGAGGGTCAGACGAAGACGAAGCTCGGTAACACCGAGGTCCGGTCGTTCGTCCAGAAGGCGAGCAACGAGCACCTGTCGCACTGGTTCGAAGCGAACCCGGCCGACGCGAAGACCATCGTGAACAAGGCGGTGTCGTCGGCGCAGGCCCGCGTCGCCGCCCGCAAGGCCCGCGAACTGGTGCGCCGCAAGAGCGCCACCGACCTCGGCGGCCTGCCGGGCAAGCTCGCCGACTGCCGGTCCAACGATCCGAGCAAGTCCGAGATCTACATCGTGGAGGGCGACTCCGCAGGCGGCTCGGCCAAGTCCGGCCGCGACTCGATGTACCAGGCGATCCTGCCGCTGCGCGGAAAGATCATCAACGTCGAGAAGGCACGCATCGACCGTGTGCTGAAGAACACGGAAGTCCAGTCGATCATCACCGCGTTCGGCACGGGCATCCACGACGAATTCGACATCGCGAAGCTGCGGTACCACAAGATCGTGCTGATGGCCGACGCCGACGTCGACGGCCAGCACATCGCAACGCTGCTGCTCACGCTGCTGTTCCGCTTCATGCGGCCCCTCGTCGAGCACGGCCACGTGTATCTGGCGCAGCCCCCGCTGTACAAGTTGAAGTGGCAGCGCAGCGAGCCGGAGTTCGCGTATTCCGACCGCGAGCGCGACGTCCTGGTCAAGGCCGGCCTCGAGTCCGGCAAGAAGATCAACAAGGACGACGGCATCCAGCGTTACAAAGGTCTCGGCGAGATGAACGCCAAGGAACTGTGGGAGACCACGATGGATCCGACGGTGCGCGTCCTGCGTCTGGTGACGCTCGACGACGCAGCCGCAGCCGACGAGCTGTTCAGCGTTCTCATGGGTGAGGACGTCGAGGCCCGGCGAAGCTTCATCACCCGTAACGCCAAGGACGTCCGCTTCCTCGACGTCTAGGTATCCGGCACAAGAGATTACGGATGTCATGCAGCCACCGGCGGTCGGAAGACCCCGGTGGCTGCACCCGTCTGGGCCGGTTGCGGGACCGGGTCGCGCAGAAATCCGTCCTCGACTGTGAACCGCGATTCTGTGTAGCCTGGTCCGCTGATCCACCCCGCGACGGCAACGTCTGGGATCGGTGGTGCGCATGTTACTTAGAAGTAAGGATCGGGGAATTTCTGTGGTAAGAACGTTCCCCATGGGGATGTGATGAACTCGTTACATTCGGAAATCGGTGCGTCGGGCAGCGCTGCGCACAGCGCAACTGATCGATCACTTTCCTCTGTCGACGCGTGTCGTCCGGACCGGTACGACTGTCCCGCCGCAGACGCGGTCACGAGCACAGAGCGACAAGCTATGAGTGGTTGGAAAGGAAGCGTGGGATGAGCGACGATTCGCCGCCCCGGGCAAAGTTCTGGGATATCGAGGGCTGGGGCCTGCGGTGGAAGGTCACCGCGGTTCTCGCAGTTCCCGTCACCGTCGCCATGGTGCTCGGCGGGCTCCGTGTGCAGGGCGAGCTGAGTAACGCCGTCCACTTCACCGAGGCGGCCGACCAGATCGTCGTCGTCCCGGACATCGTGGCCCTCGAGGCCTCGATGGGTACCGTGACCAGTGGTTACGCCTCGGGCACCCTCACCAAGCAGGACCGCGAGGACGCGGAAGCCCTGATGAACGATGTGTCCGAACAGGCCCGGAACCCCGAACTGGATCCCGCCGTCGCGAGTTCCATCAACCAGACCGTCTCGGACGGCCGCGCCCTCCTGAATCTGATGGATTCCCCGGGCGTCGCCACCGACCTCCTCGCGGAACGCCAGCGCGCGTTCGCCGCGGACTTCATCCGCGAAGTGGACGACATCGTGCGTCCCATCGAAGACAGCGAAGTCGTCGACAAGGGCTACCAGCTGACCAACGCGTGGCAGGCGCAGCGTCGTCTGTTCGAACAGGCCATGGGCCTCGTGATCGTGAAGGACGTCTACGCCGGTCCCGACGGACGGGAGAAGGCCCGCACGGGCGACATCCCCACCTCGGCCGTCGTCGCGGCCGCCGGCGCCGAATCGAGCCTCCTCGACGTCCTCGACCGGTACTACCCCAAGGGTGATGCCCGTCTCGAGACGCTGCGAAACAACATCAACGACCGCAACGCCCTCATCGACCAGGGTTTGGCGGACGCGGCGCGCGGCGGGATGCTGCCCATCCTGCAGCTGCGCTCCTCGCTCATCGCGAGCCGTGACGTCTACCAGGAGCTGACCAGCGAAGCGGCGAAGGACATCGCGTCCACCGTGCAGGTCCGCGCGGCCGAGACCCGGTCCGCCGCGCTGCGTGACACGGCGATCGTCCTCGGAACCCTGCTCGCCGCGCTCGTCCTCGCGCTCCTCGTGTCGCGGTCGCTGATCGGTCCGATCCGCCGCCTGCGGTACGGCGCGCTGAAGGCCGCCCGCCGCGACCTTCCGGAGGCGATCGAGCAGATCAAGGCCAGTGACGATCCGCGGGCACTGTCGTTCGAGCCGGTGGCCGTGCACTCCTCCGAGGAGATCGGCCAGCTCGCCCGCGCCGTGGACGACATCCACGGGCAGGCACTCAAGCTCGCCGGTGAGCAGGCACAACTGCGCCTGCAGATCAACGACATGTTCGAAACGCTCGCGCGCCGAAGCAAGTCGCTCGTCGACCAGCAGCTCGGCCTGATCGAGAATCTCGAGTTCGAGGAGAAGGATCCGAAGCGACTCGAGAGCCTGTTCCGGCTCGACCACCTGGCCGCGCGTATGCGTCGGAACGGTGAGAACCTGCTGATTCTGGCCGGCACCCGCGTGCGTCGTTCGCAGGCGGCGCCGATCCCGCTCGGCGACGTGCTGCGTGCCGCGATCTCCGAGGTCGAGGACTACCAGCGTGTGCAGATGGGTGCGACCCCCGAGGGCGCGCTCAGCGGCACCGTCGTCACGGACGTCGTGCACCTGCTCGCCGAACTCGTCGACAACTCGCTGCGCGCTTCGCCGCCCGACACGGTCGTAACGTTCAGTTTTGCTCGCGCCGTGGACGGCGGGGTGCTGCTCGAGATCGCGGACCGCGGTATCGGTATCCCGGCCGACGACATGCGCGCCGTCAACGAGCGGCTGGCATCGGGTGGTGAGGTCGGTCCCGAGACCGCCCGCCACATGGGTCTGTTCGTCGTGAGCCGGCTCGCGAAGCGTCACGGCCTGACCGTGCGCCTGCGGTCGACGTTCGACACCGCCCGCAACCCGGGCGTGACCGTGAGCATTCACATCCCGAATGCGCTGATCGTGTCGCAGGCCGCCCGGCAGGACACGGGACCGCAACGGAAGATCCCCGCGGCACCGGTCCGGACCGCCATTCCGGCACCCGCGGCCCCGGCACCGCGCAAGGACAACGGACAGCAGCCGGCAACCCGCAACGGACTGCCGACCCGCACCCCGTCCGCTCCTCCGCCCGCGCCGAGCCCGGCACCTGCGGGTGCGGTGACGACGGCGTCGGGCACGAGCCTGCCCCGACGTCAGCCCGGTGCCAGTGGCATCGCGGCCGGCGCGGGATCGTCGGCCGGGGCACCGGCCGCGCAGTCTCAGGACACCGTCAACGTCCGTGGATCCGGGGCGATGCCGAAGCTGCCCGTGCGGCGGCCGCAGGCGACGACCCCGGAGACGGCACCGGCGCAATCGCAGCCGCAGCACGCACCGCACGCACCCCGCAGCGAGAACCGCATCGAGGCGCGGACCGCGGAGCAGCCGGCGCCCCCGTCGTCGAACGGCGACGACCAGGCACCGGTGCGACACCGCTACCGCACCAACTCGGCGAAGACCGCGTCGTTCTTCCAGTCGCGGATCGATCCGCCACCGTCCGAGGCCACACCGCGCCCCGGCGGCGGCACCCCGATCTTCTCCGACATGGTGTCCGACTGGCTGACCGATCCGACCGGCGCCGAAGGCGCACCCGGCGTCTGGCATTCCGCCGGCGACGCCGGATGGTCGGCCGCGGAACGGATCAGCGAGACTCCCGTCGAGGTCGACCCGGAGATCGGACTGCCGAAGCGGCGTCCCGGCGACCGGCTGGTGCCCGGCACGGTCGAAGGCGCGCACAATACGGGGACACTGCGCCGGGTGCGTGACCCTGAGACAATTCGCGCGAATCTCAGTCGTCACCAGCAGGGCGTCCGAAACGGCAGGGCCACGAGGCTCGCGGAACGTAACAGCATTGAAGGAGACCGATGAACACCGCTCATGGATCCGACGTCACGCGACCGCTCGACTGGTTGGTGTCGAACTTCGCCAGTGACGTGCCCGGTGTCTCCCACGCCGTGCTCGTATCCGCGGACGGTCTCCTGATGGCAGCCAGCGCCCATCTCCCCATCGACCGGGCCGAGCAGTTGGCCGCGGTCACCTCGGGGCTGGCCAGCCTGTCGGCCGGTGTGTCCCGGTTGTTCGAAGGCGGCGGAGTGTTGCAGTCGGTGGTCGAGATGCAGCACGGGTACCTACTGCTCATGAGCGTCGGCGACGGCTCGCACCTCGCGACCCTCACGGACGCCGAGTGCGACATCGGGCAGGTCGGCTACGAGATGGCGATCCTGGTCGACCGCGTCGGCGCATCGGTGCAGGCCACGGCCCGCACCCCGCAGGGTCTCTGACCAGCCCATGCCCATGAACGACCACCACTCGGAGCAGCCGGGCCCGAACATCGTGCGCCCGTACTCGCTGACGTCGGGCCGGACCCGGCCTGCGGTCGAGCTCGCGCTCGAAGCGTTGATTCAGGCACTGCCGCAGTCGGTGGACCGGCAGTGGGAACTCGACGACGTCAACGCGGCGATCGTCGCGTTGTGTCAGCAGTCGCCTTCGGTGGCCGAGATCGCCGCCCGGGTGGGCGTCCCCCTCGGGGTGGCACGCGTCCTGGTCGCCGACCTGGTCGAGGCCGGTCATCTGCAGATCCTGGCCACCCTGAAGGAAGACTCGACCGACTCCGAACGTCGTGAACTCATCGAAAGGGTCCTCAGTGGACTTCGCGAAATCTGATCCCCGCAATCGGGTGACCTCGACCAAGATCGTGATCGCCGGCGGGTTCGGCGTCGGCAAGACCACGCTGGTCGGGGCGGTCTCCGAGATCGTCCCGCTGCGCACCGAGGCGCTCGTGACCAACGCCAGCGACGGCGTCGACAACCTGGCTGCGACACCGCAGAAGGGCACGACCACCGTCGCCATGGACTTCGGTCGCATCAGCCTGGCCGACGACCTGGTGCTGTACCTGTTCGGAACCCCCGGTCAGCACCGGTTCTGGTTCATGTGGGACGACCTGATCCGCGGTGCGATCGGGGCGATCGTCCTGATCGACACCCGCCGGCTGGACGAGAGTTTCGCGGCCGTCGACTTCTTCGAGGCCCGGCAGCTGCCGTTCCTCGTCGCGATCAACGAATTCGACGACGCCCCGCGCTACCCCATCGAGGACATCCGTGCGGCCCTCGCGATCTCCGAGGAGGTGCCGATCATCCCGATCGACGCGCGTGACCGGGAATCGGCGAAACGCGCACTGGTCGCGATCACCGAATACGCACTGACCAAGCTCCACACGGCCGCGTACTGAGGATTCGAAACATGTCGGACGACTTGCAGCACTTCTCCATGGGCACGTGGATCGTCGCCCTCGCCGCGGTCACGGCGTTCATCGGCGTCTTCGTCGGTATCGCCAGCGCCCGCAAGGCGGTGACCGCGCCGAATCCGAGGCAGCGGTACCTCTGGCTGGCGTGGGGTGCGCTGTCCATCGGCGGCATCGGCGCCTGGCTGCCGCACTACATCGCGATGGTCGGGTTCGAGGTCTACGGCAGTGTGGTGCGCTACGACGTCCTGTGGATCGCGGTCTCGTTCGTGGTGCCCGTCGCGGCCGCCGCGGTGGCGTTGCTGATCATCAGCCCGCCGCCCACGAAACACCGGCTGCCGAGCGCATCGGTGGAGATCGGCCGCCTCGCAGGCGGTGCGGTACTCCTCGGCGTCGGCTTCACCGGAATGGACCTCGCGATCGTCGCCTCCCTCGAGATCCAGGGTTCGGTGGACTCCGACATCGTGCTGACGGCGGCGTCGGCCGTGATCGGCCTGGTCGTCGGCGCCGGAATCATGTGGTCGATCTCGGCCCTCGAGTCCCGCACGCTGCGACTCGTGGCGTCGGTGATCGTGGCGGCCGGACTGGTGGCCATGCACTACACCGGGGTGTTCGGGCTGAGCGTCACCGTCGACCCGTCCGTGGCGCGCCCGGACGGGCTCGAAGTGTTCTCGATCCTGTTCCCCGTCTTCGTGCTGGGCATGCTCGTCGTCACGATCCCGATCACCGCCCTGCTGATGGCGCCCGACCGCGTCGCCGCCGAGCTCGAACTCGAGGCCGACATGCTCGCCGCCGAATCCCTCGCCGCCGAAACCCAGGGCAGGGAGCTCGAACTCCAGTAGAACGGACGACTCCTGCGGCACCGATTCATGAGCGCACCCGAGTCCTTCACCCTCACAGCTGACCTGCACCTATAGACTCGGGTGGTTGCGCGACGTCGTGCAGGACCGCGAGTCCGCGAGGAGACGTCAAGCCGAGTAGAAGAAGGAGCTCATGACTGACACAACGTTGCCGCCGGAGGGACCGGGGCACGACCGCATCGAGCCCGTCGACATTCAGCAGGAGATGCAGAGCAGCTACATCGATTACGCGATGAGCGTGATCGTGGGCCGGGCGCTGCCCGACGTGCGCGACGGCCTCAAGCCGGTGCACCGCCGCGTTCTGTACGCGATGTACGACAACGGTTACCGGCCCGATCGCGGTTATGTGAAGTCTGCGCGACCGGTCGCCGAGACGATGGGTAACTACCACCCCCACGGTGACGCCTCGATCTACGACACGCTCGTCCGCATGGCGCAGCCGTGGTCGCTGCGATACCCGCTCGTCGACGGCCAGGGCAACTTCGGTTCCCGCGGCAACGACGGCGCCGCCGCGATGCGATACACCGAGTGCCGGCTCACTCCGCTGGCCATGGAAATGCTGCGTGAGATCGACCACGAGACGGTCGATTTCACCCCGAACTACGACGGTCGTACACAGGAACCGTCAGTTCTCCCCAGCCGTATCCCCAACCTGTTGATCAATGGTTCCGGCGGCATCGCCGTCGGTATGGCCACCAACATCCCGCCGCACAACCTGCGGGAGGTCGCCGAGGCCATCTACTGGGCGCTCGAGAACTGGGAAGCCGACGAGGAGTCCACCCTCACCGCGGTCATGGAACGCGTCAAGGGACCCGACTTCCCGACGCACGGCCTGATCGTCGGCGGCCAGGGCATCCACGACGCCTACACCACCGGACGCGGTTCGGTCCGCATGCGCGGTGTGGTGGAGATCGAGGAGGACGCCAAGGGGCGCACCACGATCGTCATCACCGAGCTGCCGTACCAGGTGAACCCGGACAACCTGATCACGTCGATCGCCGAGCAGGTGCGCGACGCGAAGATCGCCGGCATCTCCGACATCCACGACGAGTCCTCGGACCGCGCGGGTATGCGCATCGTCGTGACCGTCAAGCGTGACGCGGTCGCGAAGGTCGTGCTCAACAACCTGTACAAGCACACCCAGCTGCAGACCAGCTTCGGCTGCAACATGCTGTCCATCGTCGACGGCGTGCCGCGCACCCTGCGCCTCGACCAGATGATCCGGCTGTACGTCGCCCACCAGGTCGAGGTCATCCGCAGGCGCACCGAGTACCTGCTCCGCAAGGCCGAGGAACGCGCTCACATCCTGCGCGGACTGGTGAAGGCCCTCGACGCCCTCGACGAGGTCATCGCGCTGATCCGGGCGTCGCAGACCGTCGACATCGCGCGGGCCGGGCTGATCGAGCTCCTCACCGTCGACGAGATCCAGGCCGACGCGATCCTCGCGATGCAGCTGCGTCGCCTCGCCGCCCTCGAGCGTCAGAAGATCATCGACGAACTCGCCGAGATCGAGCTGGAGATCGCCGACCTCAAGGACATCCTCGAGAAGCCCGAGCGTCAGCGCCGGATCGTCCGCGACGAGCTCAAGGAGATCGTCGACAAGCACGGCGACGACCGCCGCACCCGCATCATCGCCGCCGACGGCGACGTGGCCGACGAGGATCTGATCGCCCGCGAGGACGTCGTCGTCACGATCACCGAGACCGGCTACGCCAAGCGCACCAAGACCGACCTGTACCGCTCGCAGAAGCGCGGCGGCAAGGGCGTGCAGGGCGCCGGGCTGAAGCAGGACGACATCGTCTCGCACTTCTTCGTCAGCTCCACCCACGACTGGCTGCTGTTCTTCACCACGAAGGGCCGCGTGTACCGGGCCAAGGCGTACGAGCTGCCGGAGGCGAGCCGCACGGCCCGCGGACAGCACGTGGCCAACCTGCTCGCGTTCCAGCCCGACGAGCGCATCCAGAGCGTCATCCAGATCAAGACGTACGAGGACGCCCCCTACCTGGTTCTCGCCACCCGCAACGGTCTGGTGAAGAAGTCCAAGCTCACCGATTTCGACTCGAACCGCAGCGGCGGCATCGTCGCCATCAACCTGCGCGGCGAGGACGAATTGGTCGGCGCGGTGCTCTGCTCCTCCGACGACGACCTGCTGCTCGTCTCCGCGCAGGGACAGTCGATCCGCTTCTCCGCCACCGACGAGGCGCTGCGTCCGATGGGCCGCGCCACGTCCGGTGTCCAGGGCATGCGATTCAACGGCGACGACGAACTGCTGTCGCTGAATGTCGTGCGCGAAGGCACCTATCTGCTGGTGGCGACGTCGGGTGGCTACTCGAAGCGCACCGGTATGGAGGATTACCCGGTCCAGGGTCGCGGCGGAAAGGGTGTACTCACGATTCAATACGACAAGAAACGTGGCACCCTGGTCGGAGCGCTCATCGTGAACGACGACGACGAGCTCTACGCGATCACGTCGGGCGGTGGCGTCATCCGCACCGCCGCCAAGCAGGTCCGCAAGGCCGGTCGGCAGACCAAGGGCGTTCGTTTGATGAACCTCGGGGAAGGCGACACCCTGCTCGCGATCGCGCGCAATGCCGACGAACCCGACGAACCCGACGACAACGCCGAGAGCAGCGGCAAAGGAGCTAAGGAGTCCTAGTGAGCACTCCCAACCAGCCAGGCAGTGACCGGCAGAACCCGGGTTCCGCCAATCAGGCGAAAACCGAGCAGCAGGCCTCCCGCACTCCCGAGAACGGGTCGGCGCGACCGAACCCGCAGCAGGGTTCCGCGCCGCAGGGGCCGCAGGCGTCCGCCGGTCGTGGTCCCGCTCAGGCGGGGCCGGCTGCCCGGCCGGGCGGCGCTCCCGACGCGAGACCGGATCGGCAGGCTCCGGCCGATCCGGCCCGGTCTCCGTCGACGCCCCAGCATCAGGGTCCGCGGACGCAGACCCCGCAGGGACGGTCCGTGCCGCCGCAGCAGGGTCACGCTCCGAATCAGCAGGCTCCCGGGCATCAGGGCCCGCCGCAGCAGGCACCCGGCAACCGGGCTCCCGCGGGTGGTGCTCCCACCGAGGGTGCGCAGTCCATTCGGGGAAATCAGGCTCCGCCGTGGCAGCGCGGAATGCAGCGGGAGCCGCAGACCAACCTGAAGCGGCCCGTGCAGGGCGGGGCCGGTGCCAAGCAGGCTCCGCGCCCAGAGGGTCAGCCGAACGCGTCCAACGGCGCGGGCACAGCGGCTGCGGCGGGTGCCGCGGCAGCGAAGGCTCCCGGCGGCCAGGACGTCCAGAAGCCGCAGACCGCTCCGACGCAGAAGACGCAGCAGCCCCAGGCGCAGGGTCAGCGACCCCAGGGCGCGCAGAACGCGGGTGCGCCCACCCAGGCCGTGCCCACCCAGAAGGCGCCCGCACAGAACCCGTCGGCGCCGGCGAAGGGCCAGCCCGCGCCCAAGCAGGGTTCCGATCGCACACCGTCCTCGACCGCGGCCACCGCAGCGGTCGGTGCGGTATCCGGCGCAGCCGCGGCCGGTGCCGTGACGCAGCGGGAGGCCGCGAAGGCGAAGGCGTCCGCGATCGACGGACCCACCCGGCACATCAACCGGGACGTGCTCCCCAAGGACATGCCGGACCTGTCCGAGGCCAAGCACCCCTTACCGGGGGCGGCGGCCACGGGTCAGCAGCCGAAGATCGCCGTGGCCCCGCAGCGGGTCGAGGAGGGCGAGGCGCTCCGGGCGACGGTGCAGGTCCGCAAGATCGATCCGTGGTCGACGCTGAAGATCTCGTCCGTCATCTCGGTGTCGCTGTTCTTCGTGTGGATGGTGGCCGTCGGTCTGCTGTACATCGTCCTGGACGGGATGGGCGTGTGGGACCGGCTGAACAACGCGTTCACCGATATCGTCGCGGAGTCGAGCTCTGACGGGCTCGTGACGGCCGGTCAGGTCTTCGGATACGCCGCCGTCATCGGTCTCGCGAACATGGTGCTGTTCACCGCGCTGGCGACGATCGGCGCCTTCATCTACAACCTGTGTTCCGACCTCGTCGGGGGCGTCGAAGTGACGCTCGCCGACCGGGACTGAACGCGGAAAACGACGGGGGCTGAGCTGGGAAAAGAGCGTCTCGCCGGACCGGTTTTGGTAGTTGCCGGTCCGGTGGGGTAATCTTCCGACTCGGTTCAGGGAACTGCGCGAGATGAGTTTCCAGACTTCAGGGGCCTATAGCTCAGGCGGTTAGAGCGCTTCGCTGATAACGAAGAGGTCGGAGGTTCAAGTCCTCCTAGGCCCACTCCTGGTGCCGGTGAAAGGTCATTCGCATGAAGGTCCTCCTGTTTGTGGGAGCCGGAGTGCTGGTGGCGATCGGACTGTCCAAGTTGCTCCGCGGCAACGAGGTGTGGCACGAGGTAACGGGGCCTTAGCTCAGTTGGTAGAGCGCTGCCTTTGCAAGGCAGATGTCAGGAGTTCGAATCTCCTAGGCTCCACAAGTACGAATACAGAAACGGTGTGCCCCGGATTCGGAAGAGTCCGGGGCACACTGCTGTGCGGACCAGAGTGGGGTGAGGTTACCCTTACTTCATGACCGCACTCGATCCCGGAGCCCGTGAACGCCTCGAGCCGCGCAGCCGCGTCGCATCCCACCACCGGAACGGTGAGGGAACCGCACGAATCGGTTACCCGATCGGAGTCCGCACGGTCACGGTCCGGGCACGCGAGTACGTCACACCCCGCATGGTGCGTCTGACTATCGGCGGCCCCGGACTCGACGGGTTCCACACCTATCAGGCCGACGATCACGTCAAGATCGTGTTCCCCGATCCGGACGGCACCCGCCGCGTGCCCGTGGTGAACGACGCGATGATGCTCGACTGGCCGCGACCGCTCCCGACCACGCGGAAATACACCATCCGCCGCTACGACGCCGAGGCCCGCGAACTCGACCTGGACTTCGTGCTGCACGACGGCGGGCTCGCGTCCTCCTGGGCGACGACGGTCGCGGTCGGCGACGAGGTGACCATCGCCGGACCGCCCGGCGCCAAGGCCTTCGCCCACAACTTCGACCACTACGTGTTCGCGGTCGATTCCACCGCGCTGCCGGCGGTCGCGCGGTGGCTCGACGAGTCCCCGGCCGACGTCTCGGCGCACGTTGTGATCGAGACCGACGACGACGTCGAGCACGGCTACCCGCTGGCCGTGCGCGAGAACGTGGACGTGACGTGGCTCGTGCGCCACGGCGGTGAGTCCGCTCTGGCGTCGACGGTGCAGTCGCTCGCGCTGCCCGACTGCCGCTGCTTCCTGTTCGCGGCAGGCGAGGCGAATGACATCAAGCCTCTACGCGCGTGGAGCCGGGACCGGATGGATTCGCTGTTCACCGGGTACTGGAAACGCGGAGTCGCCGGGCTGGACGACTGACCGGCCCTACACTCGCACCATGACCCCGGTCCGGCCCGCAGTCGCCCGCCGCGCGGTCGCCGCCGCGGTGATGCTCGCGATGTTGGCGGTAGGCGGTGCCGTGCCCGCGGGTGCGCAGACCCGTCCCCTGGAACCGATCGCCCTGGCGGTCTCGCTGCGCCTCGCCACGGCAGACGCGGTGGCGGCCGCCAAGTGGGGCACGCCCTCACCGATCGACGATCCCGCGCGCGAGGCCCAGGTCCTGGGTGCGGTGGCTTCGCAGGCGGCCGACGAGGGTCTGAGTGCGGGGCGGGTGCAGCAGATCTTCCGCGACCAGATCGAGGCCAACAAGGAGGTGCAGCGCGCCCTCTTCGGCTGGTGGAGCGTCGCACCCGGCGCGGCGCCGACCGTCCGGCCCGACCTGACGCAGGTCCGTCCGGTGATCGACCGCCAGAACACGGATATTCTGCTGCAGCTGCGTGAACAGGAGGCCGTGCTCGCCGGTCCGGGCTGCGTGCCCGCTCTGGTGGACGCCGCGGTCGCGGTGACTGCCGAACAGCGCCTCGACCCACTGCACCAGGCCACGCTGGCGCGCGCGCTCGTGTCGATCTGCGGGCCGGTCCGCGAATGATTGGCCGTTTCGACATGGTCCGGCAAGATATCGCCACTTAGACTGGGGTTCATGATCTCCAAGGTCGCAACGCTCCTCCTCGACCGTGTCTCGATGTTCGAGTTCGGGGTGGTCTGTGAAGTGTTCGGAATCGACCGCACCGCACACGGGGTTCCGCCGTTCGACTTCCGGATCTGCGGGATCCGTCCCGGCGAACCGCTCGCGTCGATCACGCCGGGACTCACGCTGTCCGCCGACTACGGACTGGATTCCCTGCGCGACGCCGATCTCGTCGTGGTGCCACCGCCGGGGGCGCAGTCCGACTTCCCGGTGGAGGTGCTCGAAGCGGTGCGCGGCGCCGCCGATGCCGGTGCCATCGTCCTCAGTCTGTGCTCGGGTGTCTTCCTGCTCGGGGAGGCGGGGCTGCTGGACGGGCGCAAGTGCACCACCCACTGGGAGTACGTCGAGGAACTGGCCACCCGGTTCCCGACCGCGACCGTCGACCCCGACGTCCTGTTCGTCGACGAGGGCAACCTCGTCACCAGTGCGGGCACCGCAGCAGGCATCGACGCGTGCCTTCACGTGGTGCGCCGGGAGCTCGGTTCCACCGTCGCCAACACAATCGCCCGCAGGATGGTCGTGCCGCCGCAGCGCGACGGGGGACAGCGCCAGTTCATCGAGCAGCCGGTGGTCGCGTGCACGTCGGACAGCCTGAGCGAGACGATGGCGTGGATGAGCGAAAACCTCGAGTTGCCGCACACGATCGACGAGCTCGCGGCCCGCTCGTCCATGTCGACGCGCACGTTCGCCCGCAAGTTCGCGGCCGAGACGGGCACCACCCCGGTGAAGTGGCTGACGACGCAGCGGGTCCTCTACGCGCGGCAGCTACTCGAGGGCACCGACCTCGGTCTCGAGGCGATCTCGAGACGCAGCGGATTCGGGTCCGGCGCGCTTCTGCGCCACCACTTCAACCGGGTGGTCGGCGTCGCGCCCGCCGACTATCGGCGCCGGTTCGGTTGCAACACGGCCGAACTCACGCAATGAACGTGCCGATGGCCGGGTTCGCCTGGCAGATCGGGCTGCTGCCGAAGTTGATCGATCCGAACGCCGTCGCCACCACGTTCCCGACGCCGGTGTTCACCGTCGCGGACAGGAAGGGGTAGACGCCGCCGAGGTTCACGATCCCCGAACGTCCGCTGTCGGTGTTGACCCAGGCCACGGTGACCTGCGCGGCCGCCGGGATCGGTGGCGCGGCGGGGCGCGACTCGAACCGGATGTCGCCGTCGGCGATGGGCGGTGACGCCTCCGGCCCGGACTGTCCGGTGAGCGCCGTCAACGACATCAGGCTGCCCTGGTTCGGACATCCGATGGTCAGGGCCGGTCCGCCGAACGGGTGCGGCGGGTCGGCGCCGGCGGGGCCGGCCGTCAGCAGAGCCGCCGTGGCGGCGATCGGAAACGTGACGACGGCGATGCGGTGGACGATACGTCTGGCGGTCATGTCTGCTCCTCGGAACGGATCCTCGCGCTGGTGCGCATCTGCCTGCGGGATACCCCTGGTACAAGCCGTGAAACGAAAGGATTCGCAGATGCCGGAGACCGTGCCCACCGATCCTGCAGCCGCCCGGCTGCGCCGGGCGACACCCAGGGGGCGCGCGCTACTGGCCGGGGAGTGACGGGTCGGTTGCGGTGAGGGGCTTCGTCGCCGTAGGCGGCGTGGGCTGCTGCGTGTCCGCGTTATCGAGGTCGCGCAGGTTCGGGGGAGCGGACGCGACGCGCGGCTGCTCGCGGCGGCGGCTCTTGACGAACACCGCGCCCCCGGCCACGGCGGCACCGAGCAGGACGACGATCGCGATGCGACGGCCCTTCCGCGACTTCTTCTCCTCGACCGGTGCCACGGCCGAGGTCAGGGGACGAACGACATCCTGGGCGACCTTCTTCACCGGCACGGTCCGGGCGCGTTCGTAGCCCTTCTTGGCCAGCGAGGCGCCCTGACGGCCGAGGAACACACTGAGCCGGCCGGCGCCGCGAGCCGTGGCGAGTGCCGCCGAGCGTGCGTAGCGCCGCGCCTGATCGACAGCCTCGGATTCCTTGACGCGGGAAGCCGAATCCTCGACGTGGGCAAGAGCGGTCTCGACTCGTTCGGACACCTGCTCCTGCAGGGTCTCGGCGCGTTCGGTCGGAAGCAGATTCGTGAGGGACTCCGTCGCTCGTGTCATGTCCCCACTTTGTCACAAGAACCGGGAGCACGAACCGATCCGAAGTACTCGAGTCACCGCGGCGGAACCACACGGAACCCCACAATGGCAACATGGTGGTGTGACTTCACCTCATCAGACCGCAACCGCAACGCTGCACACCAACCGCGGCGACATCAAGATCGCGCTGTTCGGCAACCACGCGCCCAAGACCGTCGAGAACTTCGTCGGCCTGGCCGACGGTTCGAAGGACTACAGCACCGCCAACGCCGGTGGCACCGACTCCGGACCGTTCTACGACGGCGCCGTCTTCCACCGCGTCATCGACGGATTCATGATCCAGGGCGGCGACCCCACGGGCACCGGCGCCGGCGGCCCGGGCTACAAGTTCGGCGACGAGTTCCACCCGGAACTGCAGTTCGACCGCGCGTACATCCTGGCCATGGCGAACGCCGGCCCGGGAACCAACGGTTCGCAGTTCTTCATCACCACCGGCCCGACGCCGCACCTCAACCGTCGCCACACCATCTTCGGTGAGGTCGTCGACGAGGAGTCGAAGAAGGTCGTCGACGCCATCTCGACCACCGCCACCGATCGCGCGGACCGTCCGCTCGAGCCGGTCGTGATCAACAGCGTCACCATCGCGTAGGGAACCGCAGCACATGACCAACCCCGACTGGGGCGGTGCCGCGAACGAGGGCACTCCGCCCCAGCCGCGGTGCGTCCGCCACCCCGATCGCCCCACTGCGCTGTCGTGCAACCGGTGCGGTCGTCCCGCGTGCCCCGAATGCCTGCGCGAAGCGGCCGTCGGCTACCAGTGTGTCGACTGCGTCGCCGCCGGACGGCGCGATGTCCGCCCGGTCCGTAACGTCGCCGGCGCCGTGACCACACAGCGTCCGACACCGCTTGTGACGTACATCCTGATGGCCGCGAACGTCGGCATCTTCCTGATCACCGCGGCGCAGGCCCGCAGCATCATGCAGAACCAGGCCGGGTCGAAGCTCTTCGCGGACTGGGCGCTGTTCCCACCCGCTGTCGTGGACGGGCAGATCGTCCGCGTGCTCGGCAGCGGATTCCTCCACTTCGGCATCATCCACCTGGCCGTCAACATGTTCGCGCTGTGGGTGATCGGCCGCGACACCGAACTGGTCCTCGGGCGTGCCCGCTACGCCTGCGTGTACTTCGCGTCGCTGCTCGGCGGTTCCGCCGCGGTGATGCTGTTCCAACTCGGCGCGGTCACCGCGGGTGCGTCGGGTGCCGTCTTCGGACTGATGGGCGCTCAGGCCGTCATCCTCCTGCGTCTGCGGCGCAGCCCCGCACCAGTAATCTCGGTGATCGCCATCAACGTGATCATCAGCATCACGATCCCCGGCATCTCACTGTGGGGGCATCTCGGCGGCCTGGTCGCCGGAGCCGCGGCCACCGCGGGAATTCTCTACGGGCCCCAACTGCTGGGCGTCGGGAACAACCGGGAGAAGGCCGTCACCGTCGGCTGGGTCTGCCTCGGCGTCGTGATGCTGGTGCCGCTCGCCGTCATCGCGATCCGCACCCTGCAGCTGCGCGCGAGCTTCGGCTACTGACCCCGGCCCACCAGACGGTGCACCGCGAGGGCATCGAACACGTCCTCCGGATTGGTGCCGAGATCCCACCGGCCGAAGATCAGGAGGCGTTCGGTGCCGTCCTCGGTGCGGACGTCGATCTCGAGCATCGGCACCCGGCGGCCCAGCCGGGGATAGCGCACGAGCCGCGCGCGTTCGATCTCCGAGCGGGCATACCCGTGGCGGCCGCTCAGCCGGTTCACCACGATCCCGCCGCCCTCCTTGTCGACGGCGAGGCGCGGGCGTTGCCGGAGCGCGGACGCGGCGGTCAGCAGCAGCCCGAGGGCGGCGACGCACACGAGGACACGGCCCGCCGGCTCGGTCGACACGGAAAGTCCGGCGACCCCCAACGCGACTCCGCCCGCGGCGAGAGCGATCACCGCGCCGAGGGGCGTCGACCACTCCAACGGTGCCTCGTCAGCAGACATCAGCACTCGACCTGCGGTTATCCACAGGGGTTGTCCACATTGGGGATGAATGACATGGGTGTAATTGTGATGGTCAACGCCAGCGCATCGTCATGATCAGACCGACCACCATGAAGCCGAATCCGATGAGGAAGTTGTAGGCACCGAGGTTGTTCATCCACTCGAGCTGGTCGGCGGCCAGGTAATAGACGAGCAACCACACCAGGCCGACCAGCATGAACCCGAGCATCACCGAGACGTACAGGGTGCTCGAGGGGCCGGCCTTCACCTTCACCGGGGTGCGGCTCGCAGGGTTGATCGTGTAATCGGTCTTCTTTCGGACCTTCGACTTCGGCATGACGTCCTCGTTCGTACGGCTCAACAGGAATGTGGGCAGGTAGATTCGGAAATACCTGCGTGTGTACACGCTAACGTAGCCGCGATTCGCGCGGCGAGGACGAGGGGACGGAAACACCGGTGACCAGGTCGATCTTCTGGCGGATCGCGGTGCTGGTGGTGTGTCTCGTGGCCGGTCTGCTGGTGGCCACCACCCGTCAGGTGTCGCACGGCAACGAGATTCGCGCCGGCGATTCCACCCGACTGTCCGACCTCGTGCGCAACGCCCAGTCCGAGACCGACCAGGTGGCCGAGACCCGCGACCGGCTGGCGGCGCAGGTCGAATCGCTGCAGCAGGACGCCGCCGCGTCCGACAGCGGTGTCGCGCAGGCGCTCGCCGACAGCAAGGCGCTCGCCACCGATGCCGGACTCACACCGATGACCGGTCCCGGCGTCACCGTCACACTCACCGACGCCCCCCGCGACGCGGACGGCAAATATCCCGTCGACGCGTCGCCGGACGATCTCGTCGTCCACCAGCAGGACGTCCAGAGTGTGCTGAACGCACTGTGGGTGGGCGGTGCCGAGGCGATCAGCATGCAGGACCAGCGGATCGTGAACACGTCGGCACCGCGCTGCATCGGCAACACCCTGCTGCTGCACGGTCGCACCTACAGCCCGCCCTACGTCATGTCGGCGATCGGGGATCCCGCGCGACTGGAGGCGGCGCTCGCCAACGAACCCGGAATCCGGGTGTTCAAGCAGTACGCCTCACGGTTCGGCCTCGGCTACTCGGAGGCGGCGTCCGGTCAACTGTCCGTGCCCGGTTACGCGGGGCACTGAGCCCGAACGGTCCCCGGCCGTGCAGAGCGGGAAGCGGGCAGAATACCCTGCTTCCATGAGGATTCTCGTCGTCGACAACTACGACAGCTTCGTGTTCAACCTGGTCCAGTACCTCGGACAGCTGGGAACACGGGCCGTGGTCTGGCGCAACGACGATCCGAACCTCACCGGGCCCGACGCCGTCGCGGCGGCAGCGGCCGAGTTCGACGGCATTCTGCTGAGCCCCGGTCCCGGCACACCGCAGCGGGCAGGCGCGACGATGGACCTGGTCACGGCGTGTGCCGCGGCCAAGACGCCGCTTCTCGGGGTGTGCCTCGGACACCAGGCGATCGGGGCCGCATTCGGCGCCACCGTCGACCGGGCACCCGAACTCCTGCACGGCAAGACCAGCATCGTCCACCACACCGGCGAGGGCGTTCTCGCGGGTCTTCCCGACCCGTTCACCGCCACGCGCTACCACTCACTGACCGTCCTGGAAGACACTATCCCGGACGAACTCGAGGTCACCGCCCACACCGACAGCGGCATCGTCATGGCGATGCGGCACCGGGAACTGCCGATCCACGGCGTCCAGTTCCACCCGGAGTCCGTGCTCACCGAGGGCGGGCACCGCATGCTCGCCAACTGGCTCGCCGTCTGCGGCGAAGCCCCGAAGGAATCCCTCGTCGCCAACCTCGAGACCGAGGTCGCGCAAGCGTTGGGCGCGTAGCGCCCGTGCGCCTTTTTGGTAGCTACAGCAACCAGAAAGGCGCACGGGTGGCGGAGCCGCCTACCGCGGGATGCCCAGCGCGCCGACACCGACGGAGACGACCCCGTTCTTGGTGATCTCCGATCCCGGCGGCTGTTCCTGGCTGATGATCTTGCCGACCATCTCCGGGTCCAGGGTGGACGTCTGCGTCTGATTCAGCGAGCTCGACGACCCGCTCCAGCCGGCGCTGCGCAGCTCGGCGAGCGCCTGCGACACCGTCTTGCCCGTCAGGTCCGGCATCTCGATGTTGTTGCCGTTCGACACCCGGATCTGGATGGTGTCACCCTTGGCTGCGGTGGAGCCGCCGACGGGGTCGGTGGAGACGACCTGGCCCTTCGGCACACCGGAATCGATGTTCTGGATCTGCACCTTGAAACCGGCGCCCTCGATGTTCGCCTGCGCGACCTCGACCTTCTGGCCGGTCACGTCGGGGATGCGGATCTGCTCCGGCCCGGTGCCCAGCGTGACGGCGACCTCGGAGTCGAGGGAGATGCTCGCGCCGGAGGACGGGTTCTGTTCGATCACCTTGTCGACGTCGGACACGTCGGACGGTGCACGGGCGACAGCGGTGTCGAGCCGCAGTCCCACCGCGTTCAGCTCCTGCTGCGCTTCCTGCTGGGTGAGACCGGCGAGCCGCGGGACCTTCACCTGTTCGGGGCCCGACGACACCTCGAGGGTGATCGTGCTGCCCTCGTCCACCTGCACGCCGCCGACGGGGCGGGTGGTGATGACGTTGCCGGTCGCCACGACGGCGTCCGGTTTCTGTTGCCGGGCGACGCGGAAACCGAGGTTCTGCAGTGTCGTCTCGGCGTCGTCCGCGGCCTGGTTCGTGACGTCCGGCATGGTCACCTGATCGGCCTTCGAACCCGGTCCCACGGACCACAGGAACGCGCCGACGATGCCGACGACGATGAGGGCGCCCAGCGCCATCAGCGCCACCCGCATCGGGTTCTTCTTCTTGTCGGGCTCGCCGCCGTCCGTCTTCGACGCGGTGGCCGGGGCCGGTGACTGCTGGCGCCGGTAGTTTCCCGCGCCGGTATCGACGGCACCGAGGATCGTGGTGCGGTCCTCGTCGCTCATGACCATCGGCGCGCTGGGGCGCTGCCCGCCGAGCACCCGGACCAGGTCGCTGCGCATGTCCGCGGCGGTCTGGTAGCGGTTGGCGGGGTTCTTGCTCATCGCCTTGAGGATCACCGAGTCGAGCTCACGCGGAATGTCCGGATTGACCGCGGACGGTGTCTGCGGGTCCTCCCGCACGTGCTGGTACGCGACCGCGACCGGGGAGTCACCCTTGAACGGGGGTTCGCCGGTGAGGATCTCGAACAGCACGCAACCGAGGGAGTACACGTCGGAGCGGGCGTCGACCTGCTCGCCGCGGGCCTGCTCGGGCGACAGGTACTGGGCGGTGCCGATGACGGCGGCCGTCTGCGTCATGGGGCTGGACGCGTCGGAGATCGCTCGCGCGATGCCGAAGTCCATCACCTTCACCGCACCCGCACGGTTGATCATCACGTTGGCGGGTTTCACGTCGCGGTGCACGATGCCGTTGCGGTGGCTGAAGTCGAGCGCCGCGCACACGTCCGAGATGACTTCCATCGCGCGGCGCGGCGCCATCGGGCCCTCGCTGCGCACGATGTCCCGCAACGTGTCGCCGTCGACGTACTCCATCACGATGTACGGCAGGGGTCCCGCTTCGGTTTCCGCCTCGCCGGTGTCGTAGACGGCCACGATCGCCGGATGGTTCAGCGCCGCCGCGTTCTGCGCCTCGCGACGGAATCGCAGGTAGAACGTGGGGTCGCGGGCCAGGTCGGCGCGCAGGACCTTGATCGCGACGTCACGGCTGAGTCGGACGTCGCGGGCGAGGTGGACCTCGGACATGCCACCGAAGCCGAGAATCTCACCCAGCTCGTAGCGTGAGGAGAGGTTGCGCGGTGTCGTCATGGCAGTCCTTGTGGGGTCGGAGTAGTTGACTCCTCCGACGTGGTCGTCGTGGTCGTCGTCGTGGGGGCGGTGGTGGTCGTGGTGGTGGTGGTAGTCGTCGTCGGCTCTGTCGTCGTCGTGGTCGGCGGCGGGGTGGTGGTCGTCGTGTACGGCTGGGTGGTGGTCGTCGTGTACGGCGGCTCGGTGGTGGTCGTCTGTTCCTCGGTCGTGGTGGTGGTCGTCGGCCGCGGTGTCGTCGTGATCGTCCGCAGCGACGACGTAATCGCCGGCGACGTCGGTTCCTTCGTGTCACCACCGTCGAACAGGACGAGCGCGAGCCCGATGATCGCCGCCAGCAGGAGCAGACCACCCGCACCCCAGGCCACGGCCTTCTGGCCGCTGGTCAGCCCGCCCTTCTTGCCGTCACCGTTCGAGTCGTCCGGCGGCACCTGCCCGGTGACCGGTCCCGCGTACGCGGTCTGCGAGGGCGGCATCATCTGGGTTGCACCGGTCATCGGCGGCGGCAGAACCCGCGCCGCCCCGGTACCCGACACGCCGGGCGGCGGGGGACGCCTGCCCGCCCGGACCGCCGCGACGGCGTCGGCGAACTCTCCGCCACTGGCGTAGCGAGTGCTCGGATCCTTCGCGATCGTGATGTCGATGAGTTCGCGGATGTTCGGCGGCAGGTCGCTCGGCAACGGTGCCGGCGCCTCCTGGACGTGCTTCATCGCGACGGTGATCGCGCCGTCGCCGACGAACGGGCGACGTCCGGACAGCGCCTCGTAGCCGACGATGCCGAGGGAGTACACGTCGCTCGCCGCGGTCGCGTCCTGGCCGAGCGCCTGCTCGGGGGCGATGTACTGCGCGGTGCCCATCACCATGCCGGTCCGCGTGATCGGCGAGTTCTCCACGGCCTTCGCGATGCCGAAGTCGGTGATCTTCACCTGGCCGGTGGGGGTGATCAGGATATTGCCGGGCTTCACGTCGCGGTGCACGACTCCGGCGTCGTGCGCCACCTGCAGCGCCCGGCCGGTCTGCTCGAGCATGTCCAGGGCGTGCGGCACCGCGAGGCGGCCCACCCGCGAGAGGACGGCGTTGAGCGGCTCACCGTTGACGAGTTCCATCACCAGGTAGGCGGTGGAATCGCCGGTGGCGTCGCGGACCTCGCCGTAGTCGTAGATTCCGGCGATGCCGGAATGGTTCAGCTGCGCGGTGGTACGCGCCTCGAAACGGAACCGTTCGACGAACTCCGGGTCGGACGAGAACTCGGACTTCAGCACCTTCACCGCGACACGACGGTTGAGCCTGTTGTCCGTCGCTTCCCAGACCTGTCCCATTCCGCCCGTGGCGATGAGCCGGATCAGGCGGTATCGATTGGCGATCAACGCGCCGTTGTTCAGTGCCACAATCAGCCCCCTTGTAGTCCGGCTGCGATGACGGCACGGCCGATAGGTGCAGCCACCGAGCCGCCGGTTGCGGCCAGTGCACGATCTCCGCCGTCCTCGACGATGACCGCAATGGCCACGGTCGGGTTCTGGGCGGGTGCGAATCCGATGTACCAGGCGTGGGGCGGGGTGTTCCGAGGGTCGGTCCCGTGCTCGGCGGTGCCCGTCTTGGACGCGATCTGGACGCCCGGGATCTTGCCTTCGCCGCTGGTGTTGTTCTCGGAACCGATCATCAGGTCGGTCAGGGTGGCCGCCACCTGGGACGACATCGCCTGGCCTTCGGACACCGGGTTGGTGGTCGCGAGGTTGGACAGGTCCGGCCCCTGCAGTTCGGACACCAGTTGCGGTTGCATCCGCACCCCACCGTTGGCGACGGTAGCCGCGATCATCGCGTTCTGCAGGGGAGTGAGCGCGACGTCACGCTGGCCGATGCTGCTCTGACCGAGTGCGGCGTCGTCGGGGATCGACCCGATCGTGCTGTCCGCGACGGGGAACGGGACGCCGGGCATCTGCCCACCGATGCCGAGCGCGCTGGACTGGTCGCTGACGGCGTCGGCGCCGGTCTTCACACCGAGTTCGACGAACGCCGTGTTGCAGGACCGCGCGAACGCCTCACGCAGCGACGCGGTGGGGGCGCCGCCACACGTGGAGCCGTTGTAGTTCTCGAGCGTCGTCGACGTGCCGGGAAGGGTGATCTGCGGGGCCGCGGTCAGCTGGGTGTCGGGGGTGGTTCCGGCGGCGAGCGCCGCCGCGGTCACCACCACCTTGAACGTGGAGCCCGGCGGGTACGTCTGCGACACCGCACGGTTGATCAGCGGCTTCTCCGGGTCGGCGTTGAGGGCCTCCCACGCCTGGGTGGTCTCGGTGCCGTCGTGGCTGGCGAGCGAGTTGGGGTCGTAGCTCGGGGTGCTGACCATCGTGAGGATGCGTCCGGTGCTCGGTTCGATCGCGACGACCGAACCGGTGTAGCCCTTCGCCGTCAGCTCGTCGTACGCCACCTGCTGCATGACCGGGTTGATCGTGGTCACCACGTTGCCGCCGCGCGGGTCGCGCCCGGACACCAGGTCGAAGAAGCGACGCCCGAACAGCCGGTTGTCGGAGCCGTTGAGGACCGGGTCCTCGGCCCGCTCGAGACCGGTGCTGCCGTACTGCATCGAGTAGAAACCGGTGACCGGTGCGTTGGCCAGCGGGCTGGACGGTGCCGCCGGGTTCGGCGGGTAGGTGCGCAGGTACTTGTAGCGGTCGTCGGTCGGGACGGACGCCGCGAGCACCTGGCCGGCCGCCGAGATCTGGCCGCGCTGACGCGAGTACTCGTCGAGCAGCACGCGCGAGTTCCGCGGATCGGCCCGCAGGTTGTCCGCCTTGATGACCTGAACGTAGGTGGCGTTGGCGAGGAGGGCGACCACCATCACCATGACGGCGATCGCGACGCGACGCAGAGGTGTGTTCATGAGCGCGGCACCATCTCGGTCGGGGCGTCGGCGATGGGTGCGGGGCCCTTCTTCTTCGGGACGGCCGGCTCACGGGCGGCGTCGGAGATCTTGATCAGGATCGCGAGAAGGAGATAGTTGGCGAGCAGCGACGACCCACCGTAGGACATGAATGGCGTGGTCAGACCGGTGAGCGGGATCAGCTTGGTGACGCCGCCGACCACCACGAACACCTGCACCGCGATCGTGAAAGACAGCCCGGCCGCGAGGAGCTTGCCGAAGCTGTCGCGGACGGCCAGCGCGGTGCGCAGACCGCGGATGACGAGGATCAGGAACAGCATCAGGACGGCGGCGAGCCCGATCAGACCGAGCTCCTCACCGATCGTGGCGACGATGAAGTCGGTCTTCGCGAACGGCACCTGGGCGGGTCGTCCGCTGCCGAGTCCCGTTCCGGCCACACCGCCGGTCGCGAGTCCGAACAGCGACTGCGAGATCTGGTAGCCGGTGTTGTTGTAGTCGGCCAGCGGGTCGAGCCAGGTGCTGACCCGGACCCGGACGTGGCCGAACAGCTGGTAGGCGAAGAAGAAGCCGATTCCGAGCAGTCCGACGCCGATCAGCAGCCAGCCGACGCGCTCGGTGGCGATGTAGAGCATCACCAGCACGGTGCTGAACAGCAGCAGCGACGTGCCGAGGTCCTTCTCCAGCACGAGCACACCCACCGACACCATCCACGCGACGAGGATGGGGCCGAGGTCGCGGGCGCGGGGGAGGTCGATGCCGAACACGTGCTTGCCTGCGGTGGTGAACAGGTCGCGCTTCGCGACCAGCACCGACGCGAAGAAGATGATCAGGAGGATCTTCGCGAACTCGCCGGGCTGAATGCTGAAGCCGGGGAGGCGGATCCAGATCTTCGCGCCGTTCACCTCGGAGAAGCTGGACGGCAGGATCGCCGGGATGGCGAGGAACACCAGTCCGGCCAGGCCCAGCGTGTAGCTGTAGCGGGCCAGGAGGCGGTAGTCCTTGAGCAGCACCAGCACGGCCACGAAACCGGCGATGGCCAGCGTCGTCCACAGCACCTGCTGGTTGGCGTCCGGCGACGGGACGGGCAGCCCGAAGTAGGCGGCGGACTGTGCGTCGGCGAGGTCGAGTCGGTGGATCAGCACCAGCCCGAGGCCGTTGAGCAGCGCGACGATCGGCAGGATCAGCGGGTCGGCGTACGGCGCGAACCGGCGCACCGCGAGGTGCGCGATCAGGAACAGCGCCGAGTAGGCGGCGGCGTACTTGGCGAGGTCCCAGGTGATGCTCTGTTCCTGGCTGGCCTCGACCAGCACCAGCGAGATCGTCGTGATCAGGATCGCGAAACCGATCAGGATCAGCTCGGTGCCCCGGCGCGTCGACTGGACGGGGGCTGGCGCGAACCCGCCGGGGGGACTGGGAAACTGCGCCCCCGGTGATGCACTTGCGACCGACATCAGCTAGCCGTCCTGCAGTTCTGACCGGGAACCTGGGTCACGGTCGGCGCCG
The DNA here is from genome assembly GCF_058628105.1 of Rhodococcus sp. G6(2025). Classification (NCBI taxonomy): domain Bacteria; kingdom Bacillati; phylum Actinomycetota; class Actinomycetes; order Mycobacteriales; family Nocardiaceae; genus Rhodococcus; species Rhodococcus sp. G6(2025). The sequence goes on from NZ_CP179750.1 coordinate 35,962, forward strand.
GGGTGGCGGTCGGAGTCGGGGGTGTGCTCGGCGCCGGTGCGGGCGGCACCTCGGCCGGGGGGACAGGCGCGGGCGGCGGCGTGGTCTCCGGGACGGGAGCCGGAGTCGGTGCCGGAGTGGTCGTCGTGGTGGTGGTGGACGACGCCGACTCGCAGACCGGAAGCAGATCGTTCTGAGCGAGCCGCGTCATCTGGTTGCGGACGTCGTCGAGCTTGCCCGAGGGCAGCCCGGCACGCACCTGCTCGCGGGCGGACGGCTGGAGGTCGTCGACCTCGAGGATGGTGCACCCGTTCGGTGATTCGGTCGGCGACATCAATGTCAGGTCGCCGGCATCGCTGACACAGCCGACGAGATTCGCTTCCTGCAGCGAGTAACCCAGCACCGAGCCGGGAACTCCGCGCAGCACGGTGACGCGTTCGCCGTCGGCGCCGACGTAGTAGTTGTTGCGGACCAGAGCCCGCCCCACGAAGGCAGCGACGGCGACCACGACGATCAGACCGAGCGCGAGCGCAGCCCACCACATGCGGTGACGCTTCTTCTTCGTCGGCGGTTCCTCGACCTGCGGGACCACCCGCTTCGGGGTGGCCCGCGGCGGCCGCATCGCGGCGGCGCGGCCCGCGGCCGTGTTGGGCGGCGGTGTGTCCTCTTCGTCGTCGGCGGAGGCGGCACCGGCGACGATGGGGTGGCTCTGCCCGTAATCGAGGTCGATGACGTCGGCGACGACGACCGTCACGTTGTCCGGGCCGCCGCTGCGCAGGGCGAGTTCGATGAGCCGGTCGGCGCACTCGTCCTGCGAGCCCTCACGCATCGTGTTCTCGATGGTCTCGTCGCTGACCACGTCCGACAGTCCGTCGGAGCACAGCAGGTAACGGTCGCCTGCGCGCGCCTCGCGGACCGTCAGCGTCGGCTCGATCTCGTTGCCGGTGAGGGCGCGCATGATGAGCGACCGCTGCGGGTGGGTATGCGCCTGCTCGGCGGTGATCCGTCCCTCGTCGACGAGGGACTGCACGAACGTGTCGTCCCGGGTGATCTGCGCGAGGGAGTCGTCGCGGAGCAGGTAGGCGCGGGAGTCGCCGATGTGGACCAGCCCGAGCTTGTTGCCGGAGAACAGGATTGCGGTGAGCGTGGTGCCCATGCCGTCGAGTTCGGGATCCTCCTCGACGTGGTCGGCGATGGAGTCGTTGCCCTCCCGGGTGGCGGCCTCGAGCTTGCCGAGAAGGTCTTCGCCGGGCTCGTCGTCGTCGAGATGTGCGAGGGCCGCGATCATCAACTGCGACGCGACCTCACCGGCCGCGTGACCGCCCATGCCGTCCGCGAGCGCCAGCAGGCGGGCACCGGCGTAGACGGAATCTTCGTTGTTGGAACGGACGAGGCCACGGTCACTGCGGGCGGCATAGCGGAGTACGAGGGTCACGGGCGCAACTCGATTACCGTTTTGCCGACCCGTACGGGGGTACCGAGCGGCACGCGGACAGATGTGGTGACCTTGGCGCGATCCAGGTACGTGCCGTTGGTCGAGCCGAGGTCTTCGACGTACCAGTCGGCGCCTCGCGGGGAGAGCCGAGCGTGGCGGGTGGAGGCGTAGTCGTCGGTGAGGACGAGGGTGGAGTCGTCGGCCCGGCCGATGAGGACGGGCTGGGTGCCGAGAGTGATGCGCGTGCCGGCGAGGCCGCCCTGCGTCACCACCAGATACTTGGCCGTCTTGGTCTTACCCAGCGACGGCAGCACGTTGCCGCTGCGCGAATATCGGGGCGGCACACGGACGCCGGATCCCGCGTAGATGTCGCCGCGCAACGCCCGCAGAACGGTCCACACGAAAAGCCACAGCAGAAGCAGGAAACCTGCTCGTGTGAGTTGCAGAATCAAACCTTGCACGGCAGTCCACCTCCTTCTGTGGCGGGAACGTTCGAGGTTCCAGCGTCTTTTTCTCGCAGCATCATATGGGCAACCCGCACCCTGGGATCAGGATACGGACAGCCCACAACGATACGGAGTCCCCACCGTGTTACGTCCGACACGGGCTCCGACGCGATGTCGGTCGAGTATCGAAGCCGTCTCGGTTGGGTCTCGGTGAGGCAGTTCGGGGTCGGGTATCGGCAGAACCTACTCGGAGTCCCAACTCGGTGGTGCCTCAGAGGATTCGGACCAGAATCTCCGAATGACCCGCCCGGATGATGTCTCCGTCGGCCAGCTGCCAATCCTGCACGGGGGCACCGTTGACGGTGGTGCCGTTGGTGGAGCCGAGGTCGGACAGCATCGCGACCTGGCCGTCCCAGCGAATGTCGATGTGGCGGCGCGACACACCGGTGTCGGGCAGGCGGAACTGTGCCTCCTGGCCGCGGCCGATGATGTTGTTGCCCTCACGGAGCTGGAAGTGGCGTCCACTGCCGTCCTCGAGCTGCAGCGTCGCCGTGAACGTGTGGCCGTCGGGCGCGTAGGCCTGCTGCCCGTAGCCGCCCTGGTCGTAGTCGGCGTAGCCCTGCTGGTCGTACGCCTGCTGGTCGTAACCGCCCTGCTGGTAGCCGCCGCGGTCGTAACCCTGGTCGTAGCCCTGCGGCTGCTGGTACCCGGCCTCCGCGTAGGAACCGTCCGGGTAACGGGCGGGAGCCGCCTGCTGGTCGTACGCCTGCGGGTCGTAACCCTGCTGGTAGCCGCCCTGCTGGTAGTCGTAGCCGGCGTCCGCGGGCTGCTCGTAGCCGGGAGCCTGCGCACCCTGGTCGTATGCCTGGCCGTACGCGGCATCCTGGGGGTACCCGCCGCGCTGGTCGTCGGGGTACTGCTGCTGGTCGTAGCCGCCCTGCTGGTAGCCGCCGCGGTCGTAACCGTTCTGGTAGCCCTGCGGGTACCGCTGGTCCTGACCCGCATGGGCATGACCGTTGCGCGCGTACTGCGGGTCGGGATTGCGGTTGCCCGCTGGTTCGCGGCTGGGGTCGTAGCCTGAGTTCTGCGTCATGGGGCCAGCTCCTGGATTCGACGTGACGGGTACAAACGGTGCCTGTGGTCGCGGTGCGGGACCGCCTGGCGGTTCGGGTCGCCCCGGCGTGGCCGCCCCTGGGCGGCCGGCATCCGGATCCACCGAACCCCGGGTGCGGAACTGCCCGGTGTGCAGTGAAGGCGACGGTTCGAACGCGACATGAATGGGACCATACGTCTGCCAGCCCTGGTCGCGAATGAAGTCTTCGAGGTGTCGGGCGAAGGCCTTGACCGTCAAGTCTCTGTCGGCGGCAAGTTCTTCGTGGTCCGAGTTGTTGATGGCGATGACATAGCTGTTCGGCGCGAGCAGGTGCCCACCGTCCAACTGCTGGATTCGGTCGGAGGCTTCCTGCTGAAGAGCGGCCTCCACCTCCTGTGGCACCACGCCGCCGCCGAAGACCCGGGCGAACGCGTCACCCACGGCTCCCTGGAGCTTCCGCTCGAAACGTTGAACTATCCCCATCGGAACCTCCTCACGGTGCCTGGCTGTCGGGCCTACTGTCCTCGGTGCGGTGGCTGTGACGAGACATGTCCGTGTCGCGCCACTGCCGTGCGCGTATCCCACGGTACTGTCATTGCCTCGGGCCACGACACGGGTCTACGCCATTGCATGATATCGGTCTTTGCCTGGACGGGTGTTTTTGTGGCCTTTTCGGGTCCTGACCTGTACGAATCGTGATTTCTGGCGACCTCGTGTTAATGTTTCCGGGTCGCTCGGGCGAGTGGCGGAATGGCAGACGCGCTGGCTTCAGGTGCCAGTGTCCTTCGGGACGTGGGGGTTCAAGTCCCCCTTCGCCCACCACAAGCGGTTCTTCGGAATCGCGACATCGAGGCCACGAACTCATGAGTTCGTGGCCTTCGTGTTTTCCCCACAAAGGTGCGTGGGGTGGTGTATCCCCACCCCAGGGTGGCTACCGGGCGCCCCGTCGCAGCCCGACGATGGAGTAGAAGCCTCGTCGCGAACCACCGGCCCTTCGGACCCGAACCCGTCCTCCCGGCGGTCCGTGACGAATGACTCGAGTGTGAACCTGCCGTCCGGCTTCTTCCGCTGGGTTTCTGCGAACGTCGAGAGTGGGTTGTGTATGAGCATCAGCCAGGTCCGGGCCACCAGCTCGGCGAATGTCGGTGAGTACGTCGGTTCCGTCGCGACAACGGTGGGCGCCCAGTCGGTCGACTGGTGGTGCACCCCCGCTTTCGACGCGGTCGTGACCCTTTCCTGCGAGATCCCCTACTACCGTGGCCGGAAGGCCGTACTGGCCTGGAACCGCCACTTCGGGTGGTCGCTCGGGGTCCACGGACTCTCCCAGGGGAACGTGCTGGTCGTCGAGGGACTCGGGTTGGGACCGGCACCGGATCCCGCGCACTGCTCGGATCGGGTCGCCGAGTTGCTCACCGAACTCGCCGACTGGGCGCCCCGTCCGGCGTCCGGACAGCCCGCCCCGCGAATCGTGCACGGCCCTGGCGCTCCCCACGCCTGAGCTATAAATCTGGAACCCGTGCGTCGCGGGCGCCGACCGGCTTGGATATCGAGTATGGACGGCAGGAGAGCCCCTGATCCGCTGCGCCTCGCGGTCGGCGTCGCCGCGACCGCCGGCGGTGCGTTGCAGCGTGTGATCGGACTCGGCGTCGACACGGCGCGACTCCTGCCGGGAGTCGACCCGCTGCTGGTCACCCTCGAGGAACGCGGCACCCAGACGCTCCGCAGTGCCGACGAACTCGCGGATCGGGTGCTGCACGCAGTGCTGCGAAGAGTCGTGCAAGTCGCTCTTCAGGAGGTGGACCTCACCACGATCGTGCGTGATCACGTCGACCTGGACGTGGTCGCCGAAGGCATCGACATCCAGCGCATCATCGACCGCGTCGACGTGGATGCCATCGCCGCCCGGGTGGACATCCCGCAGATTCTCGATCGCGTCGACATCGACGCCGTCGCCGCGCGGATAAACGTGGATGCGATCGTCGACCGCGTAGACGTGGACTCCGTCATCGGGCGGGTCGATCTGGTGGTGCTCGCCGATACCGTGATCGAGGGCGTGGACCTGCCGCGCATCATCCGCGAGTCGACGGACTCGATGTCCAACGAGGCGGTCCGCGGGGTGCGGACCCAGGGCATGCAGGCCGACGACGCCGTCGCCGGGTTCGTGGGCAAGCTGTTCGGGCGCGGGCACGAACCGGACGATGCATGAGCACCCCGGCGCATCGCGCGGCCGGGATCGTCACCCGCGGTCTGACAGCCGGCATCGACCTGGCAGTCGTGCTGGCCGTGATGGGCGGCATCTATGTCGGAGTGTTGTTCCTCCGGTTGCTGTTCTCGCCGCAGGAATTCTCGTTCCCCGATGCCAATGCCGTGCTCTCCGTGACCTTGTTCATCGGCGTGTCGGTGCTGTACCTGACGGCGTGCTGGGCCGTGAGCGGCCGCACCGTCGGTGCCGTGACGATGGGGCTGCGGGTGGTCAGCCGCAACGGTGAACTGATCGGCTGGCTGCGGGCCCTTCTCCGGGCGGTGCTGTGCGTGATGTTCGGGTTCGGATTGTTCTGGGCGGCAGTCGACGGCCGGCGCCGGTCCCTGCAGGACATCCTGCTGCGGACCGCAGTCGTCTACGACTGGGATCCGGATCTGCACGCCGTCGAGCCGGGCACCTGACGTCTGCCTAGCATAGGGTCATGTACGCGGAGCGGCGGTCGGTGTTCCCCGGCGCTGTGGTGTGGCAGAAGACCGCAGCCGGCGGTGAGGCGGCCATCCTGCCCGACGGCTGCATGGACCTCATCTGGATGAACGGTGACGTCGTCGTGGCCGGCCCCGACTCCCGGCCGTATCTGAACCGCAGCCGCGAGGGCGACCGCTACGTCGGATTACGTTGTTCCCCAGGCACTCTCCCGGATCTTCTGGCGACGCCGGCGGAGGAGCTGGCCAACCTTCGGGTGCCGCTCGCCGAGGTGCTGACGGACCGCGCGACCACGGAATTCCTCGGCAGGATCGCCGACGCCGCCGACCCCGGCCGGGCGCTCGAGGAGTTCGCGAGGTCTCGCCGGCTCCTCGGGCCGCCGCCGGATGGCAGGATCCCCGCGATCGTGCGGCTTCTGGAGCAGCAGACATCCGTTAGCGAGGTGGCGGACCGGATCGGTGTCGGCGAGCGCCAACTGCACCGCCTGTGCCGACGGCAGTTCGGTTACGGGCCGAAGATGCTGGCCCGGATCCTTCGATTGCAGTCGGCGCTGGGGTTGGCGGGTTCGTCCATCCCCGCAGCTCAGGCGGCCGGCACGGCGGGTTTCGCCGATCAGGCCCACCTGATCCGTGAGGCACACGAGTTGACCGGCCGCACGTTCGGTCAGCTGGTCACGGTGTGAGCGCGGCAAAGAGGTCGACGGGGTTGCCGTCGGGATCGTCGACGGTGGCGTAACGCTGCCCCCACGGTGCGTCCCACGGCTTCTTCCGACCGTTGTAGCCGCATCCCGTGAACTCGTCGAACAGCGTGTCGACGTCTGCGGCGGTGCCGCAGTCGAAAGCGAGGGCGAGGCGATGCCCGCCGGTGGGTTCGGTCCAGTCGGGCGTGAACGAGCGGATGGTCTCGACCGTGTCCCACAGCACGCGGATCCCACCGGGAAACTCGAATTCGACGTGCGGTGCCTGATCGGCGTCGGCGGGAATGTCGAGTCCGAGCCGCCGGTAGAACGCGAGCGACGTGGGCAGGTCGTGGACGACCAGTTCGATGGCACTGAATGTTGCGGTCATACCGAGAACGCTAACGACCTCAGACTGACCCGCATTGAAGGTTTCGGACATCGAGCACCGGAGTCCGATTTCTTCAATCACCTGTGCCGTGGAGCGGGGATGCTGGGAGTCATGACCACCGAATCAACTCATGTGAGTGTGTTCATCGCTCGGACCGCCGCCGACGTGTACGCCTACGCGAGCGACCCCGCCAACCTCCCCGCCTGGGCGGCCGGCCTGAGCACCAACATCACCCGGGACGGCGACCGTTGGCTCGCGGACTCCCCGATGGGACAGGTCGCCGTGACCTTCGCACCCGCCAACGACTACGGAGTCCTCGACCACGACGTCACCCTCCCCAGCGGCGACACCGTCTACAACCCCGTGCGCGTCATCCCCGACGGCGACCACAGCGAAGTCGTCTTCACCATCCGGCGACGCGACGGCGTCACCGCCGAAGAATTCGCGCAGGACGCAGCAGCCGTCACCGCCGACCTGCAGAGGTTGAAGGGGTTGCTGGAGGCGTGAGGGGGCGCGGGCCTTCGCGTTTGCACACCGATTGGTCAAACGCGCTGCAATTGCGGGTGCAGCTGACTAAACCGTGGGCGGATGTGGGTAAGTGCCTCGCTCAGACCCGTTCCGGACGACCTTCGGCCACGGCCGACGCCGCCGCGGACACCCGCTCGTACGCGGCCCGGGTGTCCGATGCCAGCCGGCTGTGATCGATGACGATTCCCATGCCCAGATGTTCGTCGTAGGGGATGGTCTCGACGCCCCACACCTGTCCGCCCAAGTACTCGCGGAGAAGGTCGACGTCCACCTGCCAGCCGGTGGCGTCCTGATTCGACACGGTGACGACGGTGCGGGCGAGCCCGGGTTCGCCGAGCGTGTCACCGATCGACTGCAACGCGGAGCGCAGGCGGTTGAACGCGTCCGCCCGGCACGGCACGACGAGAACGATCGGTGACGGGGTGGCCAGCAGCGGCGCGAGGTATGCGGCGCGCAACCGGTGACCCAGGTCGTGGACGGCACTCACTCCGCGAGCGCGCAGTAACCCTGTGAGAGTGTGGAATTCGCCGTCCGACGCGGTCTGGTCCCCCAGGCGGTTCAGGATGCGGGTCCCGGCACTCGTGCGGGAGCAGTACCCGTCGAACACGTCGTCCGCGACGGGGCCGGCGGCCACCAGTTGCTCGAGGCCGCTCACGGAGAGCGCAGCGTCGGCGCCACGTTCGGCGACGTCGCCGCCCGCGGGTGTCGCGTCGACGGCCACGACCGCGCCGCCGCGAGCTGCCGCGGTGTTGGCGAGCCCCAGCGTCGTCGTGGTTGCGCCGGCTCCTCCGCAGGCCCCGAGGACGAGGGTCGACACCGGAAGTGGGTGCAGCAGTTGGTCGGTCACTTCGCGTCTCCAATGGATGTGATGTACGTGCGACCGTCGCGGCCGGCGGTGGTCACGACCTGCTCGTACTTCTTCGTCGACCCGTCCGGACGTAGTTCCGACAGCGTCACCGCGTAGCGGCCGGGTTCGGTTTCGGTGATGGCGAGGCAGTGATCGGTGCCCTCGGGCACCGAGTCGATGCCGCCCTGGATGGACTCGGCGGACCCCAGCGGCGCGTCGGGGGCGACCACCTCGCGGGCCTTCGTGCCACTGCGTGCGACGTAGTACGCGTGGTCGAAGGCCAGGATCGCGGCGACGCCGTCGGACGTCCCGCCGGGACCGTTACCGACAACCGTCGCGCCGTCGCGGGATTCGACGCACCAGCCGGAATCGATAGCGGCGACGGGAGTTCCGCTCGCATCACCGGACGTCGAGGCGAACACGGCGACCACACCGGCGGCGACGGCGATCACCGCGGTGGCGGCGCCGGCGACCACGAGCCTCTGATTACCGCGAACAGGTGGTGCGGGATCGGGCTCGTCGCCCGCGGTCAGCCACGTCGGAGCCGGGGGTTGCTGCTCGGGTTCCGCGGCGGGAGCCGTCGACCCCGGTGCCGGGGCCGACGCGAACGGCGGGAACCAATGCGAGAAGCGGTCGAGGGGTGCCCTGTTCGGCGGTTCTGTCACAGTTGAATCCTCCACACCTCATTCCCTCGCGCGGAGCCGACCCCGGGCGGGCTCCGCGCGAGGGAATCGGATCACACGTGCAGCGTCGCCTGGCTGCGCACGTTCACGCCGCCGATCGTGGTGGTGGCCGGACCGCTGTCGGTCGACTGCAGCTGCGGCAGTTGCGGTGCGGGGAGGGACGCGATCGTCCGAACCAGCTCCCCGAATGCCGGGTACCGGTGGGCCGCATCCGTGATCGCGGCGGCGACGGGGGTGACGTCGACGGGCGCAGACCAATTGGTGGGGTGCTCCGCGTGGGAATCGGCCGAGAACGCGGAGACGGTGGCTGCCGTCGGCGAGGACGGGTCGACGGCGACGCCCGCGGTGCCGGTGGCGTCGCCGACGCGCCAGCCGACGGTGCCGACGTATCCCTCAGGGTTGCCGTACTGGCGTCCGTTGACGGCCACCGGCACCGCGCCGACCAGTGTGTCGACGGCCGCGTTCACCTCGACGACCGGCTTCGGCACCGGAACTACGGGGGCGACGGGTGCCTGATGTGCCTTCGGCATGTCGTCGGGGTCGATCCACACGGTCGCCGGCTGGGCGGCCGGTGCCTCGTCCACGACACCCTCGGCGGCGGGCGCTGCCAGGTCGGGAGCAGCAGGCACGTCCGTCTCGGCACCCGGCACCGCCAGCGGAGCCTGCGGGGGAGCGGGCGTCGTCGCGGCCGGAGCCGCCGGGTCGGTGACGCCCGGCTGGGACGTGGTGGGCGGCGTCGTCGGGACCGTCACGCCGGGCTGCGACGTGGTGGGCGCGGCCGAGGGGTCGGTGACGCCCGGCTGCGACGTGGACGGCGGGGTGGTCGGAGCGGCGTGCGCCGTCGCGGCACCGAGCAGTGCTGCGGCGGACACCGAAACAGCGGCTGCCAGAGCGTGCATGCGGATTCTCAAGTCTTTGACTCCTGAAGTCGAACGGACATGGTGATCGAACGGACTGGTGCTGACGAAGCAAACGCAAGAGTGGTGCAGTTCAGAGGCACCGAAAGAGGGAAGCGAGCACAGCAGAATGCGTCCACCGACCAGGTGGATGTGTTGTTTCCCCGATGAGATACGTCCGTGCTGCCGGCACACTGCCGCAGCCGTCGTCCACCGCCCCCATGACCGCCCCCGGTTCTTTCTCGTCCCCCTACCGCGGCAAAGTACCAGACGGGCAACCGTTCCCGCGCCCCCACATTCCGGTCAGGCCAGGCCCGCGGCCAGTTTCACCGACAGATCGCGCAGCGGACGAAGACGGCCGGTCATCGCGACGGAGGACATGGCGCGCGATCCACGCACCAGCCGCCGCGTCGCTGGCCGCCGTGCGCGGTCGTACCGGCGCAGTGCGGTGTGAATGTCGGTGTCGGCGGTGAGGAATCGGCCGAGCGCGACGGCGTCGACGAGGGCCTCGCAGGCGCCCCGGCCGAGGTTCGGCGCCATCGCGTGGGCCGCGTCGCCGAGCAGGGCCGCGTTGCCCGACACGTACGACGGCAGCGCGGGCGACTCGTACAGGTCGTGGTGGAGCATCGCGTCGGGGGTGGCGGCATCCAGTACTGCCCGGACATCGGCGTGCCAGTTCCCGAACCGTGACCGGAGGTAGTCGAGGCCGCCGGGGTGGCCGGCGTCGGTGCGGACGCACGCGAACCAGTTGACGAGATCGCCGTCGCGCGGGGTGATGCCGAAAAGTGCGTCCGTGTCCCAGGTTTCGCTGACGGTGTCGCGATGTCCGGGCACCCACCCGCGCCAGGCGGTCGCGCCTACGTACCGTGGCTCGAACTTCTCGCCGAACAGTTGTCGGCGGGTCGGGCTGCGCAGACCGTCCGCACCGATCACGACGTCGTGGTCCGTCAGCGCGTCGAGGGCGGGTGCCGGTGTGCCGAACGAGATCATGCCGTCGGGCAGGGCCTCGGCCAGTGTGGCCAGCAGGGCGGGCCGCGACAGCAGGTAGGCGGTGCGGTTGCGGTTGTCGATGGTGCCGATCACGGATCCGTCGGGGCGCAGGAGCGAACCGCGGTGCTGGGGTGATCCCAGCGTGCGAACTCGATCACCTGCGCCGATCGCGTCCAGCGCGTCGAGGGCCTGCGGCCACATGCCGAGTGCGGTGCCCGACGTGGGCAGGGTGTCGGCACGCTCGAAGACATCGACGTGCCAGCCGGCGCGGGACAGGTAGCGGGCGACGGCGAGTCCGCCGATGCCGCCGCCGAGGACTGCTGCGGAGTGCGTCATGACCGCCACGCTACTACGGATGTAGTGAATTTACTACCGTTGTAGTGTCGGGGTATGGCAGACAAACGGGAGCAGGTGCTCGACGCCGCCATCGCGCTACTCGGCACGAGAGGCGTCCGGGCTCTCACGCACCGGGGCGTCGACGAGCTGGTCGGAATGCCGCAGGGGTCCACGTCCAACTACTTCCGTAGCCGGGGCGCGCTGCTCGAGGGGATCGTCACACGGCTCGTCGAACGTGACCGGGAGGACTGGCAGAAGTTCGCGCACCTCCGGCCCGATAGCAGAGACGCACTGGTCGCGGCGCTGGTCGCCTTTGTGAGTTTCTCCACTGGTCCGGACCGCGTGCGCACGAGTGCCCGCTACGCACTCTTCGTCGAGGCGTCCGTGACACCGGGCTTGGACGCGAAGATCGGGTCGGCGCGCCGAGCGCTCGTAGAATGGGGCGCGGACATGCTGGAACTCGTGGGATCGCGGAACCCGGCTTCCGACGCAGTGGTGATCACCGACTACCTGGACGGTGTAATCCTTCATCAACTCACCGTCCCGGATCCCGATTTCGATCCGACTGCGGGAATTACAGCGGTGCTCAGCGCGCTCACTTAACATGTACTCAGTGCAGTCGGACGAGGTCCGCCCTCGACAATGCCCAGTTCAGAGGGTAAATAGGCCAACCTAAGTTGTGTTTCGTCGGGGGTTCTGAATTATCGTTTTCGTTACACGTTGGACCCACGAAAGTCCGACCCGACCGAAAAGCCACGTCGCCCGGTGCGAGGACCACACCCAGCGTGCTGCAAAAGGGCGATAGCCGATCGGTGGTGCCGATCACGTCGTGACGGCACCTGCTTTGCAAGTTGATGGCCATCAGCGCTGCTGGTCGTCGGTGCATCTTTTGGCATACGAAGGCTAGGTATGAAGCAACTTCCAGGCCCCCAGGGGCTGTATCACCCGTCGAACGAGCACGATTCCTGTGGTGTCGCGTTCGTCGTGGACATGAAGGGCCGCCGCAGCAGGGACATCGTCGAGAAGGCGATCACCGCGCTGGTGAACCTCGAGCACCGTGGTGCCGCGGGCTCCGAACCCAACACGGGTGACGGCGCCGGCATCCTCCTCCAGGTCCCGGACAAGTTCTTCCGCGCCGTGGTCGACTTCCCGCTGCCCGCGGAAGGCACGTACGCCACCGGCATCGCGTTCCTGCCGCAGAGCAAGGCCGACGCGCAGCGCGCAGCCGACGCCGTCGAGAAGATCGTCGAGAGCGAGGGCCTGAAGGTCCTCGGCTGGCGTGAGGTCGCGACCGACGACTCGTCGCTCGGCGCCCTGGCCCGCGACGCCATGCCGACGTTCCGGCAGATCTTCATCGGCAGCGAGAACGACGCCCTCACCGGACTCGACCTCGAGCGTCGCGCCTACGTGGTCCGTAAGCGCACCGAGCACGAGCTGGGCAGCGAAGGCGCAGGCAAGGACGGCCCCGGTCGCGAGACCGTGTACTTCCCCAGCCTGTCGAGCCAGACGTTCGTCTACAAGGGCATGCTGACCACCCCGCAGCTCAAGGGTTTCTACCTGGACCTGCAGGACGAGCGACTCGAGTCGGCCCTCGGCCTCGTGCACTCGCGCTTCTCCACCAACACGTTCCCGTCGTGGCCGCTGGCCCACCCGTTCCGGCGCGTGGCCCACAACGGTGAGATCAACACCGTCACCGGCAACGAGAACTGGATGCGTGCCCGTGAGGCGCTCATCGACAGCGACATCTTCGGTGGCCGGGAGCAGTTGGAGAAGATCTTCCCGGTCTGCACGAACGGCGCCAGCGACACCGCGCGGTTCGACGAGGTGCTCGAGATGCTGCACCTCGGTGGCCGCAGCCTGCCGCACGCCGTGCTGATGATGATCCCGGAAGCCTGGGAACGGCACGAGAGCATGGACCCCGCACGCCGGGCGTTCTACCAGTACCACTCGTCGCTCATGGAGCCGTGGGACGGACCGGCGTCGGTGTGCTTCACCGACGGCACCGTCATCGGCGCCGTCCTGGACCGCAACGGCCTGCGCCCCTCGCGCCTCTGGGTGACCGACGACGACCTCGTCGTCATGGCCTCCGAGGTCGGCGTCCTGCCGATCGACCCCGCCACCGTCGTGAAGAAGATCCGGCTGCAGCCCGGCCGCATGTTCCTCGTCGACACCGCCGAGGGTCGCATCATCAGCGACGACGAGATCAAGTCGGAACTGGCCGCCGAGCACCCCTACCAGGAGTGGCTCGACCAGGGTCTGACCCACATGGACGACCTGCCGGACCGCCCGTACACGTACATGTCGCACGAACGCGTCGTGCTGCGTCAGCTGATGTTCGGGTACACCAACGAAGAGGTCAACCTCCTCGTCAAGCCGATGGCACTGTCCGGTGCCGAGGCGCTCGGCTCCATGGGTACCGACACCCCGATCGCCGTGCTGTCCTCGCGGTCGCGGATGCTGTTCGACTACTTCTCGCAGCTGTTCGCGCAGGTCACGAACCCGCCGCTCGACGCCATCCGCGAGGAGGTCGTCACCAGCCTCGGCGGCACCATCGGCCCCGAGCACGACCTGCTGCACCCCACCGCGGAGTCCTGCCGGCAGATCTTCCTGCCGCAGCCGATCCTGCACAACGACGACCTGTCGAAGCTCATTCACGTCAACGACGACGGCGAATTCCCGAACTTCCGCAGCGTCATCGTCCGCGGTCTGTACCCGGTTGCCGAGGGCGGCGCGGGTCTGCGCAAGGCCCTCGACGACGTCCGCTACCAGGTGTCGGAGGCCATCGCCGGCGGTGCGCGCCTCGTCGTCCTGTCCGACCGTGAGTCGAACGAGACGTACGCGCCCATCCCGTCGCTGCTGCTGACGTCGGCCGTGCACCACCACCTGGTGCGTGAGAAGACCCGCACCAAGGTCGGCCTCATCGTCGAGGCCGGCGACGCCCGCGAGGTGCACCACATGGCGCTCCTCATCGGCTTCGGTGCGGCAGCGGTCAACCCGTACATGGCGTTCGAGACCGTCGACGAGGCGGTGCAGAACAACGAACTGCAGGGCATCAGCCTCGACAAGGCCATCCAGAACTACATCAAGGCCGCGGGCAAGGGTGTGCTCAAGGTGATGTCCAAGATGGGCATCTCCACCCTGGCGTCCTACACCGGCGCCCAGCTGTTCCAGGTCATCGGCCTGTCGCAGGAACTGGTCGACGAGTACTTCACCGGTTTGCAGTCCAGCCTCGGCGGCATCGGTCTCGACCAGATCGCCGCCGACGTCGCGGTCCGCCACTCCAACGCGTACCTGGACCGTCCCGAGGAGCGCGCGCACCGCGAGCTCGAGGTGGGCGGCGAGTACCAGTGGCGTCGTGAGGGCGAGTACCACCTGTTCAACCCGGACACGGTGTTCAAGCTGCAGCACTCCACGCGCACCGGGCAGTACGAGGTGTTCAAGGAGTACACGAAGCTGGTCGACGACCAGTCCGAGCGCCTCGCAGCGTTGCGCGGCCTTTTCGAGTTCAAGAAGGGCGTGCGCGAGCCCGTCCCGCTGGACGAGGTCGAGCCCGCCACCGAGATCGTCAAGCGCTTCTCGACGGGTGCGATGAGCTACGGCTCCATCTCCGCCGAGGCGCACGAGACCCTCGCCATCGCCATGAACCGCCTCGGCGGCCGGTCCAACTCCGGTGAGGGCGGCGAGAGCCCGGCCCGCTTCACCCCGGACGAGAACGGCGACTGGCGGCGGTCCGCGATCAAGCAGGTCGCGTCGGGACGCTTCGGTGTCACGTCGCACTACCTGACCAACTGCACCGACATCCAGATCAAGATGGCGCAGGGAGCGAAGCCCGGTGAGGGCGGCCAGCTGCCGGCGCACAAGGTGTACCCGTGGGTGGCCGAGGTCCGGCACTCCACGCCCGGCGTCGGGCTGATCTCGCCGCCGCCGCACCACGACATCTACTCGATCGAGGATCTCGCGCAGCTGATCCACGACCTGAAGAACGCCAACCCGCAGGCCCGGATCCACGTGAAGCTGGTGTCCGAGGTCGGTGTCGGCACCGTCGCCGCGGGTGTGTCCAAGGCACACGCGGACGTCGTGCTGATCTCCGGTCACGACGGTGGCACCGGCGCCACCCCGCTGACGTCGATGAAGCACGCGGGCGCCCCGTGGGAGCTCGGCCTCGCCGAAACCCAGCAGACGCTGCTCCTCAACGGTCTGCGCGACCGCATCGTCGTGCAGGTCGACGGCCAGCTCAAGACCGGCCGCGACGTGATGGTCGCCGCGCTGCTCGGTGGCGAGGAGTTCGGTTTCGCGACCGCCCCGCTGGTGGTGTCGGGCTGCATCATGATGCGGGTCTGCCACCTCGACACCTGCCCCGTCGGTGTCGCCACGCAGAACCCCGTTCTGCGCAAGCGGTTCAACGGCAAGCCGGAGTTCGTGGAGAACTTCTTCCTCTTCATCGCCGAAGAGGTGCGCGAACTCCTCGCCGAGCTCGGCTTCCGCACCCTCGACGAGGCCGTCGGACAGGTCGACGTCCTCGACACCACGAAGGCGCTCGAGCACTGGAAGGGCAGCAAGGCCGGCAACCTCGACCTGTCGCCGATCCTGCACGAGACCGAGTCGGCGTTCATGGACCAGGACCTGTACTGCACGGGCACCCAGGACCACGGCCTCGACAAGGCACTGGACCAGCAGCTGATCGTCCAGAGCCGCAACGCTCTCGACAAGGGCCAGAAGGTCACGTTCGAGTCGCCGATCACCAACGTCAACCGCACGGTCGGCACCATGCTCGGCCACGAGGTGACGAAGGCGTACGGCGGCGAGGGCCTGCCGGACAACACGATCGACATCACGTTCACCGGTTCGGCCGGTAACAGCTTCGGTGCGTTCGTCCCCAAGGGCATGACCCTGCGCCTGCACGGCGATGCCAACGACTTCGTCGGCAAGGGCCTGTCCGGTGGACGCCTCGTGGTGCGTCCGCCGCTGGAGACCGCGCCCGGCTTCGTCGCCGAGGACAACATCATCGGCGGCAACGTGATCCTGTTCGGTGCCACGAGCGGTGAGGCTCTGCTCCGCGGTGTCGTGGGCGAGCGATTCGCGGTCCGTAACTCCGGCGCCACCGCGGTGGTCGAGGGAGTCGGCGACCACGGTTGCGAGTACATGACCGGCGGAAAGGTCGTCATCCTCGGTGCGACGGGACGTAACTTCGGTGCCGGCATGTCCGGTGGCGTCGCGTACGTCTACAACCCGGACAAGGTGTTCGAGGACAACCTCAACACGGAACTGGTGGATCTCGAGGACCTGACGGGTGACGACTTCACCTGGCTGAAGTCCGCCATCGAGCGTCACCGCGACGAGACGGGCTCGGAGGTTGCCGCGCGCATCCTGTCCGACTGGTCGCAGCAGGTCAACCATTTCGCGAAGGTGATGCCCCGCGATTACAAGAAGGTGCTCTTGGCCATCGAGGCCGCGAAGAAGGATGGAAAGAACGTGGACGAGGCAGTGATGGAGGCAGCTCGTGGGTGATCCAAGCGGCTTCCTGAAGCACACGTCACGCGAACTTCCGGTTCGCCGGCCGGTGCCGTTGCGCCTGCTCGACTGGAACGAGGTCTACGAGGAGTTCTCGCCGGACACCCTGAAGACTCAGGCCAGCCGGTGCATGGACTGCGGTATCCCGTTCTGCCACAACGGCTGTCCGCTGGGGAACCTGATTCCCGAGTGGAACGACCTGGTGTACAAAGACCGGTGGCACGACGGCATCGAGCGTCTGCACGCGACCAACAACTTCCCGGAGTTCACCGGGCGGCTGTGCCCCGCACCCTGTGAGGCGTCGTGCGTCCTGGGCATCAACCAGGACCCCGTCACCATCAAGCAGGTCGAGGTCGAGCTCATCGACCGCGCCTTCGACGAAGGCTGGGTCAAGCCGGTGCACCCGACGCGTTCGACGGGCAAGAAGGTCGCCGTCGTCGGTTCCGGTCCCGCGGGTCTCGCTGCAGCGCAGCAGCTGACGCGCGCCGGGCACATAGTCACCGTGTTCGAGCGGGCCGACCGCATCGGTGGGCTCCTGCGGTACGGCATCCCCGAGTTCAAGATGGAGAAGCGGCACATCGACCGCCGTCTCGACCAGATGAATTCCGAGGGCACAGTCTTCAAGACGGGTGTCAACGTGGGTGTCGACATCACCGCGGATGCACTGCGCGAGCAGTTCGACGCCGTGGTGCTGGCCGGCGGTGCCACCGAGGCCCGCGACCTGCCGATCCCCGGCCGCGAGCTGGACGGCATCCATCAGGCGATGGAGTTCCTGCCGATCGCCAACCGCGTGCAGCTCGGCGACCTGGAGAAGCCGACCATCACCGCGGAGGGCAAGAAGGTCGTCATCATCGGCGGCGGCGACACCGGCGCGGACTGCCTGGGCACCTCGCACCGTCAGGGTGCCGAGAGCGTTCACCAGTTCGAGATCATGCCGAGACCGCCCGAGACCCGCGCCGAGCACACCCCGTGGCCGACGTACCCACTGATGTACCGGGTCGCGTCCGCGCACGAGGAGGGCGGCGAACGCCTCTTCTCCGTGAACACGGAACGGTTCGTCGGTGCCGACGGCAAGGTGACCGCACTGAAGGCCCACGAGGTCGAGATGAAGTCGGGCCGCTTCGAGAAGGTGGAGGGCTCGGACTTCGAGCTCGAGGCCGACCTCGTGCTGCTGGCGATGGGCTTCGTCGGACCCGAGAAGCCGGGCCTGCTCACCGATCTCGGCGTCGACCTCAACGAGCGCGGCAACGTCGCCCGCTCCGCGAAGTGGGCCACCAACGTCGACGGCGTCTTCGTGGCCGGCGACATGGGACGGGGTCAGTCGCTGATCGTGTGGGCCATCGCCGAGGGCCGCTCGGCGGCCGCCGCGGTCGATGCATACCTCGAGGGCGAGTCGGCGCTGCCGTCTCCGATCGAGACCACCACCGCCCCGCAGCGGTAGCTGTAACTGCTCGTACAATCCGCACCCCGGTAGGTTTTCCTACCGGGGTGTCGGTTTATCGTGCGGGGGTCACGTTCGGTCGGTAACGTTCATTTACCGATCGTGCATCTTTAGGTCACGTCGCCCTGGCAGCATCCCGTCTGCGGGACGACGAAGGGGAGAACAGGTTGAGGCCATGGCAATGAGACGGGTTATCGCATTCTTGACCGCAGTGGCTGCTGCGGCGGCCATCCCGGTTGCGTCGGGAGTGGTGGGTACGAGCGCAGTAGCGAACGCGGACCCCTGCCCGAGCCTGTATGTGGTTGCGATTCCGGGGACGTGGGAAACGTCCACCAAGGACAATGTCAGACCCACTCCGGGTCTGCTGTCGGCGGTGACGAACGGCCTGCCGTCGTCGATCCGCACCGACTACGTCACGTACGCCGCCACGGCCTTCCCGTGGGAGTCCGAGGTGTACGGGCGCTCGAAGGCGCAGGCGGTCAGCAATGCCAAGGGCATGCTGTCGTCGATGTCGCAGCAGTGCCCCGGCACGAAGTTGTCGATCATCGGTTACAGCCAGGGCGCCGACGCGGCAGGTGATCTCGCTGCGGAGATCGGCACCGGTCTCGGTGTGGTGCCCGCGGACAAGATCGCTGCCGTCGGACTCGTCTCCGATCCGCGGCGGTCCCCGACCGACGCGCTCGTCGGCCCTGCCGTCGCCGGCAGCGGCGCCGGTGGTCCGCGCATCGGCGGGTTCGGCTTTGTCAGCCAGAACACGCGCACTTTCTGCGCGTACGGCGACCTGTACTGCTCCACGCCGAAGGAAGACTTCGTGACGCGGCTCGCCGGATTCCTCGCGCAGACGTCGGATCCGACGCCGACGCTGTTCGGCCGCTACCAGCAGGAAGCGCTCGCGATCTGGAACGACATCCTCGCGGTCGGCGGTGTTCCCGCGCTGATGGCTCAGCTGGACGAGCAGTCCAACGAGAAGCGCATCGACGAGTTGGAGCAGTTCTACAAGTCGCAGGCTCACCAGGACTACACCAGCTACGCGGTCGACGGATCGGGCACGCCCGCCACGGCGTGGCTGAGGAACTGGTTGCGCGACATCGCGTGAGTTCGGCTGACGGCGGCAGGGGATGATGTCCACGTGACCGACACCCCTGCCGCCTTCGTCGGCTACGACGCCTTCGTGACCGTCCGGTGGTCCGACATGGACGCCTTTCAGCACATCAACCATGCGCGGATGGTGACGTTGCTCGAGGAGGCCCGGATCGACTGGCTGCTCAGCGAGGGCAGCGAGAATTCGTCGCTCATCACGAGCGCGTTCATCGCCGACATCCACGTGAAGTACCGGGGACAATTGCGGCACTCCGACAGTCCCCTGCGGATCACCATGTGGATCGCCAAGCACCGGGCGGTGGATTTCACCATCGGTTACGAGGTCCGGGGCGCCCGTACCCCGATCACCGACCGGCCCGCTGTCACCGCCACCACTCAGATGGCCGTCGCGGACGTGGATGCCCAGCGGCTACGCCGCATCACCGCCACCGAGCGGGAGTACCTGACCCGCTGGTCCCGCACGTGAGTGGGAAAGTGTGTTCCGGCACGCTTTCCCACTCACGTGCGGAGGTCGTCGGGCGCCGGTAGGGGACTGTCCGGGTCGAGGACCGCGCCGCGGCTGCGCATCGTGGTGTCGACCAGTGCCCACGCCCACGCGGCCAGCTGTTCGGTCAACGCGCCGACGTCGGTGCCGCCCGGTCGGTCGATCCACTCGGCGGACACCGACTCGACCATCCCGATCAGCGCGTTGGCCAGTGGTGTCGCGGTGGTGGGGGCACCGAGGGCGTCCAGGTAGGGGTGGAGCATGTCGGAGACAGCGGTGCTGATGGCCCGCCGCACCTCTCCGGCGGCGGGGGAGAACGACATCAGGTAGCGGTACAGGTTGGCGTGTTCGGTCACCCAGTCGAGGTGGGTGCGGGCCGCGCGGGTGAGGATGGCGTGGGGTGCGCCGTCGACGGTGATCACGGGCGCGTATTCGAGGAGCATCATCGCCGCGACCCGCCGGGCGACGGCGTTCTTGAGGTCGGTGCTGTCGTCGAAGTGCCGGTAGATGCGGGTTCGCGCGACCTCGGCGTAGACGGCCATCGTCGCGACCGACACGTCGGGGCCTTCTTCGTCGATGGCGACGAGTGCCCGTTCGACGAACTCCGAGCGCCGCTTCTCGCGTTGGCCGCGCCACCGGGCAGCGCGCCCGTCACCGGCGTCTTGCTGGGGTTTCGTCATCGAATCGAATCGTAGTCTTCCCTGTTGCTGCGTTTCCGTATACCGTCGGCATTATGCGGTACATCGATGTACCACACACTCTCCGCCTCGGACGTCGACACGTTGGGATACCCGTCTTGTCCATTCAGCTCAGCCTGTCCGGCCCCCGCAGCCCCGGGTGTTCGCCGATCGGCTTACGCAGCACCACGGTGATCGTCGTTCCGCCCGCGATGGCTTTCGAGTACCTCGGTGATCCGGACACCGTGGTCGCTGCGATCGCGCTGCCGTCCCGCGCCCGGGTCGTCGCGTCGGATCCGGGTCGTCGGCTCGTCGCCGAGGCCGATCACGGCGTGCACGGATCGGTCTGGACGTTCGACGCGCTCAGCCCGGACGAGACGGGGCTCACGGTCGACTTCCGCTACCACCGACCCGGCAGACCGGCCGGACAACTGCTCGGCGGTGTGGCCGCACCGGTGGTGTGGCAGGCACTGCGGCGCGCACAGGTGACGTTGAAGGACCGGATCGAAACCCTCTACCACGAGCCCGCCGACCCGGCCGGTGTCGACCGAAGGAGAGCATGACGTGGAATTCTCGGCAGCGGGCAAGACGGTCCTGATCACCGGGGCGGCAATGGGGATGGGGCGTCTGTTCGCCCGCCTCGCCGCCGCCGACCACGCGGGCACGGTGGTGTTGTGGGACATCGACGCCGACGCGCTCGAACGCACGGCGCAGGAACTGCGCGAATCGGGGTGCACCGTCAGCGCACACGTCGTCGACGTCGCCGACCTCGACTCCGTCCGCACGGCGGCCGCCGAGGTGCGGGGTGCGTACGGTCGTCCCGACGTGCTCGTCAACAACGCCGGCGTGGTGCGCGGCAAGTACTTCTGGGATCACGACCACGAGTCGGACACGAAACTCGTGATGGACGTCAACACGCTTGCACCGATGTACGTCACCAACGAGTTCCTGCCCGCCATGATCGAGGATCGCGGCCGGGACTGCCGCATCGTGAACATCGCCTCGGCCGCCGGGACCGTGGCGACACCGAGGATGGCCGTCTACGCGGCGTCGAAGTGGGCTGTCCTGGGCTGGAGCGATTCGCTGCGACTCGAACTGGTCCAGGCGGGTCACGGGCACGTCAAGGTCACCACCGTGTGTCCGAGCTACATCTCCACCGGCATGTTCGATGGTGTGAAGAATCCCCTGTTCGCTCCGATCCTCAGCCCGGAGGACGTCACGGCCCGGTCGTGGAGGGCGATGAAACAGGGGAAGCCGCTGCTGATGCTGCCGCGGTCGCTGTATCTGTCGCGAGTGGCGAAAGCCGTCCTGCCCGTACGTGCCTGGGACCGTCTGGCCGACCGGCTCGGTGTCTACCACAGCATGGACGCCTACACCGGCCGGATGCAGGCCCCCACCCCCTGACGGTTCGGATCAGCCGAGGTCGAAGCGGGCGCCGAGCCGCATGCTGCCCGGGGCCAGGCGGCTCAGCACCCGCCCGAACTTGGCCTCGGGCGTGACGGGGACGACGGCCTTGTTGTGCTTGACGGCCCTCACGATCTGCGTCGCCACCCGGTCCGGGGTGAAACCGCGTCTGCGGTAGAGCTTGTCGGCGCGGTCCCGCATCTTCGCCTGCTCCTCCGGTGTGACGCCGGCGAAGTCGGTGGCCTTGACGATGTTGGTGTGGACCAGTCCGGGACAGATGGCGCTGACGCCGATGCCGTGGTTCACCAATTCCGCACGGAGACAGTCCGACAGCATGAACACCGCGGCCTTGCTCGTCGCGTACGCGGTGAGCCGCTTCTGCGGCGTGAACGCCGCGGCGGACGACAGGTTGACGATGTGCCCACCGGTTCCGCGGTCGATCATCTGCTGGGAGAACACGCGAGAGCCGTAGACGACACCCCAGAAATTCACGTCCATCACCCGCTCGAAATCCTTCTGCGGGGTCTTCGTGAACGTGCCCGAGTATCCGATCCCGGCGTTGTTGACCACGATGTCGGGGGTGCCGTGCTCGGCCTGCACCTTCTCCGCGAAGAGTTGCACCTCGTCCTCCACCGCGACGTCCACCTGATACGCGTGGGAGCCGCCCCCGAAGATGGCCACCGCACCACCGCCCTTCATCTGGGCGGAGTTGATGAGATCGGAGGTCTGCTGCGCCGATTCGAGATCGCGGTCGGCGACCACCACGACGGCACCCTCGGACGCGAACGCCAGCGCCGTCTCGCGGCCGATCCCGCTGCCGCCGCCGCTGATCACGACGAGGGTGCCGTCGAGGTCCCGCAGGCGGTGATGCTTCCGCGAACCGCTGCGCCAGCCCCTGACTTCGCCGAGAAGATTCATGTGACCATCTTGTCCGAGTACGGTCGTTTGTGTGCTGATCTGGTACGTCAGCTATGGATCGAACATGGCGACGACGCGTCTGACCTGCTACCTGCGTGGTGGTTGCCCGGCCGGGGGCAACCTCGTGCACGCGGGCGCCCGCGACGGGAGCGCGCCGCGCGAGTCGATACCGGTGGTGATACCCGGCTCGGTGTTCTTCGCGGGAGAGTCGCGGATCTGGGGTGGCGGCCGCGCGTTCTACGACCCCGACGCGCCCGGCACCGTCGCGGCCCGTGCATTCCTGGTGACACAGGAACAGTTCGAGGACATCCACGCGCAGGAACCCGCCTGCTACGACCGCCTCGTCACTCTCGGCTCCCGCAACGGTGTTCCCATGTGCACGTTCACCACCCGGGCCCGCGGTGACGTCGTCGCCCGGAACGCACCGGCGCCCGCCTATCTCGCGACCATCGCGGACGGTCTCCGTGAAGCGCACGGCTGGGACGAACCGAAGGTCGCCGATTATTTGACGCGACTTCGGGTTTCCTAGCCGACCCAACTGTGCTTACGTGAGACGGGCCACACGAGGTGGCGCTCACGAAAGGGAGTCGATGTCCGATCTGCATGTCGTAGCGACCATTCCTGCCAAGCCCGGTTCCGAGGACACCGTCCGCGACGGACTGTCCGCGCTGGCGGCGGAGAGCCGCAAGGAAGAGGGCTGCATCTCGTACGAGGTGTTCGAATCAGCCGCGGTCGCGGGAACCTTCGTCACCGTCGAGGTGTGGACCGGTCAGGAGGCGGTCGACGCGCACATGAAGTCGCCGCACTTCCAGGCCGCGCTCGGGACGTTCGGTGAGCACCTCGCCGGGGCACCGGCGATCCACCCGTTGAAGCCGGTTTCCTAGAGTCGTAGTTCGTGACCACACCACTCACCAGCATCACCCCGGAAGGTCCTGTCCGCGGCGGTGTCGTCGTGATCCAGGAGGCGTTCGGCGTCACCGGGCACATCGTCGACGTCTGCCGTCGTTTCGCCGCCGCCGGATACCACGCGGTCGCGCCGCATCTGTTCCACCGGAGCGGCGATCCGGTGCTGGAGTACGACGACATGAAGTCGGCGATGTCGTTGATCGGTGAGCTCACCGCTGCGCACATCGACGAGGACGTCGACGGGGCCGTCGCGGCCCTGTCGGCGGCCTCGATCGACCCGCGGAACACCGCGATCGTCGGATTCTGCATGGGCGGAACGGTCGCGTTCCACACGGCGGCGCGCCTCGACCTCGGGGCGGCGGTGAGTTTCTACGGCGGTGGCGTCGCGAAGGGACGCTTCGGATATCCGTCGCAACTCGACGTCGCCGGGCAGCTCGGAACGCCGTGGCTCGGCCTGTTCGGCGACCGCGACAAGGGGATTCCGACCGAGGAAGTCGAGGAGCTGCGTGTCGCGGTCGCGCACGCCCCGGTGGACACCGAGGTCGTCCGCTACGCCGAAGCCGAACACGGCTTCCACTGCGACGACCGTCCTGCCGTGTTCAACGAGGCGGCCGCCCGGGACGGTTGGGCTCGAACGCTGCAGTGGTTCGGCACCCACGTCGACGTTGCCGCCGGAACCGACTGACGGCGGCCCCGCTCGGGTAGACCTCCCGGTGGACGACATCGAAGTGGGTGGGCTGAAAGGTGCCGCCGAACATCGGAGTTCCACGGCCGGCCACCACCGGATAGTGCTTGACGACCAGTTCGTCGATCTCGGGCAGGAGGGTGCCCGCGAGCTCGCCGCCGCCCGCCACCCAGACGCCCAGCGCGCTGTCCTCGGCCTCGAGCTTCCGGACCTTCGCGTCCGGGCCGGCGATGAAGCCGTCGAAGGTGATGCCGACGAAGTAGGTGAGGTCCCGCATGGTGTCCTTACCGGGGCGCTTCGGATAGGTGGTGTGTCGTGAGGGCTGCGGGCATTCCCGGCCGGGTGCTGTGGGCGGTCGATCGTCTCGACGTGAATCCTCGCGATCGGATCCTGGAGGTGGGCTGCGGGCCGGGTGTAGCGATTTCTCTCGTCGCCGAGAAACTCGACGGCGGACGGATCACCGCGATCGACCGATCGACGACGGCGATCGAACGGGCGGCGCGGCGCAACGACGCCCACGTCTCGACGGGGACGGTGGTGCTCCGGAACACCGACCTCGCCAAATTTCGTTGCGATCAGGCCTCCTTCGACAAGGCGTTCGCGGTCAACGTCAACGTGTTCTGGGTGCGTGACGCGACCGCTGAGATACGCGTCCTGTGGGAGGCGCTCCGACCGGGGGGAGTCCTGCACCTCGTGTACGGCGGAGCGGTGTCCGTACACGACCGTGACAAGTCGCGGCGTGTTGCGGATACCGCCGCGCGGGCTCTGATTTCCGCAGGTTTCGACGTGGATGTCACGAACGGGAACCCGATGTGCGTCACTGGGGTACGGCAAAAAAGCGCCTGACGTGCCGTCCGGTCTGCTTCATGCGCGAGACCCGTGACCGAACCGTTATAGTCGGCGTCATGACTTCAGTTCTCGGTGTATCGGTAGGCGCCAGCGCGGTGCGCTTCGCGTGCCACGACGCCGTGACTCGCGAAACGCCAATCTTCCAATCGCGCTCGGTGACCGCAACACTCGAACGGCCGGAGGAACTGGCTGCCGAGTCCATCGGGACGGTCCTCGCCGAGCGCGACGAAGCCGACGAGGTGCAGGCCATCGGTGTCGCGTACCAGGACGAGGCGCAGGCCGGTGCCGTGCAGGCCGCGATGTCGCGGCTGCAGATCGGCAACTTCCAGTTGGTCCCCGAAGTGACGGCCGCGCTTCAGATGCTGGAGATGTCCGGAGAACTCGGCGACCACTCGACGCTCGTGTTCTATGACCTCGGCAGTTCGGGTCTCACCGTCACCGTGGTCGACCGGGACACCGGCATGGTGCTGAGCAGTGCGCGCTCGGACCAGATCAGCGGCGATCTCGTCGACCGGTTGATCTGTGACAATCAACTCGAGCTGCACCGCTTCGCGCACCCTGCCGACGCGGCAGCCGCGCTTGCGCTGGCCGCGCGGTGCCGCGATGCGAAGGAGCAGCTGTCCACGAACGGCGCCGTGTGCATGCCGGGCGAGGGCGGGCTTCTTCTCCTGTCGCAGGACGGTTTCGATTCGCTCATCGTGGGCCCGGTCGAGACGTCGGCGCGCCTGACCCGCGAGGTTATTCGCCGCTCGGGACGCCTTCCCGACGCCGCGGTGCTGATCGGCGGCGGCGCGCATATTCCGTTGGTCACATCGGTGATGGAGTCCTGGCTCGACCTTCCGGTGATCGTCCCCGCGCAGCCCGAACTGGTGGCGGCCGAGGGTGCGGCCCTGCTGGCGCGCCCGACGTCCGACGAGTTCGTCGGGGCGGCGGCGCCGGAGCACCGGTTCGAGCCGGAGCCCGAGCCGGAGTTGGAGCTCGAGTCCGAGCTGGAGCCCGAGCCCGAGGCGCTGCTCGCGGAGCACGCGCCGGTCCGGAAGCGTCGTGGTCTCGTCCTCGCCGGCGGTGTCGTGGCCGTGGTCGCCGCGGTGGGTCTCGGACTCGGTGTCGGCACCGATCTCCTGCAGGGTTCGGAGCAGGACGCACAGCCGGCCGCCACGCAGTCGAACACGCAGGCGCCGGCAGCGCGGCAGGTGATACCGCCACAACCCACGACGACTACGGATGTGGCCCCGCCCTCGGAGGCGGCCCCGTCGGTGGTCGACGAGCAGCCGGTGATCCCGCCGCAGACCGAGGTGCGCACCACGTACCAGCCGCAGGCTCAGAGTTCGACTCAGGCGCCGGCCGCCTCCGAGAGTCAGAGTGTCGTGCCGTCCGACACGTCGGCGCCGCCGACCACACCCGAACCCGCTCCGCTCATTCCGGGTCTGCCGCAGATTCAGCTGCCGACCATTCCGCCGCCGGCACCGCTCCCCATGCCGGAGTTTCCCCGGATCCCCGGGCTCTGAGCCCATATAACGAAGTCGGGGGCCGCGAGGCCCCGACACGCGTTCCGTGATCAAACCGTTATAGTCGTTCCCATGGTTTCAGTTCTCGGTGTATCGGTGGGTGCCAGCGCGGTACGCGTGGCGTATCCGGACGACGAGGGGGCCGTCATCCGGTCGTTTCCGGTGGACGCCGCCCTCGAGCACCCGGAACACCTGGTTGCCGATGCCATCGGAACGGTGATGGCCGAGCGCCCCGACGACGACGTGCAGGTGTTCGGTGTCGCGTACCGGGACGAGGCGCAGGCCGCCGCCGTGCGGGCCGCGATCGACTGCCGGCTGGTCCCGGAAGTGACGGCCGCGCTCCGGATGCTCGAGCAGTCGGGACAGCTCGGCGACCATTCGACGCTCGTGTTCTACGACCTCGGCAGCTCCGGCCTCACCGTCACCGTCGTCGACCGACTCACCGGCGTGGTGCTCGCGACGGCCCGTACCGACGAGATCAGCGGTGATCTCGTCGACCGGTTGATCCGCGACCACCAGCTGGGCGAGAAGCGCATCGCGCGACCGGCCGACGAGGCCGCGGAGTCGGCGCTCGACGCCCGGTGCCGCCGCGCCAAGGAAGAGCTGTCCACCAACACCGCGGTGTGTGTGCCCGGCGACGGCGGTCTGCTCCTGCTCTCGCAGGACATTCTCGACTCGCTGATCGTGCGCCACGTCGAGGCGTCGGCGCGTCTGGCCCGCGAGGTGATCGAATCGTCCGGGCGTGTTGCGGACGCGGTGGTTCTGATCGGGGGCGGCGCGCATATTCCGCTGGTCGCGTCTCTGATGGAATCGTGGCTCGCGCTCCCGGTGATCGTGCCGGCGCAGCCGGAGCTGGTGGCCGCGGAGGGCGCTGCGCTGTTGGCGCAGGAACGCTCGGATACCCCGGACCGCGCAGGCACCGCGAGGTTCGCCACTCCCGTCATCCGCGGTGGCGCGCTGGCGGGCGGTGCGCTGGCCGTCGTCGCCGTGATCGGTCTCGGCCTCGGCGTCGGTGGCAGCCACCTGCAGAGCTCCGACGGTGACGCACGTCCGGTCGCAACTCAGCCGAGTGACGTGGACGTCTCTCCGTCGCCCGCGCCGGCACCGGTGTCGACGCCACCGCCGTCGGCCGCGGTCTCGGTTCCGGGCCCGGTCGAGGAGGAGGCGAGCGTGCCGGAACCCGCTCCCGCGCCTGCCCCCGCCCCGCGTCCCCTCATTCCCGGTCTGCCGCAGATTCAGCTGCCGACCCTCCCGCCGCCGCCTCCGCTCCCTCCGCTGCCCCGGATTCCGGGCCTCTAGCGACCGCTCACCGACGCAGCATGTCCCTGACGTGACCGGTCTCGTTGACCGACGCCACTCGCCGCTCACCGCTGCGGGAGACGAGCACCCGGGTCACGGACACGTACTCGATCGGGAAGACGAGGGGTCGGTCGAGCCCGAGCAGTTGCTGGAGGAACACGTTGATGACGCCGCCGTGGGCGAACACGGCGACGGTGTCCTCGTGGCCGGACTCGTCGACGATGCGGCCGAGGGTCTCGAAGACCCGTGTCCGGAATGCGTCGGCGTCGACGGACTTCGGGAACTCGCCGGCCCGAATCCGGGCGAAGGCCTCGGGTGCCCGCGCCTCCGCCTCGTGGAACGGGATGTAGTGGTCGAGGTCGTAGTCGTACTCCGCGAGGCCGACGTACTCGGTGACGGGCAGGTTGAGGGCCTCGGCGACCGGTGCAGCCGTCTCGAGTGCGCGGCGCTGCGGGCTGCTCACGATCCGGGCGATGCGGTACGGGGCCAGCGCGGCAGGCAGCCGCTTGGCCTGGGCGTGACCTTCCTCGGTCAGTGCGGGGTCCGCGCGCCCGTCGGACGCGGTGACGAGCTCGGGCAGCGCGTGGCGGATCAGTAGCAGTTGCACGTCGATCAGCTTGCCAGCTCCCGTACCAGTGCCGCGATCTGGCCGGGCTGATCGATCATGGCGTGGTGGTGCGCGGGACGCACGACGCGGAACGCGGCACCGAGGAACTCCGCGAATTGTCGCTGCATGCGGATCCACGCCGACCCCCACGGTGTCGGACGTCCGGTGTGGGCGGCGGCCACGACGACGGGTGCCGTCATCGTCGTGGTCTCGCGCAGCGCGGCCAGCTCCTGCGCCAGCGCCGGGTACGACGCGTTCTCGACGATCGAGGATTCGAGGTACGCCGGCTCGCGGTAGATCCGTTCGACCCATCGGCGGGTGCCCGGCGCGATCCCGTCGGGGG
Organism: Rhodococcus sp. G6(2025); assembly: GCF_058628105.1. NCBI lineage: Bacteria > Bacillati > Actinomycetota > Actinomycetes > Mycobacteriales > Nocardiaceae > Rhodococcus > Rhodococcus sp. G6(2025). The sequence continues at coordinate 64,681 of NZ_CP179750.1, forward strand.
GTGTCGAGTGGTTCAGGACCCGGCGGACCGTGGGGCCCAGAAGCCGTTGCAGACCCACCCTGCTGGCCGTTCGGGCCACCCGTCTGCCCATCGTGACGCGCCACCGGGTCGGGATCACGCGGTGCGGATGGGCCGTGACGGTGGCGTCCAGCAGGATCACGCCGCCGGTTCGGTCGGGGTACAGCCGGGCGAAGGCCTCGACGTAGATGCCGCCGAGTGAGTGGCCGACGAGCACCGCGGAGGTGGTCACGGACAGCGCGTCGAGAACCTCGGCGATTCTCCCGGCCTCGCCGCGTGCGGACGGCCGCTCGGCGGACGGGGGACTGAAGCCGTACCCGGGGCGATCGATCCGCACCACGAGGCAGCTCCCGGACAGCAGCTCGGTCACCTCGTCCCAGTCGAACCAGTTCCCGCCCAGGCCGCCGTAGAGGACGACGGGTGGACCCTCACCGTCGACCACCACGTGCACTCCCGCGACCATTTCCCCAGGACGTTTCACGTGGAACCATCCCTTTCGGGGGTGACGTGAATCACGCTGAGTGCCACGAAGATCAGCCATCCACAGAAGGCGAGTAGCTGGACACGCTGCCCGAGCCCGAGCCAGGCATCCTGTTCGCCGCGCAATCCCGCGGCCGTCAGCGTCCATGTCGTGCCCCCGACGAACACCGTCGCCACGGCCACGCCGGTAATTTTCAACCAGGCCGGCCAGCCGTAGCGGAACGCGGCCAACAGGAACGCGAGGGACGACACCACGCCTCCCGTCGAGGCGGACGCGCTGGTCACGGCGTGCAGATCATGGGTGACGGGCAGGTGTCCGGCGGCCTCACGCGCGGCGCAGGCGGGGTCGTTGGTGGCCGCGCAACTCAATGGCAGGCGCGAATCCGCAATGGTCGCGAGTGCGAACACGATCAGCGCGATCCACCCGACCGCCGTCACCCAGCCCTGCGAGTACCGCGACAGTCCGAGCACCCCGGCCACGGCGACGATGCATCCGGTCACCAGGTCGCCGGTCCGGAACCAGATTCCGTACGGCTGGTCCGCGGCGGCGAGTTCGCTCGCGTACCCCCGCAGCGGATCGATGCCGGTGTCGAGGACGAATTCGAGCAGCCACGACGCGTAGCCGACGGCGCCGAGGATCAGCAGCGCCGCGACGGCCACCCGGCCAGGGGAGGTCATTGCCTCGGCTTGGCCAGGGGGAATGCGAGGGTTTCACGGATGCTGCCGCCGGTGATGAGCATGACCACCCGGTCGACGCCCATGCCGAGCCCACCGGTCGGGGGCATGGCGTGTTCGAGGGCCTGCAGGAAGTCCTCGTCGAGTTCCATTGCCTCCTCGTCACCGCCGGCGGCGAGCATCGACTGCTCGGTGAGCCGGTTCCGCTGATCCACCGGGTCGGTGAGTTCGCTGTACGCGGTGCCGAGTTCGACGCCCCACGCGACGAGGTCCCACTTCGCGGCGACCCCCGGAATCGTGGGGTGCGGCCGGGTGAGCGGTGACATCGACGTCGGGAAGTTGGTGTAGAACGTGGGGAATTCGGTGTAGTCCTCCACCAGGTGCTCGTACATTTCCTGCGCGACGGCGCCGGCGTCCCAGGTGGACTGGTACGGGATCTCGTGCTCGTCGCAGAGCCGTTGCAGTTCCGCGAGCGGCGTCTCGGGTGAGACGTCGACGCCGAGCTTCTCGGCGACCGCCTGGTGCATCGTCTTGACGGGCCATTCGCCGGAGATGTCGACTTCCACCAGCACGCCGTCGGGGCCTGGCCGCATGATGATCTCGCGTCCGTACGCCGCGATCGCCGCGGTCTGGATGAGCTCCCGGCACAGCACCATCATCTTCTCGTAGTCGCTGTGCGCCTCGTACGCCTCTAGGATCGTGAACTCGGGATTGTGTTTGAAATCGACGCCCTCGTTTCGGAAGACGCGGCCGATCTCGAACACCTTCTCCATGCCGGCTACGCACAGCCGCTTGAGGTACAGCTCCGGCGCGATCCGCAGGTACAGGTCCAGGTTGTAGGCGTTGATGTGGGTGAGGAACGGGGCCGCGTTGGCGCCGCCGTGCACCTGCTGCAGGATCGGTGTCTCCACCTCGAGGAAGCCGCGCCCGCCGAGCGAATCGCGCAGCGATTTCACGACGGCGCTGCGGGCTTCGAGCAGGCGGCGGGCATCGGAGTTGATGGCCAGGTCGACGTACCGCTGCCGGACGCGGGTCTCCGGGTCGGACAGGCCCTTCCACTTGTCCGGCAGGGGGTGCAGGCACTTGCCGGTCATGCGCCATTCGTTCGCGAGCAGCGACAGCGCGCCGCGGCGGCTGTATCCGATGACGCCGGCGACCTCGACGAGGTCACCGAGGTCGAACTCGGCGGCGAACGCCCGGATGCGGTCGGTGCCCACCCGGGCCTCGTCGACGAGGATCTGGATGTCGCCGGACCAGTCCCGGACCACCGCGAACACGACGCCGCCGTAGTCGCGGATCCGGAGCAGGCGGCCCGCGATGCGGACCGTCGTTCCCTCCGGCGACTCCACGGCCTCGGTCACCGTGTGACTGGGCGGATACGCGACGGGATAGGGGTCGATGCCCTGTTCGGCGAGGCCGGCCAGTTTGTCGAGCCGGACGCGGACCTGCTCGGGACGTTTCGGGCCGGTCGCCGTCGGTGCGAGGCCTTCGCCCGGTGCGCTGCCGTCGGAGTGCAGTCCTTCGGCGGCGACGAGTGCGGCGGGGACCGCGGCGTGGGTGCCGGTGTGCTCGAGGGCGTCCCGGGTTCCGGAGCGGCCGAACCGGGGCAAAGTCACGAACCCTTCCGCGACGGCCGACGCGAATCCGACGCGCAGCAGTTCCCGGTTGTCCTCGAAGCAGAGGAACCGCGGCACCCATTCCGGCTGGTACTTCACGTTCGACCGGTACAGCGCCTCGAGCTGCCACCAACGGGAGAAGAAGACGAGGATCGAACGCCAGATCCGCAGGATGGGTCCGGCCCCGATGCGGGAGCCTTCCTCGAAGACGGAGCGGAACACCGCGAAGTTCAGCGACACCTTGGTGATGCCGAATTGATCCGAGGTGGTGGCCAATTCGGACACCATCAGCTCCACCACCCCGTTCGGGGAGGTCGGCTTGCGTCGCATCAGGTCGAGGGAGACACCGGTCGGCCCCCACGGCACCAGCGACAGGATGCCGTCGATCTCGCCGTCCTCGGCGATTGCCTCCACCAGCAGGCAGTCGCCGTCGAGGCGGTCACCGAGCCGGCCGAGGGCCATGGAGAATCCGCGCTCGGTCTCGGTGTCGCGCCACGCGTCCGCGAGCCGGATGGTCTCGGCCATCTCCTCCGCGGGGACGTCCCGGTGTCTGCGGATCCGGACGGTGACGCCCTGACGCCGGACGCGGGTGACGGCTTGGCGGACCTGCCGCATGTCGCGTCCGCTGAGGTTGAATTCGCGGGTGCGGAGGATGGCTTCGTCGCCGAGCTGGAGCACGGTGAGACCGGCCTTGTTGTAGGCGGTGGCGCCGGTTTCGCTGGCGCCCATCACGGCGGTGGCCCAGCCGTATTGGGACGCGAGCGCCTGCCACGCCTCGATCGCGTGGGGCCACGCTTCCGGGTCGCCGATCGGGTCGCCGCTCGCCAGGCACACGCCTAGCTCGACGCGGTAGGTGATGGCCGCCTTCCCGCTGGGTGCGAACACGACGGCCTTGTCGCGGCGGGTGGCGAAGTAGCCGAGGGAGTCGTCCGCGCCGTACTGCAGCAGGAGCCCGCGCAACGCCGATTCGTCGTTGCCGGTGAGCGCGTTGTGGGAGCGCTGGGCACGGAACAGGGTGATGACGGCGGCGAGCAGTGCGATCGCGCCGAACAGGCCGAGGAGGGTGTTGACGAATCCGTGTGGCCGCCCGGTGAATTGTTCGTTGTCGGCGGCGGCGAGCGCGGTCACGCGATTCAGCGCCCACAGGAAGCGTTCATTCGGCGGCAGGGTGCCGGGGAACAGTTCGACGAGTCCCCAGCCGAGGAGGGTGCCGATGGCGAGCCCGACGATGAGTACGCCGAGGGCTTTCCAGCCGGCGCCGCGCCGGACTCGGGTGTAGAACTCCGGGCGGGCAGCGATGAGGATGCCGATCAGCACCACCTGGACCACGGCGGCGACCATCGCATTCACGTTCTTGTCCGTGATGCTCACGATCACGTTGGTGATCAGGATCAGAACGAGATAGATCGTGAGCAGCCACCAGGCGATCCGCTTGCGGCTCGCGAGCGCCGCCGCGAGCAGCGCGACCACCAGAGCCCACGACAGGCTGGTGTCGGGGGCGTCGAAGTAGTAGGTGTCGACGTATTCCCGTGGCACGTGCACGTAGTAGCGCAGCACCGGCGAGATGCTCCACAGGAACACGAGCACCGAGAAGACGCCCAGGATCAGTCCCGCGATGTGGGGAACCTGGTGCAGGCGCCCGTTCTTCGAGCCGAGGCCGGGGCGGGGCCGTGGTGCGGTGGGGACCGCCGCCTCGGACGCGTGGTGTGTCTCGGTGCTAGCTGACATCGAGCGTTTCCTTCCCGGCGAGAGATACGTACCGATCACGGGAGACAGGTGTTCCAGTGTTCAGTGTGAGCCGTCGGGCCGCGATTTGGGTCAAGAGGGAAGATAGAGGCATGTCCGACATCCACGACGCCGTCCCGATCCGCGACGAATCCATCCGTCTCGGCCAATTCCTCAAGCTCGCCAACCTCATCGAGTCGGGTGCCGAGGCGAAGGAAGTGATCGCCGACGGACTCGTGTCGGTGAACGGTGAGGTCGAGGTGCGACGGGGGCGGCAGTTGCGGGACGGGGACGTCGTGGAGATCGGTGGGATGACGGCTCGGGTGAGTTCTCAGTCCTGACGGTCGGCGGTCGCGAACCTCTGCAGGAACAGCGCTTCAGCGACGGCGAGGTTCTCGATTTCGCTGGGATCCACACTTTCGTTGGGGGCGTGGATGAGGCAGCGCGGTTCCTCCACCCCGATCAGGGCGATCTCCGCTGTGGGGACGACGGCGGAGAAGACGTTGCACAGCGGGATGGAGCCGCCCTGCCCGACGGTTCCCAGTTCCTTCCCGAACGCCTCCTCCATTGCCGCACCGAGGGCTGCGTAGCCGGGACCGTCGGTGGTGGCGCGGAACGGGGAGCCCACCGCTTCGCGTTCCACCGTCACCCGCGCATTCCACGGGGCGGCGTTCTCGAGGTGCGCGGCGAGGGCGTCCTGCGCCTTCTGCGGGTCCATTCCGGGTGGTACCCGCAGGTTGAGGCGCGCCGATGCGCGCGGCGAGATGGCGGCGGCCGAGCCGACCACCGGCGGGCAGTCGATGCCGAGGATCGTCAGGGCCGGCCGTGCCCACACGGCGTCGGCGACGGAACTCGAACCGGCGAGACCCACACCGTCGAGCACGCCGGCGTCGGTGCGGAACTGCGCCTCGGGGTAGTCGACGCCCGTCCACTTCTGGTCCGACTCGAGCCCGTCGACGACGGTGTTGCCGTCCGCGTCACGCAGGGTGGCGAGCATCTGGACGAGGGCGGCCAGCGCGTCGGGGGCGGGCCCGCCGAACATGCCCGAATGCACCTCCCCGGCCAGGGTCTCGACGTGGACCACGACGTTCGCGATGCCGCGCAGCGTTGTGGTGACGGTCGGGCGGCCGACCGCGGCGTTTCCGGTGTCGACGACGAGGATCATGTCGGCGTCGAAGAGTTCGGGCCTGGCCTCGACGAGGTTCTCGAGCCCGCCGGTGCCCATCTCCTCGGATCCCTCGGCGACGATTCTGATGCCGACGGGGAACGGGGTGCCGAGCGCGCGGAGCGCCAGCAGGTGCATCACGATATTGCCCTTGCAGTCGGCAGCGCCGCGCCCGTACCAGCGGCCGCCCCGCTCGGTGAGGGTGAAGGGGTCGGTGTGCCACAGCTTCTCGTCGCCGGGCGGTTGAACGTCGTAGTGGCAGTACAGCAGTACCGTCGGGGCCCCGTCGGGCGCGGGCTGATGTCCGACGACGGCGTGTGAACCGTCGGACGTCTCGAGCAGTTCGACCTGGCCGATTCCGGCCCCGATGAAGGCGTCCCGGACCCATTCGGCGGCGCGAACGCATTCCTCCGGCGGGAACTGCCGCGGATCGGCCACCGACCGCATCGCCACCAGTTCGGCGAGTTCGTCACGGGCCGCGGGCATCAGCCCGGCTACCTTGGAACGGATTTCGTCGGACATCGACGCCTCCTCGGGGTTCGCTCGGTTCTCGCCGGATCAGCGGACGACGACGCCGTCCTGATCGCTGTAGACGGTCTCGCCGGGATTGAACGTGACGCCGCCGATCTCGATCGGGACGTTCTTCTCACCGGAGCCGGTCTGGGTGCTCTTGCGGGGGTTGGTACCCAGTGCCTTGACGCCGATGTCGAGGGTCTTCAGGATCGCCGAGTCGCGGACCGCGCCGTTGACGATCACACCGGCCCAGCCGTTGTCGACGCCGCGTCCGGCGATGATGTCGCCGACCAGGGCGGTGTGGATGCTGGCGTCGCCGTCGACCACCAGGACGCCGCCGTTGCCGGGCTCGCCGAGGGTCTGCTTGACCAGCAGGTTGTCCTGGAAGCACTTGATGGTGGTGATGGGGCCGGAGAACACTTCACGGCCGCCGAACTGGATGAACTGCGTGTCGCAGCTCCGGATGTCGGGTCCGATCTCGTCTGCCAGGTCAGCGGTTGCCACGGGTTCAGTCATACGCGTCAGGATAGAGGGCCGGCGCTGGGAGAATGTGGGGCATGACCATTGCAGTGACAGGAGCCACGGGGTCGATCGGCGGCAAGGTGCTCGAGCGGCTCGGCGGCGGCGCCGGGGTCCGGCTGATCGGGCGGAACGCGCAGCGGCTCGAGCCACTGGCCGAGCATTTCGACTCCGCGTTCGCGGTGGCCACGTATGCCGACGGTCCGGCGATGACCGCCGCGCTGGACGGCGTCCGGTTGCTGTTCCTGGTCTCGGGACACGAGAGCGCCACCCGCCGCGAGGAGCACCGCACCGCCGTGGCCGCCGCCCGTGCCGCCGGGGTGGAGCGGATCGTCTACCTGTCGTTTCTCGGCGCGGCGCCCGAGTGCACGTTCACGTTCGGTCGCGACCACTACTTCACGGAGCAGCACATCCGGGAGACCGGGCTGAAGTACACGTTCCTGCAGGACAGCTGGTACCAGTCGATGATCCCGCTGATGGCCGACGATCAGGGCGTCATCCGGGGTCCCGCCGGGGACGGCCGGGTGAGCGCGGTCGCGCCCGACGACGTCGCCGATGCGGTGACGGCGGTCCTCACCACCGGCAACGGCGACCACGACGGCGTCACCTATCGGCTGACCGGGCCGGAGGCGTTCACCCTCGCGGAGGCCGCCGAGACGATCACGAGGGTGACCGGACGTTCGGTGCGGTTCGAGAACGAGACGCTGGACGAGGCGTACGTGTCCCGCGCCCACTTCGGGGCGCCGGATTTCGAGGTCGCAGGGTGGGTGACCTCGTACGCAGCGATCGCGGCCGGCGAGTTGGCGGTGGTGACGGGGGACGTCGAGACGCTCACCGGGCGGCCGCCGCAGACCTTCGCCGACTACCTGAACAGCTACACTTGACCCGTCCTGGCATAGCGAGCGGTAGATAGGTCTTTGATGGTCAGCTCATCCAAGGGTTCGACGCCCACCGAGGTCGGCAACGCAGCGGACTGGCGCCGCCTCGAACCCACGAAGTTGACGCCGATCCTCAGCGCCTCCCTCGACGCGTTCTACGAACACGGTTTCCACGGCACCTCGGTGCGCGACATCGCCCGCCGAGTCGGTGTCACGGTACCCGCTCTCTATTACCACCACGAGAACAAGGAGGCCGTTCTCCTGGCGCTCCTGGAGCTCTCCACCAGCGACGTCCTCGAGCGTGCCCACGCCGCGAGCGCCGACGGCGGCGACGATCCGGTGCAGCGACTCGCGAACGTCATCGAGGCGATCGTGCTGCGGATGACCATGCGATCCCGTCTGGCGGCGCTCGAGAGCGAGGTGCGCTACCTGAGTCCGGAGAACCGGCAGCGCTACCGCACTGTCCGCAAGGGTGTGGAGGAACTGGTCCTCGAGATCGTCAAGGAAGGCAAGAAGCGGGAACTCTTCGACGTGTCGGATGCCGCGGAGACGACGCGGGCGCTTCTCGGTATGTGCCAGTCGATTCCGCGCTGGTATCACGCCGAGGGCAAGCTGACCCCGGACGCGGTGGCCCGCAAGTATGTCGAGATCGCGATGAAGACCGTGGGGTCCACCGAGGCTCCCGTCAAGCCGAAGAAGAGGCGCACCGCCGGCGTCTGACCGGCGATGCGTCTCGGCATGGTTCCGGTTGTCAGCTACCCAGGCCCAGCCCCGGTGACGCGACGGCGTCGAACTGCGTCGTCGTCTCGGCGGGTGTGCCGTTCGGTGGGGCGAAGGTGAACACGACGGTGTAGCGGCCGGCCTCGTGCGTCCGGATCGCTGCCGTCCCGGCACCGAGGGTGAGTGGGATGGTTCGCGTGTTCACGTCGCCATCGGGCTCGGTGATTTCGAGTTCGACCGGAGTGGATCCGTCCGTGCCGGTCGGGGTGGGGGTGACCAGCGCGCCGAGCGTCACCAGGTTGTTGGCGTAGACGGTCCCGAGCGGCGGAACGACGGAGATCTGATAGGTGGTTGCGGCGGTTGCCGTGGGTGCCAGAGCAAGTGCGGCTGCTCCTGCCAATGCGGCAACGGTCAAGGTCCCTCGCGAGAAGTTCACACAATCCCTTCCTGTCGACGGTCTCTACGCGCAGCCACGTTACGGCAGAACCAGGTGATACCCGCCCCCATTCACTGTGTGTCCGAGAATAGTTCGAACACATGGCTTTCCGTCGATCACATCTCCAAAGCGGTTCAGGATGCGGTGTTTTCCCGCGCGACCGTACCGTTGGTGTGCTGTACGGGGCAGGTTCTGGGGAAGGTGCCCAGTTTCTCCACTTCGTACCCGGTCGGGTAGCTGCGAATGTTCGGCAGGTCGCGCGCGAACTTGGGCACCGTGCGCACGGGATAGAACCGGACGAGGCGGGCGCGGGCCTTCAACGCACCCCGCGACAGAGTTCGCGCGAGGCGGGACGGCCTGCGGTAGGCGAACGCGTCGAGCAGCGGATCGTCCATGAGCGCCCAGGAGAATCGCTTGATCAGAGCGGCGGGCGCGAGGTTGTTCGGCGGGAACGTGCAGAGCAGTTCGAGTGTGGAGTCGGCGACGGCGCGGCCTCCCTCGTCGAACAGGAAGTGTTCGCGCTCGTAGTCGTCGAGGAATTTCTCGAACGCCTCGAACGTCTCGGGAATCTGCTTGATGCCCATGTACTTGCCGAGCGCACGGTAGTAGTTGGTGGACCCGACGATCTCGTTGCGGGTGAGTTTCCGCCAGCCGAAGTCGTCGATCCAGCGCACCGGGGTCACCACGAACGTCGACAGCACGTACCGCATGTCGTCATTGGAGATGTCGTAGGAGCCGTGCATCTGGTTCATCCGGCGGATCCCGGCGCGACCGGGATCGCTGGTGAGGCCGTGTTCGAGGACGGCGTCGAGGATCAGGCCGGTGTCGTCGTAGCGTTTCTGCACGCGCTCGGTGAACTCGCCCGTCTCGAACAGCAACCGCCCGATGGTCGGCACGGCGTACGTCCGGAACAGCGCGAAGCTGAGGGCCTGGTTGATGTCCCAGGGAAATTCCTGCGTGCCGAGAATGCGAGCGATCTCTTCGTACTGCGTCTCGGGATCGAGCCGGTCGGTCCGGCGACGTAGATCGAAGCGTTTCATGGGTTTCACTTCCTGCAGCGGCTGTGACGGGGTCCACGTGATTTAGCGATCGTTCAGACGACTCGACTGTAACGCCGTTCACAGTGCGACGCCAGAGTGGCATTATGCAAACACATGGCGCGAAATTCACCGCAGACCGAACGCATCGTGATGCTCACGGAACTCCTGGCAGACGAGCCGGAGACGCCCCGGAGCCTCGCCGACATCGCCCGGCACCTCGGCGTCGCGAAGGCCACCTGCTATCCGATGGTCGTGGCCCTGACCGAGGCGGGCTGGCTCATCCGGCACCCCACCCGCAAGACCTACCGTCTCGGGCCCGCGCTGATCCCGGTCGGCCGCGCCGCCGAGACGGCCACGGACGTCGTCGACCTCGCGCGGTCGGTGATGCACGAACTGGCCGACGCGTCCGACATGGCGTCCATCGCGTTCGTGCAATCGGGCAGCGACGTGGTGGTCGCGGAGGTGGTCCAGCCGGTGGGGGGTCGCCGCGGAACCCTGGGCCTGCGGCTCGGTGACAAGGTGCTGCTCGCGCCGCCCATCGGTTCGGGGATCGCGGCCTGGTATCCGCCGGAGCAGCGCGAGGAATGGTATGCCCTCGGCGGGCAGAATCTCGGAGTCGAGGTGGACGTGCTGCGGGCGACGTACGAGCCGGCCCTCACGCGCGTCCGGGAGCGCGGATACGCGATGGAATGCATGGAGCAGCAACAGCATTCGCTCGCGGATGCCGTGTCGGAACTCCGCGGTCGCGGTGTGGGCGGGCACCGCTCGACCGTCGCGCTGCGGGAGGCGCGCAAATTGTTGTCGGCGGATGCCGTGGTCGGTGACATCGACCCGGAGGGCAGCTATCAGCCGCTGTCGATCAATGCGGCGGCATTCGACCGTGACGGTGAACCCGCGGTCGTGCTGTGCGTCGCCGACGCGTCACGGCCGATGTCGGGTGTGCGCACGGCGGAGATCGGTGAATTGGTCCGCGACGCCGCGGCGCGGGTGACGGCCGCCATGCACGGCCGCCACCCGTGAGTACTTGGTCAACCGGGGGCGGTTGACCAAGTACTCACAAGCTATTTCAGTTCGGCGAGGACGGTGCCCTGGGTGATGGCGGCGCCGGGTTCGACGGCGAGGCCGGTGACGACGCCGGCCTTGTGGGCGTTGACGGGGTTTTCCATCTTCATGGCCTCGAGGACGGCGATGAGGTCGCCCTCGGCGACTTCCTGTCCTTCTTCGACGGCGACCTTGACGACGGTGCCCTGCATGGGGGCGGTGACGGCGTCACCGGAGGCGGCGCCGCCGTGGGCGCCGCCGCGGGTGCGGGCCTTGGGCTTCTTGCGGACCGCCCCGGCCGCGGCACCGGCGCCGGTGCCGAGGGTGAATTGTCCGGGCAGGGACACCTCGACGCGGCGGCCGCCGACCTCGACGACGACGTTCTGCCGGGGCAGGGACTCGTCCTCGTCGATCGGCTGGGTGCCGGTGAACGGTTCGATCTGGTTGTCCCATTCGGTTTCGATCCACTTGGTGTAGACGTCGAATGAGGTGCCGTCGCCGATGAAGGCGGGGTCGGAGACGACGGCCCGGTGGAACGGGATGACCGTGGCCAGGCCTTCGACCTGGAATTCGGCGAGGGCGCGGCGGGCGCGGGCCAGGGCCTCGTCGCGGGTGGCGCCGGTGACGATGAGTTTGGCGAGCATGGAGTCGAACTGGCCGCCGATCACCGAGCCGGTTTCGACGCCGGAGTCCATCCGGACGCCGGGGCCGGTGGGCGGCACGAACTTGGTGACCGGGCCGGGGGCGGGCAGGAAGCCGCGGCCGGCGTCCTCGCCGTTGATGCGGAATTCGAAGGCGTGGCCGCGGGGGGTGGGGTCCTCGGTGAGGTCGAGGTGTTCGCCGTTGGCGATCTTGAACTGTTGCAGGACCAGGTCGATGCCGGCGGTTTCCTCGGTGACGGGGTGTTCGACCTGCAGGCGGGTGTTGACCTCGAGGAAGGAGACGGTGTCGCCCTGGACGAGGTATTCGACGGTGCCGGCGCCGTAGTAGCCGGCCTCTTTGCAGATGGCCTTGGCGGAGGTGTGGATGCGGTGGCGTTGGTCGTCGGTGAGGAACGGGGCGGGGGCCTCCTCGACGAGTTTCTGGAAGCGGCGTTGCAGGGAGCAGTCGCGGGTGCCGGCGACGATGACGTTGCCGTGCTGGTCGGCGATGACCTGGGCTTCGACGTGGCGGGCCTTGTCCAGATACTGTTCGACGAAGCATTCGCCGCGGCCGAACGCGGCGACGGCCTCGCGGGTGGCGGAGTCGAACAGTTCGGGGATTTCCTCGATGGTGTGGGCGACCTTCATGCCGCGCCCGCCCCCGCCGAACGCGGCCTTGATGGCGACGGGGACCCCGTATTCCTTGGCGAAGGCGACGACCTCGTCGGCGTTCTTGACGGGGTCCTTGGTGCCGGCGGCCATCGGGGCCTTGGCTTTTTCGGCGATGTGGCGGGCGGTGACCTTGTCGCCGAGGTCGCGGATCGATTGCGGGGAGGGGCCGATCCAGATCAGGCCGGCGTCGATCACGGCCTGCGCGAAGTCGGCGTTCTCGGAGAGGAAGCCGTAGCCGGGGTGGATGGCGTCGGCGCCGGACTTGGCGGCGGCGTCCAAAATTTTGTCGAACACCAGGTAGGACTCGGCGGAGGTCTGCCCGCCGAGGGCGAATGCTTCGTCGGCCAGGCGCACGAACGGGGCGTCGGCGTCGGGTTCGGCGTAGACGGCGACGCTGGCCAGGCCGGCATCGGCTGCGGCCCGGATCACCCGCACTGCAATCTCACCGCGGTTCGCGACGAGCACCTTGGAAATACGTGCACTACTCATCGAAATGTCTTCCCTTTTCTACAGTTTCAGTAGCCTGCGTTGACCAGGACGGCAGCGGCGGCTACTTGCCGACGCAGAATGAGGGCGGGCGTGCCCCACGAATCGTTATCGGACGCGGGCGCTTCCGCCGCGGAACCGGACGAGGCGATCGCAGCGAACACTGCGAGCACCGCGGCGATGTCCGTGTCGCTCGGGTTGCCCGTGAACGTCACGGCCGGCGCCGCCGGCGGCTCTTCAGTGATGCCGGCGCCCAGCTCGTCGAGCACCTCGTCGACTACCAATTCCGCGGTCATAGCGGAATGTTCCCATGCTTCTTGGGCGGGAGGGTGACCATTTTGCGTTCGAGGAGGCGCAGGGCGGCCACGATCTGTCCGCGGGTGTGGGACGGGGGGATGACGGCGTCGACGTAGCCGCGTTCGGCGGCGACGTACGGGTTGACGAGGGTGTCTTCGTATTCCTGTTGCAGGCGCAGGCGCAGGGCGTCGACGTCGTCGCCGTTCTTGGCGGCCTCGAGGAGGCGTTTGCGGTAGACGAACCCGACGGCACCGCTCGCGCCCATGACGGCGATCTGGGCGGTGGGCCAGGCGAGGTTGACGTCGGCGCCCATGTGCTTGGAGCCCATCACGTCGTAGGCGCCGCCGTAGGCCTTGCGGGTGATGACGGTGATCTTCCCGACGGTGGCCTCGCCGTAGGCGTAGAGCAGTTTCGCGCCGCGGCGGATGATGCCGTTGTATTCCTGGTCGGTGCCGGGCAGGAAGCCGGGGACGTCGACGAGGGTGATGATGGGGACGTTGAACGCGTCGCAGGTGCGCACGAAGCGGGCGGCTTTTTCGGAGGCGTCGATGTCGAGGCAGCCGGCGAAGACGGTGGGCTGGTTGGCGACGATCCCGACGCTACGGCCGTCGACGCGGCCGAAGCCGACGACGATGTTGCCGGCGCGTTCGGCCTGGACCTCGAGGAATTCGTCGTCGTCGAGGATGCGGCGGATGACCTCGTGCATGTCGTAGGGCTGGTTCGCCGAGTCCGGGATGAGGGTGTCGAGTTCGAGGTCCTCGGCGGTCAGCGAGTCGTCGATGGAGCCGGTGATCGGGTCGGTGGGCAGCATCCGGGGGGCCGCGGCCTGATTGTTCGACGGCAGGTAGGACAGCAGGTCCTTGACGTAGTCGAGGGCGTCTTGTTCGCCGGAGGCGACGTAGTGGGCGACGCCGGACTTGACCATGTGGGTGTGCGCGCCGCCCAAATCTTCCATGGTGACGTCTTCGCCGGTGACGGTTTTGATGACGTCGGGGCCGGTGACGAACATCTGGGAGGTCTGGTCGACCATGACGACGAAGTCGGTCAGGGCGGGGGAGTAGACGTGGCCGCCGGCGGCGGGGCCCATGATCAGGGAGATCTGCGGGATCACACCCGACGCCTGGACGTTGCGGTGGAAGATTTCGCCGTAGAGGCCGAGGGAGACGACGCCTTCCTGGATGCGGGCGCCGGCGCCTTCGTTGATGCCGATCAGGGGGCGCCCGGTCTTGAGGGCGAGGTCCATGACCTTGACGATTTTTTCGCCGTAGATTTCGCCGAGGGAGCCGCCGAAGACGGTGGCGTCCTGGGAGAACACGCAGACGTCGCGGCCGTCGACGGTGCCGTAGCCGGTGACGACGCCGTCGCCGACGGGGCGGTTGTCGGCGAGGCCGAAGTTCACCGAGCGGTGCCGGGCGAGGGCGTCGAGTTCGACGAAGCTGCCGTCGTCGAGCAGGGCGGTGATGCGTTCGCGGGCGGTGAGCTTGCCCTTGGCGTGGACCTTCTCGACCGCGGCTTCACCGCTCGGGTGCTGCGCCTCGGCCTGACGATTACGCAGGTCGGCGAGCTTTCCCGCCGTCGTGTGAATATCGGGCGTGACCGCCGAATCTGTGACTGTCATCTATGACTGCTCTTCCCGTCGAGGCTGTCGGAACCTGCGCTGCACCCTGTGGGGTACGCGGTTCGTGGGATTACCCACTCGGACGCCGCCACTTTAACGCATTACTTATCGATCGTTCACGTGCGCTGCATCACTCTCGCGGCGAGGGTGTGATGCATCACGCTGCTGCTACTGGTCCTCGGTGCGGCCGTGGCGGCGCTCGTAGTCCTCGCGCGTGCGGTCGGCGCGACGCTGCGCCTTCGCATTGAGGAGGTCCGGATCGAGGCCGTGACTGAGCAGACGGTGGCGACGGTAGATGTTCATCAGCGCGACCGCAAAGTAGAGCAGCGGGAGCAGCAGGAGGGCCATCATCGCCAGCGGAATCCAGATGGGACCGGGGATGAGGAGGAATAACGCCAGCACCGCGGCGACGGGAAGCATGAAACGGAGGACGTACCGCACCGAGGCTCCCGGCCCGACGAGGTCGTTGCGGACCCAGTCCTGCATCGAATCCGGCAGCGTGCGACCGAACAGATACCCGACGTACTGACTGGGGCTGGGACGCTGCGCATCGGACATGGGTTCAGGATAGTGCTGACGAACGGCCGCGAACTCGACGACGCTGGGTCGTCGAGTTCGCACTGTTCCCGTTACTGCTGCTCCGCATTCGCGACGATGACGTCCCGGACGTACTGCGCGAGACCGGGGGCGACGTCGTCGTAGTGCCGGCGAAAGCGGTCGTCGGCGAGGTACATCTCGGCGAGGTTCACCTGCATTGCGTAATCGCAGTCGTAGAACCGTTCGATGCCGGCGCGGTGTTCCTCGGCGAGTGCGTTGGCCCGATCGGACCCGGGTTCGACGCCGTCGGCCATCGCCTGCGCGAGCGACGCCTCGAATGCGTCTCCCTCGGCCTTGATTCGCTTCCAGTCCTCCTTGCTCATCTTCGCGGACCGCTGCTGGGACTGCTTCCACGCGTCGGTGTCGCCCCAGCGCTCTTCGGCCTCGGCGGCGTACTCCTCGCCTGGCCAGTTGTCGCCGAAGATTTCGTTCTGCTCTTCGGGGGTGAGCTGAATGCCCATGCTTCTCGCCTCCATCATCTTCTCCACGGCTGCAGCCATCTCGTGTAAGCGATCGATCCGTTCGCTCAGCAACGCGTGCTGTCGCCGTAGATGCGCGAGGGCATCGACGTCCGGGTCGTCGAGGAGGGCTGCGATCTCCTCGAGGGGGAAACCCAGTTCGCGGTACGTCAGCACGCGGTGCAGACGTTCCACGTCGGCGTCCGAATAGCTGCGGTACCCACCGGGTGTGCGGTCGGACGGTGTGACCAGGCCGATCTCGTCGTAGTGGTGCAGAGTGCGCACGCTCACTCCGACCAGCCTGGCGACCACGCCGACCGTGTGTTTCTCGCTCACGTCCTCTACCGTGCAGCCTGACGTCGCGTGAGGGTCAACTCAGTTGTAGAGATTGTCGAGTTCGTCGGAGAAATTGGTCATCACGACCTTGCGCTTGAGCTTCATGCTCGGTGTGATCTCGCCGTTCTCGACGGTGAGTTCCCGGTCGAGGATGCGGAACTTCTTGATCTGCTCCCACCGGTTCAGTCCGGCGTTGAGTTCTTCGACGTAACCGCCGATCAGGTTGCGGGTCTCTTGGGCGTTCGCGATCTCGGCGAACGATTTGCCGCCCAGGTCGTGATTCTTCGCCCATTCGCCGATCGATTCCGCGTCGAGGGAGATCAGGGCGACGCAGTACGACTTCCCTTCGCCGTCGACGATGAGTTCACCGACGTAGGGGCAGATGCCCTTGAACGTGGCCGCCACCGCGGAGGGTGCGACGTATTTGCCGTTGGACGTCTTGAACATGTCCTTCTTGCGGTCGGTGATCCGCAGGTAGCCGTCCTCGTCCATTTCGCCGATGTCGCCAGTGCGGAACCAGCCGTCATCGGTGAGCGCTTCGGCTGTGGCTTCGGGGTTCTCGTGGTACCCGCTCATGACGCCGGGACCCTTGATGAGGATCTCGCCGTCGTCGCCGATCCGGGTCTCGGTGCCCGGGATGGCCCAGCCGACGGTGCCGAACCGGTAGGCCGACGGGCGGTTGACGAACGATGCGGCACTGGTCTCGGACAGTCCGTACCCTTCGAGGACGACGATGCCGACGGCGTCGAACCACTGCGCGACATCACGATTGAGCGCTGCGGAGCCGGAGATGAAGAACTTCAGGCGCCCACCGAACCGTTCGCGAATCGTGCTGTACACCAGCCGATCCGCGACGGCGTGCTGAACCGAGTCGAGCAGCGCCGGACTCTTCCCCGCCTGCTTGGCCTTCGACACCCGCAGCCCGACGCCGATGGCCCAGTCGAAGATCTTCTCCTTCACTCCACCTTCCTCGCGCACGGTGGAGACGATCCGCGCGTACGCCTTCTCGAAGATGCGGGGTGCCGCGCCCATGAACGTCGGTTTGACCACCGCGAGATTCTCGACGATCTTGTCGACGCGACCGTCGACCGCCGTCGCGAAACCGATCTGCAGCGGCAGGGTGAGCAGGACCTTCCCGAACACGTGGGACAGCGGGAGCCAGAGGTATTGCAGGTCGTCGGCGTCGAGGATGCCGGTCGCGTCGATCGCGGCCACCTCGTACGTCCACGCCGAGTGCGACAGTCGCACACCTTTGGGTCTGCCGGTGGTGCCGGACGTGTAGATGAGGGTGGCGAGGTCGTCGGGGTCGATCGCCTCGATCCGGTCGTGCACGGCGTCGGGTGTCTCGGCGAGCAGTTCTTCGCCGAGGTCGTGTAGCTGGTCGAACGTGATCACCCAGTCGTCGTCTCCGGCGTCGCCGTCGATCAGAACGACCTTCTCGACGTCGCCGAGTTCGCCGCGGTTCTCGCGCAGCTTGGCCAGCTGCGCGTCGTCCTCGGCGAAGACGACGCGGCTGCCGGAGTTGGCGACGATGTAGGCGACGTCGCCGGCCGTGGTGGTGGGATACACCGTGGTGGTGGCGGCGCCGGCGCACATGACGGCCAGGTCGGCGAGCACCCACTCGTAGCGGGTGGCGGACGCGAGCGCCACCCGCTGCTCGGCCTGCACACCGAGGACGATGAGACCGGCCGCGAGGTTGCGCACCCGGTCGCCCGCCTCGGACCAGGTGACGCTGGACCACTGCTTCGGGTCCGCCGCGTCGACGTATCGGAACGCTTCGCGGTTGGGTGAGTGGGCCACCCGATCCACGAACAATGCGGCTACCGACGGAGCCCGATTCTCGATCTTGGAGCGGTCAATGACCTCGTCCGACGCACGCTGAGCTGCCATGTATCGATCTTAGGAACCGGGGCCGCTCGGGGGAGTGGTTTCGGCGCAGGTCAACTCATCTCGGACGCCACCTTGCGGGGTTTCGCGACGATGGCCAGAGACATGACGGCGGCGATCGCGCACAGTCCGCCCGCGACGTAGAACGCGGAGTCGTAGTCGCCGAACTGGTCGCGCACGAATCCTGCGAGGAACGCCACGATGCCGGCGCCGATCTGGTGCGACGCCAGCACCCAGCCGAACACGATGGGTGCGTCGCCGCCGAAGTGTTTGCGGCACAAAGCAACCGTCGGGGGTACGGTCGCCACCCAGTCGAGTCCGTAGAAGATGACGAACGCGATCATCGGCGGGTGCACGGTGTTCGCGAACAGGATCGGCAGCAGCATCAGCGAGATCCCGCGCAGTAGGTAGTAGATGCCGAGGAGCTTGCGTGAATCGAACCGGTCGGTGAACCACCCCGACGCGATGGTGCCGATCACGTCGAAGATCCCGATCACGGCGAGCAAACTCGCGGCCGCCGTCACCGGCATGCCGTGGTCGTGCGCGGCCGGGACGAAGTGGGTTCCGACGAGTCCGTTGGTGCTCGCCCCGCAGATGGCGAACGTGCCGGCCAGCAGCCAGAACACCCGGGTCCGCGCCGCCGACACCAGCACGGTCACGGCCCGGCCCGCGGCGCCGCCGCGACCGGTCGGGGCGGGTGGTTCCGCGACGTAGTCGGGTCCGGCGCCGTACGGCACCGCTCCGACGTCCGATGGCCGGTTGCGCAGGAACACGAGCACCAGCGGCACGACGGCGAGGGCCGCGAACGACACCGTCAGCGCCACGGTCTGCCAGTTGTAGTGCTCGGCGACCATCGCGAGGATCGGCAGGAACACCAGCTGTCCGGCGGCGCTGCCCGCGGTGAGGATGCCGGTGACCAGGCCGCGGCGGGCGACGAACCACCGGTCGACGACGGTGGCCACGAAGGCGAGTGCCATCGAGCCGGTGCCCAGCCCGACGAGCACGCCCCACAGCAGCACGAGTTGCCAGGTGGCGGTCATGAAGACGGTCAGTCCGCTGCCGCCGGACACCAGGACCAGCGCCGCGGTGACCACCCGCCGCATGCCGAAGCGTTCCATGAGCGCCGCCGCGAACGGCGAGGTCAGCCCGTACAGCACCAGGTTGATCGACACCGCGGAGGAGATGCTGGCACGCGACCAGCCGAAGTCCTCGTGGAGAGGGTCGATCAGGATCGAGGGCGCCGCCCGGAAGCTGGCGGCCCCCACGAGGGCGAGGAACGCGACGGCGGCGACCAGCCACGCGTAGTGGAGGCGCGGCGGGGCGGTTCGGGCCGGAGGTGCCGGGGGCGCGATTTCGGACGTCACGACGGTAAGTCTGCGGGACTGGGTCTCGCCGGAACAGTTGCCGGAATGACAACATATGAAAGAATCTGGCCATGGTCGAACGTCATCGTGTGGTCGTGCTCGCCCTGGACGGTGTGATCCCGTTCGAACTCGGCATTCCGTCGCGGGTCTTCGGACGGGCGGAGGACGCTGACGGGAACCCGCTGTACGACGTGCAGACCTGCACGGCGGACGGACGGCCCGTGCGTTCGGACGCCGATTTCTCGGTGTCCGTCGATCACGGGCCCGAGTTGCTGGCCGAGGCCGACACGGTGGTGATCCCGGCGTCCTACGAACTCGGCCCGGCCTACGACGACGGGCATCTGCCTCCGAACCTCGAGGCGGCTCTCGACTTCGTCCGGCCGGGCACGCGCTACGTCTCCATCTGCACCGGCTCCTACATCCTCGCCGCGGCCGGGCTGCTCGACGGACTGCGCGCCACCACGCACTGGCGCAACGCCGAACACTTCCAGCGCACCTATCCGCAGGTCCGGGTCGATCCCGACGTGCTGTTCGTCGACGAGGGGCACATCCTCACCTCGGCAGGCGTCGCCGCCGGACTCGACCTCTGCCTCCACATCGTGCGCCGCGACCACGGTTCCGACGTCGCCAATCGGGTGGCGCGCCGATGCGTCGTCCCACCGTGGCGCGACGGCGGGCAGGCGCAGTACATCGAGCGGCCGATCCCGGAGATCACGGCGGAGTCCACCGCGACCACCCGGGACTGGGCGCTGGATCGGCTGGGTGAGTCGCTGACGCTGAGCCGGATGGCCGCGCACGCGAACATGAGTGTCCGCACGTTCACGCGGCGGTTCGGTGAAGAGGTCGGCACCACCCCGAACCGCTGGCTGATCACCCACCGGGTCGACCGCGCGCGACAACTCCTCGAGACCACCGACCTGTCCGTCGACGTCATCGCCCGCGAGGTCGGTTTCGGGACCGCGGTGTCCCTGCGTCAGCACATGGGCGCCGTGCTCGGCGTCCCCCCGTCGGCGTATCGCAGAACGTTTCGGGGTCAGGCGCTCACGACGAAGGCACCGGCGTAGATCCCGAGTCGTGTTCCGTGGCTGTGCGGGCCGGGCGGATGAGCAGTTCGAGTGCCGCGAGCGCGAGTAGGGCGATGAAGACGATCCACAACACGACCAGTCCGGTGGGGTAGCGCCAGAACATCAGCAGCAGAGCCGCGACGCCGATGATGGTGCAGCGCAGTGGAATTCGGAGTTGGTTGGCCCACCGTTCCACCTCGTTCGGCGGTCGGCCTGCGCCGGACTTGCGGGCGAAGTCCAGTGCCTGCCCGAACCCACGACGGACGGCGGTCGCGGACGACGAGCCGCCGGTGAGGAAGGCGCCGATCGCGATCGCCAGACCGAGGACGGCGACCGCACGCAGACTCGTCCGCAGCGGTACCAGGACGGTGTCGATGACCGCTGCCGCCGCGTCGGGCGACAGGATGTCGGGTGGGACGCTGTCGAGGTAGATGGCGCGTCCGACGAGAATCCCGATCGCGAGGATGAGCATTCCCAGGGCGATCGACAGGCCGGCGAGGGAGAGCGCGCGCAGCCGTCGGCCACTGGGGGCGACGGCGACCGCGGCGGCGGCGCAGGCGATTCCCAGCCACGGCAGGATCGCCGAGGCCTTGTCGAGGGCGTTGACGGCGCGCTGCGCCTTCACCAGCTCGGGGGACTGGAACAGCACGAATTGCTTGTCGACCGCGGGGATCTTGTCGGCGAACGCGAAACCACGCTCGGTCAGCGCGGCCTTCACATTGTCGATGACGGTGCCCAGGGAAATGCTGACGGTGCCGCTCTGGTCGACCTCCACCGAGCTGAGACCGTAGTTGCCCGTCATCACCGCCACGAGTGCGTTGTGCGCCGAACGGTTCGCCTGGATCCAGAGGTCTTCGAACTGCTGGGACTGCACGAGTGAGCTGACGGTGTCGTGGACGAAGTTCTTTGCCTGGCTGGTGATCACCGGTGCGAGGCCGACCACGGCCGCGTCCAGCCGGGGAGCGTTCGCAGCGACATTCGAGACGTCGGTCAACGCCTCGAGTGCGTCCTTGGTGAGCCCTTCGACGTCGACTCGGGTGAAGATCTCGTCGGTGATCTGGTTCGTGATGTCCGCTTGGAGGGCCGGATTCGACCCCAGCGGGGTCACCGTGCTCACGTAGCGGTCGGTGTCGAGGATCTGACTTCTCGTGAAGCGTGCGGTGACCGACGCGAGTGCGAGAACGGCGACCAGGACCAGCAGAATCGTGACGGCCGTCCAACGTAATCCGTTCCGGGGTGGGTGGGCGACCGGTTCTGCCGGAACACCTGCGGCGGCGCCCGCGGCCTGTCCGCGCAGCGTCGCCACCTCGTCGCGCAACCGGAGAAGTTCGGCGCGTTCGTCCTTGTCCAGTGAGCCGGTGCTCGTGCCGTCTTCCATTGCGGATCAGATCACTTCGGGATTCCAGGTGGCGACCGCCCAGATCACGACGGCGTTCAGCGCGATGATCGTGATCGCCCACCCGGGGTAGTAGGGCAACCACAGGAAGTTGACGAAGATCGACAGGGCGCACAGCACCATCGCGCCGACACGCGCCCAGGTAGCCCCCGTGAACAGTGCCGCACCGACGGCCGCGACGATCACGCCGAGCACGAGATGGATCCAGCCCCAGGTAGTGACGTCGAATTGGTAGGTGTACTCGATGCCGACGACGATCACGTCGTCCTTGGCTACCGCGGAGATCCCCTGGAGGAACTCGAGCACGCCGACGGTGACGAGAAGAACCGCCCCGCCCATCGACGTTCCCTTTGCCACACCTTGCTTGACCAGCGATTCATCGGACATGACCGTTCCTCTTTCGTCACCGTACGAAATGAACTGGCGAAAGTAAGTATCCTCCGTCGGATCACCCCTTGTCAGGAAGATGCCCGGACGGGTGCGTATTGACCTCGCTCGACGCGGCGACGGAAAATATCTGCAGGCCAAGGTTTGTCCGGAAAGGGGATCGCGATGTCCGACGAGTCGTTGGTCAAGCAGGGGGTCGCTGCCGCGACGTCCATGGTGGCAGCGATAGTTTTGCTCACTATCGGAATTCTCCATGTGCTGTCGGGCATCTCGGCGCTCATGAAGGACGACCTCGTCGTGGCGGGCGCCGAGTACATCTACCAGTTCGACACGACCGCGTGGGGCTGGATTCACCTGGTGCTCGGTGTGATCGTTGCGGCCGTCGGTGTCATGTTGTTCACCGGGGCGACGTGGGCCCGCGTCGGCGCCATGGTGATCTGTGCTCTCTCGCTCCTCGCCAATTTTCTGTGGCTGCCCCACTACCCGTGGTGGTCGGTCGTCATGATCGTGCTGGACGTGTTCGTGATCTGGGCTGTCGCGACATGGAAGCCGGGCTATGAGGACCGGCTCTAGGTCGCGAACCCGTCGAGTACCGGTCGTCAGGGCCCTGCCGGGTCACGGGCGATCCCGGGCTTTCGCCGCCAGCGAACCGACGCGGTCAGCACCCGGATGCCCAACGAGATCAGGATCAGGTTGCCGATGAGTTGTGCCGACACCACCGCCCGCGCGGTTTCCGTGGTGGCCACGATGTCACCGAATCCGACTGTGGTGAATACCGTCAGGGTGAAGTAGAGGGAATCGAGGCGGGTCAACACTTCGCTGAAGTTGTCCTGGCCCGAGAGCGAGAGCAGAAAGTACGTCGTCGCGTAGCCGACGAGGTAGACCCCCACAGTGACGGCCAACGCCTCGACCGCCTGCACGACCGGGTATTCGGCACGCAGCACCCTGCGGATCTGCCAGACGTACACCGCGCAGACCACAGCGAGACCACCGACCACCAGGGACACGGTGCGAAGGTTGTCGACCGTGGTGAAGGGCAGCAGGAAATATGCGCCCACCAGCACTACCGTGGCGCACACCGGGCGCAGGATCGCCGGAACCAGCACACGCGCCCGCGCATGGCGGGAGAGACTTCGCACGCCGTCCTCGTCCATCGACACCGCCCAGCTCACCACCTTGTCGGCGATGGTGCGACTTGAAATTGCCACCTCCAGTTTCCGCCGATCGAGGAGCCGACCAGAGCGCTTTGGCCGTCTTTGCGCCTCGGAGCGCACCCACACGTCGATCGACACGGTTTCGGAGCAACCGAATTCACACCCCGAGTTCGCCACCCGGGTGCAACTCCACCGCAACGACACCCGCCCTCTCGGCGTGGTGGACGAATTCCGCGCCCGGACCGAAGAACAACCGGGGGCGCACGGCGTCGAGGCCGATCGGCCACAGTGTTCCGTAGTGGATCGGCACCGCCAGGCCCGCCTCCACCAGGCGTGCGACGACCGCGGCGCGAGTCGGGTCGAGGTGACCCTTGCCGAGGGTCGGACCCCAGCCCCCGACGGGTAGCAGCGCGAGATCGACAGGGCCGACGTGGTCGGCGAGGTCCGGGTACAGGTCGGTGTCGCCGGCGAAGTAGGTCCGCCGGTCACCCTCGACGACGTACCCGACCGCGGGCGCGATCTGCGGGCCGCGCCGCCAGCGCCTGCCGTCGTGTCGGGCGGGCACGGCGCGCACGGTGACGTTGCCGATTCGTGCCTCTTCGCCCGGCCGCAGCAATACCAGGCGGTCGGCGAACTGTCGCAGCGCCGGCAGGCCGTCGACCGCCCGCCACGGTGCCACGATCGGTACGTCCGGATCGAGCATCCGCAGCGACGGCAGGTGCGTGTGGTCGGCGTGCAGGTGCGAGAGCAGGACTGCGTCCGGGTTGCGCACGTGCGGCCCGATCGGTGCGGGCCCTCGGCGGCGTCGTAGGTGCGCGACGTGGTCGGTCAGCACCGGATCGGTCAGGACGACCGTCCCGCGGTCCACGATCAGCGCGCTGGAATGTCCGAGCCAGCGCACACCGGGTGCGGCGGCAACCGGACCCGGCGTTGCGCTCACACCCTTACGATTCCAGATGACGAAAGGCGGTGCGATGCGCACGGTGGGAGGCGTGGTGCGGGTGCTCGTCGAATTCTTCGTGCTGTGGGGGTCGTCGGCGCTCGCGATCATCGTGCTCGACCGCATCCTCCGCGGCATCATCCTGGACCGGTCGAGCTTCGCTCCGATCCCGACGCTCCCGGCCGCGCTGGTGCTCGCGTTGGTGTTCGGCCTGCTCAACGCCGCGCTGTGGCCGGTGATGATGCGGTGCATGTCGTGGATCGGCCCGGTGCTGCTGTTCGTCGGGGTGTTCCTCGCCGGCGGTGTGATCATGCTGTTGACGCTGTACCTGGTACCAGTCGCGTCGGTGGACCAGCCGCGCGATGCGTTCTACCTCGCGGCGCTGCTCTCGCTGTTCACCTCCGTGATTTCGGGCGCGATCGCGTCCCGCTCCGATACCGCCTACCGACTGATGCAGGTGCGCCGACAGCGGTTCCGCTTGCGTCGCAACGCCGCGCTCGTGGACGCGTCCCCGGGGCTGTTGTGTATCCAGATCGACGGCCTCGGTTACGACGTGCTGCGTCGCGCGATCGCCGACGGCGTGACGCCCGGGCTGGCGAAGTTGGTGCGCGAGACCCACCAGCTGGTGCCGTGGCACACCGACTGGAGCAGTCAGACGGGTGCGACCCAGCTGGGCGTGCTGCACGGTTCCAACCACAACGTGCCGGCGTTTCGCTGGTACGACAAGACGACCGAGCACATTTCGGTGTTCAGCAACCCGGCCGACAACGAGCAGCGCGAACTCGAACGCACGGACATTCGTGGCCTGCTGGCGCACGACGGTGCGAGCCGCGGCAACCTGTTCACCGGCGGCGCGCACGACAACGTGCTCGTCGTCAGCCGCATGCGCGGTGCCCGCCTCGGCGGCGGTGCCGGCTACAGCGACTATTTCGCGGACCCGGCGAGCGCGCTGCGCACGTTCATCCGGATGGTCGCGGAACTGCAACGGGAACTGCGCCAGTCACTGCGCCAGAAGCGGAAGGACATCCAGCCGCGGGTGCCGCGGGGTGGGGTCTATCCGTTTGTGCGGGCGTTCGCGACCGTGCTCGCCACCGACGTCGCCGCCGCCGCGGTGGTCGGCGATCTGATCAAGGGGCGCAGTGTCGTCTACGTCGACCTGATCGGCTATGACGAGGTGTCGCACCACTCCGGCATTTCCCGGCCGGAGACCCTTGCGGTGCTGACCAAACTCGACGACGTCATCGAGATGCTGCTCGCCGTGGTGGGGCAGGCCGATCGGCCCTACCGCGTCGTCGTGTTGTCCGATCACGGGCAGAGTCAGGGCGCGACCTTCCTGCAGCGCTACGGGGAAACCCTGGGGCAGTTGGTCATCCGGCTTGCCGCACAGCGCGAACCGGTCGCGGGGAAGCGCCACTGGTACGAGCGCGAATCCGACGCCTCCCGACAGCCCGGGGCGGAGGGGCGCGGCTACGCCGCGGCCAGCGTGCACTCGCCGACGGCCGGCGAAGAGGCGCACGCCTCCACGGGCGAGCCGATCGTGCTCGGCTCGGGCAATCTCGGCCTGATCTACTTCCCACACCTGCCCGGCCGCGCCGATGTAAATGCCATCGAGGCTGCCCATCCCGGGCTGCTCACCGGGCTCCGCGAGCATCCCGGGGTCGGCTTCCTGCTCGTTGCCGCCCCGGGCGGGTCCGTGGTGCTCGGGCCCCACGGCCAGGTCGACGTGACGACCGGCGAGGTCACGGGCGAGAACCCGCTCGCGGTGATGGGCCCCGACGCGCTGGCGAAGGTGCGACGCACCGACACCTTCGACAACGTCGCCGACATCATGGTCGGCGGCGCATACTGGCCCGAGACCGACGAGGTCGCGGCGTTCGAGGAGCAGGTCGGGTCGCACGGCGGAATGGGCGGACCGCAGAGCACTCCGTTTCTCATCTACCCCGCCGACCTGCCCGCACCGCCCGACCCGCTGCACGGCGCCGAGGCCGTGCACAGGGTGCTCGCCGGATGGCGGGACCTCTCGACGGGATCGCGCGCAGGCGACCTATCGGGAACTGGCGCTTGACGGCTGGCGAAGACCCGCAGCCCAAGACGTGCAATGTGCTGCGCTCGCCTCCGCGCACGGCGGAAGATGGAATACGACGGGAAGTCGGACCGTCGCGAGGAAGTACGCGCCGCCGGTGAGGGGCAGTCACGTGAACAGATCAGGCACCGCCGATACCGGCGGCAGTGGCCGGCGCTGGTGGGCCCGTGTGGCGTTCGTATTCGCCGTCGGTGCGGCGGCGGTGCCCGTGCTGTTCGCCGGGGTGCTGGGCACCGTGGCGTTGCTCATCGTGGGGACCGGTGGCGTCGTGGTCACGGTGGCGGCGTTGTACTGGTTCCTCACCCGGCGCGGAGTGTTCAGGTGGATCTCCCTGGGAGTGGCGATTGTCGCGCCGATCGTCGTGCTGACACTGTTCGTCCGCGCACACCTGCTGTGGGTGGTGCTGCTCTCGTATGGCCTCGCTGTGCTGGCCGTCGTCTGCGCTCGCGCCGCTTTGCGTGGCAGACGTGCGGAGACGACCATGCCCGAATACCCTGCCCCGCCCGCGCAGCACCCGTTCCTGATCATGAATCCGCATTCCGGTGGCGGGAAGGTCACGAAATTCGACCTGAAGCGCAGAGCCGAGGAGCTGGGCGCCGACGTCGAGCTGCTCGAAGGGCCGGCCACCATCGACGTCACCGCACTGGCCCGGCGGGCGGTCGCGCAAGGGGCCGATCTGCTGGGGGTGGCGGGCGGAGACGGAACCCAGGCTCTCGTGGCGGCGGTCGCGGCGGAACACCACCTGCCGTTCCTCGTGATCAGTGCCGGAACCCGCAACCACTTCGCGATGGATCTCGGACTCGACCGCACCGATCCCACCCGATCGCTGGACGCACTCCGGGACGGTGTCGAGCTGCGTGTCGACCTCGGCACCATCAACGGCCGACCCTTCGTCAACAACGCGTCGTTCGGGGTCTACGCCGAAATCGTCCGCAGTCCCGCCTACCGCGACGACAAGGCCGCAACAGTGCTGACGCTGCTTCCCGATCTGCTCACCGGGCACGCGGGGCCTCGATTGGTCGCGCGGATCGGTGAGACGGCCGTGGAGGGACCGCAGGCGGTCCTGGTGAGCAACAATCCCTACGGCAACAGTGATCTGGCCGGTCTGAGCCGCCGGGACCGTCTCGATCGCGGTGTCCTCGGCGCGGTCACCGTGTCGGTGGCGAACACCCGGCAGGCGGTCGGTCTGCTGCGTCGCACCAATGTTCACGGTTTGACGCAGGAAACGGCGATCGAGGTGGTTGTGGACGCCGACACCCCGGAGATCCCCGTGGGAGTCGACGGCGAATCACTCATGCTCCGCACTCCGGTGCGGTGCACCATCGAACCGGACGCCCTGCGGGTGCGGGTGCCCAGGACGAGGCCCGGGGTGCGTCCGGCTGCGCCTGCATTCGACTGGGTGCGACTGTGGCGGGCGGCGCACGGCACTCGCACTGCGACAGGGGCGGCGCCCCGCGGTTGAGGGTTCAGCCGCCGGAAGGATCTCCGGTGTGGTCGGCTCGACTGTGAAATGCGGTGACAGCGGACTCGATGGTCGGATAGAAGTGCGACGAATCGAACCTGTCGCCCACCCCGAACCGGATGAGCCGATCCTTGATCGGGCCCTTCATCTCCGCGAACACCAACCGGATCTCTTTCCCTTCGAGATACGTGTCGAGGTCGACGAGTTCGTCGACGGCGGTGGTGTCGAGACCGGTGATCGGCTCGGACGCCACGACCACCCACTCGACCGGGGTCGGCGCGGCCGCCACCACCGAGCGCACGTATTCGTCGAAGATCTCGCCGTTGGCGAAGAAGAGGGGAGCGTCGAAGCGCACCAGCACCAGTCCGGGGATGCGGAGGCCGCCGGGGTGGCGTTGGACGTCGTGGAAGCCGGGGCGGTCGGGCGTCCGGACGAGTTCCGTGCGGTACGGCTGCCACGCCTGCGCGACCACCGCGACGAAGGACAACCCGATCGCGACGAGGATTCCCTGCAGCACGCCCACCAGGGCCACCCCGAGGAATGCCGCGACGGCGAGTCCGAACTCCACGGTGCTCATGCGCCACATCCGGACCATTCCACCGACATCGACCAGCGCGGTGGCGGCGACGATCACCACGGCCCCGAGTGTCGCGTCGGGGAGGTACGTGGTGACCCCGGGGGCGACGAGGACGAAGACCAGCACGGCGAGTGCTCCGACGACGCATGCCAGTTGGGTGCGGGCGCCGCTCTGTTCGGCCACCGGGGTCCGCGACCCGCTGGCGGAGACGGGGAACCCGCCGAACAGTCCGCCGGCGATGTTGGCCACGCCGACCGCCTTCATCTCCGTGCTGCCGTTCACGTCTTCACCGTGCCGGGCGGCGAACGTGCGGGACAGCACCCCCGTGTCGGCGAACGCGATCAGGGCGATACCGGCCGCGGGGCCGACGAGGTTCCCCACGTCCCCCCAGTCGACACCGCCGAACGACGGCAGCGGCAGGCCGGCGGGTAGGGCGCCGACCATCCCGATGTCGTCGGTGAGTCCGAGTGCCGCAGACAGGATGATCGCGCCGACCACGGCCACGAGGACACCGGGGATGCGGGGCACCCAGATGCGGAATCCGACGATGACGGCGAGGGAACCGATGCCCACGGCGGCGGCGACGGGGTCGATGTTGCCCTGTACCACGGACTTTCCGATCTCCCCGACCTCTCCGATGAGGCCGGACGCGTCGACGGAGAATCCGAGCAGCTTGGGCAGTTGGCCGACGACGACGATGAGCGCTATCGCATTGAGGTAGCCGAGCCGGATGGGCTTCGACAGCAGTTCGGTCACGAAGCCGAGATGCAGGAATCCGCCGACGAGGAGAATGAGGCCGACGAGGACGCCGAGGACGCCGGCGAGGGCGAGCGCGCTCTCCGGGTCGTCGGCCACGGCGAGCGGCAGGACCGCCGCGGCGATGAGCGGTGCCAGCGACGAGTCCGGGCCGAGCACGAGGATTTTCGACGGTCCCACCAGGGCATACGCGAGGAGCGGGATGATCGTCGCGTAGAGGCCGGCGTAGGCGGGCAACCCGGCGGCCTCCGCGTACCCCATCCCGGCGGGAATGAGCAGGGCGGTGAGGACGAGTCCGGCGGTGACGTCGGGGCGTAACCACTCCCGGCGGTATGCCCGCGCCGTCGCGATCCCGGGTAACCGGCCGAGGCTTCCTGTCCAGGACATGGTCGGGTCTCAGCGTGCGCGCTGGGGGTCGACGGCGGCGGGGGCGGTCATCGGTGCGGGCGGCTCCGAATGGAGGTGGCGCCGGCGCCGGAACGCCTTCTCCGCTTCGACGACGATCGGGATGATCAGCGACCACCCGAGGCAGGCGAGCCACTGGCCGCCGGTCAGCGACGTGGTCATGAGGAGGTCCTGGAGGAACCCAGCCTCGACCGCGAACACCGTCACGATGACCGGGATCGACAGGATCTTCAGTGCGCCGAGGATCGGTGGGGTGAGCCCGGACTCCGGGTCGCGCCGCATGACGAGCCCGGCGAGGATGGAACCGAACGACAGCACCACGAACGCCGTCGTCATGGGGACGGTCGCCTCCGTCGTGCTCATCTCGCCCGGCGCGAGGAGCATCGCGGCAAGCGTGACGGCGAACTGCAGGACGCCGTATGCCAGCCACTGCACGAACGCCCTCCGGTTGGCGATCGGCATCTGCGGGTCGCGGGGCGGCTTGTTCATCAGATCCGGCGCAGGCGGGTCGAGCATGATGACGGCGACCGGGAACAGCGTGATGAAGAAGTGCTGGAACAGCACCATCAGCGGGGTGAGCGCGACCCCGTCGTTGATGTCGAAAATGCTCGCGACGAGAAACAGCAGCACCAGCGAGAACAGTTTCGACATCTGGTATCGGATGTAGGACACGATCTTGTCGTAGATGTTGCGGCCCAACCGGATCGCGGTGATAAGGGTACCGAAATTGTCGTCGGTGAGCACCATCTTGCCCGCCTGTTTGGTGACTTCGCTCCCCGAGCCCATGGCTACGCCGATATCGGCCTTCTTCAGCGCGGCCGCGTCGTTGACGGCGTCCCCGGTCATCGCCACGACCGCGCCGTTCTTCTGCATGACGTCGGCCAGGCGTAGTTTGTCCTGGGGAGTGACGCGGCCGAACACGTGCAGGTTCGGGAGTGCGGCCGACAGTTCTTCATCGGTCATGGCCTGCAGTTCCGCACCACCGATCGCGCCCGGTCCGAGCCCGAGTTCGGCGCCGATCGCCGATGCCGTGATCGCGTGGTCGCCGGTGATCATGCGGACGTCGATGCCGGCCTCGTGGGCGGTGCGCACCGATTCGATCGCCTCCGGCCGAAGCGGGTCGATGATGCCGACCATGCCGACGAACGTGAGGTCCGCGACGTAGGACATGGGGTCGGCCACCGCGGCCTCCTCCTGCCCGTCGAGGCGGCGGACCGCGAAGGCCAGCACGCGAAGTCCCTTCTCGGACATGGTCCGATTCGCTGCCGTCAGTTCCTCCCGGACCTCGTCGAGCGGCACCTCCTGCCTGCCCGGCCGGAAGGCGGTCGCGCACCGCGCCAGGACCACGTCGGGCCCGCCCTTGACCAGTTCCACGAATTGGGTTCGGCCATCGACTTCCAGATGGTGGAACGTCGCCATGAACTTGTATGCGGAGTCGAACGGCACGGCGGCGACGCGCGGATACGTTCGCCGGGTCAGTGGGGCGTCGACACCGATCTTCGCCGCGAGCACCACCAGCGCGGCTTCCGTCGGGTCGCCGACGACCTCTCCGGTGCCGGAGACCGTGGCGTCGCTGTCGAGGCACAACCCGTACGCGAGCAGCGTGAAATCCGGGGCGGCCTCGCCCGCGACGTGGGTGATCTTCCCCGACTTGGCGTAACCCTCACCATCGACGGTGTACCACCGGCAGTGGAAGTACAGCGACCGCACGGTCATCTGGTTCATCGTCAGCGTGCCGGTCTTGTCCGAGTTGATCACGCTGGTCGCGCCGAGTGTCTCGACGTCCGTGAGGTTTTTCACGATGGCTTTGGCGTCGGCCAGCTGCCGTGCACCGTAGGCCAGCATCGCCTGGACGAACGTCGGCAGACCGGTGGGGATCGCGGAGACCCCCATGGAAATGCCGAGCAGCAGAAGCGTCGTCACGTCCTGTCCGCGAATCACCCCGATGATCACGATGATCGCCACCGAAGTCCACGCGATGACGCCGAGCACTTTCGTGAGCGAGTCCAGTTCGCGCTGCAGCGGGGACTTGCTCGGTGCGACCGCAGACAGCATCGACGCGATCTGGCCCATCTGGGTGTGCATTCCCGTCTCGGTGACCACCATGGTGGCGGTACCGCGGGTGACCGAGGTGTTCTGGAAACCCATGTTGCTGCGGTCGCCGAGAGAAACGTCGATGGTGCCGAGCGTCTGGGGGTCCTTCGCGACGGGTGCACTCTCACCCGTCAGTGCCGCCTCCTGGGTCTCCAAGGTGGCCGTCGTGAGCAGGCGGCCGTCCGCGGGGACGATGTCGCCCGCCTCGAGCTGCACGACGTCGCCCGGCACGAGCTCGGTGGCGTCGAGCTGGGTCAGAGTGCCGTCGCGGACCACCCGCGCCTGCGGTGTCTGCATCTTCGCCAGTGCGTCGACGCTGGCGCGCGCCTTCACTTCCTGCCGTGTGCCCAGCACGATGTTGAGCCCGACGAGAACCGCGACCACGATCGCCGTCGGGATTTCGCCGATGACGATGCTGACCACGGCCACCGCGACCAGCATCAGGTTCATGGGGTCCTTCAACTGCAGCAACGCGATCGACCACGTCGACGGCGCCGGCTCGGAGGCGATCTCGTTCGGACCGTGCCGTCGGCGACGTTCGTCCACTTCGCCGGCCGTCAGCCCCGCCTGCCGATCGGAGGCCAGTGCGGACACGACGGCGTCGGCGTCCTGGGCATGCCAGGCCGTCTGCGCTTGCGCGGGTTCCGTCGAGACCATGACCGCTCGTCCTTTCGGCTCGGATTCTCAGTAGGGGGTGGGAATCCAGTGCAGTGGTTGCCTCGGCGCCTCGTAGCCGTGCGGGCCCCGCCGCTCCGGCAAGGTGATGTCGGGGCGTTGGAGGGGTTCGTAGGGGATCTGGCTCAGCAGATGGCTGATGATGTTGAGCCGACCGCGTTTCTTGTCGTCGTTGACCGCGACGTACCAGGGCGCCCAGCCGGTGTCGGTGAAGTGGAACATCTCGTCCCGCGCCCGCGAGTAGTCGTACCAATGGGTGTACGACTTCAGGTCCAGGTCCGACAGCTTCCAGACCTTCCGCGGATCGTCGATCCTGCTCTGCAGGCGAAGCGTCTGTTGTTCCTCGCTCACCTCCAGCCAGTACTTCAGCAGGATGACGCCCGAGTCGACGATCGCGCGTTCGACCGTCGGGACGAGTTGGAGGAACTGCTGCGCTTCTTCTTCGGTGCAGAAACCCATCACCCGTTCGACGCCCGCGCGGTTGTACCAACTGCGGTCGAAGATGACGACCTCTCCGCCGGCCGGGAGATGGGGCAGGTACCGCTGCACGTACATCTGCGACTTCTCGCGATCGGTCGGGGCAGGCAAGGCGACGACACGGAATACGCGCGGACTGACCCGCTCGGTGATCGCCTTGATCACGCCGCCTTTCCCGGCGGTGTCGCGGCCCTCGAAGACGATGCAGATCCGCGCATCCGACGATTTCACCCACTCCTGCAATGCGACGAGTTCGCCGTGAAGCGGACGGAGTAGGCGGCGGTACTTCTTGTTCTTCATCGGTGCGGCAGGCTCGGCACCGTCCGGCCGGGGCAGGTCAAGGCCGGATTTCTCGTGCTTCGACTTCTTTCCCACGGCTTCTACCCTGGCCGCCGACTGCTCAGACCCGATCCGGATTCCAGGTCGACACGGCCCAGATCACCACCACGT
This sequence comes from Rhodococcus sp. G6(2025), assembly GCF_058628105.1. Taxonomy (NCBI): domain Bacteria; kingdom Bacillati; phylum Actinomycetota; class Actinomycetes; order Mycobacteriales; family Nocardiaceae; genus Rhodococcus; species Rhodococcus sp. G6(2025). Next base: position 97,783 of record NZ_CP179750.1, read on the forward strand.
CGAGCGCGATGATGAGCACCGACCACCACGGGTAGTAGGGAAGCCACAGGAAGTTGGCGAGTATGGAGACGGCCGCGATCACGATCGCGGACACTCGCGCCCATCCCGCGCCGGTGAACAGCGCGAGGCCGACGCCTGCGACGAGCACACCCAGCACGATGTGGATCCAGCCCCAGGTGGTCAGGTCGAACTTGTAGATGTAGTTCAGCCCCGCCACGAATACTTCGTTCTCGGCAACCGCAGCGATTCCTTGGAAGAGGTGGATGATCCCCACGGTCACCATGATGATGGCCGCCCCGATCGAAGTGCCTGCCGCGACGCCCTGCTTGACCGACGTTGTCTCGGACATGACCGTCCCTTTCCCTACTGCGAGCCCGGCGGCCCGGTACCTCCATTGTCCGCCGTTCCACCTGGCGGTAGTCGGGAAATTGGATTTCCGCGGACTCTGCGGATACTGGATTGATCCCAGAATCAGGCATATTCACCGCCCTGACACCGAAGCGAGTTGCTCGAGAGGCCATTTCGTGTCTTGACGGTGGTTTCGCAGCGGGACGACGATGAGTCGATGACCGGCGATGACGAACTGCTTCAGATCGAGCGGGTCATCGAACGCCTGACGACTCGGTATCCGGCCGCCTCACCCGTGGACGTCGAGCACATCGTGCGCACCGTTCACAAGCGCCTCGCGGAGTGCAGGATCCGTGATTTCGTACCCCTCCTCGTCGAGAAGGCGGCACGGCGCGAACTTGCCGACAGTACGGTGCCGGCCGCCGGTGACATTGTGCTCTAGCGGTGTCGTCGCGGGCTGGGTAATACTAGTGCGACGCCGTGTGTGGCTGTCGCTGCTGTCTTCAGAAGAGAGGTCCTGCAGTGAACGACACCGATTTCGACGAACTCGGGCCCATCGACTATCTCGTCGTGGAGTTTCCTGCCGACCGGAGACCCGACGGATCGGCGTTGCCCCTTCTGATCGACCTGGTCGAACGAAACATCATCCGGGTGCTCGATCTGATCTTCGTCCGTAAGGAAGCCGACGGATCACTCGCCGGTGTCGCCATCGAGGACCTCGGGCTCGACGGCGGTGTGGACGTGACGCTGTTCGCCGAGGCGGCGACGGGTCTGATCGACCGAACAGACCTCGAGGACGCGGCTGCCGTCCTGGCCCCCGGATGCTCCGGAGCGATCCTCGTCTACGAGAACTGCTGGGCCGCACCGTTCGCCTCCGCCCTCCGGCGCGAGGGCGCGCAGCTGGTGGCCTCCGGGCGAATCCCCGTCCAGGGCATTCTGGCGGCGCTCGACACGCTCGACACCACCAATTGAGATTCGAGGAGGCCGGAATCCTGGCCTGCTGACCGGAACACCTAGTGGACGGAGCGTCGAAAATGGAAGGTTTCTGGGAGTTCTTCTGGTTCATCTTCGTCTGTTTCGCCTTCGCGGCCTACTTGTCCGTGTTGTTCTCGATCATCACCGACCTGTTCCGGGATCGCGAGACCTCGGGGTGGGTCAAGGCGATCTGGATCCTCTTGCTGTTCGTCATTCCCTTCCTGTCGGCACTGGTGTATGTGATCGCCCGCGGCGACGGCATGGCGAAGCGGTCGATGGCCGCCGCTCATCAGGTCAAGCAGGCCCAGGACTCCTACATCCGCGACGTCGCCGGGAAGTCCCCGGCTCAGCAGATCACGGAAGCCAAGGCGCTGCTCGATTCCGGCGCGATCACCGACGCCGAGTTCCAGGCGATCAAGACGAAGACACTGGCGTAGCGTCGGTCGGCGGTCGGCCGGGCCGACTCGGCAGAAATCCGAACATCCCACGTGGGCTTCGGTGTTCACGGGACGTGGTGTGATTGCGGATTGCCGTCGATAGCGACTCTGTGACGGCTACGCTTGGTAGGTGCCGAACGATGTGATCGATGGTGCACCCGAGCGCGAAGCCGGTCCTGTCCGGCCACCCGGGCATCGTCGCTGGCTTCCGGACCGCTATGCCTTTGGGGGGCTGGTGGTCGCGGTCCTGTTAGTGTGGCTGTCGTTGACGCCGACACTGCTGCCGCGCGGTCCGTTCTTCCAGGGAGTGGTCACCGGCGTCTCGGCGGCGATCGGCTACGCCATCGGATTCCTCGGTTCCAAGTTGGTCCGCTACCTTGTGCAGCGGGAGGCGCCCACCCATGTGAAGGCAATGGTGCGCCGGGTGGCGTCGGTGATCGGAATCGTCGGAACCGTGGCGATACTGGTGTGGTTCTGGGATTGGCAGTCGCAGTTGCGGGCGATCATGAGTGCCGCACCGTTCCCGTGGTTCGGCTATCTCGTCATGGTGGTCGTGGCGGTGCTGATCTACGTCGGGTTGGTGGCGCTTGCCCGGGTGCTGCTGCGGGCGGTGTGGTGGGTCGAACGCAAGATCAGCCGGGTGGTGCCGCGGCGGATCTCGGCGACGGTCATCGGTGTACTGGTGGTGGCGCTGCTGTTCGCACTCGTCAACGGCGCCGCGGTGCGGGTGATCATGTCGGGGTTGAACAATTCGTTCGCCGCCGTCAACCAGGAGACCAAGGCCGGTGACGAGCCGCCGACGTCGTCGCTGCGTTCGGGGGGGCCGGACTCGCTTGTCACGTGGGATTCGCTGGGACGGCAGGGTCGTTCATTCATGTCGCGTGGCCCGACCGTCGAAGAATTGTCCGCGTTCAATGGTGGGCGGCCCGCGGTGGAGCCGATCCGGACGTACGCCGGGCTAGCCAGCGGCGGCGATTCGATCAGCGGGAACGCCCAGCTGGCAGCGGACGAACTCGAACGCGCCGGCGGGTTCGATCGCGCGGTGGTCGGCGTGGCCACTACCACCGGTACCGGGTGGATCAACGAGAGTCTCGCCTCGTCGCTGGAGTACATGTACAACGGCGACACCGCGATGGTCGGATTGCAGTACTCCTATCTGCCGAGTTGGCTGTCGTTCCTGGTCGACAAGGAGCGTGCGCACCAGGCCGGGGAGGCGTTGTTCGACGCGGTGTACGACAAGTGGAAGGTCTTGCCGCCGGAAACTCGTCCGAAGCTCGTCGTGATGGGAGAGAGCCTCGGATCCTTCGGGGGCGAAAGTGCATTCGGCAGTGTCGACGATGTCGAGGCCCGTACGGACGGTGTGTTGTTCACGGGACCGCCGAACGCGAACGAGATCTGGACCGACGTCACCACGAACCGCGATCCGGGCTCGCCCGAATGGCTGCCGATCTACGAGCAGGGCGAGACCGTCCGCTTCGGTGCGCGGGCGCAGGAGGACCTGCCGCGCCCCGACGCCCCGTGGGGACGGCCACGGATGGTCTATCTCCAACACCCGTCGGACCCGATCGTCTGGTGGTCGCCGGAACTCCTGCTGAGCGAGCCCGACTGGTTGAAGGAGGACCGTGGCTACGACGTCCTCGACAGCACACAGTGGTTCCCGTTCGTGACGTTCCTTCAGGTGGCGGCCGACATGGCGGTGTCGACGGGCGTTCCCGACGGGCACGGACACACGTACGTCGTCGACATCGCCGACGCGTGGAGCGCAATCCTGTCGCCCGAGGGCTGGACCCCGGCGGATACCGAGCGCCTGCGGACGACGCTCGCCGAGATGGGGGAGGACGGCTGACCTGTTGTGCGGGCCGGCGGCTACGGCGACGCGAGGAAGGACCTGACAGCGGGTGCGAGATCGGTTGCATTGGTGACGATGTCGAGGTGACCGCCGGGGTGCAGGTGCAGCGTCGCGTGCGGCAGGAGCGCGTTCATGATGTGGGCGTTGGCGATGGGAATGATCGGGTCGTCGGTGCCCGCGACGATCAGTGTGGGCTGCCGGATGAGCGGAAGTATCGGCAGGCTCGTCCACATCGCCCCCGCGAGGAGCTGGTGGAGATAACCGATGCGGGAGCCCGTGTGCATCTGTTTTCTGAAGACTCGCGCGACGGCTTCACCGCCGAGGCGGGCCGTGCCACCGTACAGGTCGCCGGCGATGGCAGCCGCATAGCCGGTGTCGGTGAACCGCCTCGGAGTCAGCATCTTCGCGAGCACACGCGGGTGGCCCGGAATCATCAGGGCCCCGGTCCCGGTGGCGACGAGGACGACGCGCCGACAGCGCCGCGGATTCTGCAGGGCGAACTGCTGGGCCAGCGCTCCGCCCCAGGACAAGCCGAGGATGTCGACGACATCGACCCCGATCTCGGTGAGGAGGCGGCTCAGGCCGCACGCGAGGGCAGGAATCCCGTACGGGACCGGTGAGGCCGACGAACCCCCAGTACCGGGCACGTCGAAACTGATGATCGTCGCCGCCGGATCCATCGCGGCGACCAGCGGGTCCAGTACTTCCAGGCCCGCTCCGATGCCGTTGCACAGAACCAGGGGCACACCGGTCCCGCGGCGGATCCGCACCCGGATCCGCCGACCCCCGACCGGAACGTCCCTGTCTTCGAACCGGTCGCCCCTGCCGAACAATTCGGTCACGCTCACGTGTAGAGCACCACGACGTCCGCGATGCATACCGGACGCGTTCCGCCGTCGATCTCGTAGGTCAACCCGAAGACTGCCTCGATGCCGGCCGGTTTCCGTTGCGCGGCGATCACGGACACTGTGACGCGCAGCGCGGAACCGACGGGCACGGGCGCCGGGAACCGCACCTTGTTCAGGCCGTAATTGAGGGCGGCGTGGACGCCGTCGACGGTGAGAACCTCGGCGAGGATGCTCGGGGCGAGCGACAGCGTGAGATAGCCGTGCGCGATGGTGCAGCCGAAGGGGCCATGGGCCGCGCGTTCGGGATCGGTGTGGATCCACTGGTGGTCCCCGGTCGCGTCGGCGAACAGATTCACCTGATCCTGAGCAATTTTGAGCGTGCCGGTGGTTCCGACGGTCTGTCCGACGAGCCCGAGGAGATCGGTGGGGTGGGCAAGGTTCATGGTCATGGTGTGCCTCTGATCGTGTCGTGCGGGTCAGCTGTGATGGACGTAGGTGCCCGGTGCCGGGGCGAGTGGCGGGAACTGCCGGGCACCGAGGCCGTGGGGTGCGTCGATGTCGGGTCCGCTGCGCTCGGCCAGCCAGCGGGCGTAGTCGGGCCACCACGAGTCGGACGCGGTCTCCGCCGCGGCCAGCCACTCGTCGGGAGTCTCCGGGACGGGCTGCCCGAATCGGAAGGACGCCCGCGGATTGCCCGGCGGGTTCACGAGTGAGGCGATGTGTCCGTTCGACGACAGCACGAAGCGGGAGTCCTTGCTGCCGAGCAGGCGAGCGCTCCGGTAGGTGGACTGCCACGGGCAGAGGTGGTCGGCGGAGCCGCCGACGACGTACGCGTCGGCGGTCACGGTGGCCAGGTCGACGGGTGTGCCGAGCATGGTCGCAGCGCCCGGCGTCGTCAGCGCGTTGCGCAGCCCGAGCAGGACGAGATCGCGGTGCAGTGCCGCCGCCATGCGGGTGGTGTCGGAGTTCCAGAACAGCACGTCGAAGGCGGCAGGAGCCCGGCCCTGCACGTAGTTGTTCACCCAGTACCGCCAGACCAGGTCGGTCGGACGCAGCCAGGCGAACATCTCGGCGAGGGTGCGGCCGTCGAGATATCCCTTGGCGGCCGAGTCGCGGATCGCGGCCGCGGCGGCGCGCTCGCTCATGACGGCAGCCGCGGTGCCGGCCTGGGTCTGGTCGAGGACGGTGACGGCCAGGGTGAGGCCGGCGATGCGGTCGCCCTCACCGATCTCGGCGAGATGTGCCGCGACCATCGCCGCGAGAATCCCACCCGAGCAGGTGCCCAGGACGTGGGCGCTGTCGGTCCCGGCAATGCACTGCGCCGTATCGAGCGCCTCCACGATCGCCGCGCCGTAGGTGTCGGCATCCCAGTCCCGGTGCCGGGCGTGGGGGTTGCGCCAGGAGATCGCGAAGACCTGCTGACCCTGCTGCAGGAGGTACTCGATCAGACTGCGGCCCGGTGCGATGTCGAGGATGTAGTACTTGTTGATGACGGGCGGGACGATCAACAGCGGTGTGGCGTGGACCTGTTCGGTCTGCGGCGTGTAGTGGATCAGTTCGAAGGTGCGGGTCTGCAGGACCACGGCGCCCTTCGTCGCAGCCACGTCCTCCCCGACGGCGAACGCGTCGGGTTCGACCATGGCGGGCACGCGCGGTTTCGACAGCATGTCGCGGACGAGCGCGCGGACTCCGCGTGCCGCACTGAGGCCGCCCGTGTCCACCATTGCCTTCCAGCCCAGCGGGCTGAGAAGTGGATTGTTGGTGGGGGACAGGCCTTCGACGAGGTTGTCGAGGACGAACCGCATCCGCTCGTGGTCACGCCAGTCCAGTTCGGCGTCGTCGAGCAGGGCCGCAGCGGTGTGCGACGTCGCGAGATACGCCTGCATCGCCCGGCGCAGGGCCGGATTCTGCTGCCACGCGGCGTCGCCGAAGCGTTTGTCCGACTTCGCGGGAGTTCGATCCGAGGTGCCGACGGCGATGGCGCCGAGTTCGCGGACGAGGGCGCCGCCGCGCCGGGCAACGGTACCCGGCCGGCCGGCGAGGCCGACCCCGAGACGGGTCCACGAGCTGTCGGGGAGCATGCGGGCGGCGACGCCGCGGGTTCCGCTGGTGAGCAGAAGGTCGAGGGGAGCGGTGAGCTCGTCGGGGATGGTGGGGAGGGGAGTGTCGCTCACGCTTGTGCTTTCGGTATCAGAGTGCGGCCGGGGCGCGGCCGAGTTCGCGTTTGAGGATCTTGCCGGTGGCGGTCATGGGAAGGGTGGTGACGAATTCGACGGTGCGGGGGTACTTGTAGCTCGCCATCTGCTGCTTGGCCCAGGCGATCACCTCGTCCGCGGTGACCCGTGCGCCGGGCTCGAGGATGACGTAGGCCTTGATCTCCTCGCCGTGACTGTCGTCGGGGACGCCGACGACGGCGGCGAGAGAAATGGCGTCGTGGCCGAGGAGGACTTCTTCGATCTCACGGGGGTACACGTTGAATCCGCCGCGCACGATCAGGTCCTTGGCCCGGTCGACGATGTAGTAGAAGCCGTCGTCGTCGACGCGGGCGAGGTCACCGGTCCGGAACCAGCCGTCCCGCAGCACTTCTGCCGTGGCGTCCGGGCGGTTGTAGTAGCCCTTCATGATGTTGTGGCCGCGCAACGCGATCTCGCCGATGTCACCGGCGCCGGTGACGGTGTTCCAGTCCTTGTCGACGAGCCGGGCCTCGATTCCCCACACGGGGACACCGATCGAGCCGGGCCGTGGATCGCCGCCGGGATCGCTGAACGTCGCGAGCGGCGAGGTCTCGGACAGTCCGTATCCCTCGAGGATCTGCACACCGAAGCGGTCGGCGAACCGGGTGAGGATCTCCACCGGCAGCGCGGCGCCACCGGAGATCGCGAGTCGCATGTTGCCGGCGATGCGGTCGATGTCGGCGGGGTGTTCGTCGAGGGCACCGAGCAGACCCCAGTACATGGTGGGCACCCCGGCGAAGACGGTGATGTTCTCCCGTTCGATGAGATCGAGTGCGGCGGCGGCCTCGAACCGGGGCAGCAGCACGAGAGTCGCCCCGACCGAGATGCCGGCATTGAGGGTGACGGTCTGGCCGAACGAGTGGAACAGCGGCAGGGTCACCAGGTACCGGTCGTGGGTGGCCGGTGTGCTGTCGAAGAGCCGGTTGGCGGTCAGCGCGTTGAGCACCATGTTGGCGTGGGTGAGCTCAGCGCCCTTGGGTTTTCCGGTGGTCCCGCTCGTGTAGAGGATGACGGCGGTGTCCCCGGGTTCGCGGACCACGGTCTCGACCTCGGCGTCGCGATCCGCGACGGCGTCCGCGAGTGTTCCGATGCCGTCGATCGTGGCGGGAGCGTCCGGGTCGGTGGTGATGCGGAACATGCTGCGGCAGTGCGGACTCTGCGTGAACGCGGAGCGCCCGTACTCGCCCATCGGCAGGTCGGGGGTGCCGTCGTAGCACAAGTACGCCTTGGCGTCGGAATCTGCGAGGTGATAAGCGATCTCGCGGTCCTTGAGGAGGACGTTGAGCGGTACGACCACCGCGCCGGCCTTGAGGATGCCGTAGTAGACGACGGGGAACTGGGGGATGTTGGGACAGGAGAGCGCGACCTTGTCACCGGGTTCGATGCCGCACGACATCAGCAGGTTCGCGACCTGGTTCGACCGGGCGTCGAGGTCGGCGTACGTCATCCGTGCGTCGCCGAGAATCAGGGCATCGCGGTCGGGGAATCGGCGGGCGGAGTCTTCGAGAAGGACGGAAAGGTTGAGCACGGGAGACTTTCTCGTGGTGGGAGGGTGGGAGAAGCGCTACGACAGCGCCGCTGCGGTGGCGGCGCGCACCAGGTCTTCGGTGACCCCGGGCGCGCACTCGCGCAACACGAGACCGGAGTCGGTGACGTCGACGACGGCTAGGTTGGTGATGACCCGGTGCACGACACCGCGTCCGGTGAGAGGCAGGGTGCAGCGTTCGACGATCTTCGGGGCACCGGACTTGTCGCAGTGCTCCATGACCACGATGACTTTGCGGGCGCCGTGCACGAGGTCCATCGCACCGCCCATGCCCTTGACCATCCTCCCCGGAACCATCCAGTTCGCGAGGTCGCCTGCCGCGGAGACCTGCATTCCGCCGAGGACGGCGGTGTCGATGTGGGCGCCGCGGATCATCCCGAAGCTGAGCGCCGAATCGAAGAACGACGCACCCGCGTTGACGGTGACCGTTTCCTTGCCTGCGTTGATCAGATCCGCATCCACCGCGTCCTCGTCCGGATACGGTCCGGTGCCGAGGATGCCGTTCTCGCTGTGCAGCGTCACGTCGAACCCCGCGGGCAGGAAGTTCGGGATCAGCGTGGGCAGCCCGATACCGAGGTTGACGTACTCACCCGGCGACAGTTCCCGGGCGGCACGGGCTGCCATGTCCTCGCGGGTCCAGCCGATCGTCTCGACGATGGTGGTCATGTCAGTCCTTCCTCGCGGCGACGGTGCGCTTCTCGATCTGCTTGTCCTGAGTCCCGGTGTGGACGATGCGGTCGACGAAGATCCCCGGCAGGTGCACCCGCGCCGGGTCGAGGACCCCGGGCTCGACGAGCTGCTCGACCTGTGCGATACAAATGCGGCCGGCCATCGCGGCGAGCGGGTTGAAGTTGCCTGCGGCCTTCGCGAACACGAGGTTGCCTTCGCTGTCGCCGATGCGAGCGTGGACGAGTGCGAAGTCGGCGGTGATCGACTCCTCGAGCACGTATTCGCGACCCGCGAACTCGCGGACCTCCTTCGGCGGAGACGCGACGGCCACCGACCCGTCGGCTGCGTACCGCCACGGCAGCCCGCCGTCGGACACGGGCGTTCCGACCCCGGCAGGGGTGAAGAACGCGGGGATCCCCGCACCGCCGGCACGCAGCTTCTCGGCCAGGGTGCCCTGCGGCGTCAGTTCGACCTCGAGTTCACCCGACAGGTACTGGCGGGCGAATTCCTTGTTCTCCCCGACATATGACGCGGTGACGCGGCGAATCCGGTTGCGGGTGAGCAGGATCCCGAGCCCGCGGTCGTCGACGCCGCAGTTGTTGGAGTACACCTCCAGGTCGGTGGCGTCACCGGCGGCGATCGCGGCGATCAGCTCGTCCGGGATGCCGCACAACCCGAACCCGCCGACCGCCAGCGACGCACCGGGCCCGATGTCCGCGACGGCGTCGGCGGCCGAACCGAACACTTTGCGCGTCATCGGGCATCTGCGTTCGCGAGGCCGGGGACGACCGTGCTCTCAATCAGTTCCCGAAGCAGTTCCTCGGCGTACGGCCAGTACCCGTAGCCGGCGGCGGGATTGAGGTGGCCGACCGCGCCGAGGTCGACGAGCTTGCTGCCCCACGACTCGGCCATCCCGGCGACCCGGCGGAATCGGGCCATCGGATCGTTGGTGCTGGCGGCGACGACGCTGGGGAACGGCAGCCGGCCCCGGGGGACGGGATCCCAGCCACCCTGCTCGAGTTCCCCGGGGGTGGGATACCCCGCGGGCAGTGGTTCCTCGAGGTCCGGTGGGGTGACCAGCAGGGCGCCCTGGACCGGGCGGGTGGACTGCTGCGCCCAGTGGACGGTGATCGCCACTCCCGCACTGTGAGCGACCAGCACGACCGGGCCGTCGATGTCGGCGACGACGGCGTCGAGGGCGGCGACCCGGGCCGCGAGGCTGAGCTTGTCCCGTTCGAGCGGCGGCACCGTCCGCGCGGTGTCGAGTCTCTCGGCGAGCAAGGTCTGCCAGTGGTCGGCGACGTGGTCCCGCAGTCCGGGCACGATCACCACGGTCGGTGCGGTGGAGGTGGAGGTGGTCACGGTCGACTCCAGTTCTTCGGAGGTGGATCAGGCGGGTGCGGTGGTGAGGGCGGCGAGCTTGCGGCGTCCGGCCGGGTAGGCGCGCTTGCCGAGGACGAGGGCGATGATCGCGACGATGTAGATCAGGGGAGCGATCTGCAAGGCAGTGACGAGCCCGAAGCGGTCGGCAAGCACCCCGACGACGAAGGGTCCCAGTGCCAGTCCGAGGAGGTTGTTGGCGAGGGTGAGCGTGCCGAAGGCCGAGGCGCGCACCGACGAGTGGGTGAGGTTCGCGACCATCGCGGCGATGGGGCCGGACGAGCCGGCGGAGAAGAAGGCACCGATACCGATCAGGACCAGTTGGGACGTGCCGGTCGGCAACTGGAACCCGGCGCCGAGGAAGACGAGGGAGATCACTCCGAAGACCACCGCGGTGGTCCATTTCCGAGCGGGATCGTTGCGGCTCACGCGGTCGGTGATGATGCCGCACACCACCATGCCGCTGCCGACGAGGAGGACGAAGATCGAGGCCATCGCACCGGCCTTGTCGAGGGCGAGACCGTAGGACCGGTTGAAGAAGCTCGGCAGCCACGCCAGAAGCACACCTGCGGTGAACATCTGGAGACCACCACCGATGTAGGCGAACACGACGGCGGGGGTGGTGAACAGGCTCGAGATCGGCGCGCGGAATCCGGCGGGGCCGGGTGCGTCGGCCGGGTCGTCGTCGGCCGCATGCTGCGCCAGTTTGCGTTCGGAGACCAGAGCCCGGAACAGGGCGACGAGCATGAGCCCGAAGACGGCCATCGCGGCGAACGACCAGCGCCAGCCGAGGTTGACGGCGATCACGCCGCCGAGGGCGACGCCGATCACGGACCCGAACGATCCGCCGCCCATGAAGGCGCCGCTGAGCGTGGAGTGCACTCGCGGGGCGAACACGCTGAGAACCACCGCGATGCCGACGCTGCCGTACGCGGCTTCACCCACGCCGACCAGGAAGCGGGCCCCGAGCATCTGCTCGTAGCTGCTCGCCACGGCGCAGAGCAGGGTGGCGAGGCTCCAGAGCACGGCCATCAGGAGCAGGCTCTTCACGCGACCCCACCGGTCGGCGAGCAGCGACAGCGGGAGGGTGAGCAGTCCGACCATCAGCGCGACGACGCTGCTGAGCGACGCCAGCTGTGAATCGGTCAGTGTCCATTCGGTTTTGAGGAGCGGGAAGACGGCACTGAGGACCTGCCGGGACATGTAGTCCGACAGCAGCAGACCGAAGGTGAGTGCGAAGACGATCCACGGATAGAACCGGGACCGGGAGGCCGGAGCGGTGCTCCCGGTGGTGGTATTCGGGGTGGTGGTGTTCAGGGCGGTGGTGGCAGGCAGTCCCATGAGGCCTCCTATGGCCGTCAGGAGTGATAAAGGGGTGGGGGAGAGAGCGGGCAGCGATCTACCCGCTCTCTCCCCGGTCGTGACCGAGATCCCCCCGGCGCCGGAACTCAGGCGTGGTGGGTGAAGCCCACCTGGCCGGGACGGCGGTTGGGCGCGTAGCCGAGCTTGACGAGGGTCTCGTCGGCGTCGGTGTAGGTCTGACCGATCCGGTAGATGTCGCGGGCCTCCTTGCCGGTGGCCACTTCGCGGCCCAGTTCACCCGCGACGCGGACCAACTGCTCGATCTGCTGGACGGAGGTCATCTTCTCGCCCTTGCGTCCCCAGATGGTGTCCTCGTTACCGCAACGGGGGTGCAGGCCCATCGCGATCGCCATCGCGTTGACCGGCAGCACGCTGCGCATCAGGGTCTCGAGGGTCAGGCAGGCGCCGTCCGGGACTCGCTGGATGAAGTTCATGATGTTGTACGGGTTGGGGCCGTCGAAGCCGCCGCCGATGCCGACCCAGGTCAGGTTGAGCGGGCCGGTGTAGATCCCGCGCCGGATGAGCCGCTCGACGGTCTCGAGCTGGGGGATGCTCGAGAGCTGGAAGTGCGGCTGAATTCCGGCGGCCTGCAGGCGACGCAGATGCTCCTCGACCCACGCCGGGCCTGCCGGTACCGTCATCTCCCGGTACGCCTCGGCGAGCTCGGGCCGCTCCATCGAGGTGCCGGCGATGTCGTCGGCGGTCATGAGTTCCATGATGTTCATCTGAGAGGTGTTGATCGCGATCGTCACCTGGTCGGGTGCGGGATCGAGGTCGGCCAGCATGTGCCGGGTGTCGTCCGAGAGCCACTTCGCATCCGCCCCTTCGCCTTCGGGTGCGAAGGAGATCGATCCGCCGACCTGCAGGATCATGTCCGGCACCGCCTGGCGGAGTCCGGCGAGCAACTCGTTGAACTTCGAGAGCCGCTTGGAGCCCTTGCCGTCGAGCTCACGGACGTGGATGTGCAGGACGGTGGCGCCGGCCTCGTAGCAGTCCACCGCTTTCTGGACGTGCTCGTCCATCGTCAGCGGCAGGTCTTCGCGGAAGTCGTCCGGCTCCCACTCGGGACCGTACGGGGCACAGGTGATGACCAGCTTCTCCTGGGTCTCGGGGAAGAGGGCGTCGTCGTGGAAGTGCATGGTGTTCTCCGTTCGAAATCGGATCTGATGAAAAGGGGCAGTGAGTAATTCAGAAGGGCCGGTCGCCGATGATGCCGGCGCGCTCCATCTTGCGGACGGCGGGCCAGTAGTCCTGGACCGCGTAGTGCTGGGTGGACCGGTTGTCCCAGATCGCGACGCTGTTCTTCGTCCACCGCCACCGCACCTGGTACTCGGGAATCGACGCCTGGCTGATCAGGTAGTTGAGCAGGTTGCTGCTGCCGGGCGCGTAGTCGATGCCGTACCGGATGTTCTCCGGGGTGTGGTAATTGACGAAGTGGGTCGCGAAAGCGTTGACGAACAAGATCTTTTCGCCGGTGTCGGGGTGCGTGCGCACCACGGGGTGCTCGGCGTCGGGGAACCTCTCGTGCAGCGCGTGCCGCTGTTCCAGCGGCTGCGCGGCACCGAACGACGCCTCGATGCTGTGCCGGGCGCGGAGTCCGTCGATCTGCTTCTTGACCTGCTCGGGAAGCTTCTCGTACGCCAGGGCCATGTTCACCCAGATGGTGTCTCCGCCGATCGGGGGCGTCTCCACGCAGCGGAGCACGCAGCCCATCGGCGGGTTCTCCCGCCAGGTGGCGTCGCAGTGAAAGGCATTCTCGTAGTGCTCGGCCGGGCTGTCGAGGTCCTTGTAGATTTGCACCAGCCCCGGGTGGTCGGGGTCGCTCCCCACGGCCGGGTGGTCCTCGAGCGGGCCGAACCGCTCGGCCAGCGCCACGTGCTCGGCGCGGGACATGTCCTGGTCGCGGAGGAACAAAACCTTGTACTCGAGCAGCAGTTCCCGCAGTTCGGCGAACAGGGCGTCGTCGCGGGCGGCGTCACCGAGGTTCACGTCGAACAGTTCGGCGCCGATCGAGCAGGTGAGCGGTGCGAATCGGAAGGATCCGGAAGGGGAGAGGATCGTGTGCGGTTCGGGCGAGTAGGTCAGTTGCGCGGTGTCGGTCATGGTGGTGTCTCCGTCGGGGTGAATGTGGTGGCGCGCTGTCAGAGTCGGAACACGGAGGAGCCGATGCTGCGGCCGGATTCGAGATCGTGGTGCGCCTGGACGGCGTCCTCGAGCCCGTAGCTTTGGTTGATCTCGATCCGGATCCGGCCGGCCTCGACGTGCCCGAAGAGTTCACCGGCGAGTTCGGCGCGCTCCGCCGGGTCGGCGATGTAGTCGGCGAGCGCGGGTCGGGTGACGAACAGTGAACCCTTGACAGCCAACTGCATCGCGTTGATCGGAGGAATCGGTCCGGAGGCCGTTCCGAAGCACACCAGCAGTCCGCGCCGGGCGAGGCAGTCGAGCGACGTCTGGAAGGTGGACTCGCCGATGCTGTCGTACACGACGGGGACGCCGACACCGTCGGTGATTTCCCGAACCCGCTCGGCGACGTTCTCCCGGGTGTAGACGATCACGTGCTCACACCCGTGGGCGCGAGCGATCGCGGCCTTCTCGTCGGTGGACACGGTGCCGATCACGTTGATGCCCAGCAACTTTGCCCACTGCGTGAAGATCAGGCCGACGCCGCCGGCCGCGGCGTGCAGGAGCACGGTGTCGCCCGCCTTCAGCGGGTGGATGCGCCGCAGCAGGTAGGCCGTGGTCAGACCGCGCATTGTCATCGCGGCCGCGGTGTCGAAGCGGATCGCTTCGGGCAGCGGGATCAGCGGTGCGGCCGGCATCACGCGTTCGGTGCTGTAGGCGCCGAGGGGGCTGCCCGTGTAGGTGACGCGGTCACCGACCTGCACGTGGGTCACGCCGGAGCCGACTTCCTCGACGACACCGGCCGCCTCCACTCCCATGCCCGCGGGCAACTCGGCCGGGTACAGGCCGGTGCGGAAGTAGGTGTCGGCGAAGTTCAGTCCGACGGCTTCGTGCCGGATCCGCACCCCGTGGGGCCCGGGCTCCCCGACCTCGACGTTCTCCCACTTCATGACTTCCGGAGCGCCGTGCTCGTAGAACCGAACAGCCTGTGCCACAGTATTTCTCCTTCGATGTGATGATCGGTGCGGTGCCGCCGCCGGACCGGTCGCGGTCGGGCGGGGCGGGGGTGGCCCGGTGTGGCGGATCACCTCTCCGACCGCTTCTGTGATGCACCTAACAGTACGGGCGCACCCGGTCGATTGCTTATCCTGACGGGACAGACGGCCTATCATTTCGGGACAGGGCATTGGAGGTGGCATGAAACCCCTTGCGCGCTACGCGTCGCTGAACGGATACCTCGAGCTGTGCCGGTCGCTCGGCGTCGATCCGGTGCCGTTGATGAGGTCCGCCGGCCTTGATCCGTCCGGCCTCGCACTGCAAGACCGATGGATCCCGGCCGCGGCGATCGCGCACCTGCTCGAGCAGTCGGTGGAGGCGTCCGGGCACGCAGACTTCGGGGTGCGCCTCGCCGAGCGCCGGCAGTTCTCCAACCTTGGCCCGCTCAGCCTCGTCGTGCGCGAGGAGCCCGACGTCCGCAGCGCCCTGCGCGTGCTCACGCGGTACACGCACACGTACAACGAGGCGTTGCAGACGCGGATGTCCGAGTCGAACGGTCTCGCGACGTTGCGTGTCGAACTGGACGTGGGGGAGGCAACCGAGACACGGCAGTCGGTGGAACTGGCGGTTGGAGTGCTGCACCGGCTGCTGCGCGGCTTCCTCGGGGGCGGCTGGAAACCGCTCGCCGTCTGCTTCCCTCATCCGGCTCCTGCGGACGCGGCTACCCACCGGCGTCTGTTCGGACCGGTGGTGAACTTCGACCACGAGTTCGCAGGCATCGTCATCGACGCCGGCGACCTGGCTGAGCCGAACAAGATGTCCGATCCACTGCTCCGTCGCTACACCCAGCAACTCCTCGAGTCCTGGGAGCCGTCGGACGACGTGACGATCGTGAGCCGGGTCCGCGAGCTGATCGAACTACTGCTGCCGACGGGCCGCTGTTCCGTCGAGCAAGTGGCTCGCAGTCTGGGGGTCGACCGGCGAACGGTGCATCGCCGCCTCGCCGAGAGTGGGGAGACGTTCTCGACCGTCCTCGACGCGACCCGCGTCGAACTCGCCGAACGGATGGTCGCGAATCCCCGCCTGAGTCTCACCGAGATCGCGGACGTGCTGGCGTTCTCGGCGCCCAGTAACTTCTCGCGCTGGTTCAGCGGGCGGTTCGGATGCAGCCCGAGCCGCTGGCGCGCTCAGCGGTCGGGCGACGCCGGCTGAATCTTCCGGAGCTCGTCCAGATCGAGCCTGCTGATGTAGTGGGCGCCGTCGTCGATGGGGTTGTCCGGCGGCAGGTAGCCCTCGCCGACGCGGCGGAAGCCGGCCTTCTCGAGCGCGCGCCACGACGCCCGGTTGGGGACGACGACGGGGACGACGATCGCGGTGGCGTCGGGTAGGTCGGCGCGGCACTTGGCGACGAACGCGCTGATCATCGCGGTTCCCAGTCCCTGTCCGGTGTGTTGCGGGTCGCCGACGTAGTAGTCGATGGAGATGCTTCCCGGCGGGATCTCGACGAGGGCCGTGAGGAGCGCGAGGTCCTCGGGGTAGTCCGCGATCCGGTACCGCTGGATGAATCCGAAGGGCACGCCGTCGCGCAGGACGAGGAAGTCCTCGCAGGGTTCGGTGCCGTCGATGCTGCCGCCGAAGTCGCGTTCGATGTCGGCGTCCGCGGTGTCGTGGTTCCAGAACCGCGCGACGTGCGGTTCGCGGAGCCATTGTTGCAGTTGGGGGAAGAATTCGCGGGTCGTGCGGACGAACTCGAAGGTGACTGCGTCGGCGCTCACGGTAGGAAACTAGCAGGAACCAAGTCGATTCAACTTCGGCATCGATAACGAGAACCTTTGACTTGGACATGTATCGAACATGCCTCTAGCGTGATTCCTATGACTCAGGTCACGCCTGGTAGCCGGGCGTGATCGGAGTCCTCCAACGTTCCCCGCACCACCAGCGCCAGCACACAGAGAGGAGTCACCGATGACCCTCCCCCTCGCCGTTTCCCCGGCAGTCGACAGCGCGGTCTCCAAGATCTTCCGTCGCGTCGTCCCGCTGTTCATCGTCATGCTCATCTGCAACCAGCTCAACAGATCCAACATCGGCTACGCGCAGACGCATCTCGAGGCGGACGTGGGAATCGGTGCTGCGGCGTACGGCTTCGGTGCAGGTGTCTTCTTCATCGCCTATGCAATCTTCGAACTGCCGTCGAACGTGCTCATGGAGAAGTTCGGCGCCAAGGTGTGGCTCACCCGCATCATGATCTCGTGGGGCCTGGTGTCCGCGGCGATGGCGTTCGTCAACGGCCCGGAGATGTTCTACGCCCTGCGGTTCCTCCTCGGTGTCGCCGAGGCCGGCTTCTTCCCGGCCATCATCTTCTACTTCACCCGGTGGCTGCCGAACAACCACCGCAGCCGCGCCACGGCACTGTTCATCGCCGGATCCTCCATCGCGGCCGCCATCTCGGGACCGCTGTCCGGACCGCTGCTGTCCCTCGACGGACTCGGCGGGCATCACGGCTGGCAGTGGATGTTCGCGCTGGAGGGACTGCTGTCCGTCGTCGTCGGATGCATCGCCTACCGCCTGCTCGACTCGAAGATCGACGACGCGAAGTGGCTCACCGGTCCGGAGAAGCACGACCTGCAGGCCGTCATCGCCGAGGAGGACGTGCTGCGCAGTGAGGCGTCCGCGAAGCGCGGCGAGTCGGGCTCGCGCTGGAAGCTGCTCCTGCAGCCGCGGATCCTGGTGTGCTGCGGCATCTTCTTCGCGATCACCATGGCGATCTACGCCAACACGTTCTGGCTCCCGTCGATCATCCGCCGCATCCCGGGCACCACCGACGTCACCGTCGGGCTGCTCTCCTCGCTGCCGTGGATCTGCGCGATCTTCGCGATGTACTACTCCAACCGCTCCGCCGACCGCACCGGACGGCACAAGCCCTACCTCGTCGCCGCGCTGCTCATCGGCGGTATCGGCACGATGGCCGCCGCGTTCGTCACGCCCTGGCTGGCGCTTCCGCTGCTGTGCGTCGCGACGATGGGATTCAAGAGCGCGAGCCCGCTGTTCTGGTCCATTCCGCAGCGCACACTCCACCCGATGGTGCTGGCGCCGGCGATCGCGATCATCAACTCGCTGGGCAACCTGGGTGGCTTCGTGGCCCCGTTCGGCTTCGGAGTGATCAAGGAGCAGACCGGCACGGTGACGATCGGCCTCGTCGTGTTGTCGCTCTTCGCCCTGGCCGCCGCCGCGGCGGTGACGTACTTCCGGCGCGACAAGGAAGACATCGACGACGTCGCCGACCTGCCAGAGGTGGGCTCCGACGAGCCCACCGTGGCAGCCAAGTGACCTCTCACCGGCACATACGAAACGCAGACGAGAACTCGAGGACTGAATCATGACAGCAACGGTGAACCGGACCGACGTGACCGGACAGATGATCATCGCAGGGAAGCCCGTCCAGGGTTCCGGCACGACGATCCACGGCATCGACCCCACCACCGACGGCCGGCTGGAACCGGGCTTCGCGCACGGTGACGAACGAGACGTCGACGCCGCCTGCGCCGCCGCCGCCGAGGCGTTCGCGCCGTTCCGCGCAACGAGCAGCGATAAGCGCGCCCAGTTCCTCGAGGCGATCGCCGACAACATCGAGGCCCTCGGCGAGACGCTCATCGCACGGGCCTGCGCCGAATCCGGACTTCCCCAGGGCCGTATCACCGGTGAGGTGGGCCGCACGTCCGGACAGCTGCGGCTGTTCGCCGGCGTCCTGCGTGACGGTGGCTGGAACGGTGCCCGCATCGATCCCGCGATGCCCGACCGGACGCCCCTGCCCCGTGCCGACATCCGGCAGCGGAAGGTACCGCTCGGACCCGTCGCGGTGTTCGGCGCGAGCAACTTCCCCCTCGCCTTCTCCGTGGCCGGCGGCGACACCGCGTCCGCGCTGGCTGCGGGCTGCCCCGTCGTCGTGAAGGCTCACGACGCGCACCCCGGCACCTCCGAACTCGTCGGCCGCGCCATCGCCGACGCCGTCACGAGCACCGGCATGCCCGCGGGCACGTTCTCCCTGCTGTTCGGCTCGGGCCGCGGGCTCGGCACCGCACTGGTCACCGACCCGCGCATCAAGGCCGTCGGATTCACCGGATCCCGTTCCGGTGGAACCGCTCTGGTCGCCGCTGCCGCCGGACGTCCGGAACCCATCCCGGTGTACGCCGAGATGAGTTCGATCAACCCGGTATTCCTTCTCGAGAACGCCCTCGCCACCCGCGGCGCCGACCTCGGCCGCGCGTTCGTCGGGTCGCTGACGCTCGGGTCCGGCCAGTTCTGCACCAACCCCGGACTCGTCATCGCCGTCGACGGTCCCGGACTCGCCGAGTTCGTCGCGGCCGCGAATGCCGCGGTCGCCGAGGCGGTGCCGACGCCGATGCTCACTCCGGTCATCGCCGGCTCCTACGCCGACGGTGTCGCCGCCCTCGAGGGTGCGGCCACCGTGGAGGCCCGCGGCGTCGAGTCCGACGCACCCAATTCGTGCCGGGCCGCCCTGTTCAGCAGCGACGCCGACACGTTCCTGGGTTTGGAGGTGTTGCAGCAGGAGGTATTCGGTTCGTCCAGTCTGATCGTCAAGTGCCGCGACGCCGAGCAGGTGCGTGCCGTGGCGGCGCAGCTGGAAGGCCAGTTGACCGCGACCGTCCACGTCGACGACGCCGATCTCGACGAGGCCGGACGGCTGCTGCCCGTCCTCGAGCTCAAGGCCGGCCGGATCCTGTTCAACGGCTGGCCCACCGGGGTCGAGGTCGGCCACGCGATGGTGCACGGTGGCCCGCATCCCGCGACCTCCGACTCGCGTACCACGTCCGTCGGCTCGCTGGCGATCGAACGGTTCCTGCGTCCCGTTGCCTACCAGGATGTTCCGAGCTCGCTGCTCCCCGCCGCCATCGCCGACGGCAACCCCGACCAGTTGTGGCGTCGCATCGACGGTCGACTCACCCAAGCCTGATTTTCCCTTCGTGAAGGAGTTCCCCATGCTCGACGGCGTCTTGTTCTTCCCCGTCACCCCGTTCACCGCATCCGGCGACGTCGACTACGACCGGCTCGCCGAGCACGTTGCCAAGGGTGTCGACGCCGGCCCCGGAGGCGTCTTCATCGCCTGCGGCACCGGCGAATTCCACGCCCTCGGGCTGGAGGAGTTCGGCAAGATCGTCGCCAGGGCCACCGAGGTCGTCGCCGGACGCGTCCCCGTGTTCGCCGGGGCCGGCGGCTCGGTGCAGCAGGCCAAGGAATTCGCCGCCAGCGCGAAGGAGAATGGCGCCGACGGCATCCTGCTGCTCCCGCCGTACCTGGTGACGATGCCGCAGGCCGGTCTGGTGGAGTACACCCGCGCGGTCGCCGACACCACCGATCTCCCGCTCGTCGTCTACAACCGCGGTAACGCCCGGTTCGACGAGGCGGCCGCCGTGGAGGTCGCGCAGTTCCCGACCGTGGTCGGGTTCAAGGACGGCACCGGTGATCTCGACAAGGTGGGCCGCATCGTGCGTGCGGTGAAGGATGCGCTCGCCCCGTCCGGCAAGCCGTTCCTGTTCTTCAACGGCATGCCCACCGCCGAGGTCACCCAGCAGGCGTACCGCGCGATCGGCGTCACGCTGTACTCGTCCGCGACGTTCGCGTTCGCGCCCGAACTCGCTCTCGGGTTCTACGAGGCGCTCGAATCCGGCAACGAGGAACTCACCGACGCGCTGCTCCGCGACTTCTTTCACCCCCTGGTGCGCCTGCGCGACCAGGTGCCCGGATACGCGGTGTCGCTGATCAAGTCGGGTGTCGCGATGGAAGGTATCGACGCCGGGTCCGTGCGGCCGCCGCTCGTTCCGACGAGCGAGGCCCACCTGCTCGAACTCGCGCAGATCACCGCGGCCGGCCGCGCCGTGCTCGCCGACGCCCTGGCTGTGCAGGCGGCAGTCTGATGGCTGCCGCACCCATCCGGATCACCGGCGCGCGGATCACTCCCGTCGCGTTCGTCGACCCGCCGCTCCTCAACACCGTCGGCGTGCACCAGCCCTACGCGCTGCGTGCGATCATTCAGCTCGACACGGACGGCGGGCTCGTCGGCCTCGGTGAAACGTACGCCGACACAGCCCACCTCATCCGGCTCGAGGCGGCAGCCGAGGCGATCGTCGGGCTGGACGTATTCGCGCTCAACGCGATCCGCGCGGCGATCGACGAGAAGGTCGCGACCCTGACCGTCACGGGCGGTGACGGTGTCGCGGGCATGATCACCACGGCCAGCACCACCGACCGCGTGTTCTCCCCGTTCGAGGTGGCGTGCCTCGACGTGCAGGGCAAGGCGCTCGGCCGGCCGGTGTCCGATCTGCTCGGCGGCAAGGTGCGCGACGCCGTCCCGTTCAGCGCCTACCTGTTCTACAAGTGGGCCGGGCACCCGGGCGCCGAGCCCGACGAATGGGGCGAGGCGATCGACCCCGACGGTCTGGTCCGTCAGGCGCAGAAGATGATCGGCGAGTACGGCTTCGAGGCCATCAAGGTCAAGGGCGGCGTGTTCTCGCCGGACGAAGAGATCGCCGGCATCAAGGCACTGCGTGCCGCGTTCCCCGACCTGCCGCTGCGCCTCGACCCCAACGCCGCGTGGACCGTCGACACGTCGATCAGGGTCGCGTCGGAACTCGACGGCATCGTCGAATACCTCGAGGACCCGACGCCGGGCCTCGACGGCATGGCCGAGGTCGCGCGGGAGGCGAAGATGCCGCTGGCGACGAACATGTGCGTCGTCGCTTTCGATCAGCTCGAGCCCGCGGTGCGGAAGGATTCGGTCCAGGTCGTGCTGTCGGATCACCACTACTGGGGTGGCCTGCAGCGGTCGCGGTTGCTCGCCGGTATCTGCGACAACTTCGGTCTGGGCCTGTCGATGCACTCCAACTCGCATCTCGGCATCAGCCTGGCCGCGATGGTGCACCTCGCCGGCGCCACACCGAACCTCACGTACGCGTGTGACACGCACTGGCCGTGGAAGACCGAGGACGTCGTCAAGCCCGGTGTGCTGAAGTTCGTCGACGGCGCGGTCCCGGTGCCGACGACGCCGGGTCTCGGTGTGGAGATCGACGAGGACGCCCTCGCCGTCCTGCACCAGCAGTACCTCGACTGCGGGGTGCGCGACCGCGACGACACCGGATACATGCAGTCGGTGGATCCGACGTTCGAGAACACCTGCCCTCGCTGGTAACTGTCTCATCGGAGGCGCCGACCGCGGTCTCGGTCGGCGCCTTCGGGGTGGGATACATTGAGTCCACCCCGAGGCAAAGGAGTGGATCGAATGTTCTCCCTCGCGCGGCTGTCGTGTTTCATCGCCGTCGCGGAGGAACTGCACTTCGGTCGCGCCGCCGAACGCCTGCATATGACGCAGCCGCCGCTGAGCCGTCAGATCCAGCAACTCGAAAGCGAACTCGGCGTGCAGTTGATCGACCGCACCAGCCGATCCGTCACCCTCACCGCCGCCGGTACCGCGTTCCTGCCCGACGCCCGGCGCATCCTGAGCCTGTCGGAGAGTGCCGCACTGACGGTGCGGCGCGTCCCGGCCGGTGACCTCGGCACCGTCGTCGTCGGATTCACCGGCGCGTCCGCGCACGCGGTGCTGCCGAGGTTGCTCGAGGCCGCCCGGGACAGACTCCCGGACGTGAAAGTCGTTCTGCGGGAAATGGTCACCTCCGTGCAGATCGAATCGTTGATCAGCGGTGAACTGGACCTCGGGCTGATCCGCCCGATCCTCACCCGCCCCGGCATCGACACGCGCCCCATCCACCACGAACGGCTCGTCGCCGCGCTGCCCGCCGGTCACCCCCTCGCCGACGCCGAGCAGCTGTCCGTGGAGGACTTCGACGATCAGCCCGTCGTCATGTATTCGCCCGTCGATGCGCGGTACTTCCACGAACTGCTCATCAGCACGTTCACGATCGTCGGCGCCTCTCCGCGCTACGTCCAGTACGTCACGCAGGTGCACACCATGCTGGTGCTCGTCCGGTCCGGGCTCGGCATGGCCCTCGTGCCCGAATCCGCGCAGACGATGCACCCGGAGGGGGTCGTGTTCCGTCCCGTCTCCGCCGTCCGCGACCGGCCCGTCCAGATGAACGCCGCCTGGCGGTCGGACAACCGGAACCCCGCGTTGCGCAGGTTCATGGAGGACGTCCTGCCGAGGCGGGAGTGGGAATGAGAACCGGAGTGCTCAGAGCGTGAGCTTGCACGTCTGACCGATGTCGAGCACCCGCAGTACCCGGCCCGTCCCCAGCCACAACGCGCACGAGAGCGCCAGGTCCGTCAGGATCTCGTCGGTGAAATGCTCGTGACACCGAGCCCAGAAGTCTTCGTCGTCGCGGAGCGCCGTGTGATCGGTGGCGAACCGGTGGGCGAACTCCGCCGCCGTCCGCTCCTCGGCGCTGTACCCGGGCCACGACTCCCACTCGAGAACGTGATCGTAGAAGTGCTCGTCGATCCCCGCATCGGCGCCACTCCTGTCGCGGGTGCCGAGGCACACGGCGCACTCATTGGCCTCCGCGACCGCCATCCGCGCGATCTCCCGGACCCGTAACGGTAACCGGTTCCGGTTGTACACGGCGTCCGTGAAAGCGCCGAGTGCCCCACCCAGCTCGGGTGAGATCGACAGCCAACCTGCCATGTCATCGTCACTGTAGCTACCTACTCGACTCATCCCCGAATGCTACAGCGGGAGGTGTCGCGGGCGGAAGATCTGACACGTGTTCTATCTCGTCGGTGTTACGCTCGCAGTGTGCGGACAATGTCTTCGCGGGCGGCACGTGCCTGGCGGATCAGGGGGAAGAGTGCGTAGTCGTGCTGCATCCCGATCTCCTCGATGTAGTCGACTGTCGTGCCGGCGTCGCGTGCTCGCTGAGTGAGCGCGCGGGAGTCGGTGACGAGAATGTCGTGGGTGCCGGTGTACACGCTCATGGGCGCGAGGCCGGTGAGGTCGCCGAAGAGGGGGCTGACGCGCCAGTCGGTGACCTCGAGGTCTCCCGCGTAGAGTCGGCCGGCTTCTTCCAGTCCTCCGCGCGCGAGGAGGATGTCGCGCTTCTCGATGATGGCTTGCGTGGGGTCGCTCATGGTGGCGTCCAGCCACGGGGCGACAAGGATCAGCCGCGACGGCTGGGGTGCGCCCCTCCGTTTGAGTTCCTGCGCTGCGGCGAGCGCGAGCCCGCCACCGGCGGAATCGCCGATCACCGCCACGTTGTCGGCGCCTCGGGCGGAGATTGCCGATTCGACGAGGTCCGCCGCATCGGCGACGGTGCGGGCGGCCGTCCGGTGCGGGGCGAGGGGGTAGATCGGTAGCAGAAGCCGGACCGATGCCGCCGCGGTGATGGTGCGCGCGAACAGCCAGTGGAAGGACGTTATTTCGCGGACATAGGCACCGCCGTGGAAGTCGACCACAGTCTTTCCGTATCGCCCGTTGTCCGGTTCGACGGTGAAGACGGGAAATCCGCCCGTGCGGTCGGCGGAGAGCCGCACCCCGCGCAGGAGCGGAGATGGTGGCGGGTTGAACGAGGCCGGCCGCAGCGTCGTCGCGTGGACGTCGCGCCGCGTGTCCTCGGCCGTGCGGAGTTTGGTGCGGCCCAGCAGTATCCGAACCCCGGTGTGAACGATTGCGGGGCGAATATCGGGAATGATCACGCCCCTCATTGTGACGTGTTCGCGGACTCGGCGCGGCCGCTCCGGCGAGTTGACACGGCAATTCGGTCCTCAGTGGGCCAGTCGTTGGAGGATTGCGTCCATTGCCGCGTCAGCGTTCTCACCGTCGAAGATGTTCTGCCCGTGGGCGGAGCCCGGCAGAAGGATCACTTTGTTGTCGGCGCCCGGTGAGCCGTCGGCGAGTTGCTGCGACACGCCGGCGACGGGCTCGTCCTCGCTGGCGATGAACAGCTTGGGCTCACTGCCGAGGCCGTCGACCACCCGATTCGGGGAGAGCAGCACCAGCTGGTCGGGAAGGTCGGGCTGCTGCGAGGCCAGTTGCAGGATGGCGTCGGCGCCCGCGCTTCCGCCCACCAGCGCGACGTCGGGGTGCCCATTGTCGATGAGGCTGGCGACGGTGGCCGCGATCGACTCCGGCGTGATGTCCTCGACGGCGATAACAGTGGCACCCTGGTTGGCGATCGCCGAGGCCTGGTCTTCCCAGCTGGCGGCGTCGAAGACGGCACCGTGGGCCAGCACCACTCCGTACTCGCCATCTCCCCACTGCAACGCGT
The DNA here is from genome assembly GCF_058628105.1 of Rhodococcus sp. G6(2025). Lineage (NCBI taxonomy): Bacteria > Bacillati > Actinomycetota > Actinomycetes > Mycobacteriales > Nocardiaceae > Rhodococcus > Rhodococcus sp. G6(2025). Next base: position 122,777 of record NZ_CP179750.1, read on the forward strand.
CGCCGCCGCCGACCTCGATCTTGGTGGCGGACGTGTCACTGCCCGCCGACGGTGTGCTGCTCGCCGGAGCAGCCCACCACGACGGCGAGCAGCAGAGACAGAAGGGCGAGTAAGGCCTTCATGTCTCCAACATACTGCCGAGGGCACGTTCGATGCGGCGAAAGGACTCCGGTCTAGGTGACTTTCACACTGCCCGAGAAGAAGAACGGGGCCATGTTGCCGAAGCAGAACGCGGTCACATTCGATCCCTTCGCGAATCCGTCGAGCGTACCGAGACCCGCCGCGAAGGCACCCGTCTTGAACGTGAAATTCGAGTCGAATGCGAAGCATGTCCAGCTTTCACCGGTCGGGACCCTGACCTCTACCTGGCCGGATCCGCCCGCGTTCAGTGTTGGTGCCGCCGTGGCGGGAGTGCCGCCTGCGAAAACCAGGGTGGGAGCGATGACGGCGGCCACGACTGCCGATCGCACAGCGAATTTGTTTTTCATAATGCTCACCTCATTCGATAATCCCCGACTCCTGCAGCGGAATTGTCAGTTTTCTCCCGAGTTCGCGTCACTGGTTTGTCAAATGTTCCGACGCCACACTGGCGGAGGTATATTACCCCTGTTCAGGGTGTGGATTCTCGGCTACCGGTGGGAGCCGAGAATCCCTGTCCTGGATCACTCGATCGTCAGCCGAGTGCGAGTAATTCTCTTCTCTGTTGTTTCTGTGAACCACGGGATCGTCGATCTCCGCTTACTTTGCCTATCGCGCACGGGTCTGCAGAACGTTTCTATTAATGACGCTTTTTCTCACATTCTGATATTAAACAACTGTCCACCATGATTTCGTCACGTCGGTAGGAATCGAATTCCTACGTGTCGTATATGTCGATCATGCGGGGCGGGCGCGCCGGCGCATCGATGAACCATCCCCATCGACAACGGGCAGCTGCCCCGGTTCAGTTGAGAGTGAGCTGTTGTCGGTGGAAGTCGAAGTGCTTCCCGGGGTATCGAAAGACCTGCTCGACGGTCATGGTCTCGGTGAAGAACGGGTCCCAGCGCACCGGAAAGGACATGCTGCGCTGTAGGTCTGCATCGGTCTGCCGGGCGAGGGAGCGTTGCAGCGAAGCGATGACGCGGTCGAAGTGGCGGCCCATCCGGTGGCGGTTGTAGACGACCGCTGCCAGGGCGGAGCCCCGATAGTTGACCTCGTCGAAGGCTGGGGTGGCCGCGTCGAGCACGTGCGCGAACCGTCGGCTCGCCCCCTCCGGCAACCGGGAGAACATCCGGATCAGCAGGAGCAGCCGGCGAACGACCATGTAGCCGAAGACCATGTGGAACAGCAATTGCTCGTTGGTCCACCGGGTTCCGGACGAACGCCTCGCGAGATCTGGGGCACTCGCGCCGTCGAGTAATTCGTGCAGCACGCTCCGGGCGCGTTCGAGCTCCGCGGCGATCGCGGCACGATCGACAGGTTGCTGCTCGGACATCTTATGCCCCAGTCGATTCGGAGGATTATCCGACGACGGGGGAACGGCGCTCGAGAAACACGGTGTCGCGCCATATGTCGTCGAGTCGGGCGATGCGTTCGCGCACACCGAGGGTGCGGAATCCGGCGGAGTGGTGCAGGGCGATGCTGGCCCGATTGTCGGGGAAGATCGAGGTCTGCAAGGTCCACAGTCCGGCCTCGTCGGCGGCGATGACCTGGGAGCGCAGCAAGGCCTTGCCGACGCCGCGCCCGCGCATCCCGTCGGCGACGTAGATCGAGTTCTCGGCCACCCCGGCGTAGCAGGCTCGCCCGGACACCGGGGACAGGGCGGCCCAGCCGACCACGACGTCGTCGATCTCGGCGACCCACCGATGCCCGGGCAGCCACAGTCCATCGAGCGTCGCCTGGGTGGGGACCTCGGTGGTGAAGGTGGCGTTGCGGGTGGCGATGCCCTCGCCGTAGATCCGGCGCACGTCATCCCAGTCCTGATCGGTCATGGTTCGCACGGTGACGTCGCCCGGCAGGTCGTCCGGGCAGCAGGGGCGCGGGGTCAGCACGCCCATCACTGCGTCGGCGGCGTGCGGCAGCCCGGTGCAGCAGGCCGGATTGACCATGACCACGGTGCTGGTTCCGCTCTTGCGGACCGAGACGAATCCGACGGCGGCAAGCTTGCGCACGTGGTGCGAGACGGTGGGCTGGCCGATGCCCAGAGCCTCGGCCAGCTCGCCCACGTTGATCCCGGCCGGGCGGGAGGCGACCTGGTGCAGCAGTCGCACCCGGGTGGGATCGGCCAGGCAGGCGAACCACCCGGCATAGGTGGCCGCGTCCTCCGGCGCCAACGCATCCACCTCGTTGGCGGTGCGAGCGACCGGAATGTCCAGTGCAGTCATGCACCCACTATATCGATATCCATCGATGGTTGCCTTCATCGACGCGTATCGATACTCTCCGCAGGAAGGATCGATGCATGTCGATGAAAGGACGTCCGAGATGAACTCTGTGCCCGTTGTCGTCGTGGGGGCCGGACCGATCGGCCTCGCTGCCGCGGCCCAGTTGCGTGAGCGCGGCCTGACCCCGCTGGTCTTCGACCGCGGTCCGATAGCCGGTGCGGCGATCGCTCAGTGGAATCACGTGCGGTTGTTTTCCCGTTGGGGTGAGCTGATCGATCCGTCGGCCCGCCGCCTTCTCGACGCCACCGGCTGGGTGGCGCCGGACGACCAGGCGTACCCGACCGGCCAGGACTGGACCGCGAACTACCTGCAACCCCTCGCTGCCGCACTCGGCGACACCGTGCAGCTGTCCACCGAGGTGGTCGGGGTGGCCCGGCGGGGCCGGGACCGTGTCGTCGACGCCGGCCGCGACACCGAACCCCTCTCGGTACACATCCGCCGCGCCGACGGCACCGAGGATCGGATCACCGCGCAGGCCCTGATCGATGCCTCCGGCACCTGGGCCACCCCCAATCCCCTCGGCGGGGAAGGCCTGCCCGCGCTCGGAGAGCGCGCCGCCGCCGACGTTCTCGAATACCGGGTCCCGAACATCGACGACCCCGAGGTGCGCGCCCGGTACGCGGGCAAGCACATCGTGATCGCCGGCAGCGGGCACTCGGCGCTGACCGCCATCGTGGCGCTGGCGGGCCTGGAGAAGCAGACGCCGGGTACCCGAATCAGCTGGGTGCTGCGCCGCGGCGAGGGCGGATCCACCTTCGGCGGCGGCGAGGGCGACCAGCTGCCCGCTCGCGGCGCCCTCGGATTGCGCGCCAAGAGGGCCGTCGACGACGGAATGTTGCGGGTGGTCACGGGATTTCGCACCGCGGCCGTCGAAGCTGCCGCCGATGGTCAGGTGGTGTTGGTGTCCGACACCGGAGCCCGGATCGAGAACGTCGATCGGGTGGTGGTGCTCACCGGCTTCCGTCCCGACCTGTCCTGGCTCTCGGAAGTCCGCCTCGGCCTGGACCCGGTGCTGCAGGCCCCGGTCGGGTTGGCGCCGTTGATCGATCCGAACGTGCACTCCTGCGGCAGCGTCTACCCGCACGGGGTAGCCGAACTGTCGCATCCGGAGCCGAATGTGTTCCTGGTCGGGATGAAGAGCTACGGGCGGGCGCCGACGTTCCTGGCAATGACCGGGTACGAGCAGGTCCGCAGTATCGCCGCCGCCCTGGCCGGCGACCACGCCGCCGCCGCCCGCGTCGAACTCACGTTGCCGGAGACCGGGGTATGCGGCGGCGCCGGGTTCTTCGACGAACCCGAACCCGCCGCCGATGGCGCCACCATCTCCTGACCTGCCTGATTCTGCCGCGGGTGCGTCCAACTCGAACTTGGTTCGTCTGAGGAAGCGGACTCCCACTCACCACCGGGTGGGAGCACATCTTCCGAGAGGAACCTCCGATGACCATCCACCCGATTGCCCGCCCCGCCGCTCACCGGTTCGGGGGAGTGCGATGAGCGCGCCGACCGTCGTGGTCGAGGATCTGCACGTCGCCTACGGCACGACGTGGGCCCTCGACGGTGTCGACTTGGAGGCTGCCGCCGGAGCCACGCTCGGTGTGCTCGGCCACAACGGTGCCGGCAAGACCACCCTGATCCGCACCCTCACCACCCTGGTGCGGCCCACCATCGGCCGCGTGCAGATTGAAAACCTGGACGTCGTCGTCCACGCCACCGAGGTCCGCCGCCGGATCGGCGTGACCGGCCAATACGCCGGCCTCGACGAATTCCTCACCGCCCGAGAGAATCTGGAGCTGATCGGCCGCCTGACCGGGCTGCGCCGCACCGCCCGCGCGCGGGCCGACGCGCTGATCGACCGGCTCGGGCTGCAGGAATACGCGTCCCGGCGGGTCGGGGAACTCTCCGGGGGCTCGCGCCGCCGGGTCGATCTGGCCGCCAGCCTCGTCGGCTCCCCGTCGGTACTGTTCCTCGACGAGCCGACCACCGGTCTCGATCCCCTCGCCCGCGCCGGATTGTGGAACGTCGTCGACGAGCTCACCGACGCGGGCACCACGGTCGTGCTCACCACCCAGTACCTCGAGGAGGCCGACCGGCTCGCCGACCACATCGTGGTCCTGCGCCGGGGCCGGGTCGCCGCCCGCGGCACCCCCGCCGAGCTCAAACGGATCGTCGGCGGCAAGGTCCTCAGCGCCACCATCCCCGCCGGTCAGCTCGCCGCGCTGCCATTCATCCCGGACACCGATCCGCGGGTCGACGGCGACCGCCTGCGAGTGTCCGTCACCGTCGACGACGCCCCCGCCGCGACCGCGCTGGTCGCCGACCTGCACCGCGGCGGCATCGAGGTCACCGACCTGGACGTGACCTCGCCGAGCCTCGACGACGTCTTCACCCACCTCGCCCACACCCCCGGAGCCCACCGATGACCACCATCCGCACCACCACAGCCACCCCTTCGGTAGGGCGTCCCTCGGTCGGGGACCAACTCGCCGCACTCACCGTCCGGAACCTGCGCACCAGCGCCCGCGTTCCGCAGCTGTTGATGTTCTCGCTGACCATGCCGATGGCGATGCTGGTGCTGTTCAGTCAGGTGTTCCGCAGCGTCGCCGCAGGACCGGGCTTTCCTGCCGGGGTCAGCTACATCGTCTTCCTCACCCCGGCGATGCTCGCCGTCTCCACGGTGATGGCCGGCACCAACGCCGGAGTCTCCGCCGCGATCGATCACACCAACGGCCTGCACGACCGCTTCGCGGCCCTGCCGATGCGGGCGGCCTTGCCGGGGGTGGCTCGCACGATCAACGAGGCCGTGTTCACCCTCGCCCGGGCTGTGTTGCTCGGGATCGCCGCCGTCGCTTTGGGTTTCGAGTTCCACGGCACCGCAGGGGATGCCGTCGCCGCGGTTGTCGTGCTGGTGGTGTTGGCCGGGGCGATGAGCGCCCTCTTCGGGCTGATCGGGGACCGGCTCCGCCGGCCGGACGTGGTCCAGTTCGCCGGGATGATGGTGATGATGCCGCTGATGTTCGTCTCGAGTGCGTTCGCGCCGATCGAGACCATGCCCGGCTGGATGCAGGCCATGGCGACAGTGAATCCGGTTGCGCACGCCACCGACGCCCTGCGCGGCCACGTGCTCGGCACCGCCACCGCCGGGGACACTCTTACCGCCCTGGTCGCGGCGATCGGTTTGTGGGCGGTGGTGACCGCCGTTCCCGTCGTCACCCGCATGATTCGGTCAGCGCGCACCCGCTGACAACGAACCCGCCCCGTCCCCATCCCACGGGGGACGGGGCGGGTTTTGCGTGTTCGATGTCCGTCCGGAGCCGGGCACTCTCCAAGCCCCTACCCGATGGAGGGGTAGAGGCTAGGAGAGCGCTGTGGTCAGCAGATGCGCCCGGTGCGGGCGTCGATGACGCTCATGCGGCGGCGTCGAGCAGATGCAGCTCCTCCGCCACGATCAGATCGACCTCTTCACTGGTCAGGCCCGACAACAGATGTGTAGTCAGCATTGCTCTCACCTCCTCACCGTGCTTCTACTGGTACGTCGAACCGGAGCATCCGGAATCGACATCGACACCCATACAGACGAGGAACTTCGGATTCGGACGCAGGTGCGTCCGACCGCGGTCACCGTCGTCCGTACCTGAGAGAGGACGCCCTCAGGGGGTCGCGACCGCGCCGTAAGGCGGGGATCCTGAAAGACGGAGAGGAACCACAGATCATGAACGAGGACTCGGCCACCACCGCGACGACACCCCAGCCGGCACCAGCTGATCTCGACCAGCTCTGGCGCCGCTTCTCGAGCGACTTGCGGGCCTTCATCGCCCGCCGGGTCTCCCGTCCCGAGGACGCCGACGACATTCTGTCGATCGTGTTCCTGCGGATGGCCAAGAGCCTCGACAACCTGCGGGAGCAGGACCGAATCCTCGGGTGGATGTATGCCATCACCCGCAACGCGATCACCGACTACTACCGGTCCGCACCCCACCGCCGCGAGCTGGCTGTCGACAGTGTCCCCGACAACCGGCCCGACGGAGAACCTGACGCCGACGAGACGGCGGAGAAGGAACTCGCCTCCTGCCTGGTGCCGATGCTCTCCGGGCTGCCCGCCGAGCAGGCCGCGGCGGTGAGGATGGTCGACCTCGACGCCCGAACCAACGCCGCCGCCGCCAGCGAGGTGGGAATCTCGGTGTCCGGGATGAAATCCCGGGTCAACGCGGCCGCGCCGCCCTCCAGGCCCAATTGCACGCCTGCTGTCAGATCAGCCAGGATCGCACCGGCCACGTCCACGACTACCAGCCCCGCAGCGGATCCTGCGACTGCGGAGCCACGCCATCGGACGACGAGTAGACCGGCGAATCATCTCTGGTGACGGCGACGGGGCGACCGGGCGAGGTCACGCTGACAAGACTGCGGTGCGGTGCGAGCCATCTTCGCTCGCACCGCACCGTTGTCACCTGAGGGCTACTGGCAGCCGCATCCGTCGCCGGCCGTCGCCGTCGGACCGCAGCACGTCGACTTCTCGCTGAGGTCGCAGCAGGTGGCTTGTCGTTCGGTGCTGCAACACGTGGGTGCCGCAGTCCGTGGGTTTGCGTCCGTCCGATCCGTCGTCGGGTTTTCGAACTTGTCGGCGTTGGTCATGGTGACTCCTTGATCCGTGGGGATGGGTACCAGGACAGACGGAGGAGACCGAAAATGGACGCACTGGCCCGTCGCGAAGGATGAGGTGCGCCCGTGCCTGGCCGCGCCCCCACGGAGATACGTGGCGTGTCGAAACTTGTGTGCGAAACCGTCGGCGACCAGCACGGATGAATCCTGCGGAGGACAATGGGACGATGCGATCCGAGCCGAACCTTGACGACGCCGGAACGGCGGGCGCGGGTGAGGAGCCCTGGTATGAGCTGGTGGCCGCTCTGCTGGGCCAGTTCGCTGGATCGCAGACCGGGCACCGGGTGTCCTTGGCCCAACGGTGGGGTATTGGGTGGCGTGGGCGATACCGCCGCCGCTCACGGTGTTGCTGGGCTTCACCGGTCTCTGCCTGATGTTCGCACCGCTGTGGATCTCGATCGATGTCGGCGGGTTCTCCCCGAGCTAGATCGCTCTCGTCGGCACGCCGCCTGCAATAACTTCAAGCTGAGAGTCGAAGGGGCCTTGCACATACAACCAATCGGTTGTATGTTTCGGGTGTGTCAGAAACAGATGAGGACCGGGCCGATGCCCTGTTCCACGCGCTGTCCGACCGAACGAGGCGCGACATCATGCGTCGCGTGCTGGCCGGCGAGCATTCCGTCTCGGCACTGGCAGCGAAGTACGACATGAGTTTCGCTGCGGTACAGAAGCACGTCGCCGTTCTCCAGAAGTCAGGCCTACTCGTCAAACGACGCAGCGGCCGTGAACAACTCGCCACGGGCGATGTGGACGCAGTTCGCGCGGTGTCGTCCATGCTCGCGGAGCTGGAACACGTCTGGCGTGGGCGAATCGCGCGCATCGACGAACTGATCGCGACAGAACCCCAACGGAAGGAATGAACGATGCCTGTCACCAATGTCAGCCACGACATCGACGCACTGACCCTGACCATCACCGCCGAGTTCGCCGCGCCCCGCGCGCGGATCTGGCAGATCTATGCCGATCCTCGCCAGCTCGAGAAGATCTGGGGTCCGCCGACGTACCCGGCGACGGTGGTCGACCACGAGTTCACTCCCGGCGGTCGGGTCACCTACTACATGACCGGACCCGAGGGTGACAAGCATGCGGGCTACTGGAACATCGTCTCCGTCGATGAGCCGACCGGCTTCACCTTCACCGACGGATTCGCCGATGCGGATTTCACCCCGATCGAATCGATGCCGGTGTCCACCAACGAGTTCTCCTTCGAGGAGAAGGACGGCAGCACCATCGCCACCTACGTCAGCACCTACGCAACCGCCGAAGGTCTCCAGCAGGTGCTCGACATGGGTGTGGTCGAAGGTGCCTCGCAGGCGATCGGCCAGATCGACGACCTCATCAAGGGTTGAGCCGCCGGTTCACCGCACAGACCGATCTCGCCGCCTCGCCCGCCACGTGCGAGGCGGCGAGCCGGAACGAAGGACGCGACACTTTTGTTGCGACCACAGTCGCCCACTCCGACAGCGATGAGTTTCGCAGTGGTTCCCAGTCTGTACCTACACCGATCACAACCGCACTCGAGGAGAACGACATGACCGCGACCTACACCTTCGACGTCTTTTCCAGCCTCGACGGCTTCGGCGGAATCAGCGGCGGCGACTGGGGCGGCTACTGGGGCAAGCAAGGCCCCGAGTTGCTCGACCACCGCCTTGCCTTGTATGGCGCGGAGCAGCGGATGATTTTCGGGGCCAACACGTATCGGGCGTTCGCGCAGATGCTGGCCTCGAGCACCGAGGAGTCCGAAGTGCGTGACCCATGGGTCACCCGGATGAGGAGCCTGCCGGCGACGGTTGTGTCGACGACGCTGGAAGGGCCTCTCGACTGGCCGGACGCGACCGTCGTGAGCGGTGACGCCGTCGACGTCGTCGCCCGGCTCAAGGAGGAGTCCGAGGTGCCGTTGCGCTCGCACGGCAGCCTGTCGATGAATCGGGCGCTGATGGCCGCCGGCCTCGTCGACCGCCTGCAGGTGACGCTCTTCCCTGTGATCACCGGTCTGACCGGTGATGACCCGATCTTCCAGGGTGGGGCCGACTTCGACCTGGAACTGCTCGAGAACCGGACGCTGGACGGTCACATCCAAGAGCTCATCTACCGACCCACACTCCATTGACCTGTAGGAATACCAGGCGCGGCCCATCGGCGATCGGCCCTCGCATGCAGGAAATAGGTTGGACGGGATTCGGTTCAGGTTGATAGCGTGCGCGAGACCGTGACATCACGCGAGGAGGTGAGACCCATGAACGCAGTAACCATGTGGGTGCTCCCGCTCGTGTTCACGGTTCGGCGATTGACATAGGTGTCGCCGGGAGCGCCTCGACAACAAGGCAATCCCGAAAGGCAACACCATGCATTTCACGTCTGAGACATCGTCGAACGGTGTCATCGAACGTACATTCACTCTGGATGGGATCACCGGCGTGCTCTGGTCGCCCACATCCGGAACCGTCGGCGCACCGCTGCTGCTGTCGGGGCACTCCGGCGGCATGCACAAGAAGGCGCCGGGGTTGGTCGCCGGTGCACTCCACTGCGTGACCACCTATGGGTACACCGTCGCTGCCATCGACGCGCCCGGACATGGCGACCGGCCGCGAACCCTTCAGGATCAACGGTGGGCCGAGGCGATCCATCGGGCCCGGGCGGCGGGCGAGCCGATCGCCCCGATCGTGATCGACTACAACATGTCGCTGGCGGAGCGTGCGGTGCCGGAATGGCAAGCGACTCTGGACGCCCTGCAGGCGCTGCCCGAGATCGGCGTCGAAGCGCCGATCGGCTACGGCGGCATGACGTTGGGTGTCGTGACCGGGCTGATGTTGACGGCGGTCGAATCCCGGATCGCTGCCGTGAGCTTCGGTGGGGTTTTCGTGTGCGACGCTCTGATCGAGGTGGCAAGAAAGATCACCGTCCCGGTCGAGTACCGGATTCCCTGGGACGACGAGGAATTCGACCGCACCTCCGGGGTCGCGTTGTTCGACGCCTTCGCCGCGAAGGAGAAGACATTGCACGCCTACTCGGGCAGGCACTACCCGGTACCCGAATACGAACGCGACAGCTCGGCCCGGTTCTTCGCCCGCCACCTCGGCCGGGCCGCCGACACGGCTTCGGACTGACGTGAACGGTATCGGCGTCCGGATCCGCGCCGGACGCCGATACCGCCAGTGCCGCGCTCCCGCCGGCCTGGGTCAGGGCAGGTATTCGGCGCCGGTGTCGTCGGGAGCGGTGTCCTCGCAGAGGTGCGGGCAGGCATCGAACCTCATCGCGTTTCTTGCGTCGTCGTAGGTGGGCCAGCCTGGATCTCCGTGGGTGGCGAAGTCGAGCCAGGCTTGGTGCATCGCCTGGGTGAGGGTGCCGGGTGCGGCGTCGCCGATCAGGTCGCGGCATGCCTGTGTGGTGTCGAAGACGAAGGGGACGTCGAGGCCGTGTGCGGCGCCGTGCAGTGGTGATCGCCATGCGAATTCGTAGACGTAGGTGGGGCCTGGGTGGCGGCGCGCGGTGCGGCGGCTCGGTGATCGGAACATCAGGTCCGTGTAGGCGGCTGTGAGTGCACGCGCGGGGGTGAGGGCCGGGTCGTGGAGACCGTGTCGTTCGAGGAGCGCTTCGGCATCGGGGTAGGTGGCGGCCAGCTCGGCTACGGCGTCATGCGCGTCGAAGGCGGCGAACTGGTCGGCACCGAAACCGAGGTTGGCCTCCTCGAGTGTTGTGCCGATCAGCAGGTCGACGCCGCGCGAATGGGTGCTCGGGACTCCGACCGGGTCGGGGAGGACGTCGTCACCCGTGGTGGGGAGGAACAGTGCACGACGGTGGCCTGGGTCGACACCGTTGCCGTCGCGCAGGTCTGGGTGGGGTTCGTTTCTGAGCAGAGCGGCCTGCGCGCGCACCAGGTCGGGGGCAGAGAATGCGCGGAATGCGTCTGTGGTCGGGGAGGTTCCGAGCCGGGCGGCGAGAGCCTTCGTGAGTCCTTCGGTGAGCTCGAGCGGGCGGGCCATCTCGTCGTGTCCGCTCTGGACGATCGCGCGCCGGAACAGTCCGGCGGCCAGCGGGGAGTGCAGCAGGAACGCGACCGAGGAGCCGCCGGCCGATTCGCCGAAGACGGTGACGTTGTCCGGGTTTCCACCGAACCCGGTGATGTTGTCGCGAACCCAGCGCAGGGCGGCGATCTGATCGCGCAATCCGATGTTCGTGTTCGCGACCGCACCGGACGGTGCGAGGAAGCCCTCCGCCCCGAGTCGGTAGTTGACGGTGACCAGGACGACGCCGTCGCGCGCGAACGAGGTGCCGTCGAAGGCGGGGGCGGCGCCCGAGCCGATCATGAACCCGCCGCCGTGGACGTAGACCATCACCGGAAGCCCACCCGTGCCGGGGTCGGGTGTCCAGACGTTGAGATTGAGGTAGTCGCCGTCTCCGGCGACCCATCCGGGCCCGATCAGCGGCGCCAGATTCCCGTGAGCGGGGTGCAATGCCGGCTGGGGTGCGGTAGCGCCGTAACCGGTGGCGTTCCTGGTCCCTGCCCATCGTTCGGCAGGACCAGGGGGTGCGAATCGGCGTTCGCCCGCTGGAGCTGCTGCGTAGGGGATTCCCAGGAATCGGGCGACCCCGTCGGTGTGGTCACCGGAGAGTCGCCCTGCCTCAGTGTTCACGGTACGGACGGTCATCGGCGACGTCCCCTTTCATCTGTGCGCCTCACCTCGGATGGTCGGGCCGAGGGTGGCCGTGTGAATCAGCACCCCATCTCGTCCCAGCCTGCCATGGGCTCGGTGTCCGGCCTGAGATAGCCGCCGCCAGGTCGTAGTGGGTCGTGGTAGACCTCACCGACAACGGTCCGGCTCCGTTCCAGGAAGACCAGTGGCCACGAGGGGCCGCGCGACGAAGTAGGAGAACCAGCATGACGATTCAACGGATGGAGCAGCTCAGCTGACAGAGTCGATCGAAACATCGCGGGCGCGCCGGTAGCGCCGTCCGGCTACACCCCCCGGTGCTGCGCGCCATGGGGATGACGAACAAGCTCTCACTCGGATCCTGGATCAACCCCGGATTCCGGACCCTGCACCGTATGCGCAAGATCCGCGGCACCAAGCTCGATGTGTTCGGCTACCACCACATCCGGAAGATGGAACGCGAGTTGATCACCGAATACCGCGAAACCATCGAGCAACTCCTTCACCTACTCAACCCGCACAGCCTGACCGCCGCGGTGGAGATCGCCGAACCGCCCGACCTCATCCGTGGGTACGAACAGATCAAGGTCGCCAACGTGGAGTCGTACCACCAGGAACTGGACAAGCTCGTCGAGGCGTACCCGCTGACCGCCCGAGCCGAGAAGCAGGTCGTGTAGGGCCCGGCCCGAGTCGCAGCCGACCTGATCAGCGGGATCCTTCGACGTACGATGCCAGGTTCGCCAGCGAGGAGGTGATCCCGGCCTCGTGTGCCGCTTGGTCTATGCCGGGTGGCACGTCCGTGGCGGTGACGGTCACCTCGGTCCCGTCACCGGCGGCAGCGAGGTGCCAGGTCATCGTCATGGTGCCCGCGTACGACGGGTCGTCAGCTTCGAACACCGCCAGCTGCACCACGCGTTCCGGTGGCACCAGGTCGGCGAATCCGACATCGACGACATCCGTCGTATCCGAAGTCTTGCCGGGACTGTCGGCAGGGTCGAGGTAGGTGAGGACCATCCGAAATCCACCACCGGGCCGAGGATCCCACCGTTCGACCCGCCCGCGCATGCCGTCCGGCGGCAACCAGGCCTCGAGAGACTCCCGGTCGAGGAGGGCGCCGTAGACAGTCGCCGGTGATGCCGCGATCACCCGGCTGGCGCGGTCGGTTCTGTCCATCGCTCGATTCTAGGGCCGAGGAGCACCAGGAGATCTCTGTTCGCCGAGTGCCACTCGTTCGTTCTCACACGCCACTCGACTTGTGCGCGGCGGTTCACGACATCTGCATCCGATGAAATGCGGAGCACGCTACCGGTAGCCGCTGTAGAACCACGTCGGTAGTCGGACCACCGGGGGAGTGCCTGGCGGGCGGGGCCGGCGGGGCAGGCCGAATCGTTCAGGCCGCACTCCCACCTGACGCGGCTGCAGTTCACATTCGTGTAGCCGCCGTCACACAGAGGTCGAGGGTTCCGCGCTCGGATCGGCGGGTCATCCGCGTGCCTCGACCAAGTTAAGTATCTTGAGCTAGGTCACTATATTTACACGAAGGGACAGGCCCACATGACCCGCACCATCGCAGTGGTCAACCATAAAGGTGGTTCCACCAAAACCACGAGCGCGGTCAACCTCGCCCAAGCCCTCGTCGAAGCCGGCTACACCGTCCGCGTCGTCGACCTCGACCCACAATGCAACGCCACCACCTGGCTCGGCGCCACGCCCGAAGCCGTCGACAACGATGTCCTGTCGGTACTCATGCTGGTGGCGAGCATCGAAGATGCCACCACCATCACCGCGTCCGGGATCCACCTCGTTCCCGCCACCAAGGAACTCGATTCCGTCGGGCCCTATTTCCTCAAGAAGCCCGGTGCACACGGCGTCCTGCGCAAAGCCCTCGCCGGCGCCCCCGACGTCGACTTCAACCTCCTCGACTGCCCCGGAGACTTCGACCACCTGACCATCAGCGCACTCGTCGCCTGCACCGAAGTGCTTGCCGCTGTCATGACGGGAGCCATGGAACTCGAAGCGCTCATGCGGATCGAGAACTACATCACCGAGCAGGTCGAGTTGCTCAATCCCACTGCACGGCTCAATCACATTCTGTGCGGCCGCGTCGAACTCGGCCAGGTCATCGACCAGCAGGTCCTCGCCGCGCTCCGCGAGACCTACCCCGATCAGACGATGCACACCATCATCCCGAAGTCCGTCCGCGTCAGCGAAAGTTACAGCGCCGAAGAACCCGTCGTCAGGTGGGCACCGTCCTCCTCCGCAGCGCGCGCCTACCGCGACGCCGCCCAAGAACTCGTCGAAAGGGACCCCCGATGAGCGTGACACGTAAGCCGGGACTCGCTAACAACCCCCTCGCACGCCGCCCCCAGCCCCGCACAGGCGCCCACCAGGACGGGACGTACTCGACAACCGGTCACAAGGACCTCCTGACGAGCGTGACACGTAAACCCGGACTCGCCAACAACCCCCTCGAACGCCGCAAGCCACGACTGCCGAACCTCGTCGAACAGGGCGTGGACGTCGCAGGACTCGCAAGCAACCCCTTCGAACGCCGCAAGCGACGACTGCCGAACCTCGTCGAACAGGGCGTGGACGTCGCACAAGAAGCAGCCACCACAGCCGAACCGGTGGCCCTCGGCGAGGAAAAGAAGACCACCAGACGGGTCCCCGCAGACAAGAAGCAGGAATCCGTCCTCATCAACCGCGCCAAGGTCGAAAACGGCAAGAATGCCGTCGCCGCCATCGGCCACATCGCCGGCGCCCCCAACAGCTGGTCCAGCCTCGTCGACGAAGCCCTCGCCCACTACCTCACCGTCCTCGAACGCGAATACAACAATGGCGAACCCTTCCCGCCGCGCAACGCCGAACGCGTCCGGAGGCCACGCATCAACTAGCCGGCTCGTCGGCGGATCGTGGCGGGCTGTCGGTAGGTGCGGTCGCTACGCATCGACGACACCTCTGACGTTCTGTGCGCGTGCGGGTCTCGCGGCTGCCTCGATCCGGACTTGATCGTCGTCGACGCCGGGTCTCCAGACGCGCTCGGCGGTGTTGCAGAGGCATGGACGCGGCACACACGGTTGCAGTCGCAGAGGACACTGGCGCACGCGTTGTTTCCCGCCCCGAAGCTGGTGCGAGGTGATCGCTGACGCCGGTGCAATGACGGTCCCGGTTAACGACGGAAACCGCCGTCGTACTGGCTATTGAGGTCCGTCCGGAGGCGGTTTACCGTGGAGGGTGCGGGCCGTATCCCGTCGGGTCGAGATCAGGCAGTCCGGGATACGACTCGCCGGGGGGTTTTCAGCCAGAATGCGTGGGCCTTCCCCACACCGTCGGAGGTTCGGGATCGGTGGTGGGCGCGCTCAGTGTCGCAACAACTTTCCAGCACGTCCGATGTCCGCGTCGACCCTCAATCGCGATACGTGGCCGGGGGTGGGCCCGCGATCGGCCCGAGTGGTGTGGCCAGCCACCGGTCGTACACGCGCATCCACGTTCCGTCGGCGCGTATGCGTTCGAGGGTGCCGTTGACGAACCGCACCAGGTCCTCCTTGTACTTGTTGACACCGATCGCCCAGTGCTCTTCTGTCTCCAGCCGTGGCCCCACGATCTGAAAATTCGGGTCCTGGGAGGCGAGCCCGGCGAGGAGCGAGTCGGAGGTGCTGGTCGCGTCGGCCTGCCGTTTCTGCATGGTGACGAGGCAGTCGTCCCAGTTGGGGACCGCGATGATCGTGGCGTCCGGCGCGACTCGTTGGACGGTGCCGAGCGAGGTGGTGTCGAGAAAGGTGCAGACCCGTTTTCCGGCCAGGTCCGCCGGTCCGGCGATGTCGGAACCGCGAGGGACCAGAATACGCTGGAAGGCGCGGACGTACTCGGTGGAGAAACCGACGCGTTGGGCGCGTTCGCACGTGATCGAGAATCCATGTGCGACGACGTCGACGTCGTTGTTCTCGAGTGCGGAGAACCGGCCGGCGGTGGTGAGTAGCCGGAACTCGACTTTCGTCGGATCGCCGAAGATGTCGCGGGCGATCTCCTTCGCCACATCGATCTCGAACCCCTGCAGGGTGCCGGTGGTCGGATCTCGGAAGCTGAACAGATTGGTGTTCTGGTCGACGCCGACGATCAACCGGCCCCGCCCTGCGATCTCGGCAAGTGATCCACCGGGCGGCATCTGCCCGGGCGGGGGTTGCGGGCCGGGGCGCAGGCTCGCGAGCGCCCCACACGACTCGGGGAGCGGTGGCTCCGGCGGCGGACTGTCCGTGGGCGGGATGATCTGCGCACCGTCCGTCATCGGTCGTGCGGTGTACGTGGCCGCGACGGTCGGGGTGAGAGGGTCGGGTGCGGCGCAGCCGGCGAGCACGGCGACGGCGAGTACGCCGACGAGGTGCCGGGCACGCGGTCTCGCCCCCGGTCTCGGAAGCCTCACCTGTGTCATCAGTGGTACTCGTTCAGTCGCGGCCAGATCCCCCCGCCGACGGCGAATCCGCAGGACACGCCAATAATCATGCTACCGACTGCCAGTGCCGACATCGACCGGTAGACGTCCGTCACCGCGTTGGCCTCGTCGTCGCGGAGTCGGTCGATCGCGTTCCGGAGGGACTCGTCCAGGGCGGCGAACTGCGTCGACGACGTGCCCGAGCCGGATCCGGCGGCGATCGCCGCGGCGGTCGGGTAGTCACCGCGCTCGAGGGCGATCTCGATGTCCCGGTGCGCGGCCAGCCAGCCGTCGCGGGCCGTCACGGCGTCGCGAAGGTGTTGCTCGGCGGCGCGACCATGCGAGCTCTCCAGCTGCCGGGTGAGTTCGTCGGACAAGGCCTGGGAGTGCCGCGCGTAGTCGACTTCCGACTGGGTGTCGGAACCGCGTTGCAGGATTGCGAGGGTTTCGTCGGCGCGGGCCTGCTGCGCCAGGATGCGAGCGCGGGCAACCGCGTTGATCGGTTGTGTTCCTTCGGTTCTCGCGTGTTCACTCGCCGACGTCGACACCAGGCTTCCGCCGATCAGCCACAGCAGAAGCCCGGCCATGAGCAGGGTGGCGACAGCGAGGCCGGGGTTGAACCGGCGCTTGCTCTTCCGGACGAGGTACAGCTGGGCGAGGACGAGGGCGACGAGGGCGGCCGCGGTCACCGTGAAGGCGGTCGCGGGCAGCTGGGCGGTGTGCGTCTGGATCTCGGCGACCGCCTCGGCCTGATGGACGTAGAGTCGCTCCGCCAACGGGAGGATGGTGGCCTGCATGAGCGCGGACGCATCGGCCAGATACGCCACCCCGACCGGGTTACCGGCCCGGTCGTTCGCCTGAGCCGTGGCGACGAGGTTGAAGTACTCGGCGAGGTCGCGCACCACGTCCGACAGCAGTGCCAGCGATTCGGCGTCCTGCGACGACACCCCATTGGTCGCCGTGACCAGCGCGTTCGACGCGTCCCCGATCGCCTGGGTGAACTGCTCCGCGCCAGCAGTCGACTCGACACCACCGCCACCGGAGACGAACGACGTGGTCGCGGCGGCGTCGGCGATCGACAGCGAGCTGTAGAGCGCCTGGGCCGCGTTTGCGAGGGGCTCGGTGTGGGTGCGCAATGTCTCGACTCGCTGTTGGCGCGCGCCGACCGCCCCCGAGGTGATGGCGCCCGCGGCGATGACCGCGGCGATGAGCGCGATCCCCAGCACGGTCAGCCGCCCGGGCGTCGAAGTGAAGAATTCGACCCACGGGCGGCGGCGGACCACGGGCTCGACGAGCAGGTCCTCGTCGAGCGTGTGGGCTTCGGTGACGGCGTGCTCGCCGCGGTGGAACATCCGGTCCTCCTGCACCGCCACCGCGGTTCCGGTAAGAGCACCGATCCGGGCCGCGGGACTGAGTTCAGTGTGCACCGACGGTGCCGAGCGGCGCACCGACTCGGGAAACAGGCACCGCGCGGACTCGGCACAGTTCTGCGTAGGGGTGGCGACCAGCCGCGACGCGTGGCGATGAACCGGACACTCCGAGGACTGCGCTGAAAGTCAGGCCCGCCGCGAGAAACGGCAGTCCGTGCGGCCTTCGCAGAAGGAACAGATCTTCTTCGCATCGCGCTCCCGGCGGGCCCGTTCGCCACCGGTCTCGTCGTCCGGAGCGAAGAAAGTTGTCGCTCCCAACCGGCGGCAGCGTGCATGGAGCTGCGACTCCCAGTAATCGGTATGTGCGGCAAGGCGATCGTGCTGCCCGGAACGGACGGTGTGGGCCGGCATAGGCCTCTCTCCTACGTGGTGCGCCGCTCATCGCCGCGGTCATCGCCCTGTGCGCGATAGCCAACATGGTCGCCTGGCAGGGGCTGAACGTCTGGGCCATGCAGGCCATGGTCAATCTCGGGTACTCGTTGGGAACAGCGTTGCTGTTCACCTTCACCCTGACCGGAGCAGCAGTAGCAGGCTCGTTCCTCAGCGCCTGGGCCGCCA
Organism: Rhodococcus sp. G6(2025); assembly: GCF_058628105.1. Taxonomy (NCBI): domain Bacteria; kingdom Bacillati; phylum Actinomycetota; class Actinomycetes; order Mycobacteriales; family Nocardiaceae; genus Rhodococcus; species Rhodococcus sp. G6(2025). The sequence continues at coordinate 140,925 of NZ_CP179750.1, forward strand.
ACCGGCGCGGCTGTGCCCTCGTCGCCGTCCTCACGGCGGCCTGCACCCTCGCCGGATTACTCGGAATGCTCGCGCTTCCCCCGTCGATCGTGACAACGGCATCGTGCATCGCACTGATGGGAATCGGCGGGCACTCCACCATGAACCTCATCCACACCACCACAGCCGACATCTACCCACTCCCGGTCCGCGCCACCGCCCTCGGATGGTCGAACGGCACCTCGTTCATCGGCGCCTTCCTCGGCCCCGTGATCGGCGGTGCGGCGGTGGCCTCCGGGGGAGCGCAGGGTCTGTTCACCGCGTTCGGCGCGGCGGCCGCAATCTGCCTTGTGGCGGTGTTCGTCCTCTACCTCACCGATCGCGCGTCGAACTCGAAGGCGGCCGACGCCATCTCCGATGGCACCCCGGCCGGCGAGCCTTCGGCCGGAGTGAAAGCGTCTGCCTGAGACGGACCGGCGCACTACCCGGTCACCTAGCACACATTCTCTACGGGACAGGGAAGGTGCCGAGCCCCGGGTGGACCAGAATCTGGTACCCGTCGGCCGGGGGGTGTGCGCCTACGTCCGCGAGCGCGGCGATCGTGCCGCTGCCGGTGACGACCGTCGCGGGGGCGTATCGGCACCGATCCTCCGGTGCGGTGGGCCGACTGTGGTCGGGCTCCACGAGTCGGAGGGCGGTAGAGCCGGCGACGCCGGTGGTCAGGTTCCGCCAGTTCACCGACACTGCGACGCAGTATCTCGCGGTCGTCGCTGAACGCTCCGCCGCAAAGGTCACCACGCCGGATGCACCCGTCGTTGCTGACGGTGTCACGGTCGACAGCGGCGGCGGGTAGTCACAGGCCAACGTGGTCAGCAACAGGCATCCTGCGACGAACCGCACCGGGACCTGGAACGCCGTGGTCGTCGCTGCCGGGACCGGCGGCGGGTCCGCCATCGCGGTGGCGGACGAAAAGAGCGGGATCGCGAGGACCGCCACGGATGCCGCGGCCCAGGCTACGAACGAACGGCGAATTGCTGCACGACGCACGGCGTCAGCCTCTCGTGTTGGATCCCGACCCTGGTGCAGTGTCAGGCTACTCGCTTGGTGGCAGCGCGGAACTGGCAATGGCGAGCGGGACAGGCCCCGGGTACCTGCTGCGCGGCGCTCGTCATTTATCCGAAGACACGCTTTAGTCGCCGCCGGCATCCTCGGCGGCACGCTGGCTCACCCGGAGTTGACCACGAGCAAGACTGGGCTGAACAAGCCGGTTGGCCAGCTGCAGACTGTCAATTGCCATGTGCGCCTTCTCCTTGAATCGGCGGGTCGGCATCACCACGGCGATTGCCTGCACAGCGCCTGTCGGCCCGGTCATGCCGGTAGCGATGGCACAGATTCCGACGTCGTGCTCTTCGATGTCGAATGCAATATGCGAGCGTCGCACCTCGGCCAGCCGATCGGTCAACGCCTGATGATCGGTGATGGTATTCGCAGTGAACCGCTGCAGGTGTTGCGGCAGGAGCTCAGCCACTCGGTCATCGGGGAGGTGCGCCAGCAGTGCCAGACCGATACAACTCGCGTGCAGCGAGAAGCTCTTCCCGACCTTGGTGACACCTTTCAGGCGGTCCGGCGCAGCGATCTGGTCCACCACGACCGCCTCCCGGCCACTGAATACCGCCAACTCGACGTTCTCGTTGACCGACCGCGCCAGAGACACCAGAGCGCCACGATTGGCGGCCAGCAGCCGCAAGTGCGCGTTCATCCCGAACTTCAACAACCCCGGCCCCAGAACGTATCCAGGGCGTTCGGGCACTCGAACCACGTACAGCTCTTGCTCGAACGCTTGGATCAATCGATGGACCGTCGACCGCGGAAGCCCCGTCTTCGCCGCAAGTTCCGTAAGCGTCAGCGGCCGGTTGCTCTCGGCGATGGCGTCGAGCCCATGATCAGGCAGAGTCCGAATCGAGGCCGGGAGCATTGGCAGATTTCCGGTGATCGGGCGGCTGAGCCCGGGTGGAACCGGGTACTCGCACGTTATGAAGAGGTGGGCGTGCCGCGCCGCGCTGTCACTGTTGGTGGCCGGGCTCGTCGCGTCCGCGTCCGGAGTGACGGCCCATTCGGCTCCGGCGCCCGACAGGATCGACGAGGTGCCGGGGCGGACGGCGCTGTCGTTCATGCACACCCCGAGCGGAACGCGCGTCGGGACGGCGAATCAGGGGGAAGCCCGGCCGGGTTTGTCGATCGTGAAGCTGTATGTAGCCGACTACATGCTCCGGCACGGCGACGGCTCTCCCGAGGACCTCGCGCTCGGACAGCAAATGATCCGCGACAGCGACGACTCCGCCGCCTCGCAGGCGTACGCCAAGTACCCGCAGTCGATCGATGCGATCGCGGCCGAGTATGGGCTGACCAGTACCCGTGGCTCCGGATTCTGGGGCGATGCGGTTACCAGCACCGCGGACACCGTGACGTTCCTCGAGGCGAAGAAGACCACCGATCCGGACAGCCGCATTCTGGAGTGGATGGCCACCGCGGCCCCCGTCGCCGCCGACGGAACCCATCAGAACTGGGGTACCGGGCGGCTGCCGTCGGTGACCGGAACCAAGTGGGGGTGGTCGGACCTGGGGCCCAGTGTTGTCGCTTCCGCGTCGTTCGGGCCCGATTTCTCGGTAGCGGCCAACACGTACGGCACTGCCGACCAGCACACCGGTGACGTTCTCGGTGCCTTCGCGGAGGATCCGGCGTCACCACCACCGCCGGTGGCGCAGGATCCCATCCAGGAGTTGATCGACCGGTTCGTGCCCCTGTTGATCACGCCACGATGATCGACATCCCGACGTGCCGGAGGGAACAGCCCTGACCCGGTTGGTGGGGTGACGGCCTGGGTAATCGGGTCCCATGTTGCCCCCAACGGACGAAACACCGAACGCCGGACCGCACCTGCCGGCAGGACAGACGCCGGGCGGCGGGGTGCCTCCTTCCGACCCGCACGCCCATGACGCGGGTTCCGGGATACCGCCGGATGTGGCGAGAGGTAAGGGGATCAAGCACACGCGTACCGGGGCGACGTGGACTGGTCTGGTCATCGGCATTCTCGTTCTGGTCCTGCTTCTCGTGTTCATCCTGCAGAACCTCGACAGCGTCGTCCTGGAACTGTTCGTCTGGGAGTTCACGGTCCCGCTTGGGGTCACTCTGCTGTTCGCGGCCATCGCGGGCGCGGTGGTCATGGCGCTCGTCGGCGGTGTCCGGATCCTTCAGATCCGGCGGGCAGCGAACCGGCAACGGAAACTGACCACCTGACCGTTGCTCATTTTCCGTGTTCGCATCGATCGATGCGTCGACCGGTCAGGCCCTCGGCCGATAGATTCGAGTAGTCGACTACTCGGTTCAACTGGCGAGGGTCCTCGTACGGTCGGTCCTGTATCGCATTCGTGATTCGACGAAAGGACACCGAAATGGCTTGGTCGACAACTCCTCAGGGGCTTTTTCTCGCCGCTGGGCAGGCGAATCAATTCTCCTTCTCGTTTGGAGACATCTGGAAGGGCCCGCAGTTGGCGACTGCGAGACTCGACGCCAGCCAGGGCGGTGGTGGCACGAAGATCCTGATGACGCAATGGCAGGGCACCGCGAACGCACCGGTGTTCGGCGGCCCCAGCAAGCAGTACTACGTGCTCGGCATTCACAACAGCTCCACTTCGGGCGTGTGGTTCCATCTGGAAGGAGGCGTCCTCGCATGACGACACAGGAATCGCCAAGGGTTTCCCAGATGCAGGTCCTGACGGACGAACAGGGCAGCATTCTCGCCGCTGTCCTGCGAACTGCGGACGTGGCGTCGGGCCCGGCATCGGGTGAGGACGTTCCGCCTCAGGTTTCGCTTGTTCCTTCGGAAGGCCAAGCGTTGCATGAACTTTCTGTGCCCGGTGGACCGTCGGGGGACGAGATGTTCGAGTCGCTGGATCAGTGGATGGTTCGGGTCGACGCCGGCGTACCGGCGTTGGTGCGACGCGCGGGCGCGTAGTCGCTGGTGGAGGTGCGCCGGGTCGGCACCTGCTGCGGAAGGGGAACGCTGGTCCGCGCGATCAGCGGTCCCTCCGCGCGATTGCGGTGCGAGGCCCGAAAAAGCCATCAAAATCACCTCGAGAGCCACTTTGTCAGAACAAATGATTGACTTGGCTCGTGGCGCGCAGCACTGTCGTAGAGACACACGCCGCACCGATCATTCCGGAGTCGATCTTGACCAACGTCAACCCCACCGAAATCGCAGTAGCCGTCGCCGGATTCGGCTGGATGGGCCGAGTGCACACGAACGCGTATCTGCGTCAGCGCCAGCACTTTCCGGAAGCGCCGTCCATCCGTCTGGGGGCCGTCGCCGATGAGGTACCCGGCCGCGCCGAGGAAGCTGCCGCCCAGTTCGGGTTCGGCGCAGCGCTGACCGACTGGCGCGACATCGCCGCCGACGAGAACATCGACGCGGTCAGCATCACCGCACCCAACTTCCTGCACCGCGAGATCGGCGTCGCGATGGCGGAGGCGGGCAAGCACATCTGGATCGAGAAGCCGGTCGGGCTGTCGTCCGAGGACGCGAAGGCAGTCGCCGCCGCTGTGGAGAAGGCAGGCGTCCAGTCGACCGTCGGATTCAACTACCGAAACGCACCGGCCGTTGCGATGGCGCACGATCTCATCGCGGCGGGCGAGCTGGGCACCATCACGCACTCACGCTTCCGCTTCCTCAGCGACTACGCCGCGCATCCGGACGGCGCGCTGAGCTGGCGCTACGAGAACGCGCGCGGTGGGTCGGGCGTTCTGGGCGACCTTGCCTCGCACGGTGTCGACCTGGTCCGGTACCTGCTCGGCGACATCGACGCAGTCGTGGCCGACACCGCGATCTTCATCCCCCGGCGCGCCATCCCGACGGGTGCCACCAGCGGGCATGCGCGCGCGACGGGCGGCAAGTTGGGGCCGGTGGAGAACGACGACTTCGTCAGCGCGCTGGTTCGCCTGTCGTCCGGCGGACGGGTCACGCTGGACGCGAGTCGCGTGGCCGTCGGCGAGCAGAACAACTACGGGTTCGAAATCCACGGCACCAGGGGTGCGGTGTACTGGGACTTCCGCCGGATGAACGAACTCGGAACGAGCCTTGGGAGCACATACCAGGACCAGTCGATCACCACGGTGTGGGTGGGCCCCGACGCCGGAGCGTATGCCCGTTTCCAGCCGGGTTCCGCGTCCTCGATGAGCTACGACGACCTCAAGGTCATCGAAGGGAACAACTTCATCGCCTCGATCGTCGACGGAAAGCCCCGTGGCGCAACGATCGCCGACGCCGTGGCCGCGGCCGAAACTCTCGACGCCATCACGGCATCGGTCGCATCTCGTGCGTGGGTCGACGTGCGCTGATCCGATCCGCAGAGCCAGGCCCCGGAGTTACGCTTTATCGGTTAGCGGGTCAATTCCGGTAGGCGCCTTTCTCCGCGGAGGTTGGTATGAATACCACACCGTTCGGCTCGGGCTTCGCGATTCTCGCGTTGGCGATTTCGGCGGTCGCCTGTTCCTCGGGCAGATCCTCTGACTCCGAAGACAATTGCGTGCGCGCGACAGACAGTGAACTGGATGCGCTCTTCACGAGTTGGAATGACGCACTGGAAAGCGGTGACGCGAGGAGGGTCGCCGCGTTGTACCGGCCGGATGCGGTGCTGCTGCCGGCCCTGTCGGTGCCTATGGCGGACACTCCGGAGGAGATAACGGAGTATTTCGTCAACCTGATCAAGGCCGATCCCATTGCCCGTATGGAAGAAAGTGTCAAGTATTCGGATTGCAACCTCGCCTACAACGTGGGCCGTTGGGTCATCAACGCCAACGGTCTAGATGTGGCGGCCAGGGTGACGTGGGTCTATCGGTACGAAGACGGAAGGTGGCTGATCGCCAACCACCATTCGTCGGTGAACCCCTAGCCGTGACCGCCGGTCGACCGTGAGGTCGTCCGGCGGTCACGGGAAACCACCCGTCTAGGACGCCTTGGCTTTCCGGCCTGCGACGTAGACCTCGGAGATGGACGTGTCGCGTATCCCCATCAGCAACGCGAACAGGGTCTGATCGCGGGCCAGATCGGGATCGGCGGCGCGAACGGCGTTGCGCAGCAGGCCGTCGAGCGCAGGCGTGCCGGACGGGTCGACGACGACGAAGTCGGCTTCCTTCCCGACGTCGAAATTGCCGAACCGGTCCTCCATGTCCAGTGCCCGGGCACCGCCGAGGGTGCCGACGAACAGCATCTCGGCCGGATGCATCGACACCCCGTCGTCACCGGCCTCGGTGATGTGCACCTTGAACGCGTCGCCGAGCACCCGGGGAATCAGCCATTCGTCGCCGCCGCCGAAATCGGTTCCCACCGAGATGTTGACGCCCGACGCGACGGTGCGCTTCCACGGCATCGTTCCGGATCCCAGGAACAGCTGCGAGATCGGGCAGTGCGAGACGGACGTGCCGGTCTCGGCCATCCGTTCGAGCTCGACATCCTGACAGTGCACGCAGTGCGCGAGGATGGTGCGTCGGCCCAGCAGGCTCTTCCCGCCCACTTCCGAACCGGGCAGGAACTTCCCGTCGTAGGTGTCCAGGTATGAATTCACCTGATAGGTCTCTTTGGTCGAGTCGACCTCGCCGGTGCCGGGACGATTGTTCTCGTTGAGGTGCGAGTGCACGTACACCCCGCGGTCGCGGACCTCTTCGTAGAGTTCTCCGAGATTTTTCAGGGTCTCGGGGGTCACCGACAGCGAGAACCGCGGGATGATCGCCACGTGCAGCAACGCCGTGGCAACATCGCCGGTGTCGGCGCCGTGCCATTTCTCGATCTCCTCGCGGGTGAGCCGGATCGCGTCCTCTTCGGAGGTCATCAGCGGCTGAGCGGTTTCGCCGCCGACGGTCTGAATTCCGCGGCCGCTGACGATCCGCAGACCGGCCTTCTGCGTCTCGGTGAACAACGCGTCCTGCGCATGTGGGAACGCCGACCCGAACACCATGGCGGCCGTGGTGCCCGCCGAGATGCGCCGGTTGGTGAACTCGACGGCCGCCTGCTGCGCGAACTCCGGGTCGGCGAACTTCGTCTCCGACGGGAACATGCACAGGGTCAGCCATTCCAGCAGCTGACCGCCGCCGTAGGAGTCGCCGGCGTAGGTCTGCGGGAAGTGGATGTGGGTGTCGACGAACCCCGGCAGCAGAAAGCCGGGCCTGTGGTCGTGCACGGTGCCGGACTCGTAATCCGACGGGATCTCCGCTCGGTCACCGCAGAACACGATTCGCCCGCCGTCGTCCAGCACCAGGGCGCCGTCGGGAATCGATACCAGGGCGGCCGCGGCTTCGGTCACTTTCGGTGTGCCGGCGATGTGGAAGATGTGTCCGAGATGGGTGTGCGTGGCCATGCGATGAACTCCCGTCGAGTGGTAACGGATCATGCCTTCTGCAATGAACTTCGGCGGCTGGACGAAGCCCAGCCGAGTAGCACCTGTGCGGCCGCGTGCCGCACCCACGATGAGATAACAGCCCGTACTAACAATGCCACCGATCCGACCCGGGTCGCGGCCGAACAGGCCAAGCGCCCGCGGCAATCACTGCCGGCTCGGTGCTACTGCGGGGGTGTGCGGTCGTCGACGAATCGACGGATGACCTTGTCCCAGCCCAATGACTCGAGAAGTTCCGCGGCGGTGGCCCGCGACGTGAGCGGCCGGAGCACGTCGATGTCGAGGTCGCCGCTGGTGCCCAGGACGTCGTCGAGGCGCAGGCAATCGACGTACCCGTAATCCGTCCAGGGTTCGACGTGGCCGTCCCAGTCCGCGGTGTCGGCGTACGGCCCGCCGAGACGCAGCTTTCCGCTGCGGTGGATCATCACGTACCGCGGAACCACCTGCATCGTCTCGTTGGCAGTCGCCAGGGTCAGCTCGGGGTCGGCGGCGGGATCTGCGCCCGCGAGCCTGCGGTCGTAGGACGCCGTCTTGACCGTTGCGACCTCGACCAGCGCCCGCACGTAGACCCACCGCGCCCGCTCGATCGAGCCCGCCCACGCCGATTCCTCGTCCGCGCAGGAGAAGACGTTCTCGGCCGGTGTTCGTATCAGCAGCCGCGTCCCGACCCGTTCGTGATCGACAACCAGGTCTCCGTCGACGACGAGTTCGCCGTCGTGCTCGCGGACCCCGGTGATCGTCGCCACCGCGAGCACCTCGTCGTCCGGCGCGGTGACGAACAGTTCACGCTCGGACCGGACGCTGTCGGCATCACCGGGAAACGGGCCACGACCTCTGGCGAACGCTTCGGGCTGGGTCAGGTCGGCGCGAAACCCGGTCTCGGTCATCCCCAACGGATGATCGCGCACCTCTCGCAGGTTGCCGAGCCGAACCCTCGACGCCACAGGTCGATCCTCCCCGTTTCATCTCCGGCGCACCGCCGGGTGATCCTATGATCATAGCTGTTGACCTGCGGTGATGCCTCATCAGCGTAACCATGGCTTCCCCAGTAGGGTCGCAGTATCGATACGACCGAGGGGGACCGGTGACGGGTTCTGCGTCCGAAAAAATCATCTCGCCCGCATCACGGGCGTTCTGGGACCGCCGTTTCGCGGGTCGTCGCGCGATGTTCGAGGAGCTTCGTCAGCGATCGCCGATCGAGTTCCACACGGAAACAGCCGGTCCGGGCTTCTGGTCGGTCGTCGGATACGACGACGTGGTGGCGGTCAGCCGGAACCCGGAGGTCTTCTCCTCGGCCAAGGGCTTCACCATCGACGACGTCCCGGTCGAGATCCTCGAGTTCGCCATGTCGATGATCGCCATGGACGATCCCCGTCACCGGCGTCTGCGGGGCATCGTGCAATCGGCGTTCACCGCGGCGTCGGTGCGGGGCATCGCCGAGCGGGTGCGCGGCTACGCTGCGCAGATCGCCGCGGACCTTCCCCGAGATGCCGAGTTCGACTTCGTCCCCGACGTAGCGACCCGGTTGCCGGTGCAGGTGATCTGCGAGTTGATCGGGATCCCGGAGAGCGACCGGCCGATGATCCTGGCCGCGGCGGCCGACGTCGTTGCCGGAGGTGGTGATCAGGAGTTCGTCACCGCACCCGGCGGCGCGGCCGGCCTGGGCCAGATCTACGGGTATGCCCTCGAGCTGGGTGAGAGACGCAAGACGGATCCCGGTGAGGATCTGACGTCCCGGCTGGTGTCGACGATGGTCGACGGCGAGGCCCTCACACCGACCGAGTTCGGTTCGTTCGTCATCCTGCTGATCACGGCGGGTTTCGAGACCACCCGTCAAGCGTTGGCCTGGGCGCTGCATCTGCTCACCGAGCACCCCGATCAGAGAGAATTGCTGCTCGCCGATTTCGCCGGCCACATCGACAACACGATCGACGAGGTGATCCGCTTCGCCTCCCCGGTGCCCTACATGCGGCGCACCGCGACCGTCGACACCGAGCTCGGCGGCGCCCACATCGCGGCGGGGGACAAGGTCGTCATGTGGTACGTGTCCGCGAACCACGACGAACGCATCTTCGACGGTCCGGGCCGGTTCGACATCACCCGGGCGAACGCCGGTAAGCACCTCGGTTTCGGTGCGAAAGACATCCACCACTGCCTGGGTATGAACCTCGCACGGCTGGAGCTGCGCGTCATGCTCGAAGAACTTTTCATCGCCCACCCCGCACTCCACGCGGTGGGCGAACCGGAACTGCTGCTCTCCGCGTTCATCAGCGGCATCGCCGCACTGCCGGCCCGGAACACGTGACGGACGGTGAGGTTCACGCGGGCCGACGACCGGAAATCATGACGAGTGGCATCTCGGTGATGCGGGAGACGTGCTCGTCGACGAGATCGAGTCGGCTCGCGAGGTCACGCGCCTCGTCGAGGCTGATGGAGCGACCGGCGATCCAGGTGTGGAAGATCGCGAGATTGATGCTGCCGAGGACGCGCGGCGCCTTGTAGTTCTCCACGAACTTTTCGGCGTCCTCGAAACTCGTGCTGCGGTCCGCATCGGTGATCAGCAGGGGGCCACCCGGTTTGAGGACGCGCACGCACTCGGCGAGTCCGGCCTCGCGCGACGACCAGTGCTTGATGGAGCCGTAGCTGATCACACCGTCGAAGGTCTGGTCGGGGAAGTCGAGCCGCGTGGCGTCGCCGACGTCGAACCGGACCCGGTCGCCGTAGTGACGCATGCGTTTGGTGGCGCGCTTGATCTGGGCTTCCGACAGATCGAGGCCGAGAATGTGCACGTCGGGGCGCTGGTCGGCGATGTAGTTCGTGAACAGTGCCCCGCCCGATCCGACATCCAGAATGCGGGCGTTCGGTGCGAGATGCGGCAGAAAGTACTCGTCGATGACGTGGCGTGAGCGGTAGACGGCCGGGGCCACGATGGTCTCGTACATCCAGGCGTGCGCCGGCGTGTAGATCGCGGTGATGGGGTCGAACGGTGCCATCGGCATGGTCGCGCTCCTCGTTGATATCCCGGTTCCCACGGCCTCGAACTCGCGCAGGTCGACTTCCCGTTGTCGATTCGAGATTAACGGGTGTGCGGTCGGTTTTTGCACGATCACCGGGTGCGTGAGGAGGCTGATCAGTGGTGATCACGGGGTCGGTCCCGGTGCAGTCCTCTCCTGCGAGCGTGAATCCGGAAAACGCGTCACTATTTCGGACCTCGAAAATCCAAACATAGACACAGCGTCCATTTATGGATACTGTCGCCAGCATTGGCTCCTGTGATGCGGACCACACGCATCGCAGGGTGACTCGTCGAGAGGACGCAGATGGCACTGGACGTTTCCACCTCGCGCACGCTGACGGCCGGCCGGCGGACCCGGGGGAAGAACCTGAGTCTGCTCACGGCCTCGACCGCGATGGACAACGCCGAGAACAGCATCACCACGGTGTTGTTCCCACTGATGCGAGAGGCGTTGGGGCTCTCGTCGTCGGCGCTCGGCGTCATCGTGGCGGTGTCCAAGGCGGTGGGCATCTTCGCCGCGGTTCCGTGGGTGTTCCTGGCCAAACGGTTCTCGCGCCGGGCCGTGCTTGCGACGTGCTCGGGCTTCTGGGGGGTGTGGGTGATCCTGGCGGGCCTGTCGAGCAGTTTCACCCAGTTCGTCATCCTGTACGGCATCGCGGCTGCGGGCTTCGCGGGCGCCGGGCCCATCGCTCTCGAGATCATGGGCGATCTCTACGACGACAGACGGCGCGGCCGGGCCACCGGGATGCTGTACGGCGGCGTCGCCATCATCACCGGCGTGAGCGCCCCGCTGTTCGGTCAGCTGTCGGGGTTCGACGACGGCTGGCGGTACGGCTACGTCCTCTCCGGCTGTATGTGCATTCTGATCGGTGTTCTCGTCGTCGTGTTTCTCGACGACACACGCCCCGGCGGGGGCGAGAACAGGGCCGGCGACGCGGCGGTGAAAGCGGAAAAGAAGGCGCAGAACGTCGTCGCCGGTGTGCGGGAGCTGCTGCGCATCAAAACCTTCCGTTACATCCTGGTGCAACGGCTGTTCTCGGGGCAGAACGTGATCATGAGCTTCGGCGTCGTGTTCCTGGTGGAGGAGCGGGGATTCTCGACGGCCACCGCAGCGATCGTCGCTACGCCGTTCGCGATCGGGTACCTGCTCGGAACCGTGGTCGGCGGCCGCCTCAACGACGCCGTGCACCGCCGGTGGCCCGCGAGTGGGCGGGTGATGATGCTGCAGGCCAGTCAGTTGGCCTTCGCGGCAGCGGTATTCGTCGAGCTGCAGATGCCGACGTCGTCGATCGGATTCTTCGTCGCGATCTTCGCGGTGGTCGGGTTCCTGCAAGGGCAGGTACCGGTGGTCAACCGTCCACTGATCATGGCGGTGGTGCGCCCGGAACAACGGGCCCTGGCCTTCGCGGTGTCACTGTCGACGGTGGAGGCGCTCGCGTACGCGGGATATGCGCTGCTGGTCGGCTATCTGGGCGATGCGATCGGGTTGCAGGGAGCGCTCCTGCTCGTGACCGTGGCACTCACCGTCGTCAACGGGCTGTGTTCCGGTCTGCTGTACCGGCCGTACGCACGAGACAGCGCCGCGGTGCGCGACTCTCAGGTGGTGTCGTCGTCCGACGAGGGTGAGCCGTCGAAGCCGGATGCCCAGTAGCGCCCGCGCAGCGACAGCTCCAGCAACATTTCGGTGACGGCTTCCGGGGTGAGCGGTGGTGGATCGGATTCGAGCCACCACTGCAGCACGGCCACCTGCTCGCCCACCCACGCCCGCGACAGCACTTCCATATCGATGCGGGGTGTGACCCCGTTGGCGGCGGATCGAGTCGAGAAGATCTGGGCGGCAAGGGCGGTCCGTTCGTCGACGAATCGGCGCAGTGCACGCCCGTCGCCCTCACCGCGCAGTACGACGCGGTAGGCGTCGCGTTCCTCGGCGGCGTGCCGGAACATTTCGAGCACCGGTTTGCCGGTGAACCCCACCGAGGAGTCGGACACGAGGGGCCGCAACCGCTCCTTCAGGTCCTCGCCGAGGTCGGCGACGATCTGGCCGAGCAGTTCGTCCTTGTCCGTGTAGTGCGTGTAGAACGTCGCGCGGCCGACGTCAGCACGTTCGGTGACGTCCTCCACGGTGACTGCGGAATATCCCCGTTCGAGCGCGAGCGAGACGAGTGCGTCGCGCAGCAGTCGCTTGGTGCGGCGCACACGCCGGTCTTCGGTGGCCACGGTGACTTCCGCCCTTCGTCTCACGCCTGCAGTTCCGTCAGCATAGTGCACCCTTGACATCACGCCCGATGCTGGACACTATGTCCAATAACGATCAACACGTCGATCTTGGAGACTGCATGAATCTCGGTACCTACCTCACCCGGAGCGCGAAATTCCGGCCGGACAGCGAGGCCGTGGTGTGCGGCGACAGTCGCCTCACCTACCGGGAACTCGACGACTCGACCAACCGTCTCGCCTCCGCGCTGATGCGCACCGGCCTCGGGATCGGCGACGCGGTGGCCACTTTCGCCGGCAACTGCGGAGAACTCGTCGTGACCGAGATGGCCGTGTGCAAGGCGGGATTCGTGCGCGTTCCCGTCAACGCGCGCCTGGGAGCCGACGAACTCGGCCACGTCCTGCGCGACGCGAACGTCAAGACGCTCTTCGTCGACCTCGCGCACGCCGACGTGGCGTTGAAGGTCGTCGCGGACCTCGGCCTCGACATCGCCGTCTACGACTACGGGAACAGCGCACCCGGCGCGGACCGATACACGGATCTCCTCGCCGACGGACTCGGCGATCCCGTCGCCGCCGACCTTCCCGAAGACGCGCCCGCCGTCCTCAACTACACCTCCGGGTCCACCGGCAAACTCAAGGCCGCCGTGCAGACCTACGGCAACCGACTCGCCAACATGCGCAAACGCTTGATGAGCCCCACGGGCGCGCCCACCGACACGGACCGGTATCTGGCCCCGGGACCGATCACCCACGCCTCCGGGATGATGATGCTCGGCGTGCTCGCCCGCGGCGGCGCGGTCGTCGTCCTGCCTGCGTTCGACACCGAGTTGTTCCTGCGCACCATCGAGAAGGAACGCATCACCACCACGTTCGTCGTTCCGACGATGCTCAACATGCTGATGGACCATCCCGCCGCGAACGACGTCGACCTGTCGAGCCTGCGGTGCGTCGGCGTGGGCGGCGCCCCGGTCTCACCGCAACGGCTACGCGACGCCGTCGCGATGTTCGGCCCCGTCATCATGCAGGGATACGGTCTCGGGGAAACCACGAGTGGTATCACCGTGCTCACCTGCGACGACGTCGTGCGAGGGGTCGAATCCGATCCGGAACTGCTGATGTCCTGCGGGCGACCGGTATTCGACACCGAGGTTCGCGTGGTGGACGAGGCGGGCAACGAGCTGCCGGCCGGCGGGATCGGCGAGATCGTCGCGCGCGGCCCCGACTGTGTGCGCGAGTACTGGCACGAACCGGATCTGAGCGCCGAGACGTTCGTCGACGGCTGGGTGCACACCGGGGATGTCGGGTACTTCCGCCACGACGGATACCTGTTCATCGTCGACCGCAAGAAGGACATGATCATCTCGGGCGGCTTCAACATCTACTGCAGCGAGGTGGAAGCCGCGCTGTACGAGCACCCAGCCGTGTCCGGTACGTGCGTCGTCGGTGTCCCCGACGAGAAGTGGGGCGAGGCAGTCAAAGCCGTCGTGGTCACACGGACCCCGGTCACCGAGGACGAGCTGATCGAGCACTGCGCCGAACGCCTCGCGCGCATGAAGAAGCCCCGCTCGATCGACTTCGTCGACAGCCTCCCCGTCAACCGCAACGGCAAGATCGACCGCAAGTCGGTGCGCGAATCCTACTGGGCGCAGGCCGCCCGCCACGTCAACTGAAAGCGGAGCCGTCGATGACCTTCACCCTGAACCCCACCTACGACCACAACCCTCGCCTGCACGACCTCGTCGCCCGGCTGCGTGACTACCTGGACGGCGAACTCGCCGACTACGAACGCGAACTCGGCCTCACCTCCGAGAGCGTGTACACCCGCGAGACGCTCGAGCCGGTGTGGCGACGCAGCCGCGAACTCGGCTTCTACGGTGTCAGCCTGCCCGCGGACCTCGGCGGCGCGGGACTGTCGTTCACCGAACTCGCAGCCCTGAAGGAAGAAGTGGGCGCCTCACCGCGGGTGCTGTCGACCTCGGTGCTCGGGGACATGGGCGGACCGCTGCGGGTGGGCAGCATCTTCCAGTACGCCACCGAGTACCAGATCGAGAAGTACCTGCTCCCCGTCACGCGCGGCGAACGCGCGTGCTGCTTCTCGCTCACGGAGAACGACGCCGGCTCCGACGTGCGCGGCATGCTCACCACCGCCACCCCGGACGGCGACGGGTGGCGCCTGACCGGCCACAAGGTGTTCTCCACCGCCGGACCGTTCGCGGACTTCTCCATCCTCATCGCTAAGATGGCAGACGACGGCGATGACGGCCCGCGTTACTCCGCGTTCCTCGTCGACCTGGACACCCCGGGATGCACGGTGCAGCAGGGCGAGACCCCGATGTCGGGCCAGCACATCGAGGCCGACATCGTTCTCGACGACTGCTACGTCGGACCGGAACAGTTGCTCGGAGAGGTGGGGCAGGGGCTGAAGATCGGGCTCGGACGCGTCACGGTCAACCGGCTCCTGCACTGCCCGACGGCGCTGGGCGGTGCACGCCGAGCCCTGGAGTTGTCCCTCGACTACGCCCGCACCAGGCAGGTGCACGGCGCGCCGCTCGGCATGCTGCAGAGCATCCAGCACCGCCTCGCGGACATGGCCACCGACTTCTACGCGGCCCGGTCGATGACCTACGACGCACTCGCCGCGCTCGACCGGGGCGAGCGGCCGCGGACCGAGGCCTTCATGTGCAAGCTGTTCGTGGCGGAGAAGGCGTTCGCGATCGCCGACGCCGCCGTGCAGATCCACGGCAAGTCGGGCGTGGTCCGCGGCAGCGAGGTGGAATCGCTGTTCCAGCGTCTGCGGATGTTCCGGATCCTCACCGGGTCCTCCGAGATCCAGAAGAACGGCATCGCCCGATTCCTTCTGCTCCCGTGAGCGCCGACACGGAGACGGAGCCCGACTACCGGTTCACGCTCGCCAACGAGCGGACCTTCCTGGCCTGGATCCGTACCGCGCTCGCTCTGCTCGCGGGCGGGGTCGCGGTCAGCCAGTTCCCCCTCCCGCGTGGCGGGGCCGCGCTCCACGACACCCTGGGTGCGGTCTGTATCCTGCTGGCCGCTTTCGTCGCGGTCGGTGCGCTGCTGCGATGGCGGTCGGTGCAGTCCGCGATGCGCCGCGGCGTCCCGCTGCCTGCATCACGTCTGGCTCCGGCCCTGGTCGCCGGTGTGTGTCTCGCCGCCGCGCTCGGCGTCGTCTGGGCGGCCACGTGACCGCGCCGGCACCGGCGCTGCAGGCCGAACGCACGGTGCTGGCGTGGCGCCGCACGCTACCGGCGGTCTGCCTGTGCCTCGCCGCACTCGTGCGTACCGCGATCCTCCACCCGCACCTCGCGCACGTCGGTGCGGTGGCCGGAGTATGCGTCGCTGCCGCTTCGGTGGTCGCAGGCGCCGTGACGCGGCACCGCCGATACCGTAGGCGCGCCGAGGACCCCCGCCCACTCGGCCTCCTGATCCCCGCCGCCGTCAGCCTCGCCGTTCTCGCGACGGCAGGCGCCGCCCTTGCCGCGCTGGCCTGAAACTCGATGTTCCCCAGCCCGTATCCCGATCCGACAGAGGAGATTCGCTGTGCCGCAATTGCCACTCGCAGAACTGAAATGGACGCTCGGATTCACCGACCCGGCGCAGGTCCGGCGGCAGGCGACGGCCGTCGGCGAGACCGGCCCCACGCGTCGAGTCTGGCGCGGCGACGGTCCGCGCTGGGAACTGCCGGAGCAATTGCAGGACCTCTCACGGCTCGCCGTGGAGACCGGAGGCGGGGGAGCGAGCACCCTGTACCAGCTCCTCGTCGACTCGCATTCGGACGGGATGATCGTGCTGCACCGCGGCGCGGTCGTCTACGAGCAGTACCTGCACGGCCTCCGCCGTCAGGACCTGCACCTGACCGCGTCGATGGCCAAGGCCTTCATCGGCCTGCTCGCCGGGATTCTCGAGGACCAGGGGCTGTTCGCCCGGGACGATCAGGTCTCCACGCACGTGCCCGAGCTGGCGGGAACGGCGTTCGGTGACGCCACCATTCGTCATCTGCTCGACATGACGACACAGGTGGCCTACGGGGGACGAAAGTTCCATCGTGAGGTCGAGGCACACCGGTGGTGGGCAGTCGTGGCCCCCGGGATGCGGCCCGACGGATACGACGGGCCGACGACCCTGCTCGACCGATTGAAAACGGCCCGCGCGACCGGCCCGTACGGCGAGGTCTTCCACTACGAGAACGGCAGCTGCGAGGCGATGGGCGCCCTGATCAGCCGCGTCACCGGCGCGACCGTCTCGGACCTGATGAGCGAGTTGATCTGGTCGAAGATCGGAGCCGACGAGGACGCCCGGTACATCCTCGACGCCGCCGGCGTCGAAACCGCCTGCGGAGGCTACGCGGCCACCCTCCGGGACATCGCCAAGGTGGGGGAGATGCTTCGCTGCGGCGGCGCTCTCGGCGACCGGCAGATCGTGCCGGAGTCGGTGGTGCGTGCGATCAGCACCGTCCCCGAGGGAGCCACCGCTCAGGTGCGGTTGCCGCGAGCATCGGCGAATTCGCCTGCCACGATGAGCTACCGGGACTACTGGTGGATCCTCAACGACCCGTTCGACTCCTTCATGGCGAGTGGAATCCACGGCCAGCGGTTGTTCGTCTCCCGCGAACTCGACCTCGTCGTCGCACATTTCGGATCGCAGATCATCTCACCGTGCGTGGCGACACCACCGTTCCCGGCGGTGTTCACCCGGATCGGGTCGGAGGTGTCGATGGTGGGTGTCTGATGTCGCGTCGAGCGCCTGCGAGGACGTCCTCCACAACTCCCGCTGACGGATCGCTCACCTGACGGACGCGCAGCGGGGCAATTTACCGCGCGGTGAGTCGGATGACGGGGTATTCCCGGTCGGATTTGCTCTGGTACTTCGCGATACGGGGCTGGGCGGCGGCGATGCGCTGCCAGGCCTGCTCACGCTCGGCGCCGTCGAGCTGCTGCGGAATCACCGGCGTGGCGCCGTGGCCGGGCAATTCGATCGACGCCTTGTCGTGGTGCGCCATCAGATTGGCGTGCCAGTCCGGGTTCTGACTGCCGCCACCCGACGCGACCACCAGTCGGGCATCGTTACCGTCGTCGAACCACGCCACCGGCGATTGCCGCGGCTGTCCGCTGCGACGTCCCACGGTGTTCAGGATCAGCACGTCCATGCCCATGAACTGGCCTCGGCCGCGTCGGATCTTGCGGTTCATGCGGGAGTTCATCTTTCGCTGCATCCACCGCGAGAACGCGCCGGGGGTTCCGGGTTTGCGCTTGCCTGGGGTGTTCGTCATGTGCTCTCTCCCATCGGTCACTTCGCCTCGCGACATCCACCACTGAGCCGCCGGTTCTACGGCTCTCGGCAATGACGCTAGTGCGGCCCGGTGGTCGGCGCTTCTCGATTCCTGATCGCTTCGGTCACCGGTGACGATGATCAAACCGGGATCGCGACTGCCGCCACTCGACGTCAGCCGACTGTGCTGTGTCCGAGTGCGTCGATGGCCGCGGTCACCTCGGGCACGGCGGCAATCGTGACGTCTTCGAGGTCCGGCACGGATCGGTAGCTCGCGCGTACGGCCTCTCCGGTGCAGTCGTACTCGACGATGCCGAGTTGGTGGAGCGGCCCGGGCAGGGATTCGCCCTCGCCGGCCACGAACCCGGTAGACGGCGCCCAGACCTCGCGCACCCCGTCGCGGACGGTCTGCCGGTAGCAGTGCAGGTGCCCACTGCCGACGGCAGCGAGTGACATCTTCCCGAGAGCTGTGAGTAACCGGGTACGGGATTCCCCGATGTCGACGGCGTGCCCGACCGGCTCGTCCAGCGCAGTCCAGATCGGCTTGTGCAGGAATACGATCACCCGCTGCGAGTCGGCGACGTCCGCGGCCACGTCTTCGATCCAGGCCCACTGCGCGGTTTCCCGGTCGAGACCTGAACCGAAGAGCTCGCTGTTCAGTCCGAGCACCGTCCAGTCGTCGACGTCGTGGCGCCAGTGATCGGGACCCCACACCTCCTCGAAAGCGGCGACCCGCTCATCGGTCACGCCGATTCCCTTCCACGGTGCAGAGCCCGGCTCACCGACGTCGTGGTTGCCGGGCACGACGAGCACCGGAGCGGCGAACCGCTGCATCAGTTCGTGGGCGTGCGCACGGTCGTCCGCATCATCGGGGTGGATGATCACGATGTCGCCGGAGTGCACGATCAGATCCGGACGGACCTGATGGTTCACGTAGTCGACGACGCGTTCGAAGTTCTGCTGTGTGCGCCCGCCGCGGGCGGACAGGTGCGTGTCGCTGATCTGGACGATCTTCATCGGAGGTCCTTCGGGTTGTGTTCGGCTGATGGTCATTTGAGGCCAGAGCGGACGAATGCGTCGCGCACGTAGCGCTGGAGGAACAGGTAGATCAGGAAGATGGGGAGGCAGGCGAGACCGGACGCGGCCATCACAGCGCCCCAGTTGTTACCTTCCGCGCCGAGGAAACCGCGAATTCCGATCTGGACGACCGCATTCGACTGGCGCATGATCAGTGACGGCCACAGGTACTCGTTCCATGCCGAGATGAACAACATGATACCCAGTGCCGCGAGTGCCGGTCTCATGTTGGGCAGCACAACCTTCCACAGGGTGGCCCACGAGTTCTGGCCATCAATCTGGGAGGCATCGAGCAACTCTCGCGGAAACGCCTCCATGTGCTGGCGCATCAGCAGAACACCGAACGCCGAACACAGATTCGGGATCACGATCCCGGCAACGGTATTCAGCAGACCCATCTGTGAGATGAGAAGGTAGTTCGGAATCATGGTGACCTGGAACGGCACCAGCCACGATCCCACGAACAGCAGAAACAACACCTGCTTCCCGAAGAAGGACCACCGCGCGAACGCGTAGGCGGCCAGGATCGCAACCAGAAGCTGGCTGACGGACATCGCCAACGCCATGACGAACGTGTTGACGAGCATCGACGCCATCGGAATGGTCTCCCACACGTAGCGGAAGTTGTCCAGACTGAACGGAGACGGCACGGGGCTGACGGACAGGGAGTCCTCGGGACGGCGGAACGCGGTGGCGAACATCCAGTACACCGGGAAGATACTGAACACAGTGACGGCAGCGAGAACCACGTGCCCGGTCGCCACCCGGCTGCGGGAACGAATGGCGCCCGGGGCGTCGCCGGGATCGCGGGTCGGGGCAGCGGCGGTGGACGATCGGGCCGGCGCATCGACGAGTGCAAATGTCATGGGGTGTCCTAGTTGTCGTAGAAGCTCAGCCGGTCCGACACACGAACGAACACGACTGCGATCAATCCGAAGCCCAGGAAGAACAGGGTTCCCGCAGCAGCCGACAGTCCTGCGTCGAAATTCTGGAATCCGAACTGGTAGAGCAGGTAGTAGATGTTGGTGGAGGCACCGCTCGGACCTCCCTGCGTGACGATGTCGATGATCGGGTACGCCCACTGCGCCCCCAGAAGAATCGTCATGAGGCCGAGGAACACGAGCGTCGGGGACAGCAGCGGCAGGGTGATCTTGCGGGTGATGGTCGCTTGCGACGCGCCGTCGAGGGCCGCCGCCGACGCGTAGTCGGGATTGATTCCGGCCAGTCCGGCGGAGATGACGAGCACACCGAAGCCGAGCATCTGCCAGCCGACGATCAGCACGACACCGAGCATCGCGAGGCCGGGTTCTCGAAAGACGTTGCCCAACTCGAACCCCAGGGTTGCGGCGACTCGGGGAATCGTGCCGCCTTCGGGATTGAACAGCCACCGCCAGATCGCGCTGCCGGCCACCGGGGTGATGAGGAACGGGACGAAGATCAGGGCCTGGTAAACCGTCTTCCACCGTCCGGCGACCCGGTTCGACAGCAGCGCGACGACCATCGGCAGCAGCAACGAGAACACCATGAACGCGAGGACGTACACAATCGTGTTCCGCAGTGCCTGATGGAGCTCGGGCAGCGACAGTACGCGAACGTAGTTGTCCATTCCCACCGGAACCTTCGGGCTGGTGGGAACCATGTTCCACTTGTAGAACGACAGGCCGATGGTCTCCCCGAGCGGTTTGTAGATCCACACGATCAGCAGAACGACGGCGGGCAGGAGATACAGGTACGGCGCGAGACCGCGTCGGACCCGCCCGGCCCGCGACGGATCCGTCGGTGTCTCCGCGTGGCCGGCGGGGGTAGCGGCTGGAACTTCGACGAACATCAGACGCCGGGCGCCGTGAGCTGCTCGATCGACTGCCGAATATCGTCCGCAGTCATTTCGTACACGGCGGGGGACACGTCGAGGGGGACGACCGTGTGCAGGACACGGTCGCGGTAGACGTGCACCATGTTGAAACCCTGCGCGCCGTCCTGACCGCGGATGCTGCCCTCGTCGACGAGCAGATCCTGGGTGTAGCAGGTGGCCGATGCCACCGACACCGGGATGCCCGCGAACGTGCACGTCGTGGAGTAATGCAGGTGTCCGGCGAGGATTCCGCGGACATCGGTGCCCGCGAGCACCCTCTCGAGCCGGTGCTGTTCCTTCAGCTCCACCGACTCGATGGCGTCGAGCAGACCCGGCACCGGCGGATGGTGCAGGGCGAGCAGGGTGCCGTGCGGTGCCGGCTCGGCCAGGACGTCCGTCAGCCAGGCCAGCTGTTCGTCGCTGATCAGGCCGTGATGGAAACCCGGAACGGTGCTGTCCAGCACGATGATCCGCAATCCGTTGACATCGACGACCGCGTCGACCGAGTCCTGGGTGGGTTCGGTGTCGAGCAGGCCGCTCCGGAAGGCGGGCCGGGCGTCGTGGTTGCCCATCACCCAGATCACCTTCGCGCCCAGGCGCTCCGCGGCGGGCTCGACGATCCGGCGCAGGCGCACGTACGCCTCGGGCTCGCCCCTGTCGGCGAGGTCGCCGGTGAACACGATGGCCTCGGGTCGCCGGCCGGCCTTCTCGAGCCGCTCGAACAGCCGGGAGAGGTTGGCGTCGCTGTCGACCGAATCGTGGAGCAGGGCGCCATCGGTCACGAAGTGGGTGTCGCTCACATGCAGGATGTAATGGTCGGGTTCCCCGTACTGGGACATGAGGTCTCTCCTGTGGAAGTGGGTGTCAGGCGACGAGTGCGCCGCGCAGGTCGTCGAGTTCACGCTCGGTCATGCCGTGGCCGAGGAGGTAGTCGCGGACGCCGCCGTGCGCGGCTGCGATGGAGTCGAGGGTCGTGCGCATCAGCACGGCCGGGCTGGCGCCGACCAGGTGATCGACGTCCACGCCGTCGGGAAGGCCGCGGCCGCGCATCTTCTCGGCCATGCCGAGCGCCCAGTCGCCGGCCAGCAGGACCTCGGACATCGCGTAGTCGGCGACGATGTCCCGTTGATCGACACCCACCGCCGCGAGGGTGAGAGCGACGACCAGCCCGGTGCGATCCTTTCCCGCGGTGCAGTGCACGACGGTCGGGTCGTCGCCCGAGGCGGCGATGGCGCGGACGGCGCGGGTCAAACGATGTCCGTAGTTCTCGACCATGTCGCGGTAGACGACCGCGAGGTCGAAGTTCGCACCGTCGAGGTCGATCTCGCCCTCGTACACCGGCAGGTGTTCCACCCGGTGTCCGACGCCGTCGAGTGCGCTCGGACTGTCGTCGAGCTCCTGCTGTTCGCGGAGGTCGATGACGAGAGCGAGTCTCCGCTTCCGGAGCAGGTCGCGGGCCGGCTGGTCGAGCTGGTGAAGCGCGTCCGACCGGAACAGTTTGTTCCACTTGGTGGTCCCCGTATCAGTCGGGAAACCGCCCAGGTCGCGGAAGTTATAGGTGCCGGTCAGATTCAGGCGTCGATGATTCGTCGACGCAGGCAGAGTGCTGGTCATTGTGTCGGTGTCTCGTTCTGTCGGAAGTGGTTACTGAATGAGTTCCTGCACGCGCTGCTGCGCCGCCTGCAGGGTGGCGGCCGGATCCTTGCCGTAGTAGACCGCGTCCTCCACCGCCTGGCCGAGGATGTCGTCGGCCTGCACATAGCTGTTGCCGGGGTAGGATTTCCAGGCCTCGAGCGTGTCGAGCTGACCGAGATTGGGTGCCAGGAGGGGGTTGTTGTCGGCCCATTCCTTCAGCGCTGCCGGATCCTCGGTGAGGGACGGACGCAGGGGAAGGTAGCCGATCTTGCTGGAGATCTCGGTGTACGCATGGTCGCTCGTCATGAACTTGATGAACTCCCACGACGCGCGCTGCTTCGCCGGATCCTGGGAGAACGTGAACAGAGCGGATCCCGAGTTGGTGGGCACCGCGGCGTGACCCTCGAAGGCGGGCATCGGCGCGGCACGCAGGTCCCAGCCGCCAGTCGCCGCCGACTTCATGAACATCCCCTGCAGAGCCGACGTCTGCAGCTGAATCGCCACGTCGCCCTTCGCGAAACTCTCGTACTGGGTGGTCGAGTCGAGGTTGGCGAGGACGCCGTCGTCGTACATCTGCCGCAACGCGGTCACCGCCGACACCGCACCGGGCTCGCCGAATTCGATGGTCTTGCGGTCTTGTGACAGCACATCGCCGCCTGCCGAGCGGAACAGCGCCTGCATGCACCAGTTGCCGCCCTTGACCGAGCACGACACGGACAGCGCCGGCTTGCCCGTCGCCGCGGTCACGGCTTTGGCGGCAGCCGCCACCTTCGGCCACGTCGACAGGTCGGCGTCGGCGGGCAGCCCGGCCTTCGTGAGCGCGGTCGCGTTGTAGAAGAGGGTGGGTGTGGAGAACACGTACGGGATGCCGTACGTTTCGCCGTCCCAGTCGCCGAGGGTCGCGGCCCGCGGGTGGAACGGATGCTCTCCACTGAACGTCGCGTCCACGGCCTCGGCTCCGAACAGTCCGTCGAGCGACTGGGCGCCGAGTTCGTTGACGGCGAAATCGAGAGTGTCGAAGGTCAATTGGGCCACATCGGGGGGCGAGCCGGCGAGCATCTGCGTCTGCACACTACTCGCGGTTCCGGCGCCGGCCGTGCCGCTGCCCTGCGGCGGCTGGGCCTTCACGTGGATGTTCGGGTGCTGCGCCTCGAAGTCGGCGACGAGGCCGTTGATCGTGTCCGACCAGAGCCCGGCCTGCTGGAGGTTGTACGACTCGAAGACGATGTCGACCTGCTGGTCGGGAGACAGTTCCGGGACCGGTGCGCCGGTGCCCGAGGCGCCCGGCGCGGCTCCGCCGGTGGCACAGCCGGTCAGAGCGGCGGCCACGGCCGCCACTACGACGACAGTAAATGTCGGTCTACGCATCACGCTGCTCCTGTTGCGGAAAGTGTTTCGGGAGAGTGGTCCACAGCCGTGGGGGCCGCGGAGTCGGAGTCGGTGAGTTCCGGGACGTCGACCCATTCCAGGCGGCGTCCGGTCGCGCGGTCGAAGAGGTGAACGTGGGCGGGATCCGCGGCCAGGGCGGCGGATCGATGGGCGCGCAGTGCAATCGGTCGCGGTGCGCGCACGCAGACCGTGGCACCCCCGACCTCGCAGTACGCGACCTGCTCGCTGCCGAGATTCTCGACGGACGTGACGTCGACCGACAGCCGTACCCCGGGATGATCCACAGGGTCGGCGACGCGGAGATGCTCCGGCCGGATGCCCAGGACGACGTCGCGGCCGTCGGTCTGTCCACGCCACAGCGGTGCGGTCACGCCCTCGGCGGACGCGACAACAGTGCCGTCGACGGTGCGGACGCGTGCGTCGAGCAGGTTCATCGCGGGACTGCCGAGGAACCCTGCGACGAACACGGACGCCGGCCGGTCGTAGACGTCCTCGGGTGTTCCGACCTGTTCGAGTGCGCCGTTGTTCAGCAGCGCGATCCGCGTCGCCATCGTCATCGCCTCGACCTGATCGTGGGTGACGTACACGAATGTGGCGCGGAGGCGACGATGGAGGTCGGTGAGCTCGCGCCTCGTCGCGGTCCTGAGCTTCGCATCGAGGTTGGACAGCGGCTCGTCCATCAGGAACGCCTTCGGATCACGCACGATCGCGCGCCCGACTGCAACGCGCTGCCGCTGGCCACCGGACAGTTCCTTCGGCTTTCGGCCGAGCAGGTGCGCGATGTCGAGTTGCCGGGCGACGGCATCGACGCGCTCCGCTGCCTCCGACTTACGCATCTTTTTGACACGCAACGGAAACGCGAGGTTCTTCGCGACGCTGAGGTGCGGGTAGAGCGCGTAGCTCTGGAAAACCATCGCGACGTCCCGGCGGCGGGAGGGCGCCGCGGTGATGTCGTCGTCGTCGAGCAGGATCCGTCCGCTGGTCGGCGCGAGCAGCCCCGCGAGCATCCTCAGCAGCGTGGTCTTTCCGCATCCGCTGGGCCCGAGGAGGACCAGGAAGTCGCCGTCCAGGATGTCGAGGTCGATGTTGTCGACGGCGGTGAAATCTGCGAACTTTCGACTCAGATTCTCGATCCGAATCCTGCCCATTGGCCTCTCCCGATGAAATGACGTTACCCAATCTCGACGAGACGGGGAATTTCGTTACATCGGTAGTTAGCCAGGGTCAGGTTAATGGCGGGCAAATGGCGATCCAATCAGCGGTGATGCTTCGCGCAACGGCTGTAGCACGATGCCATCACGGATAGATCAGCGGCACAATCTGTTTGAACGCCGCTGCCGCTGCCTCGGCCGAGTCGCCCCGCGCCCGGCAGACAGCGATCTGCAGGCTGATGAGAAACGCGAGCTGCACTACCGTGGCCGATGCGCCCAGTCCACCCCACGGTCCCGTACCGCCGCCGATGACCAGTCCGATGTCGGATTTCTCCACGAGAGTCGAACGGGCGTAGCTGGTGACGCCGATGACCGTGGCCCCCGCTGCCCGCGCGGCCTCGACCGGACGCAGGGTGACCGAGTTCAACCCGCTGTCGCTCACCGCGAGGCACACGTCACGGGAGGTCAGGCGCCCGGCAGTCAATTGCTGGATCACGGCGTCGGTCGGCGCCTCGGCGTGGCGGCCGTTGAGAATGAACCGCACGGCCACGGCAGCCGCCGACGGTCCCGACGCTCCGTTGCCGACAACGAGCACCCGCTCCGCCTCCGCGAGCGCCGTCACCGCCCGCTCGAACGAGTCTTCGTCGAGCGGTGCCAGGGCGCCGGCGAGATCCGTCGCCAGCTCGGCGAACACAGCCCGCACCAGTCCGGTGCCGTTCTCTTCGTGGGCGGGTGTTCCCCCCGATCCGGTATCGGCCGACCCCAGATCCCGTAGCAGCAACATCCGTAAGTGCTGGAACCCCTTGAAACCCAAATTCTGGCACGCACGAATCACGGTGGCAGTCGATGTCTCTGCGTGTTCCGCGACATCGGCCGCCGACCACCACGCAACATCCTGCGGACGCTCCACGCACACGTCCGCCACCCGACGCTCGCTCGGAGCCAGCTTGGGTGCGACGGCCCGGATGGCTGAGAGGGTGGCTCCTACGGGCGGATCGATCGACGACGCAGTCATGAGCCTTGAATAACACACAGCGGTGAACGAAGGGCGACAGCAGCCCCGCCGATTGCCGACCGGCGGAGGTGCCGAGCCGAGGGTGTGGCGAAAGATGCTGCCCCTCAGTTGGTATGCAAACTCAGTTGATTGGGACGTTCCAGATGATCGGGACCTGATCGGTGGGCATGTTCTCCGCCCGGCGTTCCTGCCGCTGGTCGCGCTGCCGATCGCGGGTCCGATCGTCGTTGCCGCCGGGGATGTCGCGGCCGGTGTCAGGGGCGGCCACTGCGGCGACCGGGTGTTCCGCGGCCGGCGCGACCGCGCCCGCGACACCGACGGGAAGGACGCCGAATGCGGCTGCAGCCACCACCACGGTCACGATCCGCTTCCGCAGCGAGCCGCGGTGGGTGCGTCGGTCGTCTTGGTGCGAATGTGTGGCGTTCATGGTCTGAATTCCTGTCCGAGTGCCGCGAACCCAACGTTCACGGCTACTCGAACGGTGTCTGCGAGGGCGCGAAACGTTACACCCTGCCGGAGATTATTTTTGCGGCGAGTTTCCCGCCGTCAACGCCACTCGCGGAACGCGGCGAGCAGGCGGTCCCGCAACGCCGGATCGAGCTCGTCCGGGGGGAGCGCGCCGAGGGTGTGCACCGTCTGCTCGATCTGTTCGAGATAGGTGGCGCATCCCGAGCATTCGCCCAGATGGGTTTCGAATCGGACCCGGGCATCGGGGTCCATGTCATTCTCGAGGTAGGCCGTGACGAGTTCGACGAGGTCCTGGCAGTCCATGTCTTCCATGTCTCACGCTCCCGTTCCAAGATAATCCTCGAGGGCCTGGCGCACGTGCGCGCGACCCCGGTGCAGCAGCACCCGCTGGTTCGCCGGGGTGATCGAGAGCATCGCGGACACTTCCTCGGCGTCGTAGCCGAGGACGTCACGCAGAACGACCACGATCCGCTGACGGTCGGGTAGGTGCTCGAGTTCGCGGCCGGCGACGTCGAGCACCTCCGCACCGAGGACCGACCCCTCGGGGGTCTCCGGCCAACTGGTCGGCGGAGTCGCCCAGTGGTGTGGATCCTCCGGGGAGGATGCCGGCAGGAACCGGGACGGGTCCACGGCGGCGCTGCCCGTGTAGGCGGCCAGCGCGGCGTCGACATCGTGCCGGTCCCGCACTCCCCGTTTCTTGGCGATGTTGACGAGTATCCGGAACAACCAGGTACGGAGGGTGGAGCGGCCTTCGAATCTGTCGATGCCCTGGAGGACGGCGATCCAGGTTTCCTGGACGACGTCTTCCGCGACCTCGGCGCTGGCCACGTATCCCCGCGCCACGCGCAGCATCATCGGTGTGTGCAGGTCGACCAGTTCGGCGAACGCCGACTCGTCGCGTGCCCGTAGAGAGTCGACGAGGCACTGCTCGTGCGAGGTATCGATCTCGGTCATCCGCTCCTCCTCGGTGATCGAGGCGCTCCGGAAGCGTGGCCGCGTGAGACGGCCGGACGCCATCCAACATTACTGATTTCGGGGGCAGCCGTCGATGACGCTGCCCGAGCTCGTGGTGGTAGGGCCGAACGGCCCTGTCTCGGCTTCGCGGTGCGGGGAAGACTCGGTGCGGAGGGGTGGCGGGCCGCGGCGACGCGGTAACGGTCGCGGCGGCCCGGGTGCCCAGACAACGACTGGACCTGGCAATCCAGGGAGGGCGACGCATGGACTTTCGGCGGACTCCGCTGGCGCGGTCGGAGAATTACTGGGAGCAGCTGGGTTCAGTGGAAGCTCGGCACCTGGACGGTGCCGAGCGGGACCGGCTGCCGGCCCCGGACGAACAGGTCTCGCTCGTCGACCACTGCCGAGGCGCAACACCCGACCCGGCGTGAGGAGCGTGAGCGCGGGGCGAGTGACGCTAGGCAACTCCGGTTCGACGTGGCACGATCTCGTGTGTGACGAGCAGTACCGCTGAGAACCAGCGCTTACGCGACCTCGCGCTGCTGCGCCGCGTCCGCGACCGGATCGATCGGGAGCACGCGCAGCCGCTGGACGTCGAGTCGCTCGCCCGTGGCGTGAACATGTCGGCCGGGCACCTCAGCCGTCAGTTCCGGCTCGCGTACGGCGAGTCTCCGTATTCGTACCTGATGACGCGGCGCATCGAGCGGGCGATGGCGCTGCTGCGTCGCGGCGACCTCAGCGTGACCGAGGTGTGTTTCGCGGTCGGCTGCTCGTCGCTGGGCACCTTCAGCACGCGTTTCACCGAGCTGACCGGGGTCCCGCCCAGCACCTACCGGCGCCAGCAGGCGGACGCGACGGCGGGCATTCCGTCGTGCGTGGCGAAACAGGTCACCAGACCGATCAGGAATCGAGAAGCGCAGGTCGCTGATTCGTAATTATCGTGATCCCATGGACATCACAATTCACCAGACCTACCTCCCGCAGGACGACCCGGACGCCGCGTTGGCCTTCTATCGCGACACTCTCGGCTTCGAGGTCCGCAACGACGTCGGATACAACGGGATGCGCTGGATCACGGTCGGCCCGGCCGACCAGCCCGGCACGTCCATCGTTCTGCATCCGCCGGCCGCCGACCCCGGTATCACCGACGACGAGCGCCGCACCATCACCGAGATGATGGCCAAGGGCACCTACGCAGCCATCAACCTGGCCACCAGGAACCTCGACGGCGTCTTCGAGAAGCTGCAGGCCAGCGACTCCGCGGAGGTCGTTCAGGAGCCGACCGAGCAGCCGTACGGGGTTCGCGACTGCGCCTTCCGCGATCCCGCGGGCAACATGGTTCGTATCCAGGAACTGCGCTGATCGACGCCGACGGAGACCGCGCAGGCGGCTCCGCCCAACAGAGGGAGACACGATGAGCACGGGCACGAAGGCGGGCACGACGGGGCGAGCGAAGCGACGGGAAGATTCAGGGTCGCCGGATCTGCACCTTGCCGACAGTCACGATCTCATCCGCGTGCACGGCGCGCGCGAGAACAACCTCAAGGACATCAGTGTCGAGCTCCCGAAGCGCCGGCTGACGGTGTTCACCGGTGTCTCCGGCTCGGGCAAGAGCTCGCTGGTGTTCGCCACGATCGCCGCGGAGTCGCAGCGGATGATCAACGAGACCTACAGCGCCTTCGTACAGGGCTTCATGCCGTCACTGGCGCGACCCGACGTCGACGTACTCGACGGGCTGACGACGGCGATCATCGTCGACCAGGAGCGGATGGGCTCGAACCCCCGCTCCACCGTCGGCACCGCCACCGACGCCAACGCGATGCTGCGCATCCTGTTCAGCCGGCTCGGGAAGCCGCACATCGGCTCGCCCCAGGCGTTCTCCTTCAACGTCGCGTCGATCTCCGGCGCGGGCGCCGTCACCATCGAGCGCGGCGGTCAGGAGACGAAGGAGCGGCGGAGCTTCAGCATCACCGGCGGCATGTGTCCGCGATGCGAGGGCCGGGGCTCGGTCACCGACTTCGACCTGACGGCGCTCTACGACGACAGCAAGTCGCTCAACGAGGGCGCGCTGACGATCCCCGGCTACAGCATGGAGGGCTGGTACGGCCGCATCTTCCGGGGCTGCGGCTACTTCGATCCGGACAAGCCGATCGCGAAGTTCACGAAAAAGCAACTGCAGGACCTGCTCTACAAGCCGCCGACCAAGATCAAGGTCGAGGGCGTCAACGTGACGTACGAGGGTCTGATCCCGAAGATCCAGAAGTCGTTCCTGGCCAAGGACGTCGACGCCATGCAGCCGCACATCCGCGCGTTCGTGGAACGGGCGATCACGTTCGCCACCTGCCCCGACTGCGACGGCACCCGACTCAGCGAGGGTGCCCGATCGTCGAAGATCAAGGGCAAGAACATCGCCGACGTCTGCTCGATGCAGATCAGCGACCTCGCCGACTGGGTCCGGGGTCTGGACGAACCGCCGGCGACAGGAGGACGACGGAGCATCGCAGCGACGAAGGAGCGAGGAGCGGACGGAGGACGGGTCGCCGTGGAAACGGTGGCCCCGCTGCTCACCGGCCTGCAACATCTCCTCGACTCATTCACGGAGATCGGATTGGGGTACCTCTCCCTCGACCGGCCGTCGGGCACCCTGTCCGGTGGAGAGGCGCAGCGCACGAAGATGATCCGCCACCTCGGTTCGTCGCTCACCGACGTCACCTACGTCTTCGACGAGCCGACCATCGGCCTGCACCCGCACGACATCCAGAGGATGAACGGCCTGCTGCTGCAGTTGCGCGACAAGGGCAACACGGTGCTGGTGGTGGAGCACAAGCCGGAGGCGATCGCGATCGCCGACCACGTCGTCGACCTCGGACCGCGCGCCGGCACCGAGGGGGGCCAGGTGGTGTTCGAGGGCACCGTCGAGGGTCTGCGTTCCAGTGACACGCTCACCGGGCGGCATCTGGACGACCGGGCGTCGCTGAAGCAGTCGGTGCGCACACCGTCGGGGGCACTCGAGGTGCGTGGCGCAGACAGCCACAACCTGTGCGGCGTCGACGTCGACATTCCACTCGGCATGCTGGTGGTCGTGACCGGAGTGGCGGGCTCGGGCAAGAGTTCGCTGATCCACGGTTCGGTGTCCGGGCGGGACGGCGTGGTGTCGATCGACCAGGGCGCGATCAAGGGTTCCCGGCGAAGCAACCCGGCGACCTACACCGGGCTGCTCGAGCCGATCCGCAAGGCGTTCGCGAAGGCCAACGGTGTGAAGCCGGCGCTCTTCAGTTCCAACTCCGAGGGCGCGTGCCCCACATGCAACGGCGCCGGTGTCATCTACACCGACCTGGGTGTGATGGCCACCGTCGAATCCCCCTGCGAGGAGTGCGAGGGGAAGCGGTTCCAGGCCGAGGTGCTCGAGTACACGCTGGGCGGCCGGAATATCGCCGAAGTGCTCGCGATGCCGGTGGCCGAGGCCGAGGAGTTCTTCGGTTCCGGCGAGGCACGGATCCCGGCGGCGCACAAGATTCTGCAGAGGCTCGCCGACGTCGGGCTCGGCTACCTCAGCCTCGGACAGCCGCTGACCACGCTGTCCGGCGGCGAACGGCAGCGGCTCAAGCTGGCCACCGCCATGGCCGACAAGGGCGACACCTACGTCCTCGACGAACCGACCACCGGCCTGCACCTCGCCGACGTCGAACAGCTGCTCGGACTGCTCGACCGGCTCGTCGACTCCGGTAAGTCGGTCATCGTCATCGAGCATCACCAGGCGGTCATGGCGCACGCCGACTGGATCATCGACCTCGGCCCGGGCGCCGGCCACGACGGCGGCCGGATCGTGTTCGAGGGCAGGCCGGAGGATCTGGTGTCCGCCCGCTCCACCCTCACCGGCGAGCACCTCGCGGCCTACGTCGGCACCTGACCGTCCCTTACCCATCCGACGGTCAGACCGTCACGTTCGCCGAATCTGACGAGATGCCTTCCGACGACGTCTTCCAGTCGGGGCAGCTCGCCGGATTCGGCGACGAGGTGCAGGTGTAGTTCGCCGTCTCCGGCGGTCACCGTGGCGCGGCCGCCGGCCAGGTCGATCCAGCCGGATCGTGTGTCCGGTGTCCACTCTCCGCCGTTGCGGCGGCCGAGGTGGGACACGAGTTGTTTGCCGTACCGTTCGGGCCGGTCGGTGCGGACGGTCGCGTGCGATTCGCCGCCCGTGACGTCGACGGTCATGTCGGTCCCTTTCGACGGTGCGTCCCGTGTCTCAGTGGGTGCTCGGAACGGGTGGGGTGCCGTGGGTGTGGAACGTCTCGATGGTCTTCATTCCCCACGCCTGACCCTTCGACCGTTCGGCCTCGGTCCATTCGATGACGTCCCAGTCGGGATCGAGGATCAGCCGCGCTCCGGGGTTGCAGAACTCGATACGGTTGCCGCCCGGCTCGTAGACGTAGAGGAAGAACGTCTGCTGGATGGCGTGCTTGTGGGGTCCGGTCTCGATGTAAACACCGTTTTCGAGGAAGACGTCGGCGGCGCGGAGGATGTCCTCGCGGGTGTCGGTGGCGAACGCGATGTGATGCAGACGCCCGTTGCTGCCCGTCCAGTCCTCGGTGTACACCACGTCGTAACTCTTGTTCGTGAAGGTCAGCCACTGTCCGGCGATTTTGCCCGTGTTCAGCCGGATCTGTTCGGTGGGACGGCCGCCGAGCACGTCCCGGACGAAGGTTCCATTGGTCTCGACGTCCGCGGCGAGAAAGTTCACGTGATCGAGGCGGCGAACCGTGGCGGGCGCACCCGGGTAGCGTTCGGCCTGATTCTTCAGCGCCGGCGCGAACTCCGCCGGAGGAGCGGTCTTCTCGACCTCCCAGTACAGGTCCATCGGGTGACCGTCGGGGTCGGCGAACGTGTAGGTCTTGCCGATTCCGGGATCACCGTCGCGCCACCCGATGCCGCGGCCGGCGGCCTCGATCGCCGAGACACGGCGTTCCAGTGCCGCAGCACTCGACGTCCGGTAGCCCAGCCGCCCGATGCCCGACGTGTCGTGGGCGGTGAGCTTGAGGGAGTGGTGCTGGTAGTCGTCCCACGAACGCAGGTACACGCTGTCGCCGTCGGCGGCGACCTCGCGCAGGCCGAGCAGTTCGGTGAAGAACCACCTGCTCTCGTCGAAGGTCGGGGTGAACAGTTCGACGTAGCCGAGGTGGGCGATGTCGAAGCGGGCGTCGTCGGTGCTCATGAGTTGTCCTCGGTGTGGGGGCCGGCGGGCCGGGGGTAGACGGTGCCGTCGAACAGGGTGCGGGCGGTGCGGATCACGGCGGCGCGGCGGATGTCGACGCCGGCGTCACCGGTGTAGGTCAGGTCGATGTCGACGTCGAAGTACCCGGTGGGGTGTTCGATGCGGACGACGCCGTCGTCGCGGTGACGGCTGAGTCGATCGGCGACCGATCCGGGGATCCGGACCGCGGTGCCGACGGTGAGCGCTCCGAGCACGCCGATGGCGGTGTGGCACCGCACGGGGATGAACGTGCGGGTGTCGAGGGTGCCGTCGCCGAGCGGGGCGGCGACCAAGGTCATCTTGGGAACGGTCGTGGTGGACACATCGCCGAGTCCCATCAATTTGCCTGCCTGCGAACGGATGTGGGCGAGCCGGTCGGCCAGGTCGGTGTCGGCCTCGAGGTCCGCGGGGCTCTCGTGTCCGCTCACCCCGAGATCGGCGGCAGCGATGACGACCGTCGGCATGCCGTTGTCGATGCAGGTGACGTCCACTCCGTCGACGGTGTCGACGACGCGGCCGGTCGGCAGCAGCGCCCCGCAGGTCGAGCCCGCGGTGCCGGAGAACGCGATGCTGATCGGTGCGGCGGCGCCGGGCACTCCGGCGATCTCGCAGCTGCCGGCGTGATCGACCTGCCCGCCCGGTGTCGGGAACGTTGCCGTGGCGAAGCCGTCCGAATTGACCATCCGGATCCGGACACTCGTGTGCTCGGAATCGGCAGGCACCAGGCCGTGTTCGACGGCGAACGGGCCGACGCCGGCGAGGATGTTGCCGCAGTTCTGCGCCGACGACACGAGGGCCTGATCCACCGCAACCTGCAGGAACAGGTAGTCGACGTCCGCGCGCGGATCATCCGACGGGCCGATCACCGCGACCTTGCTGGTGAGCGGGTGGGCGCCCCCGATCCCGTCGATCTGACGGGGATCGGGGGAGCCCATGACGCGCAGCAGGAGATCGTCCCGCTCGCGGAGGTCGGAGGGGAGATCCGCGGCGAGGAAGAACGCCCCCTTGGACGTACCGCCCCGCATCCACGTGCAGGCGATGCCGCCCATCACAGCGTCTCCTGCTGTTCCAGCCGGTACTGCTTCTGCGACAGGTACCGCACGCCGAGGGAGTCGAGGACCGGACGCAGACCGTACCGGTCCAAGCCCAGCTCGCCGGCGCGGAAGGACTGTCGCGCAACCTCTTCCTTCTCCAGCCGGGCGCGGGAGGCGGCGACCGCGTCGGCGGCGGTGGCGCGGGGCACGATGACCACACCGTCGTCGTCGGCCACCACGACGTCGCCCGCGTCGACGGACACGAGGCCCAGGGTCACGGGGATGTTCACCGCGCCGGCGGTGGCCTTGACCGTGCCCTGCGCGGACACCGCGGTGGACCACACGGGAAAGCCCATCTCGTTCAGTTCGGCGACGTCGCGGACGCCGGCGTCGATGACGAGTCCGCGGACACCCCGCGCCTGCAGGGCGGTGGCGAACAGTTCGCCGAACATGCCGTCCGTCGAGGGGGAGTTGGTGGTGACCACCAGGATGTCGCCGGCGCTGCACTGTTCGATGGCGGCGTGGATCATCAGGTTGTCGCCGGGCCAGGACAGGACGGTGACGGCGGTGCCGGCGATCCGGGCGCCGGACTGGATGGGCCGGAACTGCGGGCCGGCGAGGCCGGTACGCCCCTGCGCCTCGTGCACCGTCGCGGTGCCGAACTCGGCGAGGGCGTCGACCGTGTCGAGGGGGGTCTTGGCCGGGTCGGTGAGGATCACGGGGTCTTTCACGACAGCACCTCCGCCACCTGCGGGTAGTACCGCACGTACGCCTCACCCATCGTGTCGGTGCTGAAGCCGAGGTTCGGTCCGGCGTTGCGCTTGACCTGGACACCGCGGCGCCGCGCGAGGTCGGTGTAGTAGGTCCACATGTGTTCCTGCGCCACAAGGGATTCCATCGCCTTGCGCTTCTGCGGAAAGACGTCGGTGATGTCGATCAGCACGTTCGGCTTGAAGTCGCACTGCTCGGGCTGGTGCGGCTCGAAGAAGAACACCGGCGGGGCGCCCAGGGGCTCACCCTCGGCGGGGTACCCGATCGCCTGCGCCAGGATGCGGGCGTCGAGCGCCATTCGGGCGGCCGCGGGATGGTCGGCGTTGTACGGGTCGATCAGCGGATGGGTCAGCACGACAGTAGGATTGACGTCGCGATAGACGTGCACCAACCGGTCGACCAACTCCGGCGAGGGCAGCAGCGGGTAGTCGCCGGCGTCGAAGAACTCGATCTCCGCTCCCAGTGCCGACGCGGCCGCTTCCGCTTCTCCCCGCCGGATGTCCTTGATCTCCTCGAGCGACTTGCCGTCCCGCCATGCCCGAGCGGATTCACCGCGCTCGCCGTAGCTCAGGCACACGACTTTCGCGCGTTCGCCGCGAGCAGTGGCGGCGGCAATGGCTCCGCCGGCCCGCCAGACGAAGTCGCCCGCGTGGGCGCTGACGACCAGCAGGGCCGGTTCTACCTGATGTGCCATGAGAGATTCCTTTCCTCGCTGTCCGAGATGTGGACGGGGGCACCTCGCCCGGTAGCAAGTAGCGCATATTGCCGACCAAATTGTCAACAATCACGTACTCATTTTTCACGACGAGAAGGTTGTGGAGATCGTGGCGGATCGTATAGGTTATGTGCCGAGTGACCTGAGTCACGCGATCGGATCATCGCTGTGAGGAGTGCCATGCCGGCTGTTTCGTTCGGCGCCGCGGCGCCGCGCCGATTCGGGCGCGAGCGATGCGGTGCCGTCGGTACTCGTTGGCCCGCAGGGATTTCCGGTCAACATGGACACAACGGCCGCACTGCTGACGCATTGTGCAGGATGCCAAGGAGAAAGAAACTATGTCGGATCTGAGTCGACGCGCGTTCCAGGGAAGTACGTCCGCACTACTGGCGGGGACCGGACCTTTCACCAAGACCCCGGGCTGGCTGGACTGGTACCAGAACCCATCCACGCCGCGCTTCGAGGTGCCGGCGGGATCGGTGGACGCCCACTGCCACGTTTTCGGGCCCGGCGCCCAGTTCCCCTTCGCGACCGAACGCAAGTACACCCCGTGCGATGCGAGCAAGGATCAACTCTTCGCGCTGCGTGATCACCTCGGGATGAGTCGCAACGTCATCGTTCAGGCGACCTGCCACGGAACGGACAACAGCGCGATGGTCGACGCCGTTCAGGCGGCAGGCGGCCGGGCACGCGGCATCGCCACGGTCCGCCCCGACATCACCGACACCGAGTTGCGCCGACTCGACGAGGCGGGCGTGCGAGGAGTGCGGTTCAACTTTCTTCCGCGACTGGTCGAGGGCACCCCGAAGGACGACCTGACCACCATCGCGCGGAAGATCGCCCCCCTGGGTTGGCATATCGTCATCTATTTCGAGGGCCCCGACCTGGAAGGCCTGGAGGGTTTCTTCGACACGTTGCCCACCCCGCTGGTGGTGGACCACATGGGACGACCGGACGTCACTCGACCTGTCGACGGGCCGGAGTTCAGCCGATTCCTGAGCTTCGTCGCGCGCAACGAGGCGTGGGTGAAGGTCAGCTGCCCGGAACGGCTCACCGTCATCGGCCCGCCGGCGCTGAACGGCGAACAGAACGCCTACACCGACGTCGTGCCCTTCAGTCAACGAGTGGTCGAGGAGTTCCCGGATTCGGTGCTCTGGGGCAGCGACTGGCCTCACCCCAACCTCACCGACCACATGCCCGACGACGGGCTCCTCGTCGACCACATTCCCCACGTGGCCACCACGCCGGAACTGCAGCACAAACTCCTCGTGGCCAACCCGATGCGCCTGTACTGGCCGGGCGAGGACTACTGAGCCCTCCCTCCACTGCAACATTTCCCGAGAAGGATTGTCCCGTGCAGCATTCCAACGCAGCGAATCGGCTGGACCGCCTGCCGATTTCGCGGTTCCACAAGATCACCCTCGTGGCCGTCTCGTTCGCCTACTTCTTCGAGTTCGCGGACATCAACACGTTCGCCACCACCGTCCCCAAACTCGTCAAGCTGTGGGGGGTCACCGTCAACCAGGTCGCCTACGTGACCTCCCTGTCCTTCGTCGGCATGTTCTTCGGCTCCCTCATCGGTGGCTGGATCGCCGACCGCTGGGGCCGTAAGAACGCGTTGGCCATCACCACCCTGTGGTTCGCCGTCTTCTCGTTCGCGTCGGTGTTCTCCTGGGACATCGTGTCCCTCGGCGTACTGCGGGTTCTCACCTCGGCGGGGCTGTCGGCGATGACCGTGGTGGCGGTCATCTACGTCAACGAGATCTACCCCGCCGCCGTTCGCGGAAAGTACCAGGCCTACGCCATCGTCATCGGCATCTGCGGCACGCCGATCACCAACCTCGTTGCCGCCGCGGTCGTTCCGCTCACCGACTGGTCGTGGCGGCTGGTCTACCTGTGGGGCAGTCTCGGCATCCTCTTCCTCCTCTTCACCCGGCACCTGAAGGAATCGCCCCGCTGGTACGAGAGCAAGGGGCAGTACGAGAAGGCCGACGCCGTTCTGAGCCAGATCGAATCCCGCGTCGCCGCGGAGAAGGGCCCGCTGCCCGATCCTGCCGCCCCGATCGCGGTTGCGACCAAGCAGACCAAGGCTCCGCTGCGGCTGCTCCTGCAGAAGAGATACCTGGTTCCCACGGTCCTGCTCTCGGTCATGTGGGTGACCCAGACCGTCGGCTTCTTCGGCTACTCCAGTTGGGCGCCCACCCTGTTGGCGCAGGAGGGCCTCAGCGTGGAGAAGTCGATCTTCTACGTCGCGCTGACGACGGTCGGTGCGCCGCTGGGCTGCTTCCTCGCCGCACAGGTCACCGACCGCGTCGAACGCAAGTGGTGCCTCGTCGCATTCGGTGTGGTGATCGCGATCTGCGGCCTCTTCTACGGGCTGACGTTCAACCCGATCATGATCGTGGTGTTCGGCTTCCTCGTGAACTTCTTCGAGCGCGGGTACACCGCAGTGGCCTACGCCTACTCCCCGGAACTGTTCGACACTCGGACCCGGTCGTTGGGCACTGGCGTCTCCTACGGGCTCGGACGTCTGTCGAACGCCGTCGGACCGCTCGTCATCGCCGCGCTGTACACCGGCACCGGGTATCAAAGCGTCTTCTACTTCATCGCCGGAAGCTGGCTGGTCGGTGCGCTCGCTCTCGCCGTCTTCGGACCCAGGACCCGGCAGGCCCGGCTCACCGATCCGCCCGTGGAGGCACCGACAGCACCCACCACGGCATGACCAGGGCTGAAGCCCCACAACCATCTGGAGTGCCCATGACCACCGACCACACCGGGTCCGAGCGCGCCCGGACCCGCCTCGCTCTCACGGTGCTGGCCCTGTGTTGGTTCGCCATCCTGTGCGACGGGCTCGACACCTTCGTCTACGGTGCGGTGTTGCCGCGCATGCTCGCCGACCCGGCCCTCGGAATGAGCCCCGGAGCCGCCGGCACCGTGGGCAGCGTCGCGACCCTCGGCATGCTGATCGGCGCGCTGGCCGCCGGACCGATCGCCGACCGGCTCGGCCGGCGCACCGCGATCGTCGCGGGCGTCGCGTTGTTCTCGATCGCGTCACTGGCCTGCGCGGTCGCCCCCTCTGTCGAGGTCTTCGCAGCGGCGCGGGGTGTGGCCGGCCTCGGCCTCGGCGGGCTCATCCCCACCGCCATCTCGATGGTCATGGAGTACGCCCCGCGCGGCAGGGCGAACCTGATGGTCGCGTCGCTGATGACCGCCCATCAGGCCGGTGGCATCCTCGCCCCGGGACTGAGCATGCTTTTCCTGGAGAGCCGCGGATGGCGCTTCCTGTTCCTGCTCGGTGGCCTACCGCTGATACTCGCCGTGCCGCTCATGCTGAAGTTCCTCCCCGAATCGATGGGGTATCTGCTCGCTCGCGGCCGCGTCGCCGATGCCGAAGCGCTCGCTCGCAGTCGAGGTGTGGCGGTCGCGGACTTCGTGACGGCCCCGACCGGCAGGGGCGGGGCGTCGTCGACGACTGCGCACCGGATCCGCCTGCTCTTCACCGGATCCCATGCGATCACCACCCCGGCGTTGTGGACGGCGTCGTTCGCCGGGCTGCTGCTGGTGTACGGGGTGGCCACCTGGCTGCCGGTCATGATGCGGTCGACCGGGTACGAACTCGGCTCGGCGTTGAGCTTCCTGCTGGTGATCAATCTCGGTGGCATCGCGGGCATGCTGATCGCCGGGCAGGTGGCCGACCGGGTCGGACCGATCCCGACCGCGCTCGTGTGGTTCGCGTTGACCGCGATCGGTATCGCGGCGCTGTCGGTGCAGATGCCGCTCGCCGCGACCTACGCCGTGGTCTTCGCGACCGGGGTGTGGTTGTTCAGCGCCCAGACCATGGTCTACGCCGGCGCCGCCGCGCACAGCGAGGCCGACTTCCGGGCCACCGCCGTCGGGCTCACGTCGGGGATCGGCCGGTTCGGCGCTGTCTTCGGCCCCTGGCTGGGCGGCGTGCTCGTCGCTTCCGGGACTCCACGGTGGGGGTTCGGGGCCTTCGCGGTTGCCGCCCTGCTCGCGGTGGCAGCGCTGGTGGTGGTCTTCGTGACGGACCGCGTCGGGTCGCGTGCGACGACGAGTTCAGTGCGCGAACGGGTCTCCTTGTGAATGCCCGCGTGCGGTCATCCCTGCCGGGCTTCGGCGACGTCCTCGAGCGCAGTGGTCACGCTCGCCAGGTGGTGCCGCATGGCTGCCTCCGCCCGCTCCGGGTCGCGCGCGCAGACCGCGTCGATGATCGCGACGTGCTCGGGCAGCGACACCGACATCCGGCCGGGGTGCATCGACAGCTTGAACTGGTGTCGCACCAGCTGGCCACGCAGGCGCTCGAGGATCTCGTCGGCCGAGCGCTGCGCACTGATCTCCCGAACGCGTTTGTGCAACAACTGGTTCGCTCGCGAATACCCGAACACGTCTCCGGCCGAGACCGACGTCGTCAATTCCTCGCGCAGGGCGGTGAGTTCCTCGATCTCCGCGTCGGTGATCTTCTGGGCCGCCTTCGCCGCGCACAGTCCTTCGACGACCATCCGTACCTCGGTGATCTCGACCGCCTCGTCCAGCGACACCGACCGCACGCGGGCGCCGCGGTTCTGGATCCGTTCGACGAGGCCCTGGGCGGTGAGTTCATGCAGGGCCGCCCGGACCGCGCTGCGACTGGCGTCGTACTGCGCACACAGGTCTGCCTCGACCATGCGCTGGTTGGGCGCGAAATCCCCGTCGAGGATCGCTGTGCGAATCAGGTCGGTGACCGCAGCCTGATCCGTGCTGTGCTCGCGAGCTTCCTTCACCGGCATCGGGCTATCTCCGCTCAGATCATCACCAAAATTGTTACCGATATTGTACCGACCCATCGTCACCTGGATCGCACATGGCACCAGATCCACCCAGGAAAGAGGAACCGATGACCCAGCAGACGACGATCGCCGTCCTCGGACTCGGCGAGGCAGGCGACGCATTCGCGCGCGATCTGATCGCCGCCGACGCTTCAGTTCGCGCCTTCGACCCCGCAGTCGCCGCACCGGACGGAGCCATCGCGTGCCGGTCCGAG
This sequence comes from Rhodococcus sp. G6(2025), assembly GCF_058628105.1. Classification (NCBI taxonomy): domain Bacteria; kingdom Bacillati; phylum Actinomycetota; class Actinomycetes; order Mycobacteriales; family Nocardiaceae; genus Rhodococcus; species Rhodococcus sp. G6(2025). The sequence continues at coordinate 181,224 of NZ_CP179750.1, forward strand.
GCCGAGGCCGTCGACACCGCCGACCTCGTCCTCAGCGTGAACAACGCGCGCGCCGCAACGGCCGCACTCGAACGGGGAAGCCCCGCAATGAGTGCCGATGCCGTCTGGGTGGACATGAACACCGCCGCGCCCGACCTCAAACGCACCCTCGATGCCCACGCCGCGCGACGCGGACTCGGTTTCGTCGACGTGGCGATCATGGCTCCGGTCCCCGGCCGCGGACTCCGGACACCTCTGATGGCGAGCGGTCGCGACGCACACCGGGCCGCGGAAATCCTCACCCGTCACGGGGCATCCGTCGACATCCTCGACGCACCGGCGGGTGCGGCCGCGGAACGAAAACTGCTGCGCAGCATCTTCTACAAGGGCATGTCCGCGGCCATCGTCGAAGCCCTCACCGCGGGTCGCGCGCTCGGCCTCGAAGAATGGCTCACCACCAATATCGCCGACGAGTTGACCCGGGCCGACGCCGCCACGATTGCCCGCGTCGTCGACGGAACGCGTCGCCACGCCAGGCGCCGCGCCGACGAAATGGACGCCGCGGCAGCCATGCTCCGCGCCCTCGGTATCGACCCCGACATCGCCCAGGCCACCCACGAACTGCTGACCAAGATCCCGGCGCCATCAGCAGGTGCCGAACCGAGACGTGCCGTGCCGAACTGAGACGTCGCCACCCTCCGCCCGGTCATAACGTCACGTTCCATCAGTGACCACAGACACGACAGGAGAGTGGGATGTCCGATCTCAACGCCGCGCTCGGCAAGGTTCTCGACAGCGTGACCGAGGAAGGTGCGCCGAGGGTGCCCGGAGTGGTGGCGATGGTGACCGATCGCGACCGCACGGTGTTCGAGGGTGCCGCCGGGGTGCGGTCCCTGGCCGACGGCGAGCCGATGACCGCCGACACCGTGTTCGCGATCTTCTCCACCACCAAGGCGATCACCGGAACCACCGTGCTGCAGTGCGTCGAAGAGGGTCTGCTCGACCTCGACGCGCCGGCCCGCGAATACGTTCCGGAACTCGGTGACATTCAGGTCATCGAGGGATTCGACGCCCACGGCGATCCGATGCTGAGAGCACCGAAGCGGGACGTCACCACCCGGATGCTGTTGTTGCACACCGCCGGGTTCGGATACGACTTCTTCGACGAGACCTACAACCGGTTGGGGGTGGAGCACGGTCAACCCGGCGTGATCACCGCGACCCGGGCGTCGTTGACCACGCCGTTGCTCTTCGATCCGGGCGAGAAGTGGCAGTACGGGACGAACATCGACTGGGCCGGCCAGGTGGTCGAGGCGATCCGCGGCAAGCGGCTCGGCGAGGTGATGACAGACCGGGTGTTCGCGCCCCTCGGCATGCACGACACATCCTTCACCCTGACCGGATCTATGGCTGCCCGGCGCGCGACCATCCACCAGCGCGAGGAGGACGGCCGGCTCACTCCCTTGGATCTGGTGCTGCCGCAGACTCCCGAGATCGACATGGGCGGGCACGGCCTCTACTCCACGGTGGGCGACTACCTGAAGTTCCTGCGGATGTGGCTGAACGACGGAGACGCCCCAGGTGGCCGAGTGCTGCGGGCCGACACGGTGCAGGCCGCCGTGTGCAACGGCCTCGAGGGACAAGAGGTCGGGATGCTGCCTGCCGTAATACCGGCCCTCACCAACGACGCCGAATTCTTTCCCGGACAGCGCAAGTCGTGGGCGTACACGTTCATGGTGAACGAAGAGGACGCACCCACCGGCCGGCCCCGGGGGTCGCTCGGGTGGGCCGGGCTCGCCAACTCGTACTACTGGATCGATCGCCGCAACGGAATCGCCGGGTACTGGGCCACCCAGGTCCTGCCGTTCGCCGACCCCGTGTCGTTCGGCGGCTACCTGGACTTCGAGACGACGACGTACCGTCACGCCACTGTCGGCTCACCCGTCTAGGTCGGTCTCGAATCCAGTTTTTCACTGGATGGCCGGCAGCACTGCCCGGTACGATCGCGGGATTGTCTTCACCGCTGGGAGCCCATGAGGTTCGTGTGTGGGCTCCCGGCAGTTCCCGGGCTGAGAGCAGGTTTCGTCATGGCATGTCGTATCAGTGAACTCGTGCTCGGTTGCCGCGACCCTGAGCTGCTGACGCGGTTCTGGTGCGAGGTCCTGGACTTCGTCGTGCTCGATCGCGAGGACGACGGCTCGGTGGAGATCGGGTCGCGCGAAGGGTTCGGCGGTCCGCAGCCGACGATCATCCTCAGCCGCAGGGATGAGCCGGAGAAGGGGAAATCCCGGCTGCACATCGACGTCAACGCCACCGACCGCGATCAGGACGCCGAGCTCGACCGCCTTCTGAAGCTCGGTGCGCGCCGGGCCGACATCGGCCAGACAGGGCAGGAGCAGTGGCATGTCCTGGCCGACCCCGAAGGCAATGAGTTCTGCCTGCTGAAGGCTCGCCTGGACCCACTCTGATCGCTCACCGGTCGGGGTCAGCGCAGGTCGGCGAGCTTACGCCCCAGCACCGTCCGCTCGCGCTCGTTGCCGCACAACCGCACGGCCGCCTCGAATTCGGTGCGCGCCTCGTCGGTGCGTCCCAGGCGGGTGAGCAGTTCGCCGCGAACGCTCGGCAGCAGGTGCGAGTTCGACAGCGCCCGGGCGGCCACCAGCTCGTCCACGATCGGCAGCGCCGCGGCTGGTCCCTGGGCCATGGAGACCGCCACCGCCCGGTTGAGGTCGACCACCGGTGACGGCGCGAGCCGGCCGAGTGCCTCGTAGATGAGGACGATCCGCTCCCAGTTCGTCGCGTCGACGGACGGCGCGACGGCATGGCATTCGGCGATCGCCGCCTGCAGGCCGTAGGCGCCCAGCCCGCGGCCGACCTGCTCCGAGCGGGCGAGGGCGGCGCGTCCCCGGCGGATCGCGGTGCGGTCCCAGCGGCGGCGGTCCTGGTCCTCGAGCAGCACCGGTTCGCCGTCCGCCCCCGTACGGGCCGGGAACCGCGCCGCGGTCAGTTCGAGCAGCGCCAGCAGACCGTGGACCTCGGGCTCGTCGGGCACCAGCCGAGTCAGCACTCGAGCGAGGCGCTGCGCTTCGCTCGCGAGGTCGAGGCGGATCAGGTCGTCACCGGAGCTGGCCGAGGACCCTTCGGTGAAGATCAGGTAGATCACGCTGAGCACCGAGCCGAGTCGCCCGGTCCGCTCGGCGGCGGGCGGCACCTCGAACGGCACCCGGGCCGCCCCGAGGGTCTTCTTCGCCCGGGTGATCCGGGCCTGCACGGTCGCGGTCGGGACGAGGAACACCTTCGCGATCTCGTCGCTCGTCAGACCGCCGACCACCCGCAGGGTGAGCGCGACCCTCGCCTCCCGCGACAGCACGGGGTGGCAGGAGATGAACATCAACGCCAGCATGTCGTCGTCGATCTGGTCCGGATCCCACAGCACGTCCCCGGTGCCCTTGGCCGGATCGGCGGGTCCGCTACCCGAGACGGCGCCGCCCTCGCCCAGGTCGTGAGCGAGGACGGCGTACCTCTCGTCGAGGGCGGAGCGCCGACGGAACGCGTCGATCGCGCGGCGCCGGCCGACGGTGAGCAACCATCCCGCGGGGTTGTGGGGGATGCCGTCGCGTGGCCAGCTCACGAGTGCCTCGGCCAGCGCCTCCTGGGCGAGGTCCTCGGCCAGCGCGAAATCGCCGGTGTACCGCGCGAGCGCACCGACGATCCGTGCCGACTCGATCCGCCAGACGGCGGCGACGGCCTCACGCCCGGTGTGGCCGTCACCCGTCGACCCGCTCAGAGCTGACCGGTCGCTTCGCGCCACGCCCGCTCCTTCTGGATCCACACGTTGTCCTGCGGAAACTCGTCGATCGTCGCGACCCGGCGGATCTCCGCCTTGGAACCGGGACCAGCCATCGGGGCACGCTTGGCCCACTCGACGGCCTCCTCCTTCGACGCGACGTTGAGCATCCAGAAGCCGCCGAACAACTCCTTCGTCTCGCCATAGGGGCCGTCGGTCACCACAGGTGTCTCCGAGGAGTAGTCGACCACCACACCCGATTCGGGGTCGGGGTCCAGACCCTCGGCCGCGAGCAGCACGCCGGCGCGGATCATCTCGTCGTTGAACTTGCCCATCGCCTCCATGATCTCGGTGAAGTCAACGTCCTGGAACGCCGCGAAGGTCTCGTCGGTGGCGCGCATGATCAGCATGTACTTCATGGTTCCGTCTCCTTGGATGTCGAGGTCCCTCTTGGACCTTCTCATCCTCAGGTCGAACGGGGAGTGACATGAATCGACACACTCGCCGGAATCTTTTTTCGAATCTATCGCGCCCGGCCGGCTCGGCGCCGGTCAGTTTCCGTGGTGCCTCCCCAGATTCCGTGGGTCTCGCGGTGTTCGGTTGCGTGTGCGCGGCATTGCCGGGTGACGACGCACCCGTCGCAGATCTGTTTGGCGCGTCGTTCGCGCCTGATCCGGGCGCCGCGTCGTTCGCCGTCCGGTGCGAAGAAGGCGGAGGGTTCGGTGGTGCGGCAGTGGGCGCGGTATCGCCATCCCCAGCGTTCGGCGGCGGTTGGGGGTAGGTCGTCGTGAAGTGTCGTGTGGTCGATCATCGGGTGTCCCGGGGGATTCGGGCGGTGGACGGTGGGTACCGTCCACCGCTGTGGCTGCACCGACTCAGTGCAGGTGGCTGCCGCCGTTGATGTCGACGGTGGTGCCGGTGAGGTACGCGGCGTCCTGCGAGGACAGGAAGGTGATGACGGCGGCGACCTCGGTGGTGGTCGCGACCCGGCCGAGGGGGATGTCGCGGCAGAGTGCGGCTTCCTGTTCGGCGGTGCTGCCCACGCGGATGCTGGTGTCGACCGCACCGGGGGTGACGGCGTTGACGGTGACTCCGCTGTCGCCGAGTTCTCGTGCGAGTGACTTGGTGAAACCGAGGACCGCGGCCTTGGCGGACGAGTAGGGCACCTTCCCGAAGACGCCGCCACCCCGCTGGGCGGAGACGGAGGACATGTTCACCACACGCCCCCAGCCGTTGTCGATCATGGCCGGCAGAAATGCGCGGGTGACGAGGTAGGTGCCGGTGGCGTTGACCGCCATCACCTTGTTCCACAGTTCCAGCGTGGTCTCGAGGAAGGGCACCGGCGAGGTGATGCCGGCGATGTTCGCGAGCGCACCCACGGCGGGGAGGTTGCCGCCGGCGACTTCGGCGGCGACGGCGTCGTGTGCCCGCTGGACCGAGTTCTCGTCGGCGACGTCGATGTCGTGACCGAAGGCCGGGACACCGAACTCGTTCCCGATCTCGGCGGCGACCTTCGCGGACTTCTCTCCGTCGAGGTCGAGAACGACGATCGCCCAGCCCTCTTCGGCGTAGCGGCGGGCGGTGGCGAGACCGATCCCGCGCTCGGAGGTGGCGCCGGTGATGACGGCGGTGCGCTGAATGGACGACATGATCGCTCCTCGTGTTGCTGGAATCGCGCGTCCCGTCCGATGCGGTGGAGAGCAGGGAGGTCGACGACGCGGTAGGTGACTGCCACCACAGTAAGCCGATCGACTGTTAACAGTCAACCGTCGGCGGGTAACGGTTGACATATGGACGTGGCTCGGATCACACTGTTGGAACCGCACTGTTGACAGTCAACAAATCGGCGGCAATCGTAGAAACCGGCAGCCCGAAGAGGAGTCCCCATGAGTACCGAAACACTCAGGATGCGAGGTCCCGTCCATGGCACGAAGGACGCCAAGCGCGTAGCAATCGGCTCCTCGGTGGGGGCCGTGATCGAGACGTACGACTTCATCGGCTTCGGCACGGCCGCCGCGCTGTACTTCGGTACCGCCTTCTTCCCGGGCGCCGACCCGGTCACCGGAACACTCGCCGCGTTCGCGACGCTGGGTGTCGGCTTTGCTGCGCGCCCGCTCGGCGGGGTGCTCGGCGGACATCTCGGGGACAAGCTGGGCCGCAAGCCCGTGCTGGTGGCATCACTGATCGCGATGGGTCTCGCGACCTTCGCGATCGGCCTGCTGCCCACCTATTCACAGGTGGGGCTCATCGCGCCGGTGCTGCTGGTCCTCGTCCGCGTCGTCCAGGGCCTCGCGTTCGGAGCCGAGTGGGGCGGTGCGATCCTGATGAGCTACGAGCACGCCCCCTGGAAGTCCAAGGGCAAGTTCACCGGCATCGTGCAGGCCGGCTTCCCCGTCGGGCTGCTGCTGGCGAATCTGGTGTTCCTGTTCAGCGTGCACCTCGGCGGCGACTGGGCATGGCGGGTACCGTTCCTCGCCAGCATCGTCCTGGTGATGGTCGGCCTGGTCATCAGGTCGAAAGTGCCCGAGTCCCCGGTCTTCGAGGACGTCAAGAACGAGGGCGACATCGTCAAATCCCCGGTACTCGAATCCATCAAGTACGACTGGCGAAACATTCTGCGCGGTATCGGTCTTCGAGTCGCCGAGACGGCCGGTTACGCGGTGTCGATCACCTACATGATCTCCTACCTGCACAACCAGGGTCTCGCCGGAAAGTCCGAAACCCTTGTCGCCCTGTGCATCGCGTCCGCAATCGGCGTCTTCGCCACCGTCGCCTGGGCCCGCCTCACCGACCGTATCGGACGACGCCCCCTCTACATCGCGTCCTGCGCCTTCGCGGCACTGTTCGGAATCCCGATGTTCCTTCTGGTCAACACCGGTCTGTTCATCCTGGTCATCGCCACCATCGTGATCGCCTACGCGGTCTGCCAGAACTCGATGGCGGGAGCGCAGGGAGCGTGGTTCCCCGAACTGTTCGACGCCTCGCGCCGAGCCTCGGGAGCGTCCCTCGCCTACCAGATCTCGGCGATGGTCTCCGGCTTCACCCCCTTCGTCACCACGCTGCTGTTCGTCTCCTTCGGCTGGTGGGGTCCGGCGCTGCTGTTCAGCACGTACGCCCTGATCGGACTGTGGGCGGCGTTGATCACCAGGGAGACCTGGGGACCCACCGAACGGCGCCTCGCCGCCGAGGCTGCGGCGCGCACCGATTCCAAAAGCACCGACGCGCCGACGTCCACCGGCACCACGCCCACGATCCGCAAGGAAAAGGAACTCCTGTGACCATCACAACCGCCACCACCGCGGTCGAAGACACGACCAGTGACGCGTCGCGCATCGCGACCGTCGAACAGTTCGCCTACCGCATGCGGCACAACGTCATCGACATGGGTGAGGAACAGGGCCAGGGATACGTCGGGCAGGCGCTCGGAGCCGCCGACATCTTCGCCACCGTCTACGCCGACCAACTGCGCTACCGCGCCGACGATCCCGCATGGGAGGGCCGGGACCGGTTCCTGCTGTCCACCGGCCACTACGCCATCGGCCTCTACGCCGCACTCGCCGAGGCCGGAATCATCGACCGCAGCGAACTGGAAACCTACGGCTCAGACGACTCCCGCCTCCCGATGTCGGCAATGTCCACGTACACCCCCGGCATGGAAATCTCCGGCGGCTCCCTCGGCCACGGTCTGACCATCGCGGTCGGGATGGCCCTCGGTCTGCGTCACCAGCGCTCCACCGCCCGCGTCTTCAACTTCCTCTCCGACGGCGAACTCGACGAGGGTTCGACGTGGGAGGCGGCGATGGGCGCCCACCACCACCGGCTCGGCAATCTCACCGCGATGGTCGACATCAACGCCCTCCAAGCCGACGGTGCGACCTCGACGGTGCTGAGCACCGAACCCGTGCACGACAAGTGGGCGGCCTGCGGGTGGCACGTCGAACGCGTCGACGGCAACGACGTCACCGCACTGGTGCGCGCGTTCGACAACGCCGCCGCCGAATCCGACGGCAAACCGTCGATCATCCTCTGCGACACCCGCGTCGGGAAGGGTGTGCCCCTGCTCGAGTCCCGGGAGAAGGCGCACTTCATGCGCATCGACGAACACGAGTGGCAGATCTGCCGCGACCAACTCACCGCCGGCTTCGACCACAAGGACGCCTGACATGACCACCGCCAGCAAGCCGAAGCTCAAGACCTCGGCCATGATCGCCTCGTTCGTCGACGACGGCCAGAAGACCACGTCCGCGCCGTTCGGGCACGCGCTGGTGAAGGCTGCCCGGGAGAACGACAAGATCGTCGGCCTGTCCGCCGACCTCGCCAAGTACACCGACATGCACATCTTCGCTCAGGAGTTCCCCGACCGGTTCTTCCAGATGGGGATGGCCGAACAGCTCCTGCTCGGAGCCGCCGCCGGGATGGCCGAGACCGGTCTGGTGCCGTTCGCGTCCACGTATTCGGTGTTTGCCGCGCGCCGCGCCTACGACTTCCTGTGCCTCGACATCGCCGAACCGAACCTCAACGTCAACATCATCGGTGGCCTCCCCGGACTGACCACCGGCTACGGGCCCAGCCATCAGGCCACCGAGGACATGGCCATCTTCCGGGGCATCCCCAACCTCACCATCGTCGACCCGTGCGACTCGATCGACATCGAACAGGCCGTCCCGCAGCTCGCCGCGTCCGACGGTCCCACCTATCTGCGGCTCCTGCGGGGAAAGGTCGCGACCGTGCTCGACGAGTACGACTACACGTTCGAACTCGGCAAGGCCAAGGTGCTCCGCGGCGGCAACGACGTCGTGTTCGTCACCAGTGGGCTGATGACGATGCGCGCTCTGCAGGCCGCCGACCGACTCGCCGAGCACAACGTCGACGTGGCGGTCGTGCACACGCCGACGATCAAACCGTTCGACGCAGAGACCGTCCTCGCGGAGGTGAACACCGACCGCCTGGTGGTCACCCTGGAGAACCACACCGTGATCGGCGGCCTGTTCGAGACCGTGGCCGCCGCCGTCGTCACGGCCGGGCTCGGCAAGCGGATCGTGCCGATCGCTCTCCCGGACCAGTTCCTCGACGCCGGTGCCCTGCCCACCCTGCACGAGCGGTACGGCCTGAGCACGGACCGGATCGTCGCCAAGGTTCTGGGCGAACTGGCGTGACCAGTGCGTACGGCCCACGCCGCAGGCCGGGCGGCGCGGGCCGTACGATGGCTGTCAACAGGTTGCTGTCAACAGACCGCTGTCGACAGTTGATCGCTGACCCCACGGAGGCACCCATGGCCGGACAACCCGCCGCACTGCTCGGGCTGGAGAAGACCAGTCTCCGTCAGCAAGCCGTCGCCGCCCTGAGGGTCGCGATCACCAGCGGGGAACTCGCGCCGAGCAGCCCGCTCGTGGAGACCGAACTGTCCGAGATGCTGCAAATCAGCCGCGGCACGCTCCGCGAGGCGATGCGGCAACTCCAGCAGGAGGGATTGATCTCCGCAGGCGCGCGGGGCCGGCTGTACGTCCGGCATCTCGATTCCAAGGAGATCCGCGACATCTTCGCCGTCCGCGCCGCACTCGAGGCGCTGGCCGTCCGGGAACTCGCCGGCCTGGCCGACCGCACCACCGTCATCGCGGAACTGCGCGCCGCCCTCGACGTCATGGACACCGCCGTCCTCGAAGCCCGCATCGAGGCCGACCTGAACTTTCACCGCACCATGTGCACCCTCACCGGCAACGACACACTCCTGCACTCGTGGATCTCCCTCGAAGGATCGATCCGGATGTCGATCATGTTCGCCGGCCTCGACCGCGCCGTCGGCAATATGGACGTCGGCCGCCACAGCGCGATCGTCGACGCCATCGAAACCGGCGACGCCGACGAAGCGGCCACAGCGATTCAGACGCACATGGACTGGGCCTCAGCGAATCTGGTGTCCTGACCCCAGGTGAGTGGGAAAGAGTGCGGGCACACGCTTTGCCGCTCACGTACCCGGGACAGGCCGCCGCGTCACCCGCCGACGACGTACGCAGGCTCGGTGGCGTCGAGTGTGGTCCACGACCGTCGGCGGGCGTCGATCGGTGTGCCGGCGAGGATGCGGGCACGGCGGTGCTCGGGTTCGAGCAGCACTGTCGCGAGGGTGGCCCAGCGCTGACCGAAGACGGCGTCCGGGGCGGGGACGCAGCACAGCTGAGGCTGCCCCGGGTCGGAGTACAGGTACTCGACGAGGTGATCGGCGACGGCCGGCTCGGCGTACCGCTGCTGCCGGGACGCGATCAGACCGTAGCGGTCCTGCGAGTCCGGCTCGTACAGACCGGTCTTCTCGCGGGCGGCGTTGGCCGGGTCGAGGAAGTGATTGGTGTGGGTCAGGAATCCGTCGCTCGGGCGGAGCGTCGCGACGCCGACGGGGCTGACCTCGGCACACGCGACGGTGTCAGGGTCGATCAGGGTCAGTGCGCCCGAGGTGGCGATCGGTGCCGAGCGCAGCAACTCGAGGGCTTCGTCGACGGTTCCGGCTTCACCGAGGACGGCCGCCGACAGGACGTGCACGGGCACCCCGGCCGGTGCGTCGTCGCGGTGGCCGAGGATGTTGAAGAAGACCCCGAGACCCGCGCTGTTCATCCCGATCTTGCCGAGGATGCCGTGCTCGGTCAGCCCCACGTAACTGTGGCGGGTTCCGCGCACCTGATGGGTGTGCCAGTACGGGTCCAGTTCCTCGTGCCAGTCCCAGGTCTGGACGCCGAACGGCGCCGACGGACGATCCGCGGGTGCGTACGCGATGGTGGAGCACTCGCCGGGACGGGCCGCGGTCGCCTGCGACAGGATCTCCGTCCGGCCGTTCAACGCCATCACGTGCCAGGGCTCGAGCCCGGCGCCGGCAGCGATGCCCTCGATCTCCTCGAGGTACCGGGGTCCCCACGCCGCAAGGACATCCGCGAGGCGGTGCGCGCTGTCGCGGGTGCGGGACTCGATTACGCCGACCGTGTCGAACAGGCGCAGATACAGTTCCACGGACGCGGACAGGTCGGTGCGCAGCTGCGTGCCGCGGGCGATGCCGCGTTCGCGCGGCCGGGTGTCGTCCACGCTGACGTGGGAGTGGTCGGTACTGGTCTCGGTCATCGTGATCCTCGTTGTGTTGCTGGTGTGAATAGTGCTGTGTGCCGGTCGATCACAGTCGATCAGCGGGTTCGGTACGAACGCATCAGCACGACGTACAGTGCTGCGGACACGATCAACCCGACCGGCAGCGACAGGTCCACGCCGCCGACCGCGTTCGCGATCGGACCGGTGTAGACCGGGGCGGCGACGCAGAGCGCCGCCGCGGCGATGCCGGTGAAGACGGCGACCGTTCCCGCCCAGTTGATCCCACCGCTGTACCAGTAGGGGCTGCTGCTGGTTTCGTTGCCGAGCTCGAGGCCGTCGTAGCGGTTGCGTCGCCACAGGACGTCGGCGACGTACACGGCCATGACGGGACCCATCACGGTCACGACGAGCTGCATCATGTTGCTGACGGTGTCGAGGAAGTTGGAGACGAGCAGGGCGTACAGCGTCATGGCCACACCCATCGAGCCGTCGAGGAGGACGCTGCGCGAGCGGCACAGGCGCAGGCCGACCGATTGCAGGGCGAGCCCGGAGCTGTAGGCGGTCATCGCGTTGTTGGCGATGGTGCCGACGATGACGGCGAGCAGGAAGATCGGCGTGAACCACGCCGGGAGAATGGTCTCGAGCGCGATCTGCGGGTCGGCCATGTCGAGTCCGGTACCGGCGAGTGCGCCGAGCGCGGTGAACAGCACGCTGGGGACGAACGCGCCGAGCGCCGTCCACACGGCGACGGAGACCGGCGAGGTGGTCGCCGGCAGGTAGCGGGCGAAGTCCGCGCTGTTGGTGTAGGACAGCGGGGCCGACGCCACGATCGACACACCCGCGGCCACCGTCGCCCACAGGCCGATTCCGTGGAGTGCCTCCGCCGGCTGGTAGCCCCAGTCGGCGTTACCGAGGACGTACCCGGCCATCACCACGAAGATCGACGTCAGCACCAGGGCCAGCGGCTGGTAGAGCCGCACGATCGTGGCGTGCCCGTACACGCCGATGGCCAGCGTGACGGCGGCGATCGCCAGGATGACGACGACCTTGACGGGGGTGGTCGCGTCGATCCCGAACCGTTCGACGAGCCGGAAGGCCGTGTACGACGCGGCCGCCCAGTTCAGCGCCAGGTAGCAGACGCTGATGAACCAGCTGGTGACGAGAATGTTCACCCGGTTGCCGCGGATGCCGAAGATCGCCCGCGTGATCACCTCGCTGGGCGTGCCCGACGCGGGTCCGCTGGCGGCGACGATCCCGGTGAGGATCGAGAACAGGTTGCCGACCACGATCACCGCCAGCGCCTGCCAGAAGGACAGGCCCATCAGGATCAGTGCGCCGCCGACGACCAGGGCCAGGTAGCTCACGTTGGGCGCCGCCCACACCGCGAACAGGTCCCGGGCGCGGCCGTGCCGTTCGCTGTCGGGGATGAAGTCGATGCCGTGTGTCTCCACCCGCCCGGCGCGATCGGCCGGCGGTGTTTCGCCGGGCGTCACCGCGCGCGGGTCTGCTTTTGTCGATGCCATGGGGTCCTCCGGATAGATGGGCACGGATGTGCGGCTGGTGGGCGCAATCGCCGGTCTGGCGTGACCCCGGTCACCGTACGGAACCAAATCGATTTGGACAAGAGTCGCGCAGGCCAATTTACAAATCGATTTGGTGCAGGTCGGGCTGTTGGTAGCCTGATTGCGTGACGGAGAAGCGATCGAGGCCCACCATCGCCGACGTGGCTCGGCACGCGGGGGTGTCGACCACGACGGTGTCGCACACGTTCAGCGGGAAGGGCGTCGTCGCCACCGCGACGCGCGAGCGTGTCCGCTCGGTCGCAAAATCCCTCGGCTACCGGCCGGACGTGGTGGCGAGGAGCCTGCGGAGCAACCGTCTCGGCGTGCTCGCCCTCGTGCTCCGGCCACTCGACACACTGGATTCGTCTCTCCCCGAGGGCGTCGACTACTTCCTGCGATTCGCGGGTTCGGCGGCTCTGGCCGCGATGGATTTCGGATACGGGCTCATGCTGGTGTCCGATCCGACCCGCGACGAGTCGCCGGCCGCCGCCCTCGCCTGCGACGGGTTCCTGATCACGGAACCCGTCACGAACGACCCCCTCATCGAGATGCTCCTCGGGGAGGGGGTGCCGTTCCTGTCCGTCGGCAAGGATCCGGCGAAGGCCGCGTACGACGCCTGGCTCGACACCGAGACCGAACTCATGACCGGCCGAGTGCTGCGGCACCTCGAGGACGCGGGGGCGACGCGAGTGGCTCTGGTTGCCGGAACCGATCCCAATTCGTGGAACCTGGGCGCCGAGGCCGCCTACCGCGAGTGGGCAGCGCCGCGCGGTCAGGACGCTCTGGTCGCCATCCGGCCCGAGACCACCGGCGAGCCCGGCGGACGCGACGCCGCGGACGAACTGTTCGACCGGAGCGACCCACCCGACGCGGTGTACTGCCTCACCGGCCGGCACGCGGCCGGGGTGCTCGCGCGGGTCCGGGAACGAGGACTCGACGTCCCCGGCGACGTGCAGATCGTCGGCGGCTCCGACTCGGAACACACCCGATCCGCCGTTCCCCCCATCACCTCGGTGGACCTGCAGCCCGAACACCTTGCCCGCGTAGCCGTCACACTGCTGGTCAACCGCCTCGACAACTCTGACCGGCCGGTCCCCCCGGGGCACCTCCACGGACGACTCGTCGTGCGGGGCTCCACCCGGTAGTCACGTCGAGGAGCCCGAATTACACGTGCTCGCCGGCGCACCGTCGGTGATGCGCCGGCGAGCACGTTCGGCCGGATCAGAACAACCAGGGGACTTCGTCGTGACCGAAGTCGTGGAAGTCGCCGAACCGCCCCGAGTAGAACACCAGGCCGGTGCCCTCCCGGCAGCGCATGTCGGTGACTTCGCCGTAGAAGACGCGGTGGTCGCCGATGTCGTGGGCGCTGTGGACCCTGCATTCGAGCTGGGCCAGAGCGTCTTTGATCAGCGGCAGACCCGAGCGGCTGCGATCGCAGGGCAGGTCGTCGAATCGGGCGCCGCCCCGCGTGGCGAAGCGGCGGGCGAGGGCTTCCTGACGGGAGCCGAGGACGGACACGGCGAACGACCCCGCGGCTTCCACGGCCTCGGTGGTGCGGGAGCCGTGGGTGAGTGAGACGAGCAGGATCGCCGGGTCCAGGCTGATCGAGGTCAGGGAGCTGATCGTCATGGCGCTGGGGTTGCCGTCGCCGTCGTCGGCGCTGACGACGGCGACGCCGGTGGTGAACCGGCCCATGCTTCGTCGCATGTCCGTCGGGGTGGGGGCGTGGAATGCCGGAAGGGTCATCGTGGGCCTACTTACTGTGGTACCGGACTTCGAAGGTGACGACGCCTTCGTCCGTGCTCCAGGGGCCGTGCGGCATGCCGGGCGGCCGGCAGGCGTACATTCCCGCGGTGAACGTCTCGCCGAGGGTCAGGTCGGTGAACGACCCCTCGAGGATGTAGACCTCCTCCCAGAAGTCGTGTTTCTGCACGCCCATCGGTGTCGAGTCGGCGCCGGGTTCGTAGCGCAGGATCCGGGTGGCGACGTTGCCTTCCGGGTCCTTGGCGAGGATGCGTTCGGTGATCTTCGGATCGTCACCCGGACATACCGTCCACTCGATGTCGGTGACCGGGAAGAATTCGAATTCGGGCTTGGCCATGAGGGTTTACTCGCTTTCCGCTTTGTAGCCGTCGGTGAACTGCTGCACTGCCGCGACGGCGCTGTCGTAGTCGTAGTTGCGGTACGTGTATGCGCCCTTCACCACGAAAGGGGCACCGGCGTAGAACATCTCGTACTGCTGGTGTCGTCCGGCGAATTCGGATCCGATGATGTCCCAGGCCAGCTTGAAGAGCTTGACGCGCTCCTCGGACGGCACACCGGGGGACTGGACGTAGTGCTCGATGTCCCGGGACGTCAGCGGACTGGTGAGATCCTTGACGCTCGACGGGAGTTGCAGCACACCGCCGCCGACGAGGTCGCGCAGGATCGCAATCACCCGCGGGTAGATCTCCGACTGCAGGCCCATCGACCCGTACAGCGCCTGCCTACCCGGCAGCCACATCCCGGCCGAATCCGGCTCGGCGGTGTACTCGGCGGCCAGCACCGCGGAACGGACTCCGCTGACGAGTGCGGCGAGCTCGCCGAGCTTCTCCTGAACACTGGGGATCTTGTCCACCCCGTTGACCTGGGTGACCCGACGCGCCACGCCGGCAATGAATTCGAGCTTCGTCGCGAAGCGGATCTGCGCCTGCCAGTTGCCGAGAACGTGGGCGCCGGTCTCGAAGAACTGTCGGCGGACGCCGGTGGTGTCGCGGTCGACGAACACTCGATCCCACGGCACGAGGACGTCGTCGAAGACGAGGAGCGAGTCGGGCTCGTCGTAGCGGCAGGTCAGTGGGTAGTCGAACGAGCTCGTCGCGGCCGGGATGTACGGGCGGCGGACGTACTGCTTGAGGCCGGGGGCATTGGTCGGGACCACGAACCCGACGGCGAAGTCCTTGTCGTCCGGGCCGAGCGGCTTGATGCACGAGACGAAGATTTCGTCGGCGATCGCTCCGCCGGTCGCGAGCATCTGCGAACCACGGATGACCAGACCCTCCGTGGTCTCCTCGACCACGCCGGCCTGCAGGTACTCGCCCTCCCAGCCCGACGCCGTCGTCGCGCGTGAGACCTGCGGCGGGATGATCGCGTACGAGACGTAGAGGTTCTCGTCGAGCAGCCGCCGGTACAACTCGGACACGTTCGCCCCGAAGTCGTGCCCACCCTCGGCCGCGAACACCTCGGGATGCGCGGCGAACGCGGCAAGGAACGTCCCCACATGGTCGGGGCTACGGCCGATCCAGCCGTGCGTGTGCTTCGCCCACCGCTCGATCGCCTCCCGCCGCTGCGCGAGCTCCTCCCGCGACCGGGGGATCGAGAACACCCGGTTGGCCGCGTTCCCGGTTTCGGGTGCGACGTACTGCATGCCGTTGGCTTCGTCCGCGGCCAGATCGAACATCTCGGCAATCGTCCGGGTCACGGGAGCGAAGGCCGGATGGGTGGTGACGTCGTCGATCTTCTCCCCGTCGACGAGCACTACGCGCCCGTCGTTCAGGGAGGCCAGGTAGTCGGCTCCGGTGCGCATGTCAGTGTCCTTCGGTGGTGTAGGAGTGGGTCAGGGTTCGGCCGTCGGGCAGGGTGAGTTCGAGGTCCCACCGGTGACCGGGGGTGAACTTGCCGTCGAGCAGCGGCAGGGTGCCTGCGAAGCAGAGCAGGTCTTCGCCGGTGTCGCCGATCCGGTCGGCGAAGATCTGCAGAAGGTTGTGCGGTGTACGGAGGTTGGCCAGTGTGCCGTCCTGATACAGGACCCCGTCGACCCACGATCGGGCCCGGCACGCGTCCCAGTCGAACGTCGCCCAGTCCGCGATCTCGACGACGGCCGGGCCTACCGGCTTCGGGCACGCCCGCTTCGAATCACCGATGTCGACGGTCTCGAGTTGGCGGTCGGTGTGATCGGAGCCGACACCGAGGTAGTACCGCCCGCGGTGCCTCAGGATCACCGGCTCGACCTCGCCGGAGGTGTGCGCGCCGGTGACGGGGGCCTGCGTCGCGGTCGTGATCGTCGCGATCTCGACGGGGTAGAACATCGGCACCTGTGCCGGCGGTGCGACTCCGATGGCGGCGAGCTCGTCGATGTGATGTTGCACCGCTGCTTCGTCGCGGCCGGTGTACCCGGCGACCAGGGTTCGGCCGTCGCCGAATTGCAGGATCTCGGAGGAATCGAGGGTTTCGAAGGTGAGCACCTCCGTGGTGGCGCCGGTCATGAAAGGACCTTTCTGCGGTTGAGGAAGCTGTAGTCGTCGAGCCGGTCCCTCAGGACCGGGAACTCGGCGCGGGTGCGGTCGACCACGGTGGGGTCGATCTCGGCGATGGTGATGCCCTCGGACGAATCCGCCTCGGCGATCACCCTTCCCCACGGGTCGACGATCCGGCTGTGGCCGCCGAGTTCGACGGAATTGTGGGTGCCGGTGGCGTTGCAAGCGATCACGAAGACCTGGTTGTCGACGGCGCGGGCCGAGGTCAGCAGCCGCCAATGCTCCTTGCGGGCCTTCGGCCACGCGGCGGGCACGATGACGAGTTGCGCTCCGGCGGCGACCAATTCGGTCCACAATCCGGGGAACCGCAGGTCGTAGCAGGTGGTGGCCGCGATCGGGCCGAACGGGGTATCGGTGGTGTGGATCTGCGTCCCCGGCTGCAGGAGCTGCGCTTCGAGGGAGTCGTATCCGAACACGTGAACTTTGCTGTAGTGGTGGTGGATCTGTCCGTCCGGGCCGATCAGGACCGCCGTGTTGCGCAGTCTGCCCTCTTCGCCTTGTTCGACGATGCTGCCGGCGTGGATGTAGCACTGCCGTTCGACGGCGACGGATGCCAGGACCTGGACGGTACCGCCGCCGAGGGTTTCCGCAGCTGTCGAGTAGTCGTCGAAGTGGTTGTATCCGACGCGCCACAGCTCGGGCAGAACGATCAGGTCGACTCGCTCGTCGAGTCCGGTCAGGAGGTTGCGTACGCGCTCGAGTCGATGCGCGGGGGTCTCGGAATCGGGGCTGGCCAGTTGAGCCAGGGCTATCTTCATGGGTTTCCTTCGTGCCGTTAGATGTTCGGCCGTTTCATTGACTGCAGGGTGGTGTCGAGGTGTTCCCGCACCGCCTGTACCGCGGCCTGCGGATCACCTGCCGCGATCGCGTCGGCGATGGCGCGGTGCTCGATGAGAACCTGCTTCTTACGGGTTTCGTCGGCCATGACGATGCGGATACCCATCCGCATCTGACGGTCCCGCAGTGAGCTGTAGAAGTTGTTCATCAGGGGGTTGCCGGCCGCACGGATGATGGCCGTGTGGAATTCGAGGTCGTGCGCGATGAAGTCGACCGGGTCGGTGTCGTTCTCCTGGAGGTCCAGGAGAATGCGGAGCCGGTCCGGCACCAGGCCCGGTTGGGGCGCCACTTCGGTGACCGACCATTCCTCGACCACCCGGCGGGCCTGCATGATGGCTTCGACGTCGCTGTCGGACAACGCCGGGATGAAGGCGCCCTTGTGGGGCACTCGCCGGATGAAACCTTCGGCCTCGAGGCGTAACAGCGCCTCGCGCACGGGGGTTCGGGAAATTCCGGAGGACGCGGCGACCTGCGCCTCGGACAGAAACATCTCCTCGTCGCGGGGCAGGGTGATGATGGTGTTCTTCAGCCACTCGTAGGCCAGCTCCGGTGCCGTTGCCCCGGTGGTCTTCGATGTCGTCATGGCTTGCCCCTTCGAGGAGAGTCAGTTGTGGACGGACGCCGGTGTTTCCGGTGTCCGGGAGATGGCCTCGTCGCCCACGGCCGCGAGATCCACGGACTGCGTTTCCCGCGCGAGAAGTGAGGCGATCAGGGAGATGACTCCCATGGCTGCGAGATAGGCACCGATGGCGTATCCGGTGCCGAACCGGGTGTAGAGCGCGATCGCGATGATCGGGGCCAGCGAGCCGGCCAGGACGGACGCGAGGTTGTAGGCCAGCGACACCCCGGAGTACCGGACCTCGGTGGGAAACAGTTCGGAGAAGAATGCGCCGATCACTGCGCTGTAGGCCGCGAAGATCAGCAACCCCACCGACACCGCGAGGGTGATCGCCGCCGGATTCTTCGTGTCCAGCAGCGCGAAGAACACGAACGCCCACACGATGGTGGCGGCGGACGCGGCGATGTAGATCGGTCGCCGGCCGATCCGGTCGGCGAGCACGGCGAACATCGGGATCGTCACCAGGGCGACGACCATGCCGATCATGACGGCGTTCAACCCGGTGCTGCGCTCGAGTTCGAGGATCTGGGTGATGTAGGTGATGACGAACAGCGAGAAGATGTAGAAGCCGGCGTTCTCGCCGAAGCGGGTGAAGGCCGCGAGGAGGATCTGGCGCCAGTGTCCCCGGACGGCCGCGGCGAGCGGCATGCCCTTCTTCTCGGCGGTCGCGGTGTCCCGGGACTGCTCGAACAGCGGGGTCTCCGCGACGTACAGCCGCAGCACCAGACCGATGATCACCAGCAGGGCCGACAGCCCGAAGGGGATCCGCCATCCCCAGGACAGGAACGCGTCCTCCGACAGCGTGGACCCGAGGACTGCGAGCACCCCGGCCGCCAGCAGGTTGCCCAGCGGCGGACCGAGATTCGGCCAGGCGGACCAGAACGCCCGTCTCGTCGAATCGCCGTGTTCGGAGACCAGCAGGACTGCGCCACCCCATTCGCCACCGAGGGCGAAGCCCTGCACCAGCCGCAGAAGCACCAGGATCAACGGTGCGGCGACGCCGATGGACGCGTAGGTGGGCAGGAAGGCGATGAGGAAGGTCGACACTCCCATGAGCATCAGGCTGGCGATCAGGGTGGCCCGCCGGCCTTTGACGTCCCCGTAGTGCCCGAGTACCGCGGCACCGAGGGGACGCGCCACGAAGCCGACCGCGTAGGTGGCGAACGCGAGCATGGTTCCCACCAGGGGATCCTCGGTGGGGAAGAACAGCTTGTTGAACACCAGCGCCGCCGCTGTTCCGTACAGGAAGAAGTCGTACCACTCGACTGCGGTACCGGCGAGGCTCGAACCTGCAATGACGGGCAGGCTGGTGTGGGGTCTGCGATTGATAGATTTGTTGTTGGCGGTTGCCATAGTCGACTCCTAGGTCGAATCGTCGCTACGTGACGAGCTGCACGTCCTTGCGCCTACCTCCAAGTAGGCGACTCGAACGGTCGCGCAGATGGTGCTGCCGGGGCTCGGTGGCTGCTCCAACAGCTGCCGAGCCCGCTTTTTTCTTGCCTTCATCCGACTGTGAAGCCGATCACGAAAAGGCCGTACACCAGTTGTATACGACCGGTCTACGATTCGCAAGAGGGCGGCTGAACTCTCCGTTTCCGCCCCGCGACCGGGCAACTCTTGACGCAGGACCGAGCACGACCTAGCTTAATCGAATCATATTCGATTAATTTGAGGAGGTGCCGTGGACGCCGAACTGCTCGTCGTTGGAGGCACGGTGCGCACCGGTGATCCCGACCGGCCGGTCACCGACGCGCTTGCCGTGGCCGGCGGCCGCGTGGTCGCGCTGGGGGAGCGGGCTCGTGCCCTGCAGTCGAGCCGCACCGAACTGATCGACCTGCGCGGGGGCGCGTTGTTGCCGTCGTTCGGCGACGGGCACGTCCACCCGCTGATGGGCGGGCTCGGCTTGCGCGGTGCCTCGATCCGCGACTGCGGAACCGTCGACGAGGTCCTGCGCGAGGTGCGCCGGTGGGCGGACGAGAATCCCGGAGCCGGTTGCGTATTCGGGGACGGGGTTTCGCCGACGCTCGCCGAGAGCGGGCGCTTCGAGGCCCGGTGGCTCGACAGTGTGGTGCCGGACCGGCCGGTGGTCCTGCGCACGATGGACCATCACACCGCGTGGGTCAACAGTGCGGCGCTGCGGTGTGCCGGACTGACCCGGGACACCCCGGACCCGGCAGGCGGAGAGATCGTGCGAACCGCCGACGGTGAGCTGCTCGGCACTCTGCGTGAATGGGGTGCGATCAATCCGGTTCTCGCACTGGTGCCGGAGGTGACCCTCGACGACCGGGTCGATGCGCTGGCGACAGTGTCGAAGATGCTTGCCGCCGCGGGCATCACGTGGGTGCAGGATGCGTGGACCGAACTCGACGACGTCGAGGTCTGGCTGACCGCCGCGGATCGCGGGAGGCTGTCGACCCGTGCCAACCTCGCGTTTCGTGCCACCCCGGAGAGCTGGGAGACCGACCGGGAGGCGTTCGTCCTGGCGCGGCGGAAGGTCGAGGAACGCGGCGGCGACGCGGTTCGGGCAGGAACGATCAAGTTCTTCGCCGACGGGGTGATCGAGGCCGGTACGGCGGCGCTTCTGGCGCCCTACACGGACTGTCCGCACTCCCACGGCATCAGCAACTGGACGACGGACGAACTGTCTCGGGCTGCGGCCGAAGTGGACCGGCTCGGGTTCCAGATCCACATCCATGCCATCGGCGACGCCGGGGTGCGCATGGCGCTCGATGCGATCGAGCACGTCGACCGCAGCAACGGTCCGCGTGATCGGCGCGCCACGATCGCACATCTGCAGTTGGTCGACGGTGACGACCTCGACCGGTTCACGTCCCTCGGGGCGGTCGCCAACTTCCAGCCGCTGTGGGCCCAACTCGACGCCCTGATGACGGAATTGACGATTCCGCGGATCGGGGCCGAACGAAGCGCGCAGCAGTATCGCATCGGAACCCTCACCGAGCGAGGTGCACGGGTGGCCTTCGGCAGTGACTGGCCCATCACCGCCTACGAGCCGATCAAGGGAATTGCCACCGCGATTCACCGCCAGACCCCGTCCGGCGTACCGACGGAAGGATGGCTGCCGCGCGAACGCGTCGGCCTCGAACGAGCCCTCGCCGCGTATTCGGCCGGCGTCGCCTATCAGGGATTCGAGGAGAACCTGTGGGGCTGCCTCCGGCCGGGAATGCGGGCCGACATGATCCAGCTGCCGGTCGACCCCTACGACCTGTCGTCCACGCAGGCGCTCAGTGACCTTGCCGTGACCCGAACCTGGTTGGGCGGCACGCAGGTTCACTGAGGTTCGGCGCTACCGCCGCACCGCGCCGCATTCCTGCAGGAGGTTGCGAAAGCCCGCCAGCAGGGCCGCCAGGCCGAGTTCGAACGCCTGCTCGGCCCTCGCCGGGCCGCGGGGTGCGGCGGCAAGCGCCCGCGTCAGGGCGTCGTCGGTCGTCGTCGAATCCGCTTCGATCATGACCTCCGGCGCGGCCGCGTCCAGGGCGGCCCCGAGGAGAAAATTCTCCGCGGCGGTGATGACGGCCATGATGTGGTCGTCCGGGAAGCCGGCGTCGCGCAGTCCGGCCGCCGCCGAGTGGTACACCGAGAGCGAGCCGGGATCGCGCACCGTCTCGGTGGCCAGGAGGCGGATGGCGGTGGGGTGCCTGCTGAACGCTGCCCGATAGGACCGGGCCCATTCGGAGAAGGCCTCGTCCCAGGGCAGGCGCTCGAAGGCCGATCCGTCGATTTCCCGGACGACGCGGTGGCGAACCAGTTCGACGACGGCCGCGCGGCCTTTGGCATGGTGATAGATCGACGACACCTGCACATTCAGGTGCCGGGCCAGATCCGGCATCCTGAAGTCGCCGTCACGATCGACCAGTTCGAGCGCCGCCTCCGCGATGCGTTCGCGGTCCAGGCGTGCGACGCGAGGTCTGCCCATCGGTGCACCCACCTCTCCAATCGAAATTCATTCGATTATGCCCTTGTGGCGCCGGTCACAACGTTCTAGTCTAATCGAAACACATTCGATTAGAACCTCGTCGCGTATCCGCGCCCCCGGGTTTCCCCGCCGCCGCGCCCTTGCCCTGACTGGAGACGTCCCTCATGAAGAAATCCGCACCCGGACCCGCCTCCGGCACGCAGCTGGAAGGCGGCGCCCTCGGCACCTCCGGCATCGTGTTCTTCGTCGTGGCGGCCGCCGCGCCGCTGCTGGTGATGGCGGGGGTGGCTCCCCTGGCCCTGAACGTCGCGGGCATCGGGGCGCCCGGCGGGTACATCCTGGCCGGACTCGCGCTGGGCGTGTTCGCGATCGGCTTCACCGCGATGAGCAAGTACATCCACAACGCGGGAGCGTTCTACTCGTACATCTCGATCGGACTCGGCCCCCGCTGGGGCCTCGCGGCCGCGGTACTCGCCCTCGTCTCCTATAACGCCCTCGAGATCGGGATCTTCGGCGCCCTCGGGTATTTCACCCAGTCCACCATGGCGGATCTGGTCGGACTGAATCTTCCGTGGGGACTGTGGTCGCTGATCGGCGTCGGGCTCGTCTGGTTCCTGGGGTCGCGATCGGTCCATGTCGGCGCCCGGTTCCTGATCCTGCTGCTCTCCGCTGAGACGGGGATCCTCGTCCTGCTCGCGGCCGCCGTCCTTCTCCGGGGCGGCGCCGAGGGGCTCGGTGTCGAGTCGTTCGCTCCCGCCCACGTCTTCAGCCCCGGCCTGGGTGGGGTGCTGACCCTGGCGTTCGCCGCGTTCATCGGGTTCGAAGCGACCGCCCTGTATCGGGAGGAAGCGAAAAACCCCTCCCGGACGATCCCCCGGGCGACCTACCTCGCGGTCGCATTCCTCGGCCTCTTCTACGCCTTCATGGTGTGGATCATCATCCAGGCCTACGGCCCGGATCAGGCGCTCGCGCTCGCAGCCTCCGATCCCGCCGCAATGTACTTCGACGCCATCGAGAACTACGTCGGCGGCTGGGCGAGCACGCTCATGGAACTGCTGATCATCACGAGCATCCTCGCCAGCCTGCTCGCGTTCCACAACGCGATCACCCGCTACGCCTTCGCGCTGTCGCGCGAGCACGTACTGCCGCGGGTCCTCGGCACACTGCACCCGGTCTACAAGTCGCCGTACGTGGCGAGCGCCGTGCAGAGTCTGCTTGCGATGGTCGTGATCGTCGGGTTCGCGCTCGCCGGCGCCGACCCCTACCTTCAGCTCCTGCTCTGGGTGAATTCGCCCGGCGTCGTGGGCATCGTCGTACTCCAGGCCATGGCCGCCGCCGCCGTACTCGCATTCTTCTGGCGGGATCGCCGCGGGCATTCGGTGTGGAGGGTGCGGGTAGCGCCCGCTGCCGCGCTCGCCATGTTGACCTACGCGACGTGGTTGATCGTGGCCAAGATGGACTTGCTCACTGCCGCAGGACCCGCCGTGAACACGGTCCTCGTCGCCGTCACACCAGTAAGCCTGGCGATCGGGCTGGTGCTCGGTGCGCGGCTCGCGCGACGCCACCCCGATCTCTATGCCCAGTTGGGAACCACCGACGTGGACGCCGAACCCTCGGTCCCGCCCGGAGAAGTGAGCACCAGTCCCATCCCGCGCGGCAAGGCCACCTAGACGTGCCTTCACAGCAATCCGATCAGTTCGAGGTGGACGTCCGGCGCTACCGCCGGTGGCGCGATCGACGACGAGAAGCCGAACGGCACCGCGCCCAACAGCCGAGACCGGGCAAAGAGGTCGACGACATCCTCGACTTCGCCCGAACCTGGGCGCCATTCGGCGGACCCCCGGAGGAGGAGACCCTCGTCAACTTCGGGATGTGCCCAACTCGATTCACGGAACGACTCTGGCAAGTCATCGGCGAATTCGGCTGCGAGCGAGCCGACGAGACGCAACTGAAACGGGCCTATCCGCAACGCGAATAGCGAGGGTGCGGACCCTTCGGGATCGTGATCGATAATGATCGCATGCGGTCGCGGAGGAAGATCTTGGACGCCACGCTCGACTTGATCGCGAGTGACGGTTTCGAGGGGGTCACCATCGCGGCGGCGGCGCAGGGTGCGGGCGTCACGCGGCAGACCGTGTACTCCAACTTCGGGTCGCGCGAAGAACTGGTGTCGCAGGCGATCGCCGGTCTCGCCGTCGAGGTGCTGGGCGGGATCCACTCCCGCTCGAAAGCGACCGACACAACATGCGAGTACGTCGTCGAACTCATCGTCGCGGGCCGGGCCGCGGTGCGCGCGCATCCGGTGCTGGCTACCCTGCTGCAGGCGGAACGGGGAAACCCTGTTTTCGACACGGGCATGATGTCCCGCGCGAAACCCGTAGCGCGCGAACTGCTCGAGCCCCTCGTCGAGCGCGATCCCGGCGTGGAGTCGAGCCTGGACGATATCGTCGAGATCGCACTTCGGCTGGCGCTGTCGGTCGTCCTCTTCGACGACGACGCCGTTCACGCCGACGACGACCTTCGCCGGTTTCTCACCCGCTGGCTGTCGCCGGCGATGCCGTCCAGCTCGTAACGGCAGTCACAGTCACTTCTTGACACATCTCGCTCAGAGTGTCTAGTTTGAGCTCGCCTAAGAGAAATGCTCCACGCTGATCTTTCGACATCTCGCCGAGTGAGTCCGTCTGTGATCTGGGGGAAATCTGTGTCTGCACTCAATCGCCGCTCCTTTCTGGCCGGGGCAGCTGCCGCGGGCGTCGCGTTGGCGAGTCCGCGCATCGCGCAGGCCGGGACCGGAGGCCGCCGGACTACCGTGCCGCTCACCCGCGAAGATCACCGGGTCATCGTCGTCGGGTCGGGGTTCGGCGGCGGCGTCGCGGCGCTCCGACTCGCGGAGGCCGGCGTGCCCGTCCTGGTGCTCGAGCGTGGAATACGCTGGCCCACAGGGCCGGACGCGGACACCTTTCCCCGTGCGACCGCCCCGGACAAGCGCATCCTCTGGTACCGGTCCAGTCCGCAACTGTTCGGTGAGCCGGTGGCGCTGGAGCCGTACACCGGTCTGCTCGAGGCGGTGCCCGGCGACAACATGACCGCACTGTGTGCCGCCGGCGTCGGCGGTGGTTCCCTCGTCTACCAGGGGATGACGTTGCAACCGGCCGAGGCCGTCTTCAACACGCACCTGCCCGAAGCGCTCGACTGGGCCACGATGGACCGGGTTCACTACCCGCGGGTCGCGCGGATGTTGCGGCTCGCCGTCGCCCCCGACGAGTTGATCGACAGCCCGAATTACCAGGCCGCGAGGGTGTTCGCACAGAACGTGCAGCGAGCGGGACTGCCCGTGTCGAAGATCCCGATGCCGATCGACTGGAACTTCGCGCTCGACGAACTCCGCGGCCGGATGAAACCTTCGTACACCAACGGCGACGGCGCCCTCGGGGTCAACAACGGCGGCAAGCACTCGGTCGACGTCACCTACATCGCTGCCGCGGAAGCGACCGGCCGGGTGACGGTGGAAACCCTGCACCAGGTCACCGATGTCGAACGCGCCCCGGACGGTCGCTGGACCGTGTACGTCGACCGAATCGATACGTCCGGCAACGTACTCGAGAACAAGATCCTCACCACGAATGCCCTGGTGATGGCCGCCGGCAGCCTGGGCACCACCAAGTTGCTGGTGCGCGCGGCGGCGACGGGCCGGATCCCGGATCTGCCGGACGGACTCGGAACCGGCTGGGGAACCAACGCCGACCGAATCTATGTCTGGACGAGCCTCGAAGAAGAGTTCGGCGCTCCGCAGGGTGGCCCGGTCGTCTACGGCAGTTTGAACTGGGACGACCCCGCCACCGCCGTCACGGTCATCCAGGCGTCGATGCCACCACTGTCCCTCGACGCACGCAGCACCATGCTCGTCGGATACGGCGTCAGCGAAGGCCGTGGGAGTTTCGTGTACGACTCGGCCACCGACGACGCGGTACTGCGCTGGCCGAAGGAAGGCGACGCCGTCATCCAGAACGGCCGCATCGACCCGATGGTGCGGAAGATCGCCGGGCCGGGATCCATACTCACGGACACCAATTCGATCTTCCCTTCCACCTGGCATCCGCTCGGCGGGGCATCGATGGGCTCGGTCTGCGATCTCGAGGGCCGGGTGCTCGGCCAGCGCGGTCTGTATGTGCTCGACGGTGCCCTGATGCCCGGCAACACCGCGGCATGCAACCCGTCGATGACCATCGCCGCGGTCGCCGAACGCGCCCTGGACCACCTGGTCGCCCGCGACGTCGGAACGGTGATCTGACCATGCGCACCACCCCTTCTCGTCTTCGCCGCTCGCACACACCGCACGCTGTCCGGGTCGCCGTCCTCGCCGTCGTCAGCTGTATAGCCGCCGCGGTCGCGCTCACTGCCGGCGCTCATCCGGCACACGCCGCCCCCGGCGACGACTTCTGCACTCTGCCAGCCGAATTCGCGTCGGATCCGGGATCGATCATCCGCACCGAACCGATGCCGTTGTTCGCCTCGGTGCCCGGAACGGACGGCACCTGGCCGGGCGCCGGGCAGCGGGTGATGTACACGTCGCGGCTGCAGGACGGTTCCCCGACAGCGGTCACCGGGACCTTCATCGACGCCACCCGGCCCTGGAATGGCAGCGGCACGCGGCCGACCGTGATCATCGCGCCCGGCACGGTCGGGCAGGGTGATCAGTGCGCCCCGTCGCACGCGTTCTCCACAGGGCTGAACGTGACCACGGCCCCGTTCTCGTTGTCCGCCAACCAGGAAGCGCTGTCGGCCAACGTGTGGAGCGCGATGGGAGCGCGCGTCTTCGTCACCGACTACATCGGCCTCGGCACCCCCCGGAGTCCACACCTACGTCAACCGGCTCGAAGAAGCCCACGCCGTTCTCGACGCCGCGCGCGCCGCGAACGCACTCGGCGGCAGCGATCCGACGACGCCACTGGCCCTGTGGGGATACTCCCAGGGCGGTGGAGCCGCCGCGGCCGCCGCGGAGCTCCAGTCCTCCTACGCCCCGGAACTGAACGTCAAGGGCACCTGGGCGGGCGGACCGCCGGCCGACCTCCTCACCGTGCTCGCCCAGATCGACGGCAACCTCATCGGCGGTGCCATCGGGTTCGCGATCAACGCTTCGTCGCACGCCATCCCGAGTTGCAGAAACCACTGCACGAACGCATCACTCCCGAGGGCCAGGCAATGCTGAACACGGTGAGCACCGAGTGCATCGGTGACGTCATCACCAACCAGCCGTTCCTGCGCACCAGCACGTACACGAACGACCACAAATCCTTGCTCGACAACCTACGCGACATCCCCGAAGCCGCCCCCGTCTTCGACGCGCAGCGCCTCGGCACCCTCACCCCGAGCAGCCCGGTGCTCGTCACCAGCGGTCGCAACGACGACACCGTGCCCTACGAGCAGGCCCGCCAACTCGCCACCGACTGGTGCGACCGAGGCGCACAGGTCACCTTCCGCACCAACGACCTACCGCCCATCGCACCGGGCACCACCATCCCCAACCACTTCGGCCCCGAACTCATCGACGGCTACGACACCAACGGCGCCGTGTCCTACATCGTCGACCGGTTGAACGACACCCCGATCGCCGAGGGCTGCAGAGTGAACTGACACCGGTGGGTCTTCGATCGCGAAGACTACGCGACGCCAGGGTGGTCACGGCACGAGGCCGCGACCACCCTGGCGCTCACCGAGGGTGTGTCAGAGCGACGCGTCGGCGACAGCGCGGGAGTGCTCCAACTCGTCGGGGACGGAGAGTTCCGCCGCGAGGGCGTCGGGATCGGGGGCACCGGGCCCGAAGTGGGCGTACTTTTCGATGTGCTAGTCCAGGGACAGCGGGCTCGGGGTGCCGTAGGTGAAATACGACTCCCACGGCAGCTTGGCGCCTCCGACGGCCAGTCCGGTGTCGATGTCGGACATCTGCCAGGTCTTGGTCTCGGCGTCCGGGTCCAAGTGCAGGTAGCCGGCCTCGCCGAACAGCTCGATGCGGTTGCCGCCCGGTTCGAAGACGTACAGGAACTGGCTCTGCGTGATGCCGTGCTTGTCGGGGCCGGCTTCGATCTGAATGTCGTAGTCGCGGAACATCTCCACGGCGTCGATGTTGTGCTGCCCGGTGCCGTAGAAGAACGCGAGGTGGTGCAGCTTGCCGTGCCCGCCGGTCATGTCGCGCATGCAGGCGACCTCGTGACCGAGCACGTTCGAGCTCATCCACGCCCCGATCTCGACGTTGCCGTCGACGACCCGCTCGGTGGTCCGGAATCCGAGGTGCCGTTCGAAGGAGTCCTTCACCGCGGTCACGTCGGACGACATCAGGTTGAGGTGGTCGATGCGCTTGACGGGGATACCCTGCAGCGGCTTCTTGGACGGCCGGGTGAGGATCTTGCTCCGCAGTTCCGGGGGAGCGACGTACTTCTCGGCTTCCCACAACAGCTGCAGATTGTGTCCGTCGGGTGACTGGTACTCGAAGGTCTTGCCGTACCCGAACTGGTCTTCGCTCCACGTGCCGTCGACGTTGCCGTCTGTCAGTGACTTGGCCCGTCGCTCGAGCGCTTCGGGAGAACTCGTCCGCATCGCGGCGTGGCCCATCCCGGCCTCGGGTGCTTCGGTGATCTTCAGGCTCCACTGATACGGGTCCTCGTATCCGCGAAGGTACACCGACTGCCCTTCCCTGTGGGTCACGTACATCCCGAGGAACTTCGTGAAGAAGTCCAGCGTCTCCTGCGGCTTGGGGCTGAACAGTTCGGCACGGGCGAGGTGCGCGATGTCGAAACGAGCGTCACTCATGGCTTCTCCTGGTTTCCGACGTCCGGGCCTGCTGCACCGGTTGTGGTCGATGTCACGAGCGTGGCGGACGGGGTCCGGGGCGGTCAGCGCTTTTCGTGATAGCCGAACAGCGGTCGCGTGATGGCGCTCGCTGTCCGGCACAGCCGAATCGCCGGTCCCGGACCTGCGAATTCTTCCTAGCGTCGACCGCATCACCCCGCCTGCCCAGGGAAGGCCTAGAAGATGAGTCGATTGAAAGCCGCGATCGTCGGATCCGGGAACATCGGTACGGATCTGATGTACAAGCTGCTGCGGTCCGAGCACGTCGAACCCGTGTGCATGGTGGGCATCGACCCCGACAGCGAGGGATTGGCCCGGGCCCGCCAGGAGGGCCTCGAAGCCTCCGCCGGCGGACTCGACTGGCTCCTGGCCCAACCGGAACTGCCGGACTTCGTGTTCGAGGCGACGTCGGCGAAGATCCACGCCGCCGCGGCGCCGCGCTACGCCGACGCCGGAATCACCGCCATCGACCTCACCCCGGCCTCGGTCGGCCCGTACGTCGTCCCCGCGGTCAACCTCGACGCGCACCTGAGCGCACCCAACGTGAACATGGTCAGCTGCGCCGGCCAGGCCACCATTCCGATCCTCTACGCCATCAACGAGGTCGCCGACGCCTCCTACGGCGAGATCGTCGCCGCCATCGCCTCCCACAGTGCCGGCCCCGGCACCCGGCAGAACCTCAGCGAATTCAGCGAAAAGACCGGGAAGGCCCTCGCCCAGGTGGCCGGCGCCGACCATGCCAAGGCGATCTCGGTGATCAACCCGGCCGAGCCGCCGATGAACATGCGCGACACCGTCTACGCCAAGGTCCGCAACCCCGACCCGGCCGCCATCGAACGCGCCGTGGTCGACATGGTCGCCAAGGTCCAGCGGTACGTCCCCGGCTACTCGCTGCGTCTGGTCGACGTCGACGGCGACCTGGTCACCGTCATGCTCGAGGTCGTCGGCGCCGGCGACTACCTGCCCACCTACGCCGGCAACCTCGACATCATCACCGCCGCCGCCGTCCAGGTCGCCGACGTCATGGCCCAGCAGAACCTCGTCCAGGGAGCAGCACAGTGAGTAAGAAAGTCACGATCGTCGACACCACCCTGCGCGACGGCATGTCCTCCGTCTCGCACCAGTTCACCCCGCAGAACGTGGCCGACATCGCCCGCGGGCTCGACAAGGCCGGAGTGTCGACCATCGAGGTCGCGCACGGCATCGGTCTCGGCGCCTCGTCCATCCAGTACGGGTTCGCCGCCGCCACCGACCCGGACTACGTCCGCGCCGCCGTCGAGGCCGTCGAGAACGCCGACATCGCCGCCCTCTACGTGCCCGGCATCGCGACGCTCGCCGAACTGCAGAAGGCCATCGACGCCGGCATCAAGACCGTCCGCATCGCGGTGCACTGCACCGAGGCCGACTGCGGGCAGCAGCCGGTCGAGTGGGCCAAGGAGCAGGGGCTGACGGTGATGACGTTCCTGATGATGAGCCACAAGCTCGAGCCCGAGCCGCTGGCCGAGCAGGCCGCCAAACTCGACTCCTATGGTGCCGACGTCGTCTACGTCGTCGACTCCGCCGGTGCCATGGTTCCCCGGCACGCCGGGGACCGGGTCGCCGCTCTGCGGCAGGCGATCACCGCGGACATCGGGTTCCACGCCCACAACAACCTCGGTGTCGGGATCGCCAACGCGCTGACCGCCGCGGAGAACGGGGCCACGTTCATCGACGGGTCCCTGCGCGGTCTCGGCGCCAGCGCCGGCAACGCGCAGACCGAGGTCCTCGCCGCCGCGTTCGAACGCGCCGGCTGGGACACCGGGGTCGACCTTTTCCCGCTCATCGACACCGCCGAACACATCGTCGCACCGCTGATGAAGGAACCGCAGATCGTCGACGAGACCGCACTGGTCCTCGGCTACGCCGGTGTGTACTCCACGTTCTTCCACCCCACCAAGCGGGCCGCGAAGAAGTTCGGGGTGCCCGCCCGCGACATCCTCATGGAACTCGGCCGTCGCGGTGTCATCGGTGGTCAGGAAGACATGATCATCGACGTCGCCTCCGAACTCGCAGGCCGCACCTACGAGACCCCGGCCCCGGCCGGGGTCTGACAGGCAAGGAGCACCATGACCACGACGGAATCCGTAACCGGGGCGACCGAGGTTCGTCACCTCATCGGTGGCGACTGGGTGGCCGCCTCGGACGGGGCGACCTTCGAAACCCGTGATCCGCACGACGGTTCACTGCTCGGGACGGTCCCCCGCGGAACCGCCGACGACGGCGAGGCCGCGATCACCGCAGCCCGCACCGCATTCGATGACGGTCCGTGGCCGCGGATGTCGCCGAAGGAGCGTGCGAAGATCCTGCACGCAGTAGCCGACAAGGTCGACGAACACCGTGAGGAACTCGCGCTGATCGAGACCCGTGACGGCGGCAAGAGCATCAACCAGTCCCTGCACGCCGAGATCCCGCGGGTGGCACACAATCTGCGGTTCTTCGCCGACTATGTGTCGATGGCCGCCAACGAGGCCTACCAGGACGGCGACCTGCTCTCCTACGTTTTGTACCCACCCGCCGGGGTGGTGTCGGCGATCAGCCCGTGGAACGCGCCGCTGATGCTCGCGACGTGGAAGATCGCCCCCGCATTGGCCTTCGGCAACACCACCGTTCTCAAACCCGCACCGCAGACGCCGCTCACCGCGCACCGGTTCGCGCAACTCGCCCTCGAGGCCGGCCTTCCCGAAGGCGTACTCAACGTGGTCCACGGATTCGGGGGCGAGGCCGTCGCCGGTCCGCTCACCGCGGACCCGAGGGTCGACCGGATCACGTTCACCGGTTCGAGCGCCACCGGCGTGCGGATCCTCCAGGCCGCCGCGGTGAACCACACCCCGGTCTCGGCGGAGATGGGCGGCAAGTCCGCGAACATCGTCTTCGACGACGCCGACCTCGACGTCGCTGTTCCGATGGCGATCCGGGCGATCTTCGGCGGCAACGGGCAGGTGTGCCTGTCCGGCTCCCGCCTGCTGGTGCAGAACTCGATCATGGACGAATTCCTCGACCGGTTCACCGAGGAGGCGAAGAAACTCACCGTCGGCGACCCGAAAGACCCGTCGAATTTCCTCGGCCCGCTGATCGAGCAAAGACACCTCGAGAAGGTGCACGGCTACGTCGAACTGGCCCAGGAGGAGGGCGGCAAGGTCGTCACCGGTGGGTCGCGGCTCACCGACGATGCGCGGGCGAAAGGCTTCTACTACCCGCCCACGGTGATCACCGGGCTCACCAACGACTCGCGCACCGCGCGTGAGGAGATCTTCGGGCCCGTCGAGACCGTCCTCGGGTTCGACACCGAGGACGAGGCGTTGCGCATCGCGAACGACTCGCCATACGGGTTGGCAGGGATTCTGTTCACCGACAACCTCAACCGTGCGCACCGCATGGCCGCACGGTGGAAGGCCGGCACGGTGTGGATCAACACCTTCTTCAAGCGCGACCTCCGACTGCCGTTCGGTGGCGAAGGCAGCAGCGGCCTCGGACGCGAGGGCGGCCAGTACTCCCGCGAATTCTTCACCGAGCCCCGAGCGGTCACCATCCGCCTGCGGAGTTGATCGAACTCGTCCACCAGCGGCCGGGGCGGTACCCACCGTCCCGGCCTTCGTCTTTCCGAACCGAGGAGAACTGTGCTGTGACTACACCCGACCTTTGTGTCGTCGTCGGTGCGACCGGTGCGATGGGCACCGAAATCACCCTGCGACTGGCCCGCCGCGGGCTGCGAGTGCTGGCCGTCGCCCGCAGAGGCGACGAACTCGAGAAGCTCGCGATCTCCGACGACCTGATCACGCCGTGCGTCGCCGACATCGCCGACGACACTGCAATCGACACGATCTCTGCGTGTATCGACTCGCCCGTTCGGATGGCGCTGTTCGCCGCCGGCCTCCCGGTGCGGGGTTCCGTCGACACGATTCCACCGGGCGACCTGGCCCTGGCGACGAACATCAAGGTGGGCGGACTCGTCCGCCTCCTGCACGCCGTCCGCGACCATCTCGTCGACGGCTCCCGCTTCGTCACCATCGCCGGCTCCCTCGGTCTCGAACCGGGTCCGCTCGATGCGGCGCCCGGCACGGCGAACGCGGCGGTCTTCAACCTCATGCGCCAACTCAGTGCCCTCTACGGGCCGAAGGGTGTCACCACCCACACGATCGCTCCCGGACCGGTGGACACTCCGAGGCTGCGTGCCTTCGTCGAAACCGAATCCGCCGAAACCGGGCAGGATCCGGAGAAGATCTGGAACCGCTACCGCGCCAAGACCAGCCTCGGTCGGCTGCCGACGCTCCAGGAGATCGGCTGGATGGTCGAGACCCTGCTCGCTCCGGAGGCCGCGGTGCTGCACGGCTCGGTGATCAACGTCGATGCCGGAACCCGCCACGGAATCCACTGACCAACTCCCGAAAAGGATTGTCACCTATGCCTGTCGCCCACTTCCACCTCGTCGACGGCGCCTACACCGCCGAGCAGCACCGAGAACTGCTCACCGCCGCGAGTCGGTGCTACTCCGAGGTTCTCGACTCACCGATTGACCGCGTAAGGGCGTTCATCGTGCGATACCGGCCCGACGATGTCGCTGTCGCGGGAACCACCGTTACAGACGGCGCGCCCGCTGCGCCCTATTTCACGGCGATCGTGCTCGCCGGACGCCCCGCCTCGCAACGTCAGGAACTTGCGGCGCGGTTCACCGATCTGATCGTCGACATCCTCGGTGCGCAGCGTGCGCTCGTGCGCGGACAGATCATCGAAGTCGACCCGGCGAACTGGGCGATCGCGGGGACCGCGGCCGCCACCACTCGTGCCGGTGAGATCGCGGCTCGTGCCCAGGCTGTGCCCTGAGCTGCACCACACATACGTATGGGCGGCCGCGACATTCGTCGCGGCCGCGCCAGCCGTCGGCACTCGGTTCAGAACCCCCAGGGCTCGTCGCGCCCGAGGAGTTCCAGCGACCGGAAACTGCCGGTGTAGAAGACGAGCGGGTGCCCGTCGTCGTACCAGAGTTGCTCGACCCGGCCCACGTGCAGCGTGTGGTCGCCCGCGGGGTGCGAGGCGACCACGGTGCACGCGAGATGCACCAGAGCGCCTTCGAGGAGAGGCACGCCCCTGCGCCACACGAACCGAACCCGATCCGGTTCGTGTGCCGCGCCCGCGAAGTGCAACGACACAGGTTCCTGGTCTCCGGCGAGAATCGAAACGCCGTACGTCCCGGTCTCTCTGATCTTCGTGTCCATCTTCGCGCGTGTGGAGATGGACACGAGCACCAGCGGTGGGTCCAGCGACACCGAGGTGAACGCATTGGCGGTCATCCCGTGCACCGAGTCCTCGTCTTCGCATTCGGCGGTGGTCACGATGGTGACACCGCTGGCGAACCGCCCCAGCGCCTTCCGCAGGTGTAGCGGCGTCACCTCGGGATCGAGTTCGCCCACTGTCTCGGTCATGGCTGCGCTCCTCGTCGTCGGTTCCACTCAGCCCCGAACGATCCTCAGATCGTCGTTGCCGATCAGGTCGGGCCGGGTCCAGCCGTCCACGTCGTACTCGGACATGCACTGTTCGGCGAATCCCTTGAGCGCCAGATCCTGTCCGGTCGCCTGGTAGGCGAACAACGTCTGGAAGCGGACGGCCTCGTGATCGCCGCCGTAATTGCGCTCGTAGAGTTCGTGCCGCCCACCGAACTCGGTGCCGACGGCGTCCCACAGCAACTTGAGCAACTGGACGCGGTCGATCGCGGCGACGCCGTTCGATCCGCGGACATACTGGTCGAGGTAGGGACGCATGGCCGGGTTCGCCCAGTCGCTCGCATGGGAGTTCAGGTAGATCAGCCCGCTGCCCAGCACCTGCTGGATGATCTCCTTGACCCGCGGATACCCCACACCCATGAAGGTGCGATAGGCGAGGCCGTAGTTCAGGTTCGGCTGGACGGCGCCGTTCACCCACTGTTCGGGTGACTTGGCCATCGCGTCGGACAGCCCCCAGAACATGTCGCGCCAGTTGAGGATCTCCCCGATCTGCATCTGCACACCGCGGAATCCCGCGGAGCCGGTCATTTCCACACCCTTCATCACACAGCCGGCGATGAAGTCGAGCTTCACCGCGAGCCGAGCGCATCCGTGGAACATGAAGCGGGAGAGAAATCCCGACTTCATGACGAAGCCGTTCGCGGTGTCGGTGTCGTAGGCGAAGACGTTCTCCCACGGCACCAGCACCCGGTCGAACACCATGATCGCGTCGTTCTCGTCGAACCTGCTCGACAACGGATAGTCGAACGGCGTGCCCATCACCGCAGCGTTCATCTCGTAGGAGGTGCGGCAGAACAACTTCAGTCCTGGCGAATCCATCGGCACCGTGAAGATCAGGCCGTATTCCTTCTTGCGCAGCGGCAGTCCGTAGTGGGCGATGAAGTTCGCGTTGGTGATCGCCGATCCCGTCGCGACGACCTTCGCGCCGGACACGATCAGACCCGCATCGGTCTCCTCGACGACGTGCACGCACACGTCGGCGGTTTCGTCGGCCGGCTTGTCGCGGTCGATCGGCGGATTGACGATGGCGTGGTTGAGGTAGAGCATCCGCTCCTGCGCGTGCTTGTACCAGCGCAGGGCGTTGTCGCGGTACGGGCCGTAGAAGTCGGCGTTGGCTCCCAGCGTGCCGAGGAACGAGGCCTTGTAGTCGGGCGACCGGCCCAGCCAGCCGTACACCTCACGCTGCCAGGCCACGATCGCGTCACGGGCGAGCACCAGGTCGTCCGCACTACGAGCGGTCTTGAAGAAGGGGTGCGTGAAGCCGCCGTTTCCGGTATCGGTGGGCACCGCCAGCACGCCCTTCGCCTCCGGCTGGTGCAGTGCGTCGTACATCCGCGCCACCGACCGCGCCGAGTTACGGAAAGCCGGATGGGTGGTGACGTCGTCGACGCGCTCCCCGCGGAAGTAGACCTCGCGGCCGTCGCGCAGCGACTCGAGGTACTCGTCGCCCGTCATGGGCCGGACGTCGTTCGGAACTCCGACGCGATCGTCGACGAATGCTGATGTGGTCATGGAGTCACTCCTGGTCTCGTTGGGCAGGAACCTGTTTCGGAAGGCGAGGACGTCGGCGCGCCTCGGTCACCGCTGTCGGTGTCGTACTCGACGGGGTGGGGTATATTGACCCGAACGCCACGTTCCTGTGATCTGGAACACTATTAGGCGGAGGTGTGGTGGAACATGGCTGAGCGCGAACAATCGAATGACTCCGCGCGCACCGACGTGCCCGCGATCGTCTCTCTGCGAACACGGGAGCTCGATACCGGGGAGGGCCGTATGCAGTGGGCGAGCACGCTGGAGCGGCTCTACTGCGAGACGGACGTGGCGTGGCCGGAGCCTCGGCGTCACTTCGACGCGGAGTGGGGCGGGCGACCGTTCGGTGATCTGCATGTCAGCACGATCCGGGCCGACGCGCACACCGTCGTCCGATCGCCGGCGATGATCCAGTCCGATTCGGGGGAGGGGTATTTGGTCTGCCTCGTCACGGACGGAAGCGTGGAGGTCCGGCAGTCCGGCCGGGCCACGGTGGTGGAGCCGGGTTCCTTCGCGCTCCTCGACTGCGCCGCACCGTTCGTGTTCCACTCACCCGCCCCGTTCCGACAGGTCGTGGTTCGATCCCCCCGCGAGGTGCTCACGTCGCGCCTTCCGGGACGAATCGTCGAACACGGCACGGCGCGCTCGATTCACGGCGACACCGGGGCTGGCGGACTGGTCGGTCGGTTGTTCGTCGATATCGCGGACATGGACGCGCCGATGTCGCAAGGTGCTGCCGTGTCGTTCGCATCCTCCGCCGTCGACATGCTTGCCACGGCCCTGACCGAGGGCCTGTTGGCGACCAGCGCTGCAGACCTGCACCGCACGGAGGGCCTCACGCGGGTTCAGCGGGTGATCGAACAGAATCTCCACGACGCCGACATCACGCTGTCGGACATCGCCGCGGCAGCGGGTATGTCGCTGCGCACCGTGCACAAGCTGTTCAATGCGGAGGGCACCACGACGCGGGCCTGGCTGTACCAGGCCCGCCTCGAGGCTGCGCGAAAGTACCTGCTCACCACGGATCTGTCCGTCGCCGACGTCAGCGAGTGCGCCGGCTTCCGCGACGTGTCCCATTTCAGCCGGTTGTTCCGCAGCACCTTCGGCTCGAGCCCCGGCCTGTACCGGAAGGAGCACGCGCGCAGAGGTTCGTGATGCGCTGCGCCAACAAGTACGGTCAGGGAAGAACGGTGTCCTCGTTGCTGAAGAGCATCGTGACACCACCGGTGGCGAAGTTCGCGAGATCTCCGGCGGCCGTCTGCCCAGCCGGTGACGACAGAGCCTGCGCGGCGGCATCCTTGGAGTCGAAGAACAACTCGGCGAGCGCGTATGCCGCGGGAGTAGTGCCGTCGAGGGTCTCACACTTGCCGGCGGCGAATTGGACGACCCCGGGCACCTGCCGGACCAGCGGCAGGTGTTTTGTGGCGTAGTACTCGTCGAATTCCGCCGGGTCGGTCGGCGGGTTGTAAATGATGCTCACTCGGTACATGAAATTCCTGTTCTCGACGTCGTAGGTCGGGTTGGGGGACAGTGGGATCACACGGCCTCGGCCGCCGGCCGCGGAGTGTTCACGGTGAACTCCTCCTTGAAGATCAACCGCGGCGACATGCGGCGGCGTTTCAAGGCCTTGACGGCGGCGGCGACCATCGCGGGCGGTCCGCACAGGTATGCGCTGTGGCCACGGCAACTGGCGAAGTCATCCAGCACGGCGTCGGTGACCATTCCCGTTGCCCCGTCCCAGTTCTCCTCACTGAGGACCGGGTGATAGTGGAATCGGGAATCGGTCGCCTCCATCGCGCGGAAGCACTCGACGTCGTAGAGGTCGGCTTCCCGGCGACCACCGTGGTAGAGGTGAATCGCCGGTAGCAGATCGTGGTCCAGTGCATGCCGGACAATCGATTTGAGCGGTGCGAGCCCGGTGCCTCCGCCGATCAGGATGGCCGGCTCCTCCCGGGCTTCGACGACACCGAACTGGCCGAGCGGTCCACGCAGATCGATGCGGTCACCCACCGCGAGTGAGTCGAAGATCCAGCCCTCGGTGGCGAGGCCGCCCGCCGTATTCCGGACGTGGAACTCGAGCAGCCGTTGCTCGGACGGCGGGTTCGCCATCGAATACTGGCGCGCGACACCGGAGCCCGGCACGATCAGTTCGGCGTACTGACCGGCGTCGAACTCCATCGGCTCGTCGAGTTCGACGACGAGCCTGCGGGTCTGCCGAGCGATGTCGGACAGTTCCCGTACTGTGCCTATGTAGTCGCGGAGGGGGTGCATCGGCCGGCCGGGGTCGGCGTCGTTCACGGGGGCGATGGTCAGGTCTCCGTGCGGTTTCGACTGGCAGGCCAGCGCGAGTCCCGACGAGCGTTCGTCGGCGGAGAGGATGGTCTCCTCGGCGGCGCCGTGGTCGACCTCCCCGGAGAGAACCCGGATCTTGCACGTGCCACAGGTCCCCTGTGAACAGGCGTGCGGAAGCCAGCGATTCGCCCGCAATGCGGCTTCCAGGACCGACGTGCCGGGTGCGACCGGGAACGCCCCGTCCTGCCCCGACACCGTCACCATACGGTCCATCGGTCAGACCTCCCAGGTGACGTGCAGGCCCTGCGGTCCGCGGAACGTCCATCCCCAGAACTGCGGGGCGCGGTCGGGATCGGGCTCGATGTTCGGGATCGTCTCGAACAGCTCCTCGAGTGCGATCCGCACGATCGCGGTACCGAGATACGTTCCGGCGCAAGCATGGTTTCCCGCTCCGAACGCCAGATGCGGCATGATGGGCCGGTCGATCTCGTAGGCCTCCGCGTTCTCCCAGACGGACTCGTCTCGATTGGCCGAACCGTATGCCAGCATGACCGGTGTTCCCGTCGGCAGGTCGATGCCGCCGATGGTGACATCGCGGCCCGCGACCTTCACCGCGGCACTCCAGATCGGGGCCACCCAGCGCGCGCCCTCGTTGACGGCGCGCGGAATGAGGGTGGGGTCGTCGATGACGCGTTCGAGCTGGTCGGGATGCTGGAATAGCCCTGCCAGGGTGGTCGTCATGACGTGCCCGGGCTCCTGAAGGGCGCCGAGCAGGAACACGTAGATGTTCGGGTAGATCTCGGACCGGTCGCGGACCTGGCCGTCGGGCGTCCCGTCGTGCAGCCAGTGCGAGATCAGGGTGTGGTCGGGATGTTCGGTCCAGCGGTCGAGCATCGGGCCGACAGCGGCGACGATCTCGGCCTTCACCTGGTCACCGGCCTCGAACGGCCCGGGATTGGCGAAGTTTCCGTTCTCGTCGACTTCCGCGTTCCCGTACGACTGCGCCAGCGTCTGGAACCAGCGCACCAATGTCTCCGAAGGGATTTCGGTGAGACCCATCAGGTCCCCAACCGAACGCACACTGATCGGCGCGAAGTAGGCCTCCTGGATGTCTGCGGCACCCAGATCCTCGATCCCTTCCAGGAGGCTGCGCGCCTGCGGCCGGACCAGCGCTTCTACATAGGAGTCCACTGCACTGGGCCGCAATTGGGGATCGATCCATTCGCGAATTTTCTCGTGCTGTTCACCGTTGGCGGCGAGTACGGTACCTTTCCCGAAGGTTCGTCCACCCGAGGGCGCGATCACCGTGGACCAGGTCTCGGAATCCTGCGCGATCTGCAGGCAGAGGTCGCGCGACGACACGACG
This sequence comes from Rhodococcus sp. G6(2025), assembly GCF_058628105.1. Taxonomy (NCBI): domain Bacteria; kingdom Bacillati; phylum Actinomycetota; class Actinomycetes; order Mycobacteriales; family Nocardiaceae; genus Rhodococcus; species Rhodococcus sp. G6(2025). The sequence goes on from NZ_CP179750.1 coordinate 220,873, forward strand.
TGCATCCCTACCGCGGGCACGAACGCAATCGGGGCCTCGCGCCGGAGCCGGTCGTAGATCGGGTTCGGATCGCGGTCGAGTTCCTCCATGGTGATCGATTCGATCCACGTGGTGCTGGTGGTCATGACGCTGTCTCCTCTGAAGTCGTTCGCAAGATTCGAAGTGGGCGCGGCCCGGAGCCTTTCGGGGATCGTCCGCGCGGGGAGTGCCTGTGATCTGGAACACTAGGAGGCGGAGGTGCGATCGAACATGACCGACAGTGCACAGAAGGATGACTCCGCCTGCACCGACAGCGCCGCGTCGATGGTGCTGAGTACGCGCGAGCTGGAGTCGACCGAAGGGCGAGTGCGCTGGGCGGACACCCTCGACTCCACCTACTGCGAGATGGACGTCGACTGGCCCGACAGACACGCCCGGTTCGCCGCGGAATTGACGGTGCGGCCCTTCGGGGACCTGACCGTGAGTGTGGTGCACGCAGACCCGCACACGGTCGTGCGCACGCCCGAGATGATCCGGTCCGACCCCAACGACGACTACCTGCTGTGTCTGATCATTCGGGGGACGGCCACCCTCCAGCAGCATTCGCGGAGTGCGACCCTCGAGCAGGGAGCATTCGGGATCCTCGACTCGGCCGCACCCTTCGTCGTGGACGGCCGGACGGAATTCGAGCAGGTCGTCCTGCGTGCACCCCGCCAACTATTGATCTCCCGGCTTTCCGCCGAGGCCATGGAGGGCGTCGCCGGGCTGGGGATCTCCGGGCAGACCGGGATGGGCGGCCTCGTCTCCCGTTTTCTCGTCGACATAGCAACGACCGACGCCCGGTTGTCGGTGGGGTCTTCGGCATCGGTGGCCGCGTCCGCGGTCGATCTGCTCACCTCTGCCCTCACCGAGCAGGCGCGCCCCCTGACCGCGACGAAACGGGTCCACCACGACGACCTCCGGACGGTGCAGCAGACGATGACGCGGTACCTGCACGACCCCGACCACTCGACGGCCGAGATCGGTGTCGAACTCGGAATGTCCCTGCGCTACATCCACAAACTGTTCAGCTTGACCGGCACCACCCCACGCACATGGCTGTACCAATTGCGCCTCGACCGCGCCCGAGGGCAGCTCCTCGACACCGACTCGACCGTCGCCGAGATCAGCGACCGTGTCGGTTTCCGCGACGTCTCACACTTCAGCCGCGCATTCCGCAAGCGGTTCGGCGTCAGCCCCGCGCATTTCCGTGAACAGCACAACGGGAAAGGCGATTCACGTACGGACCGTTAGGTTTTCTTCGCTCTAACCGGTGTGGTCGCGCCCGAAGATCTGACGCGCCAGCACCCACCGTTGGATCTCGTTGGCTCCCTCGTAGATCTCGCCGATCTTGCTGTCGCGGTAGATGGCCTCCACCGGACCCTCGGTGTCGTCGGCGCCGAGCGACCGGACGAAGCCGAGTCCGCCGAAGGCCTGCACGGCATCTCGGGCGATCCGCGCGGCCAGGTCCGTGCCCCGCAGTTTCGCCATCGCCGCCTCGGGTTCGGGGAATCGCTCGCCGGCGTCGAGCCGCACTGCCGCTTTGAGATACAGGCTGCGGGCGGACTCCAGATCCGCGGCGTAGTCGGCCATCACGAACTGCCAGTGCTGTTTCGAGGCGAGCGAACCCCCGAAGGCGTGCCGCGACTTCAGATGGGCGACAGTCCGATCGAATGCGGCCTGCGCCATGCCGACGCCCGCGGCACCGATCCCGATGCGTCCGTAGGTGAGGGTCTGCAGCGCGATGCGCAGTCCACCCCCGACCCGTCCGAGCACCGAATCCGGCCCGAGGCGGACGTCGTCGAGATTGACATCGGCGGTGATCTGCCCGCGGTTCCCCAGTTTTCGGTCGGGGGTTCCGATCGTGACGCCCGACGCGTTGGTGGGCACGATGAAGGTCGTGAGGTCGTCACCGGTGCGTGCGAGCACCACCACCACACAGGCGACGACTGAGTTGGTGATCCACCGTTTCCGACCGCGGAGGATCCAGCCGTCACCGTCCGGGGTCGCTTCGGTGGACACGGCGTCGGGGGACAGGTCGCTGGACGCACCCGGTTCGCTGGTCGCGAAGGCACCCACGATCTCCCCCTCGACGAGGGGCCGCAGCCAGCGGCGTCGCTGCTCGTCGGTGCCCTGGTCGAGCGCGGTGCCCGCCAGGATGCAGTGCACGTCGTAGATGGCCGCGACGCTGTTGGAGTAATACGCCAATTCCTCCACCGCGACTGCGGTCGCGGTGGCGCGATGCGACAGACCGTCGCCGCCGACGTCGGACGGGAACGGGATCCGGAACAGTCCCTCCGCCGCCATCGATTCGAACGCGTCACGTGGGAAGCCGTCGAGCCGCTCGTCGCCGCCGGCGATGCGATGCGCGACGGGCTCGATCGCCCGGGTGGCGAAGTCGCGCACCCGCAGACGAAGGTCGCGAACCTCGTTCGGGGACAACAGGTCGTGATACAACTCGTCGGACATGCGCGCGACGGCGGGCGAGGCGGGCGCTGCCTCCGCGACGAGGGTGACGGGACTGTTCGGGGGCATCGGATCTCCTGAGACGGACGGCATGCGTGCCTTCCCTGTGTAACCCGGGTCTGGTTTTCGCGTCGACGTCGAATCGCAATGCCCGACTCCTCAGGTGCCGACGTCGGCGGCCGTTCCGGATACCCGGATGTTCGCCGCTTCCTCCCGCTCGGCGAGCGTGACGTCGCCGGCCGCGAAGTGCGTCTTCGGTGTCTCGCGCAGGATCACACGGACGTTCGCGACGGGCGTCCCCACCGCCCGGTGAGCGGCGTGGGTGAGCTCGTGGATCAGCTGGCGCAGTTCCTCGGGGCTGCGGCCCTCGGCGATGGTGACCTCGATGATCGGCATCAGCGACCTCCCGCCACGGTGATCGTGCCCAGATTCGTGAAGTGCGCCGCAATCCGCGCGCCCGGCTCCACCGGCACCGCGTCGGTCATCCCTCCCGTGAGCACCACCCAGCCGGCCTCGATGGCGTGGCCCCGTTCGGCGAGCGTGTTGGCGGCGAACGCCAGCGCTTCGGCCGGATGTCCGTGTACCGCAGCACCGGTCGCGGAATCGACGATTTCGCCGTCGACCTCGAGCAGGCACGCCTCGAGCGCAAGGTCGAGATCTTCGGGCCGCCGGCTGATCGGCCCGGTGACGTAGCGTCCGGACGAGTTGTTGTCGGCGACCGCGTCCATCATCGAGAACTTGTAGCCCGAGAACCGGCTGTCGATGATCTCGATCGCGCCCACGACGTGATCCACGGCGGCCAAGGCGGTCGCTGCGCTGATGCCCGGACCTTCGAGTCGGCGTCCCATGACGAACGCGATCTCCGGTTCGGCCCGCGCGTGGATCAGGCGGTCGCGGGGCACGGTCTCCCCGATCGGGAGGATCATCCGGTCGGTCAGCCACGCGGTCGACGGTGCGTCGACACCGACCTGACGTTGCTTGGCCTTCGAGGTGACCCCCAGTTTCACGCCGGTGACCTTCTCACCGCGCGCCACCCGGATGCCGAGGGCGATGTCCTGCGCGGCGTAGGCCGTTGCGAGGTCGAGGCTCTCCCACTCAGCTTTGATGGACGTCTGGGCCGTGGCACGATCTTCCGCCTGTAAAAGTCGCTCCGCCACGAGTGCTGCGCTCCATGCGTCGGTACCCATCACTGTTCCTCCTTGGTGCCGAGGACGGCCGTCACACTGCCGAGCCCGCTGATCTGCGCGACGATCGAATCGCCCGGATTCACCGGAAATGCCTTGGTCATCGAGCCGGGAAGCACGACATGGCCCGGTTCGAGTGTCACGCCCATCGGGCCGACAGTGTTCGCCAGCCACACGAGCGCGTTGAGCGGCGAGCCGAGAACGGCACCGCCCGCGCCGGTCGCGACGAGTTCACCGCCGATGTGGAGGGTGCACCCCGCCAGTCGCAGGTCCACCGCGTCGAGCGCGACCGGTCGGCTGCCCAGGATGACGCCGCCCGACGACGCGTTGTCGGCGATGGTGTCGAAGATGCCGATCTTCCAGTCCCGGATCCGCGAGTCGACGATCTCCAGTGCGGGAAGGACGAAGTCGACCGCCCGGACCGCCTCGGCGACGGTGACACCCGGTCCGGACAGAGGCCGGCCCAGCACGAACGCGATCTCGGGCTCGATCCGCGGCTGGAGGAACCGCCCCGCCGGTATGGGCTGGTGCTCGAGATGGAACATGCTCGCGGTCAGATGTCCGAAGTCGGGTTGGTTCACCCCCATCTGCCGCTGAATGGCCCGCGACGCGAGGCCCACCTTGTGCCCCTTGACGACGTCGCCGCCGAGCGTCCACTCCTCGACCTGCACTTGCTGAATGCGATAAGCGAGTTCGATCGACGCGTCGGGATGCTCCGGGGTCAGCGGGTCGATCGGTTCGCCCGTCCGGTACACCTCCAGCAACCGGTCGGCGGCCTTACGTGCGACGGTATCCATGGCACCTCTGCTCTGTGTCATTCGGTTCGGACTTCGGGTGACGGGACGTCAGGAGGCCAGCGCCGGCCGGCCCGATTCGGGAACGTCCCTGGTCGTGGTGGGTGTGGCGTGGTTCGTGTTCGCGACCGCGTGCGAGACGTCGCGGGCTGCCGCCATGACGGCACGGGTGAACTCGACGCGGCGGGGCACGAAACGGCTGACCGGGATGCTCATGCTCACCGCGGCCACCACGGAACCCATGTCGTCACGCACCGGCGCGGCGACGCAGTGGACCTCCGAGACGGCTTCACCGAGGTCGTAGGCGTGGCCGGCAGACCGCGCCACCGACAACGCGTCGAGCAGCGCCCCGGCATTTGTGATCGTCGACGGCGTGTGCCTGCGCAACTGGCGACCGGCCAGGTACCGGTGCAGTTCGTTCTCCTCGAGGCTCGCCAGGAGGACCTTGCCCACCGCTGTGCAATGTGCTTCGAGACGGGCGCCGACGCGTGCACCCTGCACGGTGATGTTGTGCGTACCGACCACCTTGTCGACGTACAGCACGTGCCACCGTTCCATCACCGCGAGGTGACTGGTTTCGCCGAACCGCTCGACGAGGTTCTCGATGACCGGCGCGGCGCAGGACCGCACGTCGACGGTGCCCCGCAGGGTTTCGCCGAGTTCGATCACCCGCCACCCGATCCGGTAGCGACCACGCGTGCGGCACTGGAGCAGTCCGGTGTCGACGAGACTCGACAGCAAGGCGTGTGCACTCGATCGGGGGACGTCGATGGCAGCGGCGACCTCGGAGACCCCCCATTCCGGTTGCGCTGCGGTGAACAGGTCCAGCACCGGCCCGATCTTCTGGACCGTCTGCAGTGTCGCCACGGTGTCCGTCCTTTCTTCCCACGGCTCCGCGGGAAGCGAACGTGCACCTCGCTGAGCGTCTGTGATCTGAAACACTAGGAAGAACGCGGCCACCACACCATGACCACCAGCGCATGAATGGATGACTGCACGCGCACCACCCGCGATGGGGCGATAGCCGGATTCCCGAACCCCGGGAATCTCCCCGATCAGGGGTCGTAGTCCACGACGACCGAAGCGTGATCACTCATCCGCCGGTCGGCCGCGGGCTCCCGATCGGTGCCGGCCGCGACCGCAGCCTGTGCCAGGCGCGGCGTCGCGAGATGGTAGTCGATGCCCCACCCGGTGTCGTTCACCGATCAACTGCCCCAGCCACGACCACCACGAGTACGGACCGTCGACGCCAGGATGGTGCTGCCGGACCACGTCGACGAGAGTGCGCGGCGACAGGATGGAGTCGAACCACTCACGCTCCTCCGGAAGGCAACCCTTCGCGGCGCACGTGGTGCTCGAGATCCACCTCGTCGTGCGGGAGGTGGTTCCATCCCCACCGGCCGAGCGAGGTGACCGAACGGCGGGCCCGCTTACGGAAAGGTGGGGCGACCTGGTTGCCGGCCAGGGCCGTGTCGAACATCGCGCGCATGTCGGCCGCGGGCGCCCCGTCCGGTGGGTTGAAGACCGCCAGGCCGCCGACGTGCATCGGATGCTCGCGGGATTCGCCGAGCAGAAACAACCGGTAGAAAACTGGGTGAATCGAGCCCGACGGAGCAGGTCAGTTGTCCAACCCGGCCGCGAGTGCTTGACGGCTGGCGTGGACGTGAGGCCCGTGCCGCGCGCCCCATGTCACAACAGTTCAATCTGATTGGCCGGCGGTGACATTGGGCGACGGGCGACAGGCGGAGGGCACCGAGGTCCACGTCGGCTGAGCTACGGTCTGCCTATGGACGACGAGCACGCAATGGGCACGACTGGCGGTCCGGTGCGGTATGAGGGTGGACTGCCGGGACTGATTGCGCGCGCCCGGGCGCTGACCGAGCCGGGCACGCGCCGGATTCTCGGTATCGCCGGACCTCCCGGCTCAGGCAAGAGCACCGTTGCCGCGGCAGTGCTCGCGGCGCTGGGACCCTCCGCGGTGGTGGTGCCGATGGACGGATTCCACCTGGCGGGTGCGGAACTGGTCCGCCTCGGCCGGGCCGGCCGCAAGGGCGCACCCGACACGTTCGACGCCGCCGGCTACGTGGCGCTGCTGCGCCGGCTGCGTGAACCCGGCGGCGAGACGGTGTACGCCCCGGAGTTCCACCGCGACGTCGAGGAGTCCTACGCCGGGTCGATCGCCGTCCCGCCGGACGTGCCGCTGGTGATCACCGAGGGCAACTACCTGCTCCTCGACGAGCAGCCGTGGGCGAGGGTGCGTGACCTGCTCGATGAGGCATGGTTCCTCGCGCCGGACGACGAGGAGCGCGTCACCCGGCTCGTCGAGCGGCACATCCGGTTCGGCAAGTCGCCCGACGATGCGCGAGAGTGGGTGCGGCGCAGCGACGAACGCAACACCGCGTTGGTCGCGCCCGGCCGCGCCCGCGCCGACGTCGTCGTGCTCGGTGACCCGGTGTGACCGGGTTCAGGCCGGGTACTCGATCGGTTCCATCCGGCCGCTGGTGAGTGAGCGCGTCGCGGCTTCGGCGATCGCCTGCGCCTTCAGCGCCTCCGCCAGGGTCGGGCCGATGGCGGCACCGTTTTCCAGCGCGTCGACGAAGTGGTCGAGCGCGGTGCGGTAGCTGCCTCTGATCCGTTCGAACCATCCCGCGTGCAAGCCGTCGTCGACGACGCGGCCGGCGCTGTAACGGGAGACGGATCCGGCGCGCTGGCGACGCGCTTCGACCATGCCGGTCGAACCGAGCACCTCGATGCGTTCGTCGTAGCCGTAGCCGATCCGCCGGGTGCAGTCGATCTGGACGAGCGCGCCGCCGGGCAGACGCAGGGTGACTGCCGACGTGTCGACGTCGCCGTACTCGGCGAGGCGGGGTTCGGCGAGCGTGGAACCGGTCGCGAAGACGGACTCGGGGTCGAGCCCGGAGATCCACCGGGCCAGGTCGAAGAAGTGGACGGTCTGGTCACGCATCTGCCCACCCGAGACCGCGACGTACTCGAGCGGCGGCATCGCCGGACCGCGGCTGGTCATCTGGATCAGCTCGACCGAACCGATCTCACCGGACGTGACCACCCGCTGCAGTTCGGCGTAGTCGCGGTCGAAGCGGCGGTTGAAATCGACCATCGCCGGCAGCGATCGGGTCTCGGCGAAGCGCACGATGTCGACGGCGCGCGCGAGATCGAGGTCGATCGGTTTCTCGCACAGGGCCGGGATCCCCGCCGTCGCCGCGGCGCGAAGGTGCTCGCCGTGGGTGTCGGTGGACGACGCGATGAAGACGGCGTCGATTGCCGTGGGGTCGAAGACTTCCGCGAGATCGGTCGTCGCACGGCTGCCGTGCCACTTGGCGAGGTCCGTCGCGCGAGCGAGGTCGATGTCGAAGACGAGGGCCAGATCGACGTCGGGGTGCGCGGCGAGGTTGGCGCCGTGCACTCCACCGATGAATCCGGCTCCGATGAGGGCGAAACACTGCATGTCAGATACCGACCCTGTCGAGTGCGAAAGCGGGAACGACCCAGGCGGAGTCGGCGGCGTGCGAGGCGGCCGTCGCCTCGACGAACTGCACGCCGATCAGCCCGTCGCGTCCGGTGGGGAAGGACAGATCGCGGACGGTGGTGGGGGTGTCGTCGCGGCGGGCGCGGAGTTCGTCCGCGAGATCACGGTAGAAGTTCGCGAACGCCTCGAGGAAGCCTTCGGGATGTCCCAGGCCGGGACGGGTGAGCCGGCCGGCGTCCTCGGACAGCGTGCGCATCCCCTGCGCGAGGATCGTCGTGCCACCGTCGAGGTCGCGCACCGTCAGGTGCTGGGGGTCCTCGTGCCGCCATTCGATGCTCGCGGTGTCGCCGAACACCCGGATGCGCAGGCCGTGCTCGTTGCCGGTGGCGGCCATGCTCGCCCACAGTGTCGCGGGTGCCCCGTTGGAGAGGGTGAGGCGAACGGTGGCGTTGTCGAACACCCGCCGCCCGGGGACGAGGGTGTCCAGTTCGGCCGACACCCTGGTGGCTTCGAGTCCGGTGATGTACCGCAGGAGGTGGAAGGCGTGGGTGCCGAGATCGCCGACGACGCTGGGGAATCCCGCGACGCCGGGGTCGGTGCGCCAGCGTGCCTGCCGGTGCTCGCCGAGTTCGACGGGTGCCGCGGCCCAACCGGACGCGTGCTCGACCGCGGCGAATCGGATCCGGCCGAGGTCGCCGTCGCGCACCATCCGGGCCGCGTGCCGGACCATCGCATACGCCGAATAGCAGTGCGGGACGGCGAGAATCGCACCGGACGACTCGGCGATCGCGACCAGTTCCGCAGCCGACGCCGAGTCGGGCGTGAGGGGCTTTTCGCACACCACCGAGATGCCCGCCTCCAGGAACGTGCGCGCGATGACGAAGTGGCTGTCGTTCGGCGTGGTCACGGCGACCACGTCGACGCCGTCCTCGCGGGCGGATTCCCGTTCCGCCATCTCCCGGTAGTCGCGATAGGTGCGATCTGCCGGCACACCGAGACTCTCGGCGATCCGCGCCGACGATGCGCCGTCTCGCCCGAAGACCCCCGCGTGCAGGTCGTATCGGTCGTCGAGGCGCATCGCGTAGCGGTGGGTCTTGCCGATGTCGGCGCCCTGCCCGCCGCCGACCATGCCCGCGACCAGGCGCAGGCTCCCTTGCTTGCTCAACTCGGCTCCTACTGAGGGGTTTTGACCGCGAGGACGGGGATCGGGGATTGCAGGATGAGGCGCTGGCTCACGCTGCCGAGCAGCGCCTTGCCGACCGCGCTGCGTCGTTTGACGCCGATCACGAGTCGTTCGATGTCGGGTCGTTCGTCGAGCAGGTCGAGCACGGCGGTCGCGGGATCGCGGTCTCCGCGTCCGATGCGGTCGAGGACGGTCACACCGTCGTCGGCGAGAGTGTGCACCTCTTCGGGTTCGGTGAGGGAGAGGTTCACCACCAGGAGGTCGGCACCCAGCATCGCGGCTTCCTTCTTGCCGGCGAGGAGGGCGTGCGATCCTTCGGAGGAGTCGGTCACGGCTACGAGCACTGTCATGGGATCAACCTTTCAGGGGACACGGTGCGGCGACTGTCACGAGTAGTCGCGCCGGAACTGATCTTCGAGTTCCTCGAGCGAGCGGCCACGGGTCTCCGGGACCTGGGTTTTGATGAAGACGAGAGCCAGCACGCCGAGGCCGGCGAAGATGAAGAACGTGGCACCGATTCCCAGTGCGGCCACGACGGGCGGGAAGAGCAGCGCGACAACCGCGTTGGCGATCCACAGCGCGAAGATGCAGACACCGATGGCGAAGCTGCGGATCTTCAGCGGGAAGATCTCCGACAGCATCAGCCACACCAGGGGGCCGATCGTGGCCTGCATCGAGAAGACGAACAGCACCACGAACGTCAGGATCAGGTATGCCTTGAGCGTGCCGTCGGGCAGCAGGAACGCGGACAGGCCGACGAGCACGTGGAACGTGGTGGTGAGGGTGAAGCCGCCGATGAGCATCTTCCGACGGTCGATCCGGTTGATCAGGGCGACGCCGGTGAGGACGCCGAGCACGCTGAACAGACCGTTGAGGGTGTTCGCGACGATGGCGGCGTTGGAGGAGAATCCGGCGTCGCCGAGCAGCTGGGTGCCGTAGTACATCACCGAGTTGATGCCGGTGGCCTGCTGGAACACTCCGAGGCCGACGCCGATGAAGATGAGGCGGCGGATCCACTTCACCGACAGGTCGGCGGCCCCGCCGGTCTGTGAGAGCTTCTCTTCCTCGGCGAGCGCCCGAACTTCCTCCAACTCGGCACGTGCCCGCTCCGGGGACCGAACCTGGAGAAGCACGGCGAGCGCTTCGTCGTGCCGGTCCTGCGACATCAGCCAGCGCGGGCTCTCCGGCATCCGCAGCATTCCGGCGAACAGGAAGATGGCCGGAATGACGGCGACCAGAAGCATGAAGCGCCAGACGTTCTCGTGCTCGCCCCAGATGTTGAAGATGATGGCGTTGATCACGAATGCGGCGAACTGTCCGACGACGATCATGACCTCGTTGCGGGAGACCACGCTGCCGCGTCGTTCGGTGGGGGAGATCTCGGAGAGGTAGACGGGCACGGTCGCGGATGCGCCGCCGACGGCGAGGCCGAGGATGAAGCGGAACAGTGCGAGCACCTCCCACGTCGGGGACAGCACGCAGCCGATCGTCCCGATCATGAAGATGATCGCGAGCACCAGGATGTTGTGCCGGCGTCCGAACCGGTCGGACATCCGTCCGCCGATGAGAGCGCCGATCGCGGCACCGAAGATCAGGATGCTCACCACCAGGCCCTCGGTGAACGAGGTGAGCTGGAGGTCTTCCTTCAGCGGTGCGAGTGCGCCGTTGATGACTCCGGTGTCGTATCCGAAGAGCAGGCCGCCGAAGGTGGCGACGACGGCGATGATGCCGAGTCTGTGCGAGTGCCGCCCAGGGGCGTCGGCAGGCAGGGACGGGGCGGTAGTTCGGGTGAGATCGCTGGCCATGAACATCTCCTCGACGTATTCCATGTACAGAACACGTAATGTGTTTATGTCCGAACAAAGCTAACCCATTGTGACTCGGCGCACAACGGCAAGCCAACCATCGGGCGGTTCCCGCGGCCCGATCGGTGGCTACCTACCCGCGAGTAATAGAACGCACGATCTGTTATTGTTCGCCGTATGCCCAGGCCACGAGTCCACGACCTCGACGCCGCGCTCGATGCCGCCGAACGGCTGGCCGTCGATGGCGGACCCAGTGCGGTGACCCTGCGCGCGGTCGCCGCGGCCACGGAGATGTCCAACGGCGCCATCTACCACGCATTCGGCTCGCGGGGAGGGCTGGTCGGGCGCGCCTGGTTGCGGGCGGCGCACCGATTTCTCGACCTGCAACAGGAATCGGTCGAGGAGGCTCTGGGGCGCGATCCTGTGGACGCCGTCGTCGCGGCCGCCGACACCCCGGCCGTCTTCGCCGACCGGTTCCCGCAGTCGTCGCGGCTCCTTCTCACCGTGCGCCGCGACGAACTGCTCGGCTCCGAGGTCCCCGAGGACGTCGCCGCCGAATTGTCGCGCCTCGACTCCGTCCTCGTCGAACTGTTCGTCCGATTGGCGCTGGCGTTGTGGGGGCGCAAGGACGGTCGCGCGGTCGAAGTGATCGAAGCGTGCGTCGTCGGGCTCCCCACCGGACTCCTGCTGCACGCCCGGCGAAAACCGGACGACGCCATGCGCTTGCGCCTGGAGGCGGCGGTCCGCGCCGTCCTCACTCTCGACCCCCCGCCCCCGGGGAAACGTCACGACAGCAACACGAAAGGTTCCCGATGACCGCCACCTTGACCTACCAGGACACGATCGCCGTCCTCGACCTCGGCGACGACGAGAATCGTTTCTCCCCCGAGTGGCTCGACACCGTCGACCGGCTCCTCGACGACGCCCACGACCACGGCGCGCAGGCCCTGGTCACCACGGCCACCGGGAAGTTCTACTCCAACGGCCTCGACCTGGACTGGCTGATGGCCAACGGTGACCGCGCAGACTGGTACGTCGGGCGCGTGCAGGCCCTGTTCAGCCGGATTCTGACGCTCCCGCTGCCGACGGTGGCCGCGGTCAACGGGCATGCGTTCGGCGCCGGCGCCATGCTCGGAATCGCCCACGACTACCGGGTGATGCGGTCCGACCGCGGGTACTACTGCTTCCCCGAGGTCGACATCCACATTCCGTTCACCCCGGGGATGGCCGCGCTGATCCAGGCCAAGCTGACACCGCAGACCGCGATCACCGCCATGACCACCGGCCGCCGCTACGGCGGCCCCGCCGCGCAGACGAGTGGGCTGGTCGACGGGACCGCCCCCGAAGGGGCGGTCCTCGGCGCCGCTGTCGACCTGATCGCGCCGCTCGCGGGGAAGGACACCGGCACGCTCGGCGCCATCAAGTCCACCATGTTCGCGCCGGCCGTCGCCGCACTCGCATCGGGTCGATCATGACCCGGTGACGCGAAACCTACTGTGCCAGAGAGATGGTCACTCGCCGGGCACGTGGAGAAGCAGGGCGTCGCCCTGCCCGCCGCCGCCGCAGAGAGCGGCGGCGCCGGTTCCACCACCGCGTCGCTTCAGCTCGAGCGCGAGGTGCAGCACGACCCGTGCCCCCGACATGCCGAGCGGGTGCCCGATGGCGATGGCGCCGCCGTTCACATTGACCTTCGACGGGTCGACTCCGAGTTGCCGGGTCGACACGATGCCGACGGCGGCGAAGGCCTCGTTGATCTCGACGAGATCGAGCGCCGAGGGGTCGAGTCCCTCACGGGTGCACGCCTTGTCGATGGCATTGGCGGGCTGCTGCTGGAGCGTCGAATCCGGCCCGGCGACGACGCCGTGGGCGCCGATCTCGGCGAGCCATTCGAGTCCCAGCTCCTCGGCCTTGGCCTTGCTCATCACCACGACCGCGGCCGCGCCGTCGGAGATCTGCGACGCGGAACCCGCGGTGACGGTGCCGTTCTTGCTGAAGGCGGGCCGCAGCTTCGACAGCGACTCGGCGGTGGTGTCGGCGCGGACGCCCTCGTCCTCGGTGACGACGAGCGGCTCGCCCCGGCGCTGCGGGATGGTGACGGGTACGACCTCGTCGTCGAAGAGTCCGTTCTTCCACGCGGCCGCGGCGCGCTGATGTGAGGCGGCGGCGAAGGCGTCCTGCTCTTCGCGACCGATCTTGTCGGTGTTCGCGTTCCGGTCCTCGGTGAGCGCACCCATCGCCTGCTCGGTGAAGATGTCGTACAGGCCGTCATAGGCGAGGTGGTCGACGAGGGTGGTGTCGCCGTACTTGAAACCGCTCCGCGAGTTCGGGAGAAGGTGCGGCGCCTGGGACATCGACTCCTGCCCACCGGCGACGACGACATCGAATTCGCCGGCGCGGATCAGCTGGTCGGCGAGCGCGATGGCGTCGAGACCCGACAGGCACACCTTGTTGACGGTCAAGGCGGGCACCGACATCGGGATGCCCGCGTTGACCGCGGCCTGCCGGGCCGGGATCTGACCGGCACCGGCAGTGAGGACCTGCCCCATGATCACGTACTCCACCAGTTCCGGTGCCACCCCGGCCTTGTCGAGGGCGCCCTTGATGGCGATGCCACCGAGATCGGATCCGGAGAGTGACGCGAGCGAACCCGTCAGCCGGCCGACGGGGGTCCGGGCTCCGGCGACGATGACGGACCTGGCGGAAGAAGTCATGGGATTGTCCTTGGTGTCGTGACGAATATTGCTCAGACGAGTGCGGATTCGCGGATCTCGAGGGGGGTTCCGGTGGCGGCGACGACCTCGTCGACGGTGACGCCGGGAGCGACCTCACGGAGAGCGAGGGTGCCGTCGCCGACCACGTCGATGACGGCGAGGTTGGTGATGATGCGGTTGACGACGCCCTGGCCGGTCAGCGGCAGGGTGCAGGCGTCGATGATCTTGGGGTTGCCGTCCCGGTCGGTGTGTTCCATGAGGACGATGACGCGGCTCGCGCCGTGCACGAGGTCCATCGCGCCACCCATGCCCTTGACCATCTTTCCGGGGACCATCCAGTTGGCGAGGTCGCCGGTGCGGGAGACCTGCATGCCGCCGAGGACGGCGGTGTCGATGTGGCCGCCGCGGATCATGCCGAACGACAGCGCGGAGTCGAAGAATGCGGCACCGGCATTGACGGTGACCGTTTCCTTGCCGGCGTTGATCAGGTCGGGGTCGACGTTCTCGTCGGTGGGGTAGGGGCCGGTGCCGAGGATCCCGTTCTCCGAATGCAGGGTCACGGTGACGTCGGTGCCGAGGTATCCGGGAATGAGCGTCGGCAGTCCGATGCCGAGGTTGACGTATTCGCCGTCGACCATCTCCGCGGCCGCGCGAGCGGCCATCTGCTCACGTGTCCATCCGTTGGTGCCGGTCATCGAGTGGCTCCTTCCGTGCTGCTGACTGTCCGCTTCTCGATCCGCTTGTTCTGGGGGCCGGTCTCGACGATGCGTTGAACGAAGACTCCGGGCAGATGCACCTGGGCGGGATCGATGGTGCCTGCGGGCACGAGTTCCTCGACCTGCGCGATGGTCACCTTCCCGGCCATCGCCGCGAGGGGGTTGAAGTTCAGGGCCGACTTGTCGAATACCAGGTTGCCGGCGGTGTCGCCCCGCAGTGCGTGGACCAGGGCGAAGTCGGCGGTGATGCCGAGTTCGAGAACGTAGCGCTTGTCGCCGAACACGCGGGTCTCCTTCGGGGGCGACGCGAGGGCGACGGAACCGTCGGCGGCGTACCGCCACGGCAGTCCGCCGTCGGCGACCGGGCTGCCCACACCGGCGGGGGTGAAGAACGCGGGGATGCCCGCTCCGCCCGCCCGAAGGCGTTCGGCCAGCGTGCCCTGCGGGGTCAGCTCCACCTCGAGCTCACCGGAAAGGTACTGACGCGCGAATTCCTTGTTCTCGCCGACGTACGACGCGGTGACACGCCGAATCTGGCGGGCGCCCAGCAGAATTCCGAGTCCGTGGTCGTCCACACCGCAGTTGTTGGAGAAGACCTCGAGATTCCCGACACCGGAGTCGGCGAGCGCGCGGATCAGCGAGTCGGGGATTCCGCACAGGCCGAACCCGCCCACGGCGATCGACGCGCCGTCGGACACGTCCGCGACTGCTTCTTCCGGGGTGTCGAACACTCTCGATCCCATGTGCATCCTTTCTCCTGGCCGCCGTACCGGCGATACCGTCTTCCGCATCACATCGTCCACCTGGTGAACGTCTACGTGCGACGAGCTTTGCTCCACTAAAAGGGGTCGCTTCATGCATTTCAAGGATTTCGGAGAGAGTGCTCGCGGTTTGAACGCAGTGCCGAAGAGCGTTCACTGAGTGAACGTATACTGCGGTCATGGACGACGCGCAGCGGCCGCAGGTCATTCGGCGGGTGGGCGCCCTCTTCCGGGCCATCGCCGCCCTCGAATCGTCGGGATCCTCGACGTCCGCCCTGGCACGGGAGACGGGTCTCGCCCGCCCCACCGTGCACCGTCTCCTCGTTTCGCTGGCCGAGGAGGGGCTGGTGGACCGCGACCAGAAGTCGGGGAAATGGTCGCTGGGACCCGAGCTGTACCTGCTCGGCTCGCTCGCGGCCAGCCGGTACGACATCACGGACCGATCCCGCGACGTCCTGCGCGATCTGGCCCGCGAGACCGGCGAGAGTGTCTTCCTGTCCGCCCGCCGCGGCGACGAAACGGTCTGCATCGCGAGCGAGGAGGGCAGCTTCCCGCTGCGCTCCCACGTGCTGTACGTCGGCATCCGCCTACCGCTCGGGGTGGCGTCGGCGGGTCTGGTCATCCTGTCCCACCTGCCGGACCGCGACATCGACGACTACCTGTCGCGCGCCGACGTCACCGGCGAGTGGGGAACACAGCACAGGCGGGACGAGATCGCCGAGCGCATCGCGGAGACACGCCTGAACGGGTACGCCGTCAATCCCGGACTGCTGGTGGAGGGCAGCTGGGGGATGGGCGCCGCCGTCTTCGACGCCCAGGGATCACCGGCCTGGGCGCTGAGCATCACGGGGGTGGAGAGCCGGTTCCGCGAGGAGCGCCGCCGCGAACTGGGCGAACTCCTCCTCCGCCAGGCGCACCGGCTCACCCAACTGCTCGCCGACAGGCCGCGGAGTCGGGGATGACCGAGCGGTGGGCCGGCGCCTACGCCGCCTTCCGCCGCCGCTGCGGTCGCCCGTGGCGAGTGTCGATACTCCACAGGTGGGTGCAGTCGGGGCACTGCAGATGGACGTGGGTTCCCTGATTGCTCAGCAGGTACTGCCAATGCCGGTCGCAATTGCGGCCGGACCCGCAGTCGTGGCAGTCCGAGCCGTGATCGCAGCCAGGGCAGGGCAACCAGGCGCGACGGGAGAAGTCCGCGGTCGGATCAATCGGTAACACGGCCCACCGTCCGATCCGGGAGCACACCCGCCTGGACCAGCTCGTCGTAGATGCGCTGCTGCTCGGGGTCGAGGCCGGAGTACAGCATGTCGTACGCCCGCTCTTCCTCCGCGAGCACGGCGACGGGGTCCCAGTCCTCGCCGATCGCCTCGAGAACAGCGGTGCGCCGCCGCGCCTCGTCCAGCGTGAGGTCGAGCGCGAACGAGAGTTCGGAGTCGCTACCCATGTGGTCACCTTCGTTTCGCAGTCGCCGTTATCGAAGGGGCCAGGGTCACTCGAGCCCGCCCAAGATCACAATGACCTGGATCACGTCGATCGAAAGTGTTGCGTCGTATTAACGACGAAACGCCCCGCCATCCGGGTGGATGACGGGGCGCTGGTGCGAGTGGGGTCAGGCCTGCAGGCCGGCCTCGATCTCGAGGGTGATGGTGATCTTGTCGCCGACGACGGCTCCGCCGCCTTCGAGGGGCATGTCGATGGTGATGCCGAAGTCCTTGCGGTTGAGGACGGTGGTGGCTTCGAAGCCGGCGACCGGGCCGTTGCCCATGCCGGGGTTGACGCCGTTGAACTCGAGGGCGAGCTCGACGGGGCGGGTGACGCCGTGGAGGGTGAATTCGCCCTCGACCACGTAGTCGTCGCCCTTGGGGCGGACGGCGGTGGAGGTGAAGGTGGCGGTGGGGTACTGCTCGGCGTCGAAGAAGTCGGCGGACTTGATGTGGGCGTCGCGGTCGGTGTTCTTGGTGTCGATGGACGCGACCTGGATTTCGGCGGTGACGGCGGCGGTGCCGTCCTCGGCGACGGTGATCGCGCCGGTGAAGTCGTTGAAGGTGCCGCGGACCTTGCTGACCATGAGGTGGCGGACGGAGAAGCCGACGGTGGAGTGGACGGTGTCGATGGCCCAGGTTCCGGCGGTGAGGTTGGGCAGGGTGGCGGTGGCGGTGGTCATGAAAACTCCTTGAGTTGTGGAATGGTCACTCGAAATCGAGGTAATTGAATCTGCAACTACTACGTTAGGCCGATGTCGTTGCGAAGTCAACTAAATTCTGCGAAAGGCTGGTGAACGGCGGTATTACTGCTTCGGCCGGACCGGATGGCGGCTGACGATGGAGATCCGGTTGAAGGCGTTCATGGTGACGGCGATCCAGCTCACCGTGGCGATCTCCGGCTCGGAGAGGAACTGGCGCGCGAACGCGTAGTCGGCCTCCTGGGTATGCGCGTCCGGGAGGGTCGTGATCGATTCGGCCAAGGTCAGCGCCGCAACCTCCCGATCGGAGAACAGTGCCGTCTCCCGCCAGGCGGGCAGAACCGCGAGGCGCTGCTGGGTCTCGCCGGCCGCGAGCGCCGCGGCGACGTGAACGTCCAGGCAGTACGCGCAGCGGTTGATCTGGGAGACGCGCACGTTGATCAGCTCGACGAATCGCCGGTCCATCCCGACCTCGGTGGTCGCATGACGGACGGCCTTGGCGACGCCGATCTGCGCCTGATAGACGGCCGGACTCTGCTTGTCGATGTGGACGTACTCGTTCACGGGTGCCGTGCTGCTCATGGTCGACCTTTCCGGGCTCAGGGGTTTTCCAGCAGGTGGGTGCGCATTTCGCTGAAGTCGTGACCGAGGATGCCGACGTCGCGGGGGCTGAGCAGGTCGAACATGTTGCGGCGCACCTCCGCGACATGTCCGGGGCTGGCGGCGGCGAGCTTCTCGGCTCCGGCGTCGGTCAGCTCGGCCAATGTTCCCCGCTTGTCGTCTTCGCATTCGACGCGGCGCACCCAGCCGGTGTCGACCAGCCTGCTGATGGCCCTGGTCACGCCGCTGCGGGTCGTGGTCACCGCGTCGGCGAGTTCGCGCATCCGCAGTTGCCGCTGCGGCGCCTCCGACAGCACGACGAGCAGTTCGAAGTCCGTGAACGAGATGCCGGCGTCGCGGGTGAGCTGCCGATCGAGCGCCTGCAGGAGTAGGCGTGTGGCGTCCAGGTAGGCGCGCCAGGTGTTCTGTTCGTCGGCGCTGAGCCATCGGGTCGGTTCCACGACACCAGCATAGCTCAAGTAGTTGACAGCGCAACGACTTGCTGTAGTCTGAATTTAGTTGAAAGCGCAATCACTGCGCTCCGCGGAGAGGGGCAGGGCAATGAGCACCACAGACGAGCAGGAGCGTTCGCAGAGGTTCGCGGAGCAACGCGACCGGATCCGCGTCGAGCATCTGAAGCCGGTGGCGTCGAGGCCCGCGTCCTCGGCCCGCGGACTCCATCACACTGCGCTGATCAGCAGTGACGTCGAGCGCACCGTCCGGTTCTATCAAGACCTGCTCGAGTTTCCGCTCACCGAACTGATCGAGAATCGGGACTACGCCGGGTCGTCGCACTTCTTCTTCGACATCGGCAACGGCAACCTGCTGGCATTCTTCGACTTCCCGGGCCTCGACGTCGGCCCGTACCGGGAAGTGCTCGGCGGACTCCACCACATCGCGATCAGCGTCGAACCCGGCCGCTGGAACCACCTGCGCACGAAACTGATCGACGCCGGCGTCGAATTGGTCGAACACAGCGAGGTGTCGATGTACTTCCGCGACCCCGACGGTGCCCGCCTCGAACTCATCGCCGACCCGCTCGGCGAAATGTACGGCTCACACGTTCTGTGAGAACCCCGACTCTGAGAAGCCTGGCTCTGAGAAACCTGGAGAGGATTCGCTCATGACTGCCGCAATCACCCCACCCCGCATCGACGTCCGCCGAGCCGACGACCGGTTCAAGACCGACGCCGGCTGGCTGGATTCCAAGCATTCGTTCTCGTTCAGCAACCACTACGACCCGGCCAACACCCATCACGGGGTGCTCATGGTCAACAACGACGACATCGTCATCCCGGGTCAGGGCTTCGACACCCACCCTCACCAGGACATGGAGATCGTCACCTGGGTGCTCCAGGGTTCACTGGTGCACCAGGATTCGATGGGACACTCCGGCGTCATCTACCCCGGACTGGCCCAGCGCATGAGCGCCGGGACCGGAATCCTGCACTCGGAGAAGAACGACTCGTGGCGACTGGACGGCGTCACCGGTGAGCACGCCGACGAGCACACCGATCCGGTCCACTTCATCCAGATGTGGGTCGTGCCCGACGAAGCCGGCATCACACCCGGTTACGAGCAACTCGAGATCGACCACGAGTTGCTCGCCGGGGGACTGGTGCCCGTCGCGTCGGGCATGCCGCACTACGCGGACCACTCGGCGATCCGGATCAAGAACAAGTACGCTGCAATGCACGTCGCACGTCTGCAGCCCGGGCAAGCGCCGATCACCCTGCCCGACGCCCCGTTCCTCCACGTGTTCGTCGCGCGCGGCGAAGCGTCGATGGAAGGCGTCGGCATCCTCGGCGAGGGTGACGCCGTCCGGCTCAGCGGTGGCGGCGGCCAACAGGTGACCACCGACACCGGTGCCGAGATCATCGTGTGGGAGATGCACGCGACGATCGCTGCATGACGCGAGCCGCGGGGCAGGTGCGGGTCTTCCGTTCGGGTTGCCGAAGCTGCTACTGTGCCCGACAGACAGTGACCTAAGGAAGGGCCTTACAACCGCGCAAGCGGCGACCCAGGCCCGGGTCCTGCATCCGAAGGAGTTCAGTCCCTTGGACACGGCTTCGACCGTCGTCCGCCGATCCACCGTCGAGTACGCGCCCGATCTGCTACTCGATCTCGTCCGTCCCGCCGAAGCAGAGCACCCCTTGCCTGCGATCGTGTGGGTGCACGGAGGTGGTTGGCGGCTTCAAGACCGCACTGCATGCCCAGATCTGGTGCAACACTTCGCACGGCACGGCTATGTCATGGCCAGCATCGACTACCGGCTCGCGCCCGGGACTTGCCACCCCGGCCAGCTCTTCGATGTCAGGCGGGCGGTGCGCTGGCTGCGCGCCAACGCCGCGGACCACGGCATAGACCCCGACCGGATCGGTGTGTGGGGCTCGTCCGCTGGTGGGCACCTCGCCGCGCTCACCGGAGTGCATTCGGGCACAACACGATTGCCGGGGGAAGAACCCGCGACCGTCGACAGCTCGGTGCAGGCCGTCGTCGACGGTTACGGGCCCGCCGACCTGCCCGGCCTCGTCGACCTCTCCGCGGAACAGGCGCCGGGGGAGGACGATTCCCCGGAGGCATCGTTGCTCGGCGGCGCGATCCGCGACCGACTGGACGCCGCGAGATCCGCGAGCCCCGCACTGCAGGTGGCGCACGGAGCACCGCCGTTTCTGGTCATGCACGGTCTCGGCGACAACCTGGTGCCGTTCACGCAGAGCGTCGCGTTGTACGACGCGCTCGTCGCGCACGGCAACGAGGCCATTCTCTATCTGATCGAGGGATTCGGGCACGGGTTCTTCAACCCGGGCCACGTCCTCGAACTCGGCCCCGACCAGACCCTCGACCAAGGCCATCTCGAACGAGATCCGCAGGCGCCCGCCTCGACTCGCGCGGTGACCGACTTCGGTCGCGCACTGACCGAGAGGTACCCGTCCGCCTCGTTCGCTGCGGTCGAGGCCTTCTTCTCGCACACACTGAAACCAGGAACACCCACCCCATGACTACTTTCGACATTCCCGTCCTCGACGAGGTCCACGCTGCCGCTCCGCAACTCGACACCCTCCCCGGCCGCTGCGTGCCCTACGCCATGGCCGCCGGGGAAGGCGAGCGCCACGAACTCGGCGGGCAACTGATCACCGTCATCGCCCGGCCGGAGGACACCGGCGGGCAATTCGGTGCCGCATATGTATACGGCAGCAAGGGAACCGAGACGCCGTTCCTCGCCCACGATCGCGAGCACCGCTTCCTGTACGTCACCGACGGGAGGCTGCAGATCTGGTTGCCGGGCGAATCGCACCTGCTCGTGCCCGGTGACTCGGTCACCGTCCCGGCCGGGACGCCGTACGCCTACCGCATGCTCGCGCACCGGACGCGGTTCCTGAGCTGGCTCACCGTCGGCGACGGGCACCGGTGGTCGCAAGCCACCGGTCAGGCCACCTCATCGCACGTCTTCGACGCCGAGGCGGCGCCGATGTCGGACGCGCGGCAATCCGAACTCGCGGACCGGTTCGGTGTCCGGGTCCACGATCTCGAGAAGACGGACCTGCCTGCGGTGACCGGCACGTCGTTGCCCGCCGCGGAGTCCCCCTACGTGCTGCAGGCGGGCGAAGGCGACCGCTGGGCGAGTCTCGACCAACTGAACACCTACCTCGCACGACCGCGGAACACCGGCGGAACGTATTTCGCGATGCACACCATGGGCGGCAAGAGTGCGTACATTCCCCGTCACTTCCACCGTGAGCACACCGAGAACTTCTTCTGCATCGAGGGTCGAATTCTCCTGCACGCCAACGGCCGGGAGATCATGCTGACCAAGGGTGATTTCCTCCATGCGCCTGCCGGAACGATCCACAGTTTCGCGTTCGACAGCCACAACACGCAGATGCTCGGCCTGCTGACCACTGGCGTGTTCGAGAAGTTCTTCGAGTACATGAACGTCCCGACGGACGCGCACGTCCACACCGAGGGCGGCGACATGCAGTTCCCAGCCGAAGGGTTCGCGCGGGCGCGTGCCGAGCTGGACCTCGAGGTCGTCGGCCCGCCGCCGGCACGAGGCGACGGTCGCTGAGACCCGTCCGGCGCGCACACGTCCGGAGCGGCCGAGCTCTACACTCGTGCCATGGCGATCCAGAGCACCGTCACCCGGGCAGAGTCCCTGGTCGCCCACATCCAGGACCGGATCGCCGCGGGTGAACTCGCGCCCGGTGATCGGGTGGGTACCCGCAAGGAACTCCAGGCGGAGTCGGGGATGGCCCGCGGAACGGTCATCGAGGCCGTCCGGCTCCTGCAGGATCGGGGAGTCATCACCGTCCGGCCCGGACCCGGCGGTGGCCTGTTCGTCGCCGAACCGTCCTCGGTGGTCCGGCTCGGCCGTACCCTGCTGACCGTCGAGGGCGACGCGGCGGGAGTCGCCGACGCCATCGCCGTCCGGGAAGAACTGGAACCCCTCGTGACGGAACTGGCCGCCCGTCACCGGACCGATGCCGACGTCGCCGACCTGCGGCAGGTGATGACCGTTCTCGAGGATTCGGCCGGCGACCCCGAGGCGTTCATCCGTGCCGTGTGGGATCTGCATCGCCGGATCGTGGCGATCGGCCCCAACCAGGTGTTGCGCGAAACCTATCTGAGCCTCGAAACCTACGTGGAGCAGCACGCGACGCGCGCGAGCCGTGAACGAAGCGCCACCAACAGCGAGTACTTCGCGCGACGGATCGACGTGCACCGCGCGCTGGTCGATGCCATCGAGTCCGGCGACCCGGCCCGAGCCCGCGCGGCCGCTCAGGCGCACGCTCACTGAGCAATCGCTTCTCGCAGCCCTTTCTCGGTTCCCGTGCTTGACAGTGGGTAGTGGTCTGTGGCTACCATCACACATAACGGTTATAACCGTTTATTGGAGGAGTTGATCCTCCCCCCACTGACCAGGAGTGTTCCGCATGAATTTCTCCACGTCCTCGCCCGGCGGCCGCGGCAGAGTGCTCGTGCCCGTCCTCTGCTGGGCTGCCCTCCTCAGCGACGGATACGACCTGTTCGTCTACGGCGCCACCCTGCCCGCCCTGATCGGCCACGCCCCCTGGTTCATCACCGCCGGGGCGGCAGGCACCGTGGGCAGCGCCGCCCTGGTCGGAGTCCTCATCGGCTCGCTGACCGCCGGGACGCTCACCGACATCCTGGGCCGCCGCCGCCTGTTCCTCGCGTGCCTGACGCTCTTCTCGACGGCAACCCTGGTCACCGCTATCGCCCCCACCTTCGAGATCTTCGCCGCCACCCGGCTGGTGGCCGGCCTGGGGATCGGCGGGTTGATGCCCACCGCCATCGCGATGGCGGCGGAGTTCGCGTCCCCGGCCTACCGGTCCCGGATCCTCGGCATGGTGCTCACCGGACCGGCGTTCGGCGGCGTCCTCGCATCGGCGGCGTCCCTGCTGCTGCTCGAGGAGTTCGGTTTCCGTCCGGTCTACGCACTCGGTGCGGTTCCGCTGATCACGTTGCTGCCGTTGGCGTTCGCGTTTCTGCCGGAGTCGCGGGCGTTCGTCGCCGAACGATCCTCCGGGGATCGGGCGTCGAAGTCGCCGGTCGCCAAACTCTTCGGTGACAGGATGGGGCGGGCCACGGTCGGTATCTGGTTCGTCGCGATCTGCAGCATGCTCACCATGTTCGGGGTGACCACCTGGCTGCCGCAGATCATGCGCAATGCCGGTTACCCGATCGGTTCGGCGGTGACGTTCCTGCTCGTCTACAGCGCCGGCGCCATCGTCGGAACGCTGCTCGCCTCCGTGCTGGCCGAACGGTTCGGTCCGAAACCGCTGGTCCTGGCCGGGTTCTCCACTGCCGCGGTCTCTCTCGCGCTGCTGGGCACACACCCGCCGACCGCCGTCCTGATGCTGCTGGTGGCGTTGGCCGGATTCGGCGGCCTCGGCACCCAGAACATGCTCAACGATCACATCGCGACGTTCTACCCGGCCCGATTCAGGGCAACCGGGCTCGGATGGGCGCTCGGAATCGGCCGGGCGGGCGCGATCGCGGGCCCCACGTACGGCGCGTTCTTCGTCGCCGGTGGCGGTGCCGTCATCGTCAGCTCACTGGCATTCGCCGTGCCCGCGCTGATCGGCGGCGTCGTGATGGCCACCCTCCCGCGACGCCCCCGCACCACCACCCCCGCCGACGCGGACAACCACCTCGAAGCGGCCACCGCGCGCAGCACCGAAGTTTCCCGCTAGAACTCGCCACCGAACGGTGGCGGACGAAAAGGATGAAATAGATGAAGATTGTCGGCTATCGCAAGAAGGATCAGGACGCCGTGACCGTGGGTGTCCTCCGTGACGGCTTCGTTCGACCGCTCGCCACACTCGAGGAATTCTGGAGCGACGCCGCCGGGTGGGTGGCACGAGCGGAACACCTCGAATCGCCCGAGATCGACGTCACGCTCGTCAGCGTGGTGCCGCCGGTGCCCGACTCCGCCCGCGTCATCTGCGTTGGCCTCAACTACAAGGCCCACGCCGCCGAGGGCGGCTTCACCCCGCCGCCCTACCCCACGCTGTTCGGGCGGTGGACCCCGTCGCTGAGCGTCGACGGAGCCCCGACACCGGTACCGGCCAACGAGGCGGGCCTGGACTGGGAGGGTGAGGTGGCCGCGTTCATCGGCACCCGGCTCGAAAGCGTCGACGCGGCCACCGGCCAGGCCGGGGTGCTCGGCTACGCCTGCTTCAACGACCTCACCGCCCGCAAGGCGCAGAAACTGACCGCGCAATGGACGCTCGGCAAGAACGGCGACCGGTCCGGACCCCTCGGCCCGCTGGTTCCCGCCGGTGAGGTCGGGGATCTGTCCGACGGTCTGCGGGTGCAGACCCGCGTCAACGGAACGGTCGTGCAGGACGGCAACACCCGGGACCTGATCTTCTCGGTCGGCGAGATCATCGCCCTCATCAGCGAGACGTTCACCCTGCACCCCGGCGACATCATCGCCACCGGCACCCCGGAGGGCGTCGGCTACGTGCGCAACCCACCGTGGCTGCTCGGGCCCGGCGATATCGTCGAGGTGGAGATCGACAAGCTCGGCGTCCTGCGGACCCCGATCGTCGATGCCAGCGGAAGGAAGGGCGCATGACCGACGTCGCGTCCGGTGTCGACCGGACACCGGTACTGATCGCCGGCGGCGGGCCGTCCGGGCTCGCGGCCGCGCTCGAACTGGCCCACCACGGGGTGGCAAGCCTGGTCGTCGAACCGAGGGTCGACGTCGACGCCGAACGCCCGCGCGCCAAGACCACCAACGCCCGCACCATGACGCACCTGCGGCGGTGGGGACTGGCCGACGAGGTGCGTGCCGCGTCGCCCCTTCCCGTCGAGTGGGCGCAGGACATCGTGTTCTGCTCGACTCTGCTGGGCCACGAGATCACCCGGTTCGAGAACGGCTTCCAGCTCGACGTCGCCACCCCGACGGTGGCGCCCGAACGCGGCCAGCAGGCACCACAACCTGTCGTGGAGACCGTGCTTCGGGAGGCGGTGCAGCGCAGCGAATTCGCCACCCTGCAACTCGGGGAGCGGGTCACGTCGCTCGAGGAACTCCCCGACGGCACCGTCCGTGCCACGGTGGAGGGTCCGGGGCAGACCCGAACGGTCGTGGCGGACTACGTCCTCGGGTGCGACGGCGGCGCGAGCATCGTGCGCGAGTCCATCGGCGCCCGGTTCGAGGGCACGTCCGGCGAGCGCCCCAATCTCAGCATCCTGTTCCGTGCGCCGGGCCTGGCCGAGCGGGTGCCGTTCGACGGTGCCGTCCACCACTGGGTGATGGCGCCCGGGGCGGCGGGCATCGTGGGCCGGCTCGACCTGTCGGACACCTGGTGGGCGATCGTGCAGGGCGTCGACGTCCGGGACGAGGAGGTCGACGCCACCGCGCTCGTGCACCGCCTCATCGGAGAGCCGGTCCCGGTCGAGATCATCGCCACCGACCCGTGGGTGGCACGAATGTTGCTGTCCGACAGCTACCGCAAGGGCCGGGTGTTCCTCGTCGGCGACGCCGCGCATCTCAATCCGCCGTGGGGCGGGCACGGGTACAACACGTGCATCGGTGACGCCGTCAACATCGCCTGGAAGATCGCGGCGACGCTGCGCGGCTGGGCCGGGCCGCAACTGCTCGACAGTTACGAAGCCGAACGCCGGCCCGTCGCCGCCCGCACCATCGCCGAAGCCGGAGCGCAGGAAAAGGCTCTCGCGCATCATTTCTCCACCGTCGAGATCGGTCAGGACGGTCCGGCAGCGGAGGAGGCGCGCCGCCGCACGGCAGAGGCGCTCGCCGTGAAGAAGAGCGAATTCCATTCACTCGGACTCGTTCTCGGCTACGCCTACACCGACTCGCCCGTCATCGTGCCCGACGGATCGGCGCCGCCGGCGGAAGATCCCGTCGAGTACGTGCCCACCGCGTGCCCCGGAGCGCTACTGCCGCACGCGTGGTTGGGAGACGGCCGTTCGCTCTACGACGTTCTCGGCCCGGAGTACACCCTCGTCGTGCTGGACGACGTGGGATCCTCGCGGCACACCGCCGAACTCGAACCGCTGACGGCGAAGGCCGAGGAACTCGGTGTCCCTGTGACGGTGCTGCGATTGTCCGACACCGGGGGATCTCTGGGCAGTCTCCTCGGCGCCCCCTTCGTCCTCGTCCGACCCGACCAGCACGTGGCGTGGCGGGGCGGCGACCTCGCGAGCGCCGAGAAGGCGATCGACATCGCGGCGGGATGGTGAGAACACCTCCCCTCGCCGGACGCTCCACCTCCACACTCGAGAAGGAAGATTCACGTGTCTGCTCTCCATGAGGCGCCTCAGACGGCGACCAAGCTGCTCGTGACCGCCATGGGTTTGATCGATACGTTCGACCCCCGGCAACGGGCGACCGCGATCATCGACGATTTCGACGACCCGCGGCGGTTGAACTGGGACATCATCCCCAAACCGGACCGCACCGGCATCCCGCTGCACCAGTTGGACCGTCACCAGAAGGTGCTGGTGTGGGATCTGATCCGGTTGGCCGTGCCGCTGCGCACCTTCACGAAGGTGCTCTCGATCCCCCAACTCGAGCACGTCCTCCGGGACTACGAGCAGGATTTCCTCGGACCGGCACTGCAGACCTGGCGCACCTCGGATTCGTACTTCCTGACCTTCTTCGGCCGGCCGG
The DNA here is from genome assembly GCF_058628105.1 of Rhodococcus sp. G6(2025). Taxonomy (NCBI): domain Bacteria; kingdom Bacillati; phylum Actinomycetota; class Actinomycetes; order Mycobacteriales; family Nocardiaceae; genus Rhodococcus; species Rhodococcus sp. G6(2025). Next base: position 247,943 of record NZ_CP179750.1, read on the forward strand.
GATTCGAGGACACCTGGACGCTGCGTTTCCTCGGTCACCACGTCTGCCTCAACCTGACGATCGTCGACGAGCGGTGGATCTCCGCCACCCCGGTCGCGTTGGGCGCGCAGCCCACCGAGTACGACGGGGTGCTCAAACCCCTCGCCGACGACGAGGGCCTGGCCTTCGACCTGCTGGCCTCCCTGGACGACGAGCAGCGCGGCCTCGCCGTCATCCACGACGTCGCACCGGCCGACTTTGTGACCCGGCAGGTGCCGCGGATCGGGGCCTACGAATACCCGGACCACTACGACCTCGGCATGCCCGGCTACACCATCACCGACGCCGACCGGGTCGCCCTGAAGTTCGTCCGCGATCGGCCGTCCGGGATCAGCGGGGCGAAGTTGTCCGGTGACCAGCAGCACGCACTGCTGGGGATCGTGGACTGCTAACTCGAGCGACTGCCCGAGGAAGCCGGCGACCGGCACCGGCAGGCGCTGCGGGAGGGCGGCATCGACCGGGTCTTCTTCGCGTGGGCCGGTGCGCAGAAGCGCGGCGCACCGCACTACTTCCGCGTCCACACCGACCGGTACCTCATCGAGGCGGTCAACGCCGTCGGCGGCGGGAACCACCTGCACACCGTGCTGCGGGACTTCGACAACGACTTCGGACACGACCTGCTCGCACTCCACGCCGGGACCGACTCGAAGTGGGGCGGCGGGCACCTGAGCAGCCGGACGGTGTCCAGCGAACAGTCCGATCCGCACCTCGAAACCTGAGTGCCGCTCTGCCCCGCACAGCGCTGAGCGGGGCCGACTCCGGTCTGCCCGCGGAGTGTGAGACTCGTCAAGTTTGTCCATTTCGGTTTCCCTGTTGCCTGATCAGTGGCGACACTGGTGAAGCTGACATTTAACGTGGACGAAACAATGAGGTGGATTGTGTTGGGGCGCTCGAAGGCAACCGTGGTGTACTCGGTGTCGGGTCGACCGTCCAACCCGTTCGCGCGACCGGTCGATCGTTTCGCGGCCACCCTGAAATCCGTCATCGTCACCCTCGCGGGTCTCGCGATCGTGCTCGCCGCCGTGATCGGCACCTGGGAGTACCACCAGGAGAGTGCGCGGGCCGCGCAACAACGCGCCACCACGACCCTCGTCGAGGCCGTCACCAACGCCGACGCCCCGATCACCCTGTCGCCCCGCGGCTCGGTCCGGACCACCCCGATGGTGAAGGCGACGTGGGCATGGGGCTCCGAGTCCCGCACCGACAGCATCGAGGTCCCCTCGGGGACTCCGGCGGGCACCTCGAAGACCATCGCCGTCGGCGACGACGGAAGCTGGGCCGGCCCGCGGATCACGACCTCCGACGTCGTCAGCGCCGCGGTCGCGGCAGTGCTCATCACCCTCGCCGCGAGCGCGCTGCTCCTGGGTGCGGTGTGGGCGATGTTCTCCCGCGCGGTCGAACGCCGGCGCCAGCAGTACTGGGACGAGAGCATCCGCAGGCTGTTCGCGACCTACAGTCGCTGATCCTCCCGCGGGCCGGTTCGACAGGCCTCGTACCTCACCTCGGACGGATCTGAATCCGCTTCGGACGTCACCCGGTCGCGCTGTCCCGTGTCGGTTTCGGTGGCCTCACTCCGGGCTATTCAGGTGATGCCGAGGAAAGGTGGGAGCCATGTCCGACCGGGATGCTTCTATATTCGAAAGCGAACGCGAGCTCGACGAAGAGTCCGTCCGTAAGGCGCAGCGGACGGTCGCCCACCATTCGATCGATGCCGACGACTGCCGGATGCTGCTCGCTGCGCTCGGCATCCCCCTCGTGCGTGACCTCGAGAACGAATCATTCTCCGGCACGGCCGGCGCCGAATCTCTCTGACCGACGCGTCTCGCGAGACGGCCCCAAGGCGACCGCTGCTGGGCGACAGGCGTTCACAGCGACTCCACAGCGAAGCTCGAGGGGGCCCGCACCGGCGACCGCTTGTATGGGATGTAACCGGAACAGCCCATGGAGAGGTCCTCATGACGAACAGCCCGCGTCACCACGCCGACGAAGTGCACGAGCACGATCGCGGCCTCAGCCACGACCTGAAATCGATGTTGTCGCGTCGCCGCGCACTGTTCGTGTTCGGCGCGGCGGGTGCGACCGCGCTCGCGGCGTGCTCGTCGGCGGGATCGACGGCGACGTCGTCCTCGTCGTCGACAGGGGCCGCCGCGACCACGGCGGAGACGGTGAGCGACGGCACGTGCGTGGCGGCGGCGCCGCAGGAAACGGCCGGACCGTATCCCGGTGACGGGTCCAACGGCCCGAACGTGCTGGTCGAGTCGGGGATCGTCCGGCAGGACATTCGCAGCAGCTTCGGCGCGTACTCCGGGACGGCGGAGGGTGTCGCGACGACCATCGAACTGAACCTGCAGGATCTGACGAAGGACTGCGCGGCCGGCGCGGGAATGGCCGTCTACCTGTGGCACTGCGACCGGGACGGCGAGTACTCGCTCTACGGTCAGGGCATCACCGAGCAGAACTACCTGCGCGGCGTTCAGGTGGCGGACTCCGCCGGCACGGTGTCGTTCACGTCGATCTTCCCGGCCTGCTACTCGGGACGCTGGCCGCACATTCACTTCGAGGTGTTCGACTCACTGGAATCTGCGGTGGCGGGCGAGGGCGCCCGGTTGACGTCGCAGATCGCAGTGCCGCAGGACGCGTGCACCACCGTCTTCGCCTACGACAGCGGGTACGCGAACAGTGTCGGCAACCTGTCGAAGGTCTCCCTGGACTCGGACAACGTGTTCGGGGACGGCTGGGATGCCGAGCTGGCCACCGTGTCGGGAGAACCCGCCACCGGTATGACGATCTCGATCACGATCGGTGTCGCCGAGAAGTCGGCGAACACGCAGTCCGCGCCGAGCGGTCCCGGTGAGGGTGGCGGGCAGCCGCCGAACGGGGCACCCGGCCGGTAGCCGTCGCGGCTCGGTTCCGTCGTCCGTCAGCTGACGTGCCACCCGGGTGGTCGGTCGAGTTCGTTCCATTCGCGGGTCAGCTGAGCCTGCTGCCGGCGGGACGCGACCCAGTGGACGACGAGGAAGAGGAGGCAGTACCCGCCGGTCGCGGTCACCCAGATCCCGCACGCGACGCTCACCGCCGTGGCGGCGTTCTGCGAACCGGTCTCCGGCGCCGGGACGAGATCGCCGTTCGGGTCGAGCCAGACGGTGACGGTCTGGCCGGCCTTCGCGGCCGATTCGGTGGGAACGTCGGCGGTGTGTGTCTGCCCGTTCGCCGACCACTGCACCCGTGCGTGGGCTTGATACTGGGGTGCGGCCGGCAGGGGTTCTCCCGTGGTCCCGGTGCGGGAATCCTCGACGAGCCTGGCGGGTGTCGGGTGCCGGGTGGCGAGTTCGGCCTGCGTCTGCTGGTCGAGCCGCGAGTACGTCTCGGTTCCGTAGGCCGCGGCCAGTGGAATCATCATGAGCACGAAGAACACCCCGATGAGGACCATCGCGGAGCGGAGCCGGTCGCACCCCCGCATGAGCGGGTTGCGGCTCCATGGACCCAGACGCCACAGCCGTGTCGGCGCTGCACACGTTTCGCTCATCGCGCACCTCCGGGTGGTTGCCCACCACCATTGTGCAACCGAAACGCCTGCACGTGTAGGGCCTTCTGGCAGGTGTTCGTGCGCGGCCGGTGTGGCCGCGTCAGACCCGTCGCGAAAGGTCGGGCGACGGGGGAGCTGTCACGCGCCGATTCCGGCGAAGGCTTCGGTCAGTGCCTCGATCCCGGCCCGGACCGTGGGGCGGTCGTTGTCGGCGCGGCGGAGTGCGTAGATCTCGCGTTCGAGTGTGGGACGCACGGGGACGATCGCCACGTTGTCCGGCACCCAGACGCGGGCCAGGCGCGGCACGAGTGCGGCGGCGAGACCGTGCGCGACGAATTCGAGTTGAGCCGCGAATTCGGGCACTTCGTACCTGATATCCGGTTCGACGCCGCGGTTGCGCAACGTCTGCACCAGCCAGGTGTGGTACACCGCGCCCTTCTTCCACGTCGTCCACGGCATGTCCGCGATCTCGTCGAGATCGACGTGATCGCGGGACGCCAGCGGATGGTCCCGGGACAGTGCGACGTCGGCGGAGTCGCGGTGCACCAGGGTGTGCACTGCGTCCTCGGGCAGGTGCAGTGGCATCGTGACCCAGCTGTCGACGACGGCGAGGTCGAGTTCCCGGCGCACGATCGCGGGTATGAGGTCCTCGGTCTCGCCGGCGAAGAAGCTGACCGCGAGCTGCGGGTGACGCCTGCGCAGCGTCGCCACGGCAGTCGGCACGACGACTCTGCCTGCGGAGGAGAAGGACCCGATTCGCAGTTCTCCCACCACGTCGCGGTCGAGGGAGACGACTTCGGATTCGGCCTGCGCCAGAAGCGATATCACTTCCTGCCCGCGACGGGCCAGGAGCCGGCCCGCATCGGTGAGCTGGACGCCGCGGCCCGCGGGCACCAGGAGCCGGACGCCGACCTCCCGTTCGAACTTGCCGAGTTGCTGCGACACCCCGGACGGCGTCACGTGCAGGGCGCGGGCTGCGGCGCCGATCGATCCGTGTTCGGCGACAGCGCACAGCGCGCGAAGGCGATCGACGCTCAACATAGTAGTAATGCTACTGCTTTCATGACACGACTATTCACTTGTTGTAATGGTTGGGGCCTCGGAGAATTCTCGGTGTGACTACCGCTCTCCGTTTGCGTCCCCGTGCCCTCGTCAGCCCCTCCTTCAGCGTCGCGTCCGTGGATCCGCGACTGCTGGTGCTGGCGGGTGCGGTGGCGACTTCGCTGACCGGCAGTCTCATCAAGCTGTCCGGGGTGGAGCCGGCCACGTCGACGTTCTTCCGGTGTGTGCTGGCGCTGCCCATCCTCGGTCTTCTTGCGCTGCAAGAGTTTCGGCGGTACGGCGGGATTCCGCGTCGGGTGATCGGCGCCCAGGTGCTCGGCGGGATGATGCTCGGCGTCGACTTCGCGCTGTGGGCGCGATCGATCCACCTGATCGGCGCCGGAATCTCCACCGTCGTCGTCAACGTGCAAGTCGTCGTCGTGCCACTGCTCGCGTGGGTCTTCTTCCGTGCGCGGGTGCCGGTCCGGTTCGTCGCGGCGGTTCCCTTCCTGTTCGCCGGTGTGGCTCTCGCCGGCGGAATCCTCGGCGGCAGCGGCGACGGCGATCAGCTGTTCCTCGGAACTCTGCTGTCGCTGGCGGCGGGCGTGGCCTACGGGATCTACATCTTCGTCATCGGCCGCGCCGGATCCGCACACCGGGCGTCGTCGCAGGTGTTCGTGTCGACGATCGCCGCGGGAGTCGTCGGGACCGCAGTGGGATCACTGTGGGGAACGGTGGACCTCACGCCGGGATGGCCCGCGCTGGGATGGCTGGCGGCGCTGTCGCTCAGCAGCCAGGTGCTCGGCTGGGTCCTCATCGGATTCGCCCTGCCGCGGCTCGCCGCCGAGGTGGGCGCCACGTTGCTGCTGCTCCAGCCGGTGCTGGCGATGCTGTTCTCCATCGCGATCGTGCACGAGCGTCCCAGCATCGGGCAGTTCGCCGGCTGCGCACTCGTCGTCGCAGCGGTGTGGATGGTCACGCACGTGAAGCCGGCGGACCGGCGTCCGGTGACCGCGCGAATCGCCGAATGACGCAGGGTGCGGCGTCTGCCCAGGTGTTTCACCCCGTCCGCAGTGTGGGTTCGTCGGCGGGCGGTTCGGGTGGGTGCTGTCGCTGCTTCGCCGAGTACAGCTCGCGGTCGGCGTGCCGGTAGAGCGCGGTGAGTGGGTCGGCCTCGCCGGTGCACGACGCGCAGCCGAAGCTGAACGGGGTCGGGCTCTGCCGGGCGAGTTGCGCCATCACGCCGGGCAGCTCGGAGTGGTGCTCGCCGACCGCGCAGGTGACGAACTCGTCGCCGCCGACCCGGGCGAGAAGGGCGCCGCGGGGCATGTGCTCGGCGAGGTAGTTGGCGAGGTCGACGAGAACCGCGTCGCCCGCGGCGTGGCCGTAGTGATCGTTGGTGGACTTGAACTGGTCGACGTCGATGAGGACCAACGTCACGGAGACCTGTCCGGTGCCCGCGCTTTCGAGGGCGTGCCGGAACGCGAGCTCGAAACCGGCGCGGTTGAGCAGGGCCGTCAGTCCGTCGGTGCTGGCCGATTCGATCAGGGTCCGGGTGAGGGATCCGAACATCTCGGCCGCACCGAGTACGCAGCTGACGGCCACGACGAGAACGGCGGCCTTCACGGTCACCGTGTCCACCTCGACCGGCACCAGCGTCAAGGCGGTGGGTGCGACGACGACTCCGACCACCATCAACGCGGTGAGGCATCCGACGAGGAGCCGTGACTGCCGTTTCGGGTAGAACACGACGAAGTACATCGCCAGGAACATCGCCGCGATCGCGCAGAGCAGTTGGGCCACGGCGAGAACGAGACCGGACATGACGATCGGTGTGGCGAGCAGTGCCGCCGTCGTGCAGACCTGGTAGGCGCGTCGGCTCGGCCTGCGTCCGCCCCGGTGCAGCACGACGAGTGCGAACACTCCGAGGAGAACGCCGGCCGTGCGAGCGGCGACGGTTTCCGGCCGAATCGACAACCCGACCATGGGCGGGAGGACGAACCCCGCGAGGTGCAGCGCAGTCGTGATCCACAGGTAGCGGCGCAGGATGCGCGGCTGATAGTCCTGCAGGACCGTGTCGACGGACGACGCAGCGAGGGGCCTCACCTTCGCAATTATCCAGGACCGGTCCCGGAAGGGGCGGGTCTCTCGTGACCGCCCCTTCCGGGAGGGCGGGTCAGCTGGGTGTGGACGCGGCGACCTGCGTGGCGTCGTCGTGCCACGGCGGTGTCTGGATGCCCGCGCCGCCGTACATCGGGAGTCGGATCCCGTCGCCGTGCCGGGCGATCTGGTCCCAGGGGCGGTTGAGGCCGAACGTGCCGTACGTGCGGACCCGGGTCACGGCGTCGAGATCGAGGGTGTCGACGAGGACTTCTTCTCCCGACCCGGCCTGCTGGCGGACGATGCCCTCGGGGTCGACGACGACGCTGGCGCCGACTCCGGCCGGGTCGGCGCCGTTCACGTTGACGACGTAGACCTGGTTGGTCCACGCGTTGGCGCGGGAGCAGACGAGTTCCATCTCGCGGTCACGGGTGGTGGTGAGGGTGGGTTGGATGATCACTTCCGCCCCGAGCCAGGCCAGTTGGCGTGCGGTTTCCGGGAAGGAGCCGTCGTAGCAGATGGCCAGGCCGATCCGGCCGGTGCCGGGGATGTCGAAGACGACGAACTCGCTGCCGGGTGCGGTCTGCTCGTACGGCTGCCAGGGGAAGACCTTGCGGTAGCGGGCCACCACCTCGCCGAGCGGCGACACGGCGATGGCGGTGTTGTAGATCTTGTCGTCGTCGCCGCGCTCGTAGAGGCTTCCGGGCACCAGCCACAGGCCGGTTTCCTCGGCGAGTGCGCAGATCCGGTCGATGTGGGGGCCGGCGAGTGGCAGCGCCACCTGGTCCATCCAGTCGGCGCGGGCCTGCAGGAGAGGCGCCTCCGCGGCCAGCACGAGTTCGGGGACCACGACGAGTTCGACGTGCGGGAAGGTGTCGCGCACGGCGCGGACCTGGTCGGCGAACCGCTGCCAGGTGGCCTCCACGTCGAACGGGACCGGGGCGGTCTGGATGGCGGCGATGGTCAGTGTGCGCATGGGTTCAGTCCTCTGTGACGGTCAGTTCGGTGACGGCGGTGCGGCCGTCTCGGAAGAAGCGGCGGAAACGGGTGCGGACGAGCAGCATCACCACGGCGCCGACGGCGATCGAGCCCACACCGAGCAGGAACACCCCGCCGATGCCGTGGAACGAGGTCGCCCCGTAGCCCGGGTCGAGCATGTCGTGGGCGCTGCGCGCGAAGGCGGCGAGCATGATCGTCCCGCCCAGTGCGGGCAGGATTCCCCGGAGGAACAGGTCGCGCGGCGAGTCGGTCAGGCGGTGGCGGAAGTACCAGACACAGGCGAGACCGGTGACGCCGTAGTAGAACGCGATGAGCAGTCCGATCGAAAGGATCGCGTCGCCGAGGAAGTTGCCGGAGACGAGCGTGAGGACGGTCAGCAGGACCGCGGCGGTCGCACCGAAGAACACGGTGGCGAACGCGGGCGTGCGGTAGGTGGGGTGGATTCGGGTGAAGGCGCGGGGCAGTGCGCCGTGGGCGCCCATGGAGAGGGTGGCGCGTGAGCTGCCGATGACACACGTGAGCAGCGCCGAGATCGCCGACACGCAGATGGCGAGTTCGACCACCTTCGACAGGCCCGCGCCGAGTACCGGCGGCCCGAGCGTGGCGAGTACGTCCCCCGCGTTGTCGGGATTGCCCAGGCCCAGCCCGTCGGTGCCGATGCCGGCGAAGCTGATCGCGGCGAATCCGGTGAAGAGGTACGTGCCGAGCAGGACGAGGGTGGAGATCACGGCGGCCTGACCGGGGATGCGGTCGCTGTCACGGGTTTCCTCGTTGACGGTGATCAGCGCGTCCCATCCCCAGTAGATGAACAGGCACAGCAGCACCGCCTCCGCGAAGGGGCCGAAGCCGCCGAACGCGAACGGGTTCAGCCAGGACAGGCTCGGTGCGGAGGCGCCGGTGCGGGCGAACGCGGCCGCTCCGAACCCGAACAGGGCGACCAGTTGCAGCCCCAGCAGCACGTACTGCACGGACGCGGCCAGTTGCAGCCCGCGGTAGGCGATGGTGGTGACCGCGGCGACGATCAGGACCGCGGTGACGATCACGGCGACGTTGTCGGACGCCAGCGAATCCAGGCCGAGCAGGGTCAGGAGGTACCCGGCTCCGACTCGGGCGAGTGCCGTCATCGCGATGAGGGTCGCGATCTGCACCACCCAGCCGCCGGAGAGCCATCCCGTGTGCGGACCGAACGCGCGGGTGGTCCAGACGAACGTGGTGCCGCAGTCCGGCATCTCCCGGTTCAGCTCGCGAAAAGCGAACGCGGTCAGAAGGATCGGCACGAAACCGAGGAGCAGGGCGGCGGGGGCGAGGTTTCCGACGACCATCGTCACGAAACCGAGCGTGACCGCGATGCTGTACGCCGGCGCGACCGAGGACAGGCCGAGCGCGACTGCGGCGAGCAGACCCACGGAGCCGCCCCGCAGTCCCTTTCCGGTGGGTGCTGGTGGTGGGTCGAGACTCGTCTCGGCGTCGGTGGGATTGGTCGACACGGTGACTCCTGAGATCGGGTTGGATTCTTTAAATAGAAATTTAAGAACAGTGTGATCTACCTGTCAATAGCTGGGCAGGTATTGTCTAAATCTCCATATAGAAACCGGTAAGGATGGAGCGAGGGCGTGGCACGGAAGAAGGATCAGGGGGCCCGCCGGGCCGAACTCGGTGAGGCCGTCCAGCGGGCGGTGCTCGCGCGCGGACTGGAGGGGGTGCGTCTGCGTGACATCGCGGAGCAGGCCGGGGTCACCCCTGCGGCGGTGCTCTACTACGGCGACCTGGACGCGTTGATCTACGAGACGTATCAGCGGGCCATCGAGCGGTTCAGTCAGGAGCGCGAGCGCGTCGCCGACCAGTTCCCCGACGCGCGCGACCGCCTCCGGGCCTGCATCGACCACGGCGTCGCGAGCGGACCGGACGACGAACTGGTCCGACTGCTGTTCGAATGCTGGCCGAGATCGCTGCGCGACGCCAAGGCGGCGGCCCTGGACAGTTCGCTGACCGAGCGCCAAATCGCCGTCTACTACGGCATTCTCGTCATCGGTCAGACTCAGGGTCACTTCACGCTCACCGACCCGCCGCGCCTGCTCGCAGCGAACTTCGTGGCCATGGAGGACGGCTACCAGATGGAGGTGCTGGCCGGACGTCGCAGCCGTGGCGAGGTGATCGCCAGCCTCCACTCCTACGCGCGCGCGGCCACCGGCCACGATCTGAGCGGCTAGGCCGAGTGTGGGGAACTGTGAGTAACGGATAGGTTGGGTGCGCGTCGCCAGGCCCGGCCGCCGAGCACCGACAAGGAGCCTCCCATCAAGATCCTGCAGAACGTCTCTTCTCCGGCCTAACGACTGCCAGTGGATTTCGGAGAGGGCGGTGGCGTCCCGGCTCGAGCGTTGCAGCGATATCCTGGTAGGACGTTTTCGTGAGGTGAGCGCCGTGCTGCATCGTCAAGGGTGTCTCGTATCGGGTGAATCGGCGTAGCCGATGGTTGATGCCGATCCGTACCGGACACAGCGCGCGGTGGATGCTTCAGTCACAGCGGAGCTAGCAGCCGCCGGGCTCGAAGACGCCCAGGAAATCGGCCGCGGTGGCTTCGGCGTTGTCTACCGGTGTGTCCAGACTGAGCTGGACCGAACGGTCGCGGTGAAGGTCCTCACCGCCGACATGGAAGCGGAGAACCGGGCACGATTCTTCCGGGAACAGCAGGCGATGGGCAGGTTGACCGGCCACCCGAACATCGTCCCTGTCCTGCAAGCCGGTGCCACCGCCACCGGCCGCCCCTACATCGTCATGCCCTATCACCCGCAGGACTCCTTGCAGGTGCGGATCCGAGACCACGGTCCCCTGCCATTGGGCGACGCGCTGCGGCTCGGAGTAAAGCTGGCTGGCGCGGTGGAGACGGCGCACCGGCTCGGCATCCTGCACCGCGACGTGAAACCGGCGAACATCCTGCTCACCGACTACGGCGAACCCGCGCTGACCGACTTCGGTATCGCGCACATCTCCGGAGGATTCGAGACGACCACCGGCACCGTGACCGGCTCGCCGGCATTCACCGCGCCCGAAGTGATCGCGGGCGATCCGCCGACCTCCAGTTCGGATATCTACGGTCTCGGGGCGACGCTGTTCTGCGCGCTCACCGGCCACGCCGCGTTTGAACGGCGCAGCGGTGAACAGCTGGTTGCCCAGTTCCTGAGGATCACAACACATCCGGTGCCGAATTTACGTGAGCAGGGAATCTCCGCCGACGTGGCGGAAGTGATCGAGCGGGCGATGTCGACGAATCCGGACGACCGCCCGTCCGCCGTCCAGCTCGGCGACGAACTCCGCGAGATCCAGCTCCACCGGGGATTTGCGGTCGACGGAATGGCCGTGCAGGGCGTTACGGGGTCCTCGCCGCGGAAACTGCCGAACTCTGTCGTGCAGCGCCTGACGATGGCGCGCACCGTCGGGGACGTCAAGACGAATATTTGCCTGGAACTCACCAGTTTCGTCGGCCGACGGAACGAGGTGACAGAACTCAAGAACCTGTTGTCGGATTCTCGTTTGGTGTCGCTCACCGGGATCGGTGGTGTGGGGAAGACGCGTCTGGCGTTGCGGGTCGCGACCATCACGCACCGCGATTACGCCGACGGAGTGTGGCTCGTGGAGCTGGGCGAGCTGCGTGACGAGTCGTTGCTCGTCGACATGGTCGCCGCATCTCTCGGATTGGGTGATCACTCGGCCAGGCCGTTGATCGACGTGCTGGTGGAGTTTCTGGTGCCGCGCGAGCTGTTGCTGGTCTTCGACAACTGCGAGCACGTCCTCGGCGGGGCCGCGGGGTTGGCCGAGACGCTGCTGCGGACGTGTCCGGGATTGCGAATCCTCGCCACCAGCCGCGAGCCACTCGGTATCGGCGGGGAATCACTGCTCCGGGTGCCCCCGCTCACTGTCCCCGACCCCGACGGACGGCCCTCCCTGCAGGGGCTGCCCAGCTACGATGCGGTGACCTTGTTCGCCGATCGCGCAGCCGCAGCTGTGCCCGGATTCGAGCTCACCGAGGACAACGGTGTCGCGGTCGCCGGGATCTGCCATCGCCTGGACGGATTGCCGCTGCCGATCGAACTGGCGGCGACACGGTTGCGGGCGATGTCGCCCGAGCAGATCCTTGCGCGGCTGACCGACCGTTACACGCTGCTGACCCGCGGCAGCCGAGGCGCACCCTCTCGTCAGCAGACCCTTCGGCTGTGTATCGATTGGAGCTACGATCTGTGCACCCCGCAGGAGCAACAGTTGTGGTCTCGGTTGTCCGTGTTCGCCGGTAGCTTCGAACTCGATGCGGTGGAACAGGTCTGCGGGAATGGCCTGGCATCGTCGGATCCGCTTGACGCCGTGACCTCCCTGGTGGACAAATCGATCGTGATCCGGGTGGAATCCGGCTCGGCCGTGTGCTTTCGGCTGCTCGAGACCCTGCGAGAGTACGGGCATGAGAAGCTCCAGGCCACCGAGGAGTATGTCGAACTGCGTCGACGGCACCGCGACTGGTATGAGCAACTGACCGCCGAGGCTGAAGCCGAGTGGATCAGCTCCCGGCAACTGGACTGGATCGCACGATTCGAGCGAGAACAAGCGAATCTGCGGGAGGCGATGGAGTTCTGCGTGTCCGACAGCCCCAACATCGGACTTCGCATCGCCGCGAGCTTGCTCCCCTTCTGGCTCTCCCGGAGCTTGCTCAGCGAGGGGCGATTCTGGCTGGGCCGCGTCCTTGCACACTTTCCAGCGGAGCCGACCCTGGAGCGAATCAAAGCGGTGTACGCCGGCAGCGTCCTGGCCGAATTGCAGGGCGACCTCTCCGCGGGGGCCGCACTGGTGGAGGAGGGCCGCAGGCTGGCCGAACAGACAACCGACGCGGTGAGCCACGCATACATCGAGTACGCGGACGGCCTTCTCGCCCTTTTCAGGGGTGATCCCACACGCGCCTGCGCGCGACTGGAAAGCGCCGGCACCGTTTTCGGCACACAGGAGGACGTTTCACACGTCGGGGTGCTGCACCGGCTGGGGATGGCCTACGAACAACTCGGCGAATCCCAGCGGGCGAGTGACTGTTACGAACAGATCGTCGCGATCACACAGGCGCACGGTGAATCGATGTACCAGTCGTTCGCGCTCTGGGCCATGGGTGACGCGGTGTGGCGCCACGGTGATACCGATCGGGCAGTTCGGCTACTCGAACAGTCATTGCAGTTGACCAGGCGGGTGAATACCCCGCGCACCGCCATCGCGTGCCTCGAGACACTGGGCTCGATCGCCGCCGAAGCGCATGACGCGCGACGCGCGGTCATCCTGATGGCGGCCGCCGACGAACTCGGACGCACCGTGGGCAGCCCCACGGTGGGGTTCCCCCAATTACTCGTCTCCCGCGAGGAGTCCGAACAGAATGCCTATGGAGCGCTCGGCAAGAGCTCCATGGAGGCGGCGCGCCGAGAGGGTCGGCGCTTGGGCTTTGACGCCGCCATCGCCTATGCCCTCGGCGAACGGCTCCCGGACGCCACGTCGGATACCTCAGTGAAACTGACCAAACGTGAACGGCAGGTCGCCGAACTGATCGCCGCCGAAGGCCTGACCAACAGGGCGATCGCCGCCCGACTGGTGATATCACCCCGCACTGCGCAAGGTCACGTGGAGCACCTACTCACCAAACTCGGTTTCACCTCCCGCGCGCAGATCGCAGCGTGGGTCGTCGAGCAGGACCGGCAACCATGACACACGAAATGAATGAAGACGGAGACGGGGATTTCCTCGATCCTCTGCCCCGGTAGATATTCTGCAGTTGCGGATCTATCTATCCGCGCCAAAGCGAGGAAGGGATGAGTGCTGCTGGGCGACCGGTAATCTGGTCGCCCAGCAGGCCACCGGGTGTCAGGCCGGGCGGTCGCCTCTGAGGGTGACGCGGTGCATGCGCCTGTAGTGCGGGTGATAGTCGCCGACCGCGTAGTGTTGCGTCGACCGGTTGTCCCAGATCACGAGGGAGTTCGGTTCCCAACGGAATCGGACCTGATATTCCGGGGTCTTGGCGAGGCCCGTGAGCATGTTTCGTAGCGAGTCACTCAGCTGCGGAGGAACCCCCGAGATGCGTGAGGTGAACAACTCGTTGACGTAGACAAGTCTGCGACCGGTTTCTGGATGCTTGCGCACGACGGGATGGGTCATCGGAGGATACTTTCGGCGTGTTTCCTCGTACCGTGCTTCCCCGTCATCTCCTTGGCGGACGACGCCGGTCAGTTCCTTTTCCCAATCGTGCACGGCCTCGAGCCCGTCGATGAGGTTCTTCATCGTCTCCGGTAGCGCGTCATACGCGGCAGTCATGCTCGACCACAGTGTGTCACCACCGCAGGGCGGGATGTCCTGGGCGTGGAGGCAGGTCGCGGAATTTGGAGTCGCCTGCCAGGTCAGATCGGAGTGCCAGACGTCGGTTCCGGCTGCGCGACCGCGAGATTCGAGCACCTCGATGAACGGGTTTCCCGGAAGGGAGGGAAAGAATGCACTTACTTCCTGGGGGTCTCCGAACACCTTCGCGAATCGGAGCTGATCTTCTGGCTCGAGGTGCTGATCGCGAAGAAACAGGACTTCGTGTTCCAGGAAGGCTGTGCGCAGTTCGGTCTGGCACTGCGGTGTGATCTCGTCACGAAGATCCAGGCCGTGGATGAACGCCCCGATGGTTGGTGTTGCGCGTTCCAGGGTGAATGTTTCGTATCGTGATTCATTGCTGCTCATAGGGTTTCCTTCCGTCAGCGTGTTATCTGTTACTAGATGGGGGCGAATTCTGTGCCGCGGCGGGCGGAGCCTGAACCCCTAGAGCACAGGACGGTGAGCACCCCTTCTCCGAGAGGTTGTCCTTTCAGGAGTTGTGGGACCGATCAGAGTTCGCTGTCATTGTGAGTGCTTCCGTGCCCGAGAGGCGACGTCCATGAGGGGCATCACTCCGAGTAGGTGGGAGTGCGGAGCCCGCTCACGTTATCGGTGCCGATTCCGCTGTCGGCTTGCGTATCTTTTTTCCGGTTCGTCCGTCCGAGCACCAGTACGCAGACGAACGACAGTGCTGCGGTGACGAAGACATACAGGGAAATGGAGATGGACGCATGGGTTGCGCTGAGTAGTGTTCCGGCGATGAGCGGCGCGATGGCGCTGCCCAAGAGGTTGCCGAGGGTGGTGGCCAGCGACAGCCCGCTGTAGCGGACTCGTGCGTCGAACGCCTCGGAGAAGTATGCCGGCTGCAGCGCCCACGGGATGTATACGGCGATGGTCGCGGCGACGTAGCAGACAGCGATGAAGCCGTACGAGCCCGAGTCGAGCGCCCAGTAGAGGGGGAAGGCGAGAGAACCGATGAGGGCAAGGCCGAGCAGGAAGAGCCGTTGCCGGCCGAATCTGTCGGAGAGCGCACCTGCGATCGGGGTGACCACGAATCCGACCGCGGAGGTGACGATCACCAGAATCAGCATGGAACTTTGGCTCAGGCCGCCTGCCTCTTGCGTGTAGACGAAGTTGTACACGGTCAGGAGGTAGAAGAAGATGCCCGGCGACAGGCTGGCGCCGGCGACCAGGAGCACCTGCTTCGGATGTGTGCGAAGAACTTCGATGATCGGCAGGCGCACGACGGCGTGCACATCCTTGACCCGGTCGAACTCCGGACTCTCGGCGACCTGTACCCGGATGATCAGTCCGGTGATCACCAGTACCGCACTGAGGAGGAACGGAACACGCCACCCCCAGGCCATGAAGTGATCATCGGCCATTGCATCGAGGGGTAGGTACACGGTCATCGCCAGGATCAGTCCGACCGCCACCCCCGCCTGCGGCCAGCTGCCGAAGAAACCACGTCGGCTATCGGGGGAATGCTCCGTCGCCATGAGCGCAGCGCCACCCCATTCGCCGCCGAGCGCGAAGCCTTGCGTCAGTCGCAGCAGCACCAGCAGCACCGGAGCGAAGGCGCCGATGGTGGCATATGTCGGCAACAGGCCGATCAGTACGGTGGCGACGCCCATGATCAAGATGGTGACGACCATCATCGATTTTCGGCCCACCCTGTCCCCGAAGTGACCGAAGACGATGGCTCCGATCGGACGGGCGACGAAGCCGGCGGCGAAGGTCGAGAAGGCCAGCAGGGTTCCGATGGCCGGGTCGAAGCTGGGGAAGAAGTGATGGTTGAACACGAGCACGGCTGCGGTGCTGTAGATGAAGAAGTCGTACCACTCGATGGTTGTGCCGATCAGGCTCGCCAGTGCGACCTTCTTCGGCGAGCCTGCGCCCGCTGGTCGTGCGATTGCACCACCCATATTGTGCCTCCCGGCTATTTGACGAACATGGGTCACGCGGCGCGTGAACCCGTGGCGAATCAGAGCGTTTTAGGGCGCCTCTGTTTCTGAATAACGTGCACAGATCGAAACCACCAAATTACTTAAGTGGTCAATATCTTAATGCTGAGGCTAGTTGTGCGCAAGCTCTCATTTCTTAAAGTTTGAGCCCTCAACCTGCTGTTATGCCTAACCGCGAGACCGCAAGATTCAGACACTGAGTGACGAATGAAATAGAGCGGAAAATGGATTCCCCGGCCCGAAACGCCGCTACGCACCTCGGTGGAATCAGCCACGCATGGCCGGCACGAAGAAATAGACCGTGTGCACAGTTAACGATTTCCACTCGTGGGCGGAAAGCAAGAGAAATCCACGTCGGATTAATGTGCGAAACATGGTCAGCGGCAAGCTGGCACACCACGAACAGAAATGTCCGCAGAGATGCGGATCCTGGCGGGGTTGCCGGCACTCACCCGAGCCGCGCGGGGTGCGACCGTGTGGGACGTCAGCGTGGATTCGACCATCGCGCAGGCTCACCAGCATGCGGCGGGCGTGCGCTGGGCTCCCGAGGCGCAGTCCGTGCCGCCCGGCGAGGTCGAGATCGAGCCCGCCGACCACGCGTTGCGGCGCTCCCGAGATGGGTGGACCACCAGGACGCATCTGGCCTACCTGGCCTACCTGGCCGCAGCGGTCCCTGATCACCTCGGCCGCGGCGTCAGCGTAGTCGTCCAGGTCGAACCGACGTCCGGGATCCCCGCTGCGCCCGGATCCCGGGGCGTCCCACGCGAGCAGCCTCAGGGAACTGTTGAGCTCACCGAATTGTGGTGCGAAACTGTCGGCGCTACCACCGATTCCGCGCAGCAGGAGCACGGGACCGGTGCCAGCCCCGACTACGTGCGCCACGACGCCCGCCCGCTGTCTACCCGCCCGTTGGACGGCACCTTCCTCACCCCTGACTGATTGTGTCCACATGCATCGACCTCGACTTCGTGGGCCGGGAGTCCCGGTTGCGCAACTCGCGCTCAACCACTCTGAGTGGCGCACCTCACGAGAACTCGGTTTTGGCCGATTTCCATAATTTTTACGGCCATAATGTCCAATATGACCTCTCAGGCTGCAGCAGAACTGGACCTTGCAATTATCGGCGCGCTGCAGCTCAACCCCCGCGCTGACTGGGCGGACTTGGCGGAGGCACTTCAGTACTCGCCGAAGACACTCGCCCGAAGATGGAAGCTGTTGTCCGAGAGCGGCTCGGCATGGATCGCGGTGGCTCCGGGCCCGACCTTCCTGCAATTCGGATGTGCCGCATGGCTTGCGATCACCTGCAGACCCCAGAGCAAGCATGACGTTGCAGAAGCCCTGATTGCCGAACCAGCAGTCGACACGGTATCGAGCACATCCGGGACGTCGGACTTCCATGTGATCGTGTTCGTCTCCAGCATTGCCGACCTCACCCGTCTGCTCACCGACCGCATCGAGGTGATCGAAGGAATCAGGTCGGTGGCAACGACGGTCGTGCTCACCAACTACACAGAAGGCGCGCGGTGGCGCGTCCAGGCGTTAGACCTGGAACAGGCCAATCTTCTCCAATTGCCCCAGGCAGCGCCCACACGCAGGAAAACGATTCCATTCCTGGACGATCTCGATCGTTCTCTGCTCGGAGCTCTGGCGAAAGATGGGCGTCAAGCATGGACCACACTCGGCGAGCAATGCGATGTGACCGGACCGACCGCGCGACGCCGCGTCGAAAGGCTGATCGACGGGGGCCACGTGGCCCTGCGCTGCGAGGGAGCGAACACACTTGTCGGACCAGTCGTCGAGACGACTTTCATGATCACGACCGCACCGAGCGAGTTGAACACGGTCGGCAACCTATTGAGCCGGATTCCAAAATGCCGAATTGCAAACGCCACTACCGGAACCTCGACAATCGTCGCCACGATGTGGTTTCAGACGATCAGCGAGATCGCGCCATTCGCGGCTGCACTCACGCGAGAACTTCCGTCCATCACCATTTCGGACCGGTTCATCAGCCTCCACACATTCAAGAGGGCAGGACACGTCCTTGATCAGGATGGACGAACCACCGGATTGATCCCACGGGCCATCTTCTAGCGGGAACCGAACAACCCGTAACCAGCCGACACCCGGATCTCTTGGGGGTGACCGGTCATCGATCCGCTTCCGGAAGTTGAGTTGGGCGGCGCCGGCGGTGTTGGTTGTGGTGTTCGGGTTGGTGACGGTTCCGTGGCGTGCTGCCCGCCAATTCGCCGTTCCGTTTGTGCTGGCGTTGCGCCGATCGCCGCGCCGGCGGCGTGGTTCGTCATCGGGGTGGACCTGTTTTTCACCCCGGATTGAGCTCGCCGGTGCCACTCGGGCGGCGCGTGAGTTGCTGCTGGGGCTGTTCGACGGTCCGCCCGTCGGGACCTATGTCGAGGGCCGCGACGATCGGCCTTGGCTGTACCCCGAGGTTTAGGTCGTGTTTCAAAGGTGGTTCGGCTGTGAGTTTTCGATCAAGTGGGTGTGTCGGTGCCGCCCAGCGTCGCGGTGCCGGGGCGGGCGGACGTTACCGACGTGCAATGGGCGCGGTTGGTGCCGCTGCTGCCTCTGGGTAGGAGGGCGGGCCGTTCGCCGAAGTGCACGAAACGGCAGCTCATCGACGGGATCCGGTGGCGGATTCGGGCGGGTACGACATGGCGGGATGTGCCGGCCCGGTACGAGCCGTGGCACGGTGTACTTGTTCCGGTGTTGGCGGCGGGCGGGGGTGTGGGTGCGGCGCCGAAGTGTCGCTGCGACGCAGGAACAGCGACGTTGCGCGTGAGGATGCCGCCGTCGGGTCCTGCTCCTGTCGACGTTCCGGTCGTCGGCGTCTGTGCCGACGACCGGTGGTCTGAGGTCCGGTTGAATTCAGGCGTGCGACAACGGCGGGAGACCGGGTACGCCGCCGGTTGAGAGTGCACGAAAGACGCGTTCTGGTGTCATCGGCAACTCGGTAAGCTGGGCACCGACCGCGTCGGCGATGGCCTGGGCAATTGCCGGGGCGATGGGGAGCATGCCGCCCTCCCCCATGCCTTTGGCGCCGAAGGGGCCGGCGCCGTGTCCCTGCTCCTGGGTGATCGAGACGAACCGCTCGGGGAGGTCCTCCGCGAGTGGGACGCGGTACAGCAGGGCCTCGGCGTTGAGAAGTTCACCGTTCTCGTAGCGCATTTCCTCGAACAGGGCCTGCGCGAGTCCAAGTATGGCGGCGCCTTCATCCTGACCGCGGCAGCCGATCTTGTTGATCACCTTGCCCGCGTCTCCACTGACCGCGAGCTGAAGGACCGTAACCCTACCGGTCTCCGGGTCGACTTCGACCTCGGCTGCCGCCCACCCGATCTCGTAGAAGACACACCGGGCGGCCAA
Organism: Rhodococcus sp. G6(2025); assembly: GCF_058628105.1. Classification (NCBI taxonomy): domain Bacteria; kingdom Bacillati; phylum Actinomycetota; class Actinomycetes; order Mycobacteriales; family Nocardiaceae; genus Rhodococcus; species Rhodococcus sp. G6(2025). The sequence goes on from NZ_CP179750.1 coordinate 267,365, forward strand.
TGGCGCATCGGCATCATTGCGCACCTTGTAATAGCCGTCGGCCGAGAACTCGAACCCGGTGTGGCCGAAGAACTCCATGATCCGCTCGAAAAGCGGATATACCTCGCCTGTGGGGGTGCGCACCGTCCAGTCGTCGAGCACTGAGGTGGCCGGGTCGATGGCGAACTGTTCACCGGCCCACTCGAGCACTTGTCTACGCAGGTTCTCCGCCGCGTTCCGGACGGCCTGTCCCATCACCACCACGCCGGACGAGGCGTTGGTGCCCTGATCGAAGGGGGTGTGGTCGGTGTCGATGCGCGTGTACACGACGCGGTCGCGGCTGGTGCGCAGGACGTCGGCGACGATCTGGGACATCGCGGAGTGCCCGCCCTGGCCCATTTCGGTGAGCGCGCAATTGAGGAAGACGTCGCCGTTGGCGGTCACCTTGACCCGCGCCATCGCGGGCTTGTTGCCGCCGCCACTGTCCTTGAGCCCGACGCATACCCCCATGCCGCGGTTTCCGCTGCGATCCCTGGAGTGGTAGCCGATAGCGTCCGCGACCAGACGCATTCCTTCGGCGAGGTCGGAGTCGATCCCCGCATCCCCGGGGACGAATTCTTCGCCGAGCTTTTTGAGGTTTTTCAGCCGCAGTGCGTAGGGATCGATGCCGAGTCGCTGCGCGATGAGGTCGATCTGACGTTCGCCGGCCCACGTGGTCTGGGTGGCCCCGAAGCCGCGCATGGCGCCGGCGGGCACAGTGTTCGTGGTAACCGCCTTGCAGACGGTGTCGATGTGCTGCCAGCGGTACGCGCCCGGCATCCGGTAGCCGGCCTTCTCCGCCACCGCCGGACTGTGTTCGGCGTAGGCCCCGCTGTCGAGGAGCACCGTCGATTTGCGGGCGACAAAGGTGCCGTCCGCCTTGACGCCGGCCTTGACGATCAGCTTCGCCGCGTGCTGCGACACGGTGAGGAAGCCCTCTTCCGTGCTCATGCAGAACCGCACCGGCCGGCCGCCGCTGAGCTGGGACAGGCGGATGGCGACCGGGTCGGCCTTCGGGCCGTTCTTCGCGCCGAACGCGCCGCCGAGCAGGGCGACGTGCACCCGGATCCGGTTTTCGGGGAGGTTGAATACGTGCCCGAGTTCCTGGCGGAGGTTGAACGGGCTCTGCGTCGCCGTCCAGACCTCGATCTGTTCGTCGGTTGCCTCCGCGACCGTGACGAACGGTTCGAGATGCATGTGGTTCATCCGGGAGAAAAGGAAGGTGTCCTCGAAGATGTGGTCGCACTCCTCCCACACGTCCGGTGATCCAGTGCTGTAACGGAATTCGTAGCTGACATTGTGGTCGCTGCGCAGCGACGCCGACGCGCCGTTCCGGTACGGGGGCAACCCGCCGCGCGGCTCGAGCGGATGGATTGTCGGCGACGACGGATCGAGGGCCTCGTCGACGTCGAATACCGCCGGCAGGATCTCGTATTCGACCTGAATGAGGTCCAGTGCAGCCAGGGCCGTGCGCTCATCTACCGCAGCGACGGCGGCGACGATGTCGCCGACATAGCGGACGGTGTCGGTCGCGACGACCGGCTGGTCCTTGACCATGGTGCCGTAACACGCCAGGCCGTCGGTTTCGTTGCGCGTCAGTACCGCGGTGACGCCGTTCAGTGCCTCGGCGGCGCTCGCGTCGATGGACACGATACGAGCGTGCGCGTGCGGACTACGCAGCACCTTCGCGTGCAACATGCCCGGTCGCACGATGTCGGTGTTGTAGACCGCTTTGCCGGTCACCTTGACCGCGGCGTCCGCGCGCGGCAGATCGCGCCCGGTGACCCGCTTGTCCGGAGAGGCGGTCGGCAGCGAATACACGGTGTATCCGGTGCTCGCGGCGTCGGGGTGGACGTCGTGAGTGAAGGACTCGGCTGTCGTCGTCACGCGGATTCCCCGTTCGTCTCACCGGTCAGTTCGGCAGCGCGCTCGACCGATTCGAGGATCATCTCGTATCCGGTACAGCGACAGGTGTTGGAACTGATCCATTCGCGGATGGTGCCGCGATCGGGTTGTGGGTCCTGACGCAGCAGCCCGGTGGTGAGCATCAACATCCCGGACGTGCAGAAGCCGCACTGGAAACCCCCGCACTCGGAGAATGCACGTTGCTGCGGGGACAGCGCGCCGTCGGGCGCGGCCAACCCTTCCACTGTCTCGACCGAGGCGCCGTCGATGCTGAACGCGAAGGTCGAACAGGAGGCGACGGGCAGATCGTCCACGAGCACGGTGCACGCTCCACAGACCCCGCGCTCGCAGGAACCGCGAACGCCGTTGCAGCCGTGGTTGTTGCGCAGGACGTCGAGCAGGATGGCGTTGGCGGCGACGCGCACGGTCTGCTTGACGCCGTTCAGGGCGAACTCGATGCAGGTGTCGAGTTCACCGTCGGGGGCAGCGGATCGGTCGGTCTCGTGATCGGGGTACTCGGTCATCTCGTTGTCGTTCCCTTCAGCTGCGCACACGCCGCGGTGAGCAGGCGGCGCGTCAGCACACGCACCAGGTGCCGGCGGTACTCCGCCGAGCCGGTGTAATCGGCACAATCGTCCGGTAGCTGCTGGGCAAGCTGCGCGCTCACCTCGAGCGGATCGAGTTCGCGGGCGCCGGTGTCGGCCGTCAGAGCGAATCCGTGGCGGTATTCGGAGCCCGATTGCGCGCGCACCTGCAGGGTGCCGTCGGGGTTGCGGCGCACCGCGAGGGCCACTGTCGCCGTCGGACGCATCGAACGCTCATATCCGAACCAGACGAGGTCGTCCGTTCGTACGGTGATGTCGGTCAACAGACCTCGCTGATCGGTTCCGCTGTCCGCCCACAACGACGCGACCGGGCGGGAGAGCGCGCCGGCGTCGAAGACCAGGTCCGCGCCGAGCGCCCCGAGAAGCAGCGGCATCTCGTAGCGGTACCGCCGCGCCATCAGGTTTCCGCCGACGGTCGCGGTGTAGCGGATCCGAACCGTGGCGATCGACGCCCATGCCGCCGCGAGGTCCGGGATCGCGGTGCCGACGGTCTCGTCCGTCGCACCCATGTGGTGGGTCACCATCGGGCCGATATGAAGTACGCCGGCCTCGTGACTGATGGCGCGGAGCGCATCGACCTTCTGCAGCGACACCAACGTGTTTGGGGCGCACCCCTCACGGATCTGGGCGACCAGATCCGAGCAGCCCGCGGCGATGACGGCATCCGGATGTTCGGACACGATCGCGAGGGCGTCCTCGATGGTGGTGGGGCGATGGAGCCGGAAAGGGGCCATCGCGAATTGGGTCTGCGCCACCAACCCGGCGCCGAGGGCCTGGATGCGCATCAGCGGGCTCCCCGCACGAGTGTGCGGCGCGGTATGCCATAGCCGGTATGCATGTGGTGATTCACCCCTTGTAGGGCGCGCCTTTCCACGGCCGCGGAGACGACGTCGAGTGCGGCGCGGACGGCTACCGAACAGAATCCGGTGTAGACGAACCTACGCCGATTCCGGCCCTGAAGATGCTCGCGAACGACGATCGGATCTTCGTCACCAACACAGTCGCAGGAGTCGGCCGGGTCGGTGTGGCACAGCACGGTGTCCAAGGTGCCGCGCGAGGCGTTCCTGCCGTCAGCTGGATTCTGCTCGGGGGTCGCATCGCCGCGCAAGGGCAGGGCAGTCACTGTGCCGCCGCCCTCCGCAGCCACCGTGGCAAGGCCGCTCTTGTTCATGTGCCTCGTTCCATTCGAAAGGACAACGGATGACGGTCCAAGAAGACTCAGCGCAAAGTATCTTTGCTATAAGATAGTTCTACGTTCCTGGCTCCCCGAGGTCAATAGCGCGGCCAAAGTTGTCCGGCCCGGTCATTTCGAGGATTGCGGCACCTGGAGCACACCCCTCCCCGAAGAGTTGCAGGTCACAGTCCTGGTTGGGAGGATCACGGCAGGTCTTCCGGCGAGCACACCCCGGAGCGCTCATGTGGTTTCGACCCCCTACGCAGGCGCTGCACCGGCCGACTTTGCGGTGTTCTCCGATGCAGCAGCCTGTAAAGACCCCTCCAGAACGGACAGAAGATCGGCGAGCTGCTCGCGCTGACCACCCCCGAGTCCCCCCTGCATCCGGGCCAGTTCCGCGAAGTGTGCATCCGAAACAGCGTCGACAAGTTTGCGGCCCGCCCCGGTGAGCGTCACATACACCACGCGGGAGTCGATGTCATCGCGCTCACGTAGCACCAGGCCGGCCTCCTCGAGCCGGTTCACCCGCATTGTCAGGCCACCCGTTGTCACCAAGGTCTGTTTCGCCAGCTCCCCGGCAGTGCGCCGGAACGTTGGTTCCGCACGCCGAAGGCAGGCGAGAACGTCGAACCCCGCCTCGTTCGTCCCGAACCGTTCGAACAGCTCATTGATCTGAGCCCGGTACAGCAGAAAACTCCGATGCAGCCGTCCGAAAATCTCCAAAGCCGACACGTCCAGCTCGGGACGCGTCCGAGCCCACTGCCGGATGATCTCACCGACCCCATCCGCCCGATCCGATTCGGCCACTTCACACTCCAGATTCGATACGGGCACGGTGCCGCGAATCAGTCTCGCCTACCGGCGACCGACTCACCGACAATTTCAGGACTTATCTTTGCGCAAAACTATTGTACGATCCTCGCCACCACCGCGACGGCTCCCCAGCCCCGGTCGCCGGAACCGTGACGCGAACAGAATTGCGAGGCACTCGTGAACACCGTCCTTCGCGACATCCACACTGAATGGGAAGCACACCGCGCTATCGCGGTCGCCACCGTCATAGCCACCCACGGGTCATCCCCACGAGACCCCGGCGCGATGCTCGCAGTCCACCAGGACGGAACCGTGGTCGGCAGCATCTCGGGCGGCTGCGTCGAAGGCGCCCTCTACGAAACCGCCCTCGACGTCCTCGCCACCGGGCACCCCCGAATCGAGCACTACGGCCCCACCGGCGACATCCTCGAACCCGGACTGACCTGCGGCGGATCACTGATCGTGCTCGTGGAACGAGTAGACCGCGAGACCATGCCGCAACTCGCCGACCTCATGGAACGGACGCTGCGCGACGAAACCGTCATCCTCGAGACGATCCTCACCGGACCGGAAGCAGGTACCCACCGCATCGCAAACGAACTCGACGCCCCCACCGGCCTGACCTCCTCCGGAACGCTGATACGCCGCTTCCCGTCCCGGCCCCGGATGGTGATCGTGGGTTCGACCGACTTCGCAATGGAGACCGGGCTAGTCGGTACCCGAATGGGCTACCGGGTCACCATCTGCGATGCCCGCCCCGTGTTCACGACACCGCAGCGATTTCCCGATGTCGAAGAGGTCGTGTGCGAGTGGCCGTCGGACTGGATCACAAGTGAGCGCAACAAAGGCCGATTCGATTCCCGCACAGTCATTGTCGTTCTCACCCACGACCCCAAGATCGACATTCCCGTCCTCCTCGAATGCCTCGACGAGGCCAAATGGACACAGCCCCTCGCCTACGTCGGGGCCATGGGGTCACTCACCGCCGACACCAACCGACGGCGGGACCTGGCCGCGGCCGGCCTCCGCCCAGAAAGTCTTGCCACGCTATCCAGCCCGATCGGCCTCGACATCGGCAACCGGGGGCCAGCCGAGACCGCCATCTCCATCGCCGCCGAAATCATCGCCAGCCGGTCCGCGCCAGTGTGCTCATAGAAAGATGACCCCCATCCCGGTAACCCGCGAATCTCCAGCGCCGACCAGGACCAAAACCACCAGATCGATGCGCTGCGCCGCGCCGAGGTGATCGCCAGTCTCCACTCCTACGCGCGCGCGGCCACCGGCCACGATCTGAACGGCCAGGCCGAGTATGGGGAACTGTGAGTAACAGATAGGTTGGGTGCGCGTCGCCAGGCCCGGCCGCCGAGCACCGACAAGGAGCCTCCCATCAACATCCTGCAGAACGTCTCGAGCGAGATCCGCGAGTGGGAACGCGCCGTCACGACGGTGATGCTCCGCATACGCCAGATCGGGGTGCTGATCGACCGTCTGGGGCCCGCACTCGACGACCTGTCCGAACTGCTCGACGCCGCCAAGCAGATCGCGGAGACCGCGGAGGGGCTCGCCGTGAGCGCGAAGGGCATCGACCAGAGCGCCGAGATCATTGCCCGCGACGCGGAGAAGATCGCGCAGGCGCTGCCCGCGGTCGAGCGGCTGGGAAGACTCGCAGACCGCCTACCCGGTGGGGGTAGACGGTCTGCTGCCGGGCGGTGACGGGCGGATGGAGCCCCGTCACACGGTGTCAGTGAGCGAGGTCGTGGACCTCCGTGCCGGCGAGGCGCAGCTCGGCGGGTTGTGCGTCCGGGTCGTCGGCGATCCCCGAAATCGGCATCATGGCGAGGGCCTGGTCGAACGCGTCGACGAGCCATTCCCCGGTCACCGTCACGAGCCGAGTGTCCTCGGCGGCCGGCTGCTTCTGAAAGAAAGTCACCACCCACGGGTTCTGCGCGTCCGGATCGGAACTGAGATCCCCCGGTGCGTTGGTGGCGAGCAGGTAAATGCCGCGCTCGAAATCGACCCGGACGGCGTATCCGCTGCCGGTGTTGACGACGGTGGCCGGGCGGTGGGCGGCCAGGGCCAGCGTCATGAGGGCATCGGCGTAACGAGTGGTGTGCTCCACGGTGAGTGGCATGAACGATCACCTTTCAACTTCTGTGAGCGTCGCCGCGGCAGAGCAGGCCCGGAGTTCAGTGGTCCGAAAATGCAGTTCCTCCGACAGGTCACGAGAAGATAGAAGTCAAGCTGTTCGTCGGGAGCTTCGGCTGCGAGAGCGTCGTGCGGAATGGTGCTCTCACTGTCGGCCACCTTCGAGGTGGGCGTCCTGGCACAGCGTGCACAGTTGGTACGCCCGATTGGAGCACGGACGCGCCGGGCGGTCCGTGAACTCGGTAGCTGTGTACTCAACTACGACTAACCGTACGGTGCCGGGCCCGGATACGCGACACGGGGGCGTCCGTCGGATAGCGCTGTGGCCCATGACCTGGCGTCATGGGCCACAATGTGTCGGCCTGCGGGTCGGCTCAGTGCTGCAACACCGGGTAGTCGGTGTAGCCCCTCGCGCCCTCCGAGTAGAAGGTCTCGGGGTCCGGGGTGTTGAGCGGCAGGTCTTCCTGCCAGCGCCGCACGAGATCCGGGTTGGCGATCGCGGGACGCCCGACGACGACGGCATCGGCGTGGCCGTCGTCGAGGATGGCCAGCGCTTCGTCGCGGGTGGTGACCGCCCCGAAACCACTGTTGATCAGCACCGGGCCGCCGAAGCGCGTCCGCAGGTCCTGGGCAAGGGGCCCGGACGGGTCCTTGTGCAGAATGCTCAGGTAGGCGGGCTTCAACGGAGCAATGGCGTCGACCAGCGCGCCGTAGGTGGCCCGAACGTCGTCGGCGTCCAGTTCCAGGGCGTCCTGGATGTTGTGTTCGGGTGAGATGCGGATACCCACCCGCCCGGCGCCGATGGCGTCTGCGACGGCCTCGACCACCTCGACGACGAAGCGTGCCCGGTTCGCGGGGGAGCCGCCGTACGCGTCCTCACGCAGGTTGGATGCCGGGGAGAGGAATTCGTGCAGCAGGTAGCCGTTGGCGGCGTGGATTTCGACGCCGTCCATCCCGGCTGCCACCGCGTTCCGCGACGCCTGGACGAAATCCTCGATCACGGCGGGGAGTTCCTCGGTACGCAGCGCGCGGGGCACCGGGTACGGAGCCTTCCCCTCATAGGTGCGGGTCTCACCGTCGATGGCGACGGCGCTCGGGCCGACCACCTCGTGACCGCCGGTTGTTCCCTCGTGCGTGACGCGGCCGGCGTGCATGACCTGGGCGACGATCCGTCCACCGGCCGCATGCACGGCGTCGGCGACGTTCTTCCAGCCCGCAACCTGCTCGGGTGTCACCAGCCCGGGCTGGCCGGGGAAGCCCTGGCCGGCGTGGCTGGGGTACGTGCCTTCGCCGACGATCAGACCGAGAGAGGCCCGCTGACGGTAGTGCTCGACCACCAGCGGTCCGGGCACACCGTCACGCCCGGAGCGGACGCGGGTCAGGGGTGCCATCACGACCCGATTGGGCAGTTCGAGTTCGCCGAGTGTCAAGGGGGAGAAGAGATTCACAGATATCGGTCTTTCCGTAGGCGTGTTCGGCAGCGCCGTTCTCGGTGCCGCCGCGCAGGATCGGGATCCACTGGGGGAACGGGCCTACGGGCCGGGCTATTCCGACTAGAGACGGCCGTCACTGTGAGGGCACCGTCCCCGAGTCAGGGAATTGTGCTCGCCTACAGGCTGTGGTCGCATTCGAGCAGGGCGTCGAGCCACAGCAAGGCTTCGACGAGGGCCTGCATGCGAATGAGTGCGGTGTCGGCAGGCACGGGCGGCGGGGGATCGGATCCCTCCCGATGCCTGCTCTGCAGGTGTCTCACGACGGCGGTGAACAGCCACTCGGCGGGCGCGGGCAATTCCTCGTTCAGCTCGGCGGTGTCGTGCACGACGGGTACGACGCTGATGAAGCTGTCGACGGCGTCGGTGACGCTCGAGGCCGGATCCGCGATGAGGTCGGCGATGGTCGTGACGATCCACGCCACGACCGCCGTGAACGCCGACCGGTCGCTGCCGTGGTCGCACGCGATCTGGGAGATCTCGGGTGCGAGCGCCTGGAAGTCGCGGTCGCCGACCAAGGTCAGGAGGCGACCGCCCAGTTCCGCGCCGTCGGCGCGCTGAGGCCCATCGATCATGGCTGTCCCACGGCTGGTATTCGGCGCCGTGAGCGTTATGGATGGGCCGGGGAATCAACCTCGTCCGTGCCGCTCAGACCTCTGCTGCGACGGGCGGCTTGACTCCGGCGACGGGGCACTGCGCTTCGAGGAGCACACGCTGGGCGACGCTGCCCATGAGGAGTTTGCCGACGGGGGAGCGTCGCCGCATGCCGAGGACGAGGAGTTCGGCGGCGGAGTCGTAGGACGCGTCGATGAGGTTGTCGGCGTGGGAGCGGTCGGGTTCGTTCCGCGCGATGCGGTAGTCGACGCCGGCTGCGTCCGCTTCCTCCCTCGCGGAGTGCAGTTCGGCCCCGAAGCCGGGATTCGAGGCGCTGTCGCCGTCCGCGATCACGACGAGATCGGTTGCGCGCATGCGGGCTTCGGTGAATCCGAAGGCCAGGGCGCCTCGACTTTCGATTGTCGGAACGTAGCTGAGAATGACGCTCATCGTGACCTCGGCTCGAGTACGGGGGTGGTCAGGGTGCCCTGGGCGAGGTATTCGTCGAGGTTCTGCAGGGTGAGAGCCTCCATCGCGGCCCGGGTCTCGGTCGTGCCGCTCGCGACGTGGGGGAGGAGGACGACGGTGTCGAGCGCGAGGAGCGCTTCGGGAACGTGCGGTTCGCGGGCGAATACGTCCAGTCCGGCACCGGCGAGTTTGCGTTCGGTGAGCAGTTCGACGAGCGCGTCCTCGTCGACGACGCTTCCGCGTGCCACGTTGATCAGGTAGCCGTCGGGTCCGAGGGCCTCGAGAACCTGTCGGTCCACGAGCTTTTCGGTGCCCTTTCCGCCCGCTGCGGCGACGATCAGCACATCCACCCGGGCGGCGAGTGCGGCGGCCGAGCCGACGTAGGCGAACGGGGAGCCGGGAACCTCGCGCCGATTGTGGTACGAGATCGTGCAACCGAAGCCGGTGAGGCGGGTGGCGATGGCGGAGCCGATACGTCCCAGCCCGACGATGCCGACCCGCGTGCCGCTAACCTGCCGGGTGAGGGGGAAGTTGCCCTCGGCGGGCCAGCGGCCGTCACGCACGAAGCGGTCGGCGGCGGAGAAGCCGCGGAGCGTGTCGATCAGCAATCCGACGGCGGTGTCGGCGACGCAGTCGGTGAGGACGTCGGGGGTGTTGCTCACACCGATTCCGAGTTCCTCGGCGAGCACGACATCGGTTGTGTCGTAACCGACTCCGAAGTGCACGATCGCGCCGAGGTTCGGCAGTTCCGTCATCAGTGCGGCGTCGACTCCGGTGCGGCCGGACGTCACGACCGCGGTGACGGACTCGCCGTGTTCGGCGAGGAAGCTGGTGCGGTCGTCGCCCAGCGGGAGGTCGAGTGCGTCGTACTTCTCGGCGAGCGTCGCGGTGAGGGACGGCTTCAGCGGCCCGACCTTCAGGACGCGTCCTCCCGAAACAGTTTGTACAGCAGCTTCTTTCACGGACGACTCAGCGGTCACCATCGTGCCTCCTGACGAGTGGTGACGCGACTCTCCGCGTCACCGGTTACCCGTACGTTAAGCGGCGCCCGGAATACCTGTCCAACACGTAAATAACATGGATCGATACTCAAACGGCATTGGTTGGCGGCGCGTTGACGTGCGCAGATGCCGTAACCCCCTGTATGCGCCGGTCAGGGGCCTGCCGGGGTGATCGCAGTCTCCATCAATTGTGCGTGTGACCGCCCTCACGAGCCGTTTTGGGCCGTTTTCCCCTGTTGACGCTCCTCCGGGCCGCTCATAGCGTGTGTCTACCGTCACAGGCGGGCCCTCTTCACTCGCGTCGAGTACGCGACACATCCCTACGGAGGACACCATGAGCCCTGCACGTTCGCTGCAGCAGGGAACCCGTTACCGCGCCGTCGTCGCGGCCACCGCCGCACTGACGGTGCCGGCTCTGGTCACAGGTTGCTCGGTGGCCAATTCGAGCCACAGCGACGCCGCCAGCCCCGACACGTTGCGGATCGTGCTCCCGCAGGAGCCGCCCACGCTCGAACCCTGCGACGCGTCACTCACCTCAACCGGAGTCGTCGTCCGCTCCAACATCACCGAGCCGCTGGTGGAACGCAACGCCGATACCGGCGATCTCGAACCGAAGCTCGCCGACTCATGGGAGCAGACGTCGGACACGGTCTGGACGTTCCGGATCCGTCCGGGCGTCACGTTCAGCGACGGCAGCGTCTTCGACGCCGAGGACGCCGCCTTCTCGATTGATCGCACCGTCAACTCCACCATCGGCTGCGACGTCGACGGGTACGTCTTCGGCGACGACGAACTCGTGGTGAACGCGATCGACCCGTCGACCGTGACGGTGCAGACTCCCGTCGCCGACCCGATCCTTCCGCTGCGGATCTCGTTCGTGGAGATGGTGCCCTCCACCACCGACGCCCAGGACAAGGTGCGCGATCCCATCGGCACCGGCCCCTACAAGATCGACTACTGGGATCACGGGCAGCGACTCGCGCTGGTCCGCAACGACACGTACTGGGGCATGGCGCCCGAGTACACGCGGGCGATCTACCAGTGGCGGACCGAGGGCAGCGTCCGCGCCGCGATGGTCACCAACGACGAGGCCGAACTCGCCACGTACCTCGGTCCGGAGGACGGCGCGGGCGACCTCGGTGTCGCCTACCCCAACAACGAGACGACGGCGCTACGCATGATGGCCACCGAACCTCCGCTCGACGATTACCGCGTCCGCGAGGCCATCGACCTCTCCGTCAACCGGGAGGGGATCGTCAAGGCACTGTTCCAGGGCCTCGGCGAGCCGGCCGGGCAACTCGTCGGCAGCAGCATCGTCGGGTTCGACCCCGACCTGCAGCCGACCCCCTACGACTCCGATCGCGCCGCGCAACTGGTGGCGGAGGCGAAGGCCGACGGCGTTCCCGTCGACAACCAGATCCGCCTGATCGGGCGCACGGGCCAGTTCCCGAAGATCAACGAGACCATCGAGGTCATCCAGAACTCGCTGAGCAAGGCGGGCCTGAACGTGAAGATCGAGATGATGGACACGGCCGGGCAGATGCAGTACCAGATCCGGCCGTTCCCGCAGGGCACCGGACCGATTCTGCTGATGATCCAGCACGGCAACCAGGCGGGTGACGCGCAGTTCACCGTCGACCAGTACATGCGCAGCGACGGATACCAGAGCTACTTCGGCTCGCCCGGATACGACGCGCAGATCGACGCCGCCGAGCAACTCGTCGGCGACGCCCGGCAGGACGCGTTCGCCTCGGTACTGGCCAACGAGCCGAAGGAGATCCGGCAGTTCGCGTACATCGCCCACATGAACGCGGTGCTCGCCAAGTCCCCGACCGTGCAGTACGCGCCCAACTCCGCGACCGGCGACGAGATGCGCCTGAGCGAGATGACCCACGCGGACACATCCGCGAACGGCTAACCCCTCTTCCCAGCCCCCCGGAGGAACTGAGATGTCCCAACCGAACCCGATCCGAAGGCGGTGAGTCATGTTCGCCTTCCTGCGCCGACGCGTCTACACCAGCCTCGTACCCCTCCTCGTCGTCCTCTTCGGTGTGTTCCTGCTCGCCCGCCTCACCGGCGACCCGACCAACCTCTACCTCCCGGTCTCCGCGACACCGGATCAGCGCGCCGAGTTCGCGGCCGAGAACGGCCTCGACAAGCCGGTCCTGAGCCAGATGGTCGACTACCTGTCCGGGGTTGCCCACCTCGACTTCGGCGAATCGCTGCGCACCGGTGAATCCGCCGCGACCATGGCGTTGCGGGCGTTCCCGGCCACGCTGCAGCTGGCGTTCTTCACGATGCTGCTCGCGATCATCGGCGCCATCGTGATCGGCTGCTGGGCGGCGTACCGGCCGAATTCGCTCGCCGACCGGATCTCGAGCCTGCTGTCGATGACCGCGGCCAGCATCCCCGATTTCTGGTTCGCCATCACCGGCGTGTGGATCTTCGCGGTGGTGCTGGGGGTGCTGCCCACGTCGGGTACCGGAAGCGCGCTGTCGTGGATCCTGCCGATCGCGACTCTGCTCATCCGGCCCCTCGGCGTGCTCACCCAGGTGGTCCGCGGCGCGATGGTGTCGGCGCTGTCCGCACCATACGTACGTCTTGCTCGGAGTAAGGGCGCAGGCGACCTGCGCGTCGTCACCCATCACGCGCTCCGGAACGCCGCGGCTCCGGCGCTGACGGTGGCCGGCGACCTCACCGTCGGCCTGGTCAACGGCGCCGTCGTCGTCGAGGCGATCTTCGGATGGCCCGGCATCGGCAAGCTGATGATCGACGCGATCCTGCAGCGCGATTTCGCAGTACTGCAGGCGGCGGTGCTGCTGACCGCGGTCAGCATCTTCGTCCTCAACATCCTGATCGACGCGGGCTACGCACTTCTCGACGCGCGTGTCCGTGAGAAGTCCAAGGTCTAGGAGGCCGCCGAGATGTCCATAGACAACGCACCCCGCCTGGACGGCGCCGGCGACCTCTACCCGGGCCCCGACGAGACGCCTGCCGTCGCTGCCCCCGTCGGAGAAACCGTTCCGGCACCGAAACCGTCCCGGAGCAAGGCGCCGTTGTGGCGACTGCTCCCGCGGGACCGGATGGCCACGGTCGCGGCGGCGATCCTGGTGTTCGTGTTCCTCGTCGCCGTCTTCGGCCCGTGGCTCGTCGGCGACGCCGCGACGGATCAGAACCTCGACCAGTCCAACCTCGCACCGTTCCACGTGGCGAACGGGTGGATGAACATCCTCGGCACCGACCCGCTCGGACGCAGCATGCTGGCCCGGCTGATCGTCGCGTGCCGCACCACCCTCCTGGTGGCGCTGCCCGCGGTCGCGCTGTCCTGCATCATCGGGTCCCTCGTCGGCATGTGGGCGGGCTACCACCGCGGCTGGCGGGAGACGACGGCGATGCGCGTTGCCGACGTCATCATGAGCTTCCCCTCGCTGCTGATGGCCGTCGTCGTCCTCTACGTGTTCTCGCCCAGCGCCGCGAACATCGTCCTGGTCCTGGCCATCACCCGCATCCCGATCTACCTCCGCACCGCCCGCGCGGAGTCGGCGGAACTGCAGAGCCGGTTGTTCGTGGACGCCGCCCGCACGTTCGGCGCCCGCAGCGGAGCCGTCATCCGCAGGCACGTGTTCCCCATCCTGCTGCCGACGCTGCTCACCGTCGCCACCCTCGACTTCTGCTACGTGATGCTGGCCGAGTCGTCGCTGAGCTTCCTGGGCATCGGCATCCAGCCGCCGGACATCAGCTGGGGCCTGATGGTGTCCCAGGGCCGGACGTACCTGCAGACGGCGTGGTGGCTGTCGTTCTTCCCCGGCCTCGCCATCGTGATCACCACCGTGTCGGCGACCGTGCTCGCGGCATGGGCGCGGATCGCCACCGACCCCGCCCAGCGCTGGCGTCTGACCGTCCCGCGGTCGCGTCGCTCCCGGCTGTTCCCCACCCGAAAGGTCGTCTCATGAGTGCACCCGCACCGGCTGTCGAATCGCCCGACGTCGCAGACACCGACCGCGTCGCCCTCGAGGTCGCGGATCTGACCGTCGACCTGCGCACCCCCTCGGGCACGGTCCGGGCCGTCGACCACGTGTCGTTCACCGCGCGGCGCGGGGAAACCCTCGCGCTGCTCGGTGAGTCGGGGTGCGGCAAGTCGATGACCGCGCAGGCGCTCGTCGGCCTGCTCGAACCGATCGCCGACATCACCGACGGTTCGGTCCGTCTCGGCGACGTCGACCTGGTGACGGCGAAGGCCAGGACCCGCCGCACCCTCGCCGCCACCGAACTCGCCATCGTGTTCCAGGACGCGCTGACCGCGCTCAACCCGGTGTACACGGTCGGTAAGCAGTTGGCCGAACCGTTCCGCATCCATCGCGGGCTGTCCTCGAAAGAGGCGCGACGGGAAGCGGTCTCGCTGATGGAGAGGGTAGGGATTCCCGAGCCCGAATCGCGCGTCGACTCCTACCCGCACCAGTTCTCCGGCGGCATGCGGCAGCGCCTGCTGATCGCGATGGCCGTCGCACTGAGCCCGACGGTCCTGCTCGCCGACGAACCGACGACGGCACTCGACGTCACGGTGCAGGCACAGATCATGTCGCTGCTGCGGGATCTGCGCACCGAGCACGACATGGCCGTCATCCTGATCACCCACGATCTCGCGCTCGTCGCCGAGGAGGCCGACCGCGTCGCGATCATGTACGCGGGCAACGTCGTCGAGACGGGCCCGGTCGCCGAGGTGTTCTCGTCGCCGCAGCACCCGTACACCAAGGGGCTGCTCGATTCGGTTCCCGTGCACGCGGTCCGCGGCGAAGACCTGAAATCCATCGGCGGCACCCCGCCCGACCTGCACTCCATTCCGTCCGGCTGCGTCTACCAGGCGCGCTGCCCGCTGGCCCGCGACCTGTGCCGCACCACCCGCCCACCGCTCGCCGACGTCGCCACACACGGCCGCCGCTCGGCGTGCCACTTCCCCGAGGAGATCTCGCATGTCTGAGTCGATTCTGAAGGTGCGGGGCCTCACCAAGACGTTCAAGGTGCCTGCCAACGCGGCGGGCAAGAATCAGTTGCGCGCGCTCGACGGCATCGACCTCGACCTCGCCCGCGGCGAAACGCTCGGGCTCGTCGGCGAATCGGGTTGTGGAAAGTCCACTCTCGCCCGCACGCTGATGATGCTCGAGCGCCCCGACTCCGGTTCGGTGACCTGGGACGGCGTCGACCCGTTCTCGCTGAAGGGCAAGGACCTGCTGGCGCTGCGCCGCCGGGTGCAGATGGTGTTCCAGGACCCGTACGCGTCGCTGAACTCCCGGATGTCGGCGGCCGACATCATCGCCGAGCCGTGGCGCACCCACAAGACGATGTACAAGACGAGCCGCGACCGGGCGGCACGGGTGCGGGAACTGCTGCACCTCGTGGGTCTGCGGCCGAGCGACGAGCACCGGTACCCGCAGGAGTTCTCCGGCGGTCAGCGGCAGCGACTCGGGATCGCCCGTGCCCTGGCGTTGAACCCGAGCGTCGTCATCTGCGACGAACCCGTGTCGGCTCTCGACCTGTCGGTGCAGGCGCAGGTGCTCAACCTGCTGAACGACCTGCAGAAGCAGCTCGGCATCTCGTACGTGTTCATCTCGCACGACCTGTCGGTGGTCCGGCACGTCGCCGACCGCGTCGCCGTGATGTACCTCGGGCGGATCGTGGAGACGGGTGTGACGGACGCCGTCTTCGACCGTCCCGCCCATCCGTACACCGAGGCCCTGATGTCGGCGGCACCGAAGCTGGACGCCGAATCCCGGGGCAAGCGGATCATCCTCGACGGTGAAGTGCCGTCGCCGCTGAACCCGCCGTCGGGCTGCCGGTTCCGCACCCGCTGCGCCCACGCCACCGACATCTGCGCGAGCACCGTGCCGCCCGCCGCCGTCGACGAGCGGGAGAGCGGCCACGTCGCCGAATGCCACCACCCCCGGCGTCCGATCGAACTCGGCGTTCCCGTCGCGGTCGGGTGAGCGGGGCAGGGTTCGCGATCATCGCGTTCGCCGTCTTCCTCGCCTCGTGCATGCAGGCCTCGATCGGATTCGGGATGGGGATGCTCGCCGCACCCGTCGTCGCGCTCGTCGACCCGGGCCTGCTGCCCGGGACCCTGATCATGACGGCGACGGTCGTCACGGTGATGGTGGTGTGGCGGGAACGCGACGCCCTCGATCTGTCGGGCACCGGGTGGGCGCTGGCCGGCCGGGTGCCGGGCACGATCGCGGGCGCGTTGCTGCTGGTGGTGCTGCCGGAACGGGGGCTGTCGCTGCTACTCGCCGCCGTGGTGCTGGCCGGGGTCGTCTTCGCGACGCTGGGCTGGGCACCGCCGCCGCGACGCCGGAACCTCGCCGTCGCAGGCGCCGCGTCGGGTCTGCTCGGCACGGCCACGTCGATCGGCGGGCCGCCGATGGCACTGGTGATGCAGGGGTCGAAGGGGGCGCAGCTGCGCGGCAACATGAGCGCGTTCTTCCTGGTGGGCTCCACGCTGTCGGTGGCCGTTCTCGCCGCGACGGGGTCGGTGCATCGCGAGTCGGCGGTGATGTTCCTGCTGCTGATCCCGGCGACGGTGCTCGGCTACGTGGCGTCGCGGTTCGTGAATCGCCACCTGGACGCTGCACGCCTGCGCCGGGCGTCGATCACGGTGTCCTGTGTGGGTGCGTTGATGCTGATCGGACAGCAGCTTCTCTGATGCAGTGTCTGCATCGTTCGATGCTCAACAAGTCTTGGACATGTATCGATCGGGCCACTTAGAGTTTTGGTTGTGAGGCGCCTCACGGGCGGCGCTGCGCTGTGAAGGAAGGTTTTCGGAGATGAGTACAACGAGCACCACCCCGGTCGTCACCGACATGCGAGTGGTCCCGATCGCGGGACACGACAGCATGCTCCTGAACCTGTCCGGCGCGCATGCCCCGTACTTCACCCGGAACCTGGTGATCCTCACCGATTCCGACGGCAACACCGGTGTCGGCGAGGTGCCCGGCGGTGAACCGATCCGCCGTACCCTCGAAGACGTCCGCGCGATCGTGACCGGGCGCAGCATCGGCGAGTACAACGGCGTTCTCGCCGATCTGCGACGCACGTTCGCCGACCGGGACGCGGCGGGCCGCGGCAACCAGACGTTCGACCTCCGAGTTGCGATCCACGCCGTCACCGCCGTCGAGTCGGCACTCCTCGACGTGCTCGGGCAGCACCTCGGTGTTCCCGTCGCGGCCCTGCTCGGCGAGGGGCAGCAGCGCGAGAAGGTGCAGGCGCTCGGCTACCTCTTCTTCGTCGGCGACCGCAACAAGACCGACCTCGAGTACCAGTCGGGTGCGGCGGAGTCCGACGACTGGCTGCGCCTGCGGCACGAGGAGGCGCTGACACCGGACGCGGTCGTGCGGCTGGCCGAGGCGGCTCAGGCGCGATACGGCTTCGCCGACTTCAAGCTCAAGGGCGGCGTCCTGGCACCCCGCGAGGAGGCGGCGGCCGTGACGGCGCTGGCCGAGCGATTCCCCGACGCCCGGATCACCCTCGACCCCAACGGCGGTTGGCTGCTGTCGGAGGCGATCGAGACGTGCCGCGGGCTGAAAGACGTTCTCGCGTATGCCGAGGACCCGGTCGGCCCCGAGGGCAGCTTCTCCGGTCGAGAGGTGATGAGCGAATTCAAGCGCGCCACCGGACTGCCGACCGCCACCAACATGATCGCCACCGACTGGCGCGAGATGGGGCACACCATCCGCTCCGGCGCCGTCGACATCCCGCTCGCCGACCCGCACTTCTGGACCATGAACGGATCCGTCCGCGTCGCCCAGCTCTGCGACGCGTGGGGTCTCACGTGGGGTTCGCATTCCAACAACCACTTCGACGTGTCGCTCGCGATGTTCACCCACGTCGCGGCCGCGGCTCCGGGCGACATCACCGCCATCGATACGCACTGGATCTGGCAGGACGGTCAGCGGATCACGAAGGACCCGTTCGAGATCGAAGACGGCTACCTCACCGTGCCGTCGACCCCCGGCCTCGGTGTCGAACTCGACATGGACCGCGTCGAGGCCGCCCACGAGCTGTACCGGCAGAAGGGGCTCGGCGCGCGCGACGACTCGATCGGCATGCAGTTCCTGGTGCCCGGCTGGACGTTCGACAGCAAGCGCCCGGCGTTGGTGCGCGCCTGATGAAGGTCGTCGTCGGCGATCGGAACCTGCTGCCGCATCGCGAACTGTTCGAGTCGGGGCTGCCGTCCGGTGCGACGGTGTCGTGGCATCGGACGTTCGACGAGTCGGCCATCGTCGCCGACCTCGCCGACGCCGACGTCTATGTGGGCGGCCGGTTCACCGCCGCGATGGCGGCCGCTGCGCCGAAGTTGCGCCTGCTGCACGTCGCCGGCGCGGGCACCGACAACGTGGCGTTCGCCGCGCTCCCCGCGGACACCCTGGTGGCCAACACCTTCCACCACGAGGACTCGATCGCCGAGTACATCGTGTCGGCGGCGCTGATGCTGCGCCGCGGATTCCTCCGGCACGATCGCGCCCTCCGCGGCGACGTGTGGGCCACCTCGGTGTACGACGACGCGATCGCGCAGTCCCGGTCGATGCGGGGCGCGCGGGTCGGATTCGTCGGCTTCGGTCACATCGGCCGGCGGTCGTGGAACGTGCTGCGCGCGTTCGGGTCCGAGGGCTGCGCCGTGACCGGGCGGGGAAATCTCGACGCCGCCGAGGAAGGCCTCGCCTGGGCAGGGGGCAACACGTCGCTGCTCCGGCTCCTGACGGAGTCCGACGTCGTGGTGGTGTCCGCGCCCCTGAACGATCACACCCGCGACATGATCGGCGGCGCGGAACTCGACGCGCTCGGCCCCGATGGCATCTTGATCAACGTCGGGCGCGGCCTCCTCGTCCAGGAACAGCCGCTGTACGACGCGCTGGCGTCGCGCCGGATCGCGGCCGCGGCGATCGACGTCTGGTACTCCTACCCCGACGCCGGCGGTCACGGCGCCCCGAGCGCGCTGCCGTTCCGCGATCTGCCGAACGTCCTGATGACCCCGCACTCGTCCGGCGTCACCGACCACACGTTCGTCGGCCGGGTCGGCGACATCACCGACAACATCCGCAGGCTGGACACGGGGCAGACGGTCCTGCGCACCGTCCGCCCCGGCTAGCGTGCGTCAGTAGTTACCGCAGGTCTCGGCGATCGCCAGCGCCTTCGCGCGCCACTCGACGGCCGGTCCCTCGGTAGGCACGGTGTCCAGTCGGCTCTTCAGCTGCGGGTGGGCGTCGAGGACGGCCTGGCGGTCGGCCGGGGACTTCGAGAAGAAGTCCGCCAGCTGAGCCTTGCGCTCGGGTGCCTGGTCGAGGCGCGCGGCGAGCTGCGGAGTCACGTCGTGCATCGCCGCATCGATCTGCGCGAAGCTGCACGTGGAGTTCACGAGGCGGGCGGAGTCAGAGTCGACTGGATCGGCGGAGGCGATGCCCGGGATCACGAGGGCGGCGGAGATCGCGCCGACGGCGGCGATACCGAATTGCAGACGTGCTCGTGAAACGTTCATGACGAGTCCTCCCATGTCGGTTGGTTTGCCGGGGAAACGATAGGGGCCCGAATTGTGACTTTCCTGAGGACCGTCTGAGAATTGGTGCGGCGAACTGGACTCCGAAGATGGTGCGCAACGCGAAGGCCGCACGTCAGCAGCCCACCGATCGGCGTTCGGCGTTCGGCAGGTTCGTGGAGCAGATCGAACTCCGGGTCAGCCAGGCGCCCGTCCAGCTGTGTGGGGTCATCCACAGCCCGTGGACGAGGTCGAGGGTGTCGGGTGCTGCGGTGTGACCTTTCATGACTGTGATCCTTTCGTCTCGGGTGAGGGGATGCCACGAGGTGTAGGTAGACCGCGAGCACGGCGCCGTCGATCCGCGCGGATGACTTTCTTGCCGCCGACATCGAACGGCACTGTCTGGTCGTCGTCACGTGAATGACGAGGGTGGGGACGTCGACCTTGTCGAGGTCAGCTCGGAAGTCCGTCGCCGAGAACGCGGCGATGCCTTCGTAGGCGTTGTGGTGACCCCCCTGATTTGCCTGCGACCAGAACGAGTCGCGTACACCCTGGGACGGGTGACTGTCAGGTCGGTTGCGCCGAAGAATCGAAGGCTTCGACCGGGATGCCGTCGGGGTTGTCGGCGGTCTGCAGCATGAATGGCGGCACCGCCGAGGCGAGCACGATCTGGGCGACCCGGCCGGTCCCGTGCCGTCCGGCGTATCTACTCACCTCACCACCGCCGGTCGAGAGACCGACCAGCGTGGTGTCGTGAAGGTCGAGGTGCTCGAGTAGCGCCGCGAGGTCGGTCCTGCGCCTCCCAGCTGTCCGCATTGAGCGGCCACCCGTGGCTCAGGACTACGGGCGGCCGGCACCCCGGTCCTTGTAGGGGATCTCGGTGCCGCCGAGAGTGGTGACTGCCGGTATGCCGTACTTCTCGATGAGGACTCCCCGATGAAGAGCGAGTGGCAATGGGAGCGACGGTCCCACCGTCGAGCTTTCGGACCTGCTAAACCGGCTCAGCGTGCACGCTTCTGGTCTGACGGTGCACGCCGGCACGAATGGCAGATCCGGCGGAGTTCAGCGTGCGAATCCCCGCGACCAGGCGATTTGGAATATCGCGTGCGGTTCGCGTAACTTATTCCAAGTCAGAGCGACACGGACACCGACATTCACCACCTGGTGATGCAACGAGGTTGTACGAAGTGCCTGACCAATCCGAAGTTCACCATCGTGTATGGTTGTGCTTCAACCCCGGAATGTCTTCAGCGGGTGCCGGTTTGCGCCGGTCAGTCCGATGAGATAAGCTGGAAAAGTTGCCCCGGAGCGGCTGGCGAGTGTGCCAGAAGTGATGGTGTGTGCGTGTTCTTTGAGAACTCAACAGTGTGTCGATGAATGTCAGTGCCAAATGTTTTTGGTACTCCGCATCACGGATGATCAACTGGCCCTTCGGGTTTGGTTGTGATGGTGGTGTGGGTATTTGCTGGCTCTTCTCCTTCTTCCGTCGGAGGGGGGTCAGTGTTTGAAAATGCTAGTTTGAGTTTTTGATTGCTAGTGATTTGACTCGATGTCTATGACTGATTAGAGACCTTTTGGGGTTTCGAAATCTAGAGTCTTCAACGGAGAGTTTGATCCTGGCTCAGGACGAACGCTGGCGGCGTGCTTAACACATGCAAGTCGAGCGGTAAGGCCCTTCGGGGTACACGAGCGGCGAACGGGTGAGTAACACGTGGGTGATCTGCCCTGCACTTCGGGATAAGCCTGGGAAACTGGGTCTAATACCGGATATGACCTTCGGCTGCATGGCTGAGGGTGGAAAGGTTTACTGGTGCAGGATGGGCCCGCGGCCTATCAGCTTGTTGGTGGGGTAATGGCCTACCAAGGCGACGACGGGTAGCCGACCTGAGAGGGTGACCGGCCACACTGGGACTGAGACACGGCCCAGACTCCTACGGGAGGCAGCAGTGGGGAATATTGCACAATGGGCGAAAGCCTGATGCAGCGACGCCGCGTGAGGGATGACGGCCTTCGGGTTGTAAACCTCTTTCAGCAGGGACGAAGCGAAAGTGACGGTACCTGCAGAAGAAGCACCGGCTAACTACGTGCCAGCAGCCGCGGTAATACGTAGGGTGCAAGCGTTGTCCGGAATTACTGGGCGTAAAGAGTTCGTAGGCGGTTTGTCGCGTCGTTTGTGAAAACTCACAGCTCAACTGTGAGCCTGCAGGCGATACGGGCAGACTTGAGTACTGCAGGGGAGACTGGAATTCCTGGTGTAGCGGTGAAATGCGCAGATATCAGGAGGAACACCGGTGGCGAAGGCGGGTCTCTGGGCAGTAACTGACGCTGAGGAACGAAAGCGTGGGTAGCAAACAGGATTAGATACCCTGGTAGTCCACGCCGTAAACGGTGGGCGCTAGGTGTGGGTTCCTTCCACGGGATCTGTGCCGTAGCTAACGCATTAAGCGCCCCGCCTGGGGAGTACGGCCGCAAGGCTAAAACTCAAAGGAATTGACGGGGGCCCGCACAAGCGGCGGAGCATGTGGATTAATTCGATGCAACGCGAAGAACCTTACCTGGGTTTGACATATACCGGAAAGCCGTAGAGATACGGCCCCCCTTGTGGTCGGTATACAGGTGGTGCATGGCTGTCGTCAGCTCGTGTCGTGAGATGTTGGGTTAAGTCCCGCAACGAGCGCAACCCTTGTCTTATGTTGCCAGCACGTAATGGTGGGGACTCGTAAGAGACTGCCGGGGTCAACTCGGAGGAAGGTGGGGACGACGTCAAGTCATCATGCCCCTTATGTCCAGGGCTTCACACATGCTACAATGGCCAGTACAGAGGGCTGCGAGACCGTGAGGTGGAGCGAATCCCTTAAAGCTGGTCTCAGTTCGGATCGGGGTCTGCAACTCGACCCCGTGAAGTCGGAGTCGCTAGTAATCGCAGATCAGCAACGCTGCGGTGAATACGTTCCCGGGCCTTGTACACACCGCCCGTCACGTCATGAAAGTCGGTAACACCCGAAGCCGGTGGCCTAACCCCTTGTGGGAGGGAGCCGTCGAAGGTGGGATCGGCGATTGGGACGAAGTCGTAACAAGGTAGCCGTACCGGAAGGTGCGGCTGGATCACCTCCTTTCTAAGGAGCACATCTCCAGACGTGTACCACTGAACAGTCAGTGGATGATGTTCTGGCAGAGACCGTTTAGTCCTCATCAGTAGGGCTGCGGACGCTCATGGGTGGAACACTGACAAACTTTCCCGCGTCACGACCCGATCTGATGATCGGCCGGCGGGTGATATATCGATGCACTGTTGGGTCCTGAGAGAACACGTAAGTGTTTTTTCTACAGGAAGTGACGACAAGCAAGCACTGCAGGTCAAACCGCGGGCGTGGTGGAGGGTTTCGGCTCTTCTTCGTGTCTGGTCTGGTGTCTGTGTGGGTGGTTGGTTGTGTGTTGTTTGAGAACTGCACAGTGGACGCGAGCATCTTTGTTGTAAGTAATGAAGAGCGTACGGTGGATGCCTTGGCACCAGGAGCCGATGAAGGACGTAGGAGGCTGCGATAAGCCTCGGGGAGCTGTCAACCGAGCTGAGATCCGAGGATGTCCGAATGGGGAAACCCAGCACGAGTGATGTCGTGTTACCCGCACCTGAATATATAGGGTGTGTGGAGGGAACGTGGGGAAGTGAAACATCTCAGTACCCACAGGAAGAGAAAACAATAGTGATTCCGTGAGTAGTGGCGAGCGAAAGCGGAAGAGGCTAAACCATGGATGTGTGATAGCCGGCAGGTGTTGCATTCGTGGGGTTGTGGGGTTCATCTTGTCAATGCTGCCGTGTTGGCCGACAGTAAGAAATCATTGTGTTAGTGGAAGTGGTCTGGAACGGCCTGTCGTAGAGGGTGAGAGTCCCGTACACGAAAACATGATGACTGTCGTGATGGAAACCCAAGTAGCACCGGGCCCGTGAAATCTGGTGTGAATCTGTCGGGACCACCCGATAAGCCTGAATACTCCCTGGTGACCGATAGCGGACTAGTACCGTGAGGGAAAGGTGAAAAGTACCCCGGGAGGGGAGTGAAATAGTACCTGAAACCGTGCGCTTACAATCCGTCAAAGCCTTTGCACACTTCGGTGTGGGGGGTGATGGCGTGCCTTTTGAAGAATGAGCCTGCGAGTTAGTGGCATGTCGCGAGGTTAACCCGTGTGGGGTAGCCGTAGCGAAAGCGAGTCCGAATAGGGCGTTTTTAGTGGCATGTTCTAGACCCGAAGCGGAGTGATCTACCCATGGCCAGGTTGAAGCGACGGTAAGACGTCGTGGAGGACCGAACCCACTTAGGTTGAAAACTGAGGGGATGAGCTGTGGGTAGGGGTGAAAGGCCAATCAAACTCCGTGATAGCTGGTTCTCCCCGAAATGCATTTAGGTGCAGCGTCGCGTGTTTCTCACCGGAGGTAGAGCTACTGGATGGTCTAGGGGGCCCACAAGCTTACCGAAATCAGCCAAACTCCGAATGCCGGTGAGTGAGAGCGCGGCAGTGAGACTGCGGGCGATAAGGTTCGTAGTCGAGAGGGAAACAGCCCAGATCGCCAGCTAAGGTCCCTAAGCGTGTACTAAGTGGAAAAGGATGTGGGGTCGCGAAGACAACCAGGAGGTTGGCTTAGAAGCAGCCACCCTTGAAAGAGTGCGTAATAGCTCACTGGTCAAGTGATCCTGCGCCGACAATGTAGCGGGGCTCAAGTACACCACCGAAGCTGCGGCATTCACACAATGCACCCCCTTGATTCTGCGGAGTCTTGGGCAGTGGTGTGGATGGGTAGGGGAGCGTCGTGTGGCCATGGAAGCGGCGGGGTGACCCAGCCGTGGAGGCCACACGAGTGAGAATGCAGGCATGAGTAGCGAAAGACGAGTGAGAAACTCGTCCGCCGAATGACCAAGGGTTCCTGGGCCAGGTTAATCCGCCCAGGGTGAGTCGGGACCTAAGACGAGGCCGACAGGCGTAGCCGATGGACAACGGGTTGATATTCCCGTACCCGTGTGAACGCGCCCCTGGTGAATCAGTGATACTAACCATCCTGAAGCGTCCTTACGCCCCTTCGGGGGCCCTGGATGTGGATGCATGGGACCTGATCTGGTAGTAGCCAAGCGATGGGGTGACGCAGGAAGGTAGCTGAGCCAGTCAGTGGTAATACTGGTGTAAGCCTGTAGGGCGAATGGTAGGCAAATCCGCCATTCACACAGCCTGAGAGGTGACGCATAGCCGAATGAGGCGAATTCAGTGATCCTATGCTGCCGAGAAAAGCCTCTAGCGAGCTTTCACACGGCCCGTACCCCAAACCGACACAGGTGGTCAGGTAGAGAATACTAAGGCGATCGAGATAACTATGGTTAAGGAACTCGGCAAAATGCCCCCGTAACTTCGGGAGAAGGGGGGCCTCGTCCGGTGATCACTCTTGCAGTGTGAGCTGGGTGGGGCCGCAGAGACCAGTGAGAAGCGACTGTTTACTAAAAACACAGGTCCGTGCGAAGTCGTAAGACGATGTATACGGACTGACGCCTGCCCGGTGCTGGAAGGTTAAGAGGACCGGTTAGCCACTTCGGTGGCGAAGCTGAGAATTTAAGCCCCAGTAAACGGCGGTGGTAACTATAACCATCCTAAGGTAGCGAAATTCCTTGTCGGGTAAGTTCCGACCTGCACGAATGGCGTAACGACTTCTCAGCTGTCTCAACCATAGACTCGGCGAAATTGCATTACGAGTAAAGATGCTCGTTACGCGCGGCAGGACGAAAAGACCCCGGGACCTTCACTACAGCTTGGTATTGGTGTTCGGTTCGGTTTGTGTAGGATAGGTGGGAGACTGTGAAGCGCTCACGCCAGTGAGTGTGGAGTCGTTGTTGAAATACCACTCTGATCGTATTGGACCTCTAACCTCGGACCATGATCTGGTTCAGGGACAGTGCCTGGTGGGTAGTTTAACTGGGGCGGTTGCCTCCCAAAATGTAACGGAGGCGCCCAAAGGTTCCCTCAGCCTGGTTGGCAATCAGGTGTCGAGTGCAAGTGCACAAGGGAGCTTGACTGTGAGACTGACAGGTCGAGCAGGGACGAAAGTCGGGACTAGTGATCCGGCACCGGCAAGTGGAAGCGGTGTCGCTCAACGGATAAAAGGTACCCCGGGGATAACAGGCTGATCTTCCCCAAGAGTCCATATCGACGGGATGGTTTGGCACCTCGATGTCGGCTCGTCGCATCCTGGGGCTGGAGTAGGTCCCAAGGGTTGGGCTGTTCGCCCATTAAAGCGGCACGCGAGCTGGGTTTAGAACGTCGTGAGACAGTTCGGTCTCTATCCGCCGCGCGCGTTAGAAACTTGAGGAAGGCTGTCCCTAGTACGAGAGGACCGGGACGGACGAACCTCTGGTGTGCCAGTTGTTCCACCAGGAGCACCGCTGGTTAGCTACGTTCGGAAGGGATAACCGCTGAAAGCATCTAAGCGGGAAGCCTGTTCCAAGATGAGGTTTCTCACCCCCTCGAGGGGGTAAGGCCCCCGGCAGACCACCGGGTTGATAGGCCAGAACTGGAAGTCCGGTAACGGATGCAGGTGACTGGTACTAATAGGCCGAGGACTTACCACAAAGAAGCTACGCGTCCACTGTGCAGTATCTGAAACAACACACACGTTTCAGAACAGAAGAAAGAAGAACACCCCACCCACCCATGGTGTTGTGTTTCTTCGCTGATGTTCCGTGTGACAGTTTCATAGAGTTACGGCGGCCATAGCGGAGGGGAAACGCCCGGTCCCATTCCGAACCCGGAAGCTAAGCCCTCCAGCGCCGATGGTACTGCACCCGACAGGGTGTGGGAGAGTAGGACACCGCCGAACATCCGTTACCGAAAGCCCCCCAACCTTGTTGGGGGGCTTTCGGCATTCCAAGGCACGAACACCGATGCCGCACATGTCTTTTCACCCCGGCGCACCGACGGCAGACGGTCAATCGGCCGGTCGATTCCGGCAGACACCGCCAATCGCGTGAAGTCATGTCGACGCGTCGCGGAATCGACGCGTGAAATGCGTTCGGAGACCACAGTCGAGGCGCCGGCTGGCGACAGCGAGGGATCTGTGAGGTTCGACTCGATTAGAGGCGAAGTCGCGCCGGCAGGCTGCGCTCGAGTGACTCCCGATGTCGTGCTTCGTCGTCGGCGGCGCTCGCGACGAGTACGCGAGCGAGCCGGGTCGCGCAAGTGAAGTACGAATGACCGATGCAGTAGTCCTTGCCGAGGTGCGGGTCGGCCGCGATCACCTCGTTCAGCCTGGTCATCCGTACCGCGATGCGGTCAACGACCGATTCGTCGTAGCCGCGTTCGATCACGAACTCGCGTCGGGCATCGTTGTACTCCGGCCCCAGGTCGAAGAAGGCGAATCTCCGCCGTATCGCTATGTCGACCGGGGCCAGGGACCGGTCCGCGACGTTCATCGTGCCGATGAGGTGCAGGTTCGAGGGCAGATGAAACGGTTTTTCCCCGTCCCGCGAGTAGGCGAGGTTCAGCGCGTTCTCGGGGTCGCGCTTGTCGTGTTCGAGCAGGTGAGCATCTCGCCGAAGATCTGTGCGGGATTGCCGCGGTTGATCTCCTCGATGACCAGGACGTAGTCGCATTCGCAGTCTTGGCGGGCGTTCTTGGCGGCGGTGAGCAGAGAACCGTCGATCAAGGTGAGTTTGCCGTCGGAGCCGGGTCGGAACCCACGGACGAAGTCTTCGTAGGACATCGACGGGTGAAACTGCAGGAGGGCTGTCCGGTCGGATTGACGCTCGTTGCACAGCACCCAGCCAAGACAACGCGCCGCGGGCAGTGCCTCGACATGTGCTGCGATACGCCGGGCCGACGCAGCGTCAGCCGGCGAGCCTAGACTCCGAAGATGGTGCGCAACGCGAAGGCCGCACGTCAGCAGCCCACCGATCAGCGTTCGGCGTTCGACAGGTTCGTGGAGCAGATCGAACTCCGGGTCAGCCAGGCGCCGTTCTTCGGGATCTGCGCAGGAGTGGTCGCGCTGTGGGTCGTCAGCATTCCGCTCTGGAAGGACCTTCACGAGTGGCAGATCGCCATCCACACCGCCGGTGCCGTCTTCACGTTGCTTCTCGTGGTCCTGCTCGAGAATGCCAGCCGCCGTGCCACCGAGGCTCTGCAGGAGAAACTGAACGTCATCGCCGAGGCGCTCGCCGCCCTGCTCGATTCCTCCGCCCAGGACAACCCCGAGCTGAAGAAGGCGGAGGAGAAGTTGCGGGAGGCTGTCGGGCTCGAAGACCGGCACTAGTCCATCCGCCCCTGTGACTTGGCGCACCAAGCAGGTAAGTTATGTGTAACCGCAAAAACTACTAACCAGTAGGGGTACGAAATGCCTGTTCCGTCCGCCGCCACGTTCGCGCGGCTCGCCGACCTCATCGCCATCCCGGATGCGGCGGATCGCCCGACGCGGTCCGTCGTCGAGGCGTTCACGGGTAAGGAACTGGCCACCGTCCCGGTCGGTACCGCTCAGGACGCCAAGGACGCGATCGCACGCGCCCGGGTGGCACAGAAGGAATGGGCCAAGCGTCCCGTCACGGAACGCGCCGCGATCTTCCACCGGTACCGCGACCTGGTGCTCGAGAACCGCGACGCCCTGATGGACATGGCTCAGGCCGAGACGGGCAAGTCCCGCGCCGCCGCGCAGGAGGAGGTCCTCGACATCTCGATGACCGCCCGCCACTACGCGCGCGTCGCCCCCAAGCTGCTGCGTCCCCGGCGCATCTCGGGCATGCTGCCCGGCCTCACCAAGACCGTCGTGCGGTACCAGCCGAAGGGCGTCGTCGGCGTCATCTCGCCGTGGAACTACCCCATGACCCTCGCGGTGTCCGACGCGGTCGCCGCGCTCCTCGCCGGCAACGCCGTCGTCCTCAAGCCCGACAGCCAGACCCCGTACTGCGCGCTGGCCTGCGTCGACCTGCTGTACCAGGCTGGGCTGCCGCGCGACCTGTTCGCCGTCGTCCCCGGACCGGGCTCGGTGGTCGGCACCGCCCTCGTCGAGAACACCGAGTACCTGATGTTCACCGGGTCCTCGGCCACGGGTCAGCTCCTCGCCGAGCAGGCCGGTCGCCGTCTCATCGGCTTCTCCGCCGAACTCGGCGGCAAGAACCCGATGATCGTCACCGCAGGCGCGAACCTCCGTGAGGTCACCGACGCCGCCGTCCGCGCCTGCTACTCCAACTCCGGGCAGCTGTGCATCTCGATCGAGCGGATCTACGTCGAGGAGTCCATCGCACCCGAGTTCACCCGGTTGTTCGGGGAACGCGTCCGCAACATGAAGCTCGGCGCCGGCTACGACTTCGGCATCGAAATGGGCAGCCTCGTGTCCGAGGCGCAGGTCAAGGCCGTGTCCAGCCACGTCGACGACGCCGTCGTCAAGGGCGCCACCGTGGTCGCCGGCGGTAAGGCGCGCCCCGACCTCGGCCCCCTGTTCTACGAGCCGACCGTCCTGACCGGCGTTCCCGAGGACGCCGAGTGCTACCGCGACGAGACGTTCGGACCGCTCGTCTCGATCTACCCCGTCGCCGACGTGGACGAGGCGATCGAACGCGCCAACGACACCGAATACGGCCTGAACGCCAGCGTGTGGGCGGGAACCAAGGCGGAGGGCGAGGCCATCGCCGCACGGATCCACGCCGGAACCGTCAACGTCGACGAGGGTTACGCCCCGGCATGGGGCAGCACCGGTGCGCCGATGGGTGGCATGGGGGTGTCCGGTGTCGGCCGCCGCCACGGCGACGACGGGCTCCTCAAGTACACCGAACCGCAGACCATCGCCACCACCCGCATCCTCAACCTCGGCGGTCCGCGCGGACTGTCGCCGAAGGTGTGGGCCAAGATCATGCCGCCTTTCGTGAAGGCGCTGCAGTGGATCCCGGGCCGGTAGCCGTGGACACTGCGAGCATCGTGATCGAGGTTCCGCCCGCGATCGTGTGGGACGTGGTCACCGACGTGGAGGGCATGGGCCGGTTCAGCCCCGAGAACACCGGGGCCCGTTGGAAGTCCGGCACCCCGGTGACGGTGGGCGCGCGGTTCATCGGCGCCAACCGGCACGGCCCGGTTCGGTGGAAGACGCACTGCACCGTCGTGGATATCGTTCCGGGCCAGAAGTTCTCCTTCGAGGCGGACGAGCCGAAGGCGCGCTGGACGTATCATCTCGAACCCTCCGGCGCGGGCACACTCGTCACCGAGACCCGGGAGATCTACGCGACGCCCGTATGGTGGGTACGGCTGGTGCAGAAGTCGAAGGTGCTGGGCAGCAACCGCGACCAGCTGATGCAGGACGGGATGCGGCAGACGCTCGAGTGCATGAAAGTCGCACTCGAGAGCTGATTTTCCACCCTGGGGTGCCGATTCTTCACCCTAGGGTGGCTGTCGCCGCCGCGCGCAGGGCCCGAGACTGGACCATGTCCACACCTCTCGGAGGCGCCTCCCATGAATCCTCGGCCGTCACCCGTCGAAGCTGGTCGGTCGTGCCCTGACGTCCGCCGTGAGGACGTGTGGTTCTCCTCGCGGGGACAGCGCTGCGCGGCCTGGCTGTACCGGCGCCATTCCGAAACCCACACGGCAGCACCCTGTGTGGTGCTCGCGCACGGCTGGAGCGGGGTACGCGAACAGAGACTCGACGCGTTCGCGGAACGGTTCGCGGCCGCGGGAGTCACGGCGCTGGTGTTCGACTACCGCTACTTCGGCGCCAGCGAGGGCGAACCCCGCCAACTGCTCGACATCGACAGCCAACTCGACGACTGGGACAGCGCCGTCGCGTTCGTGCGCAGCCGCCCGGACATCGACCCCAGCCGGGTCGCGCTCTGGGGAACGTCACTGTCCGGCGGACTCGTCCTGACGGCGGCAGCGCGGGACCGGCGGGTGGCCGCGGTCGTGTCGCAGGTTCCGTACGTCGACGGTCTGACGAACCTTCCGCGACTGGGTGTGGTCGGCCTCGGCCGCATGGCGGTCGCCTACCTGCGGGACCGGTACGCCCAGCTGCGGCACCGGCCGCCGTACATGTTTCCCGTCGTCGGGCCGCCGGGCTCGTTCGCGGCCATGACCACACCCGACGCGGAGGCGGGATATCACGGGATGGATCCGCCCGGTTCGACATGGCGCAACGAGACACCGGGGCGGGTGGCGTTGCAGGCAGCGCTGTACCGGCCGACGAAAACGGTCGCGAAGATCGCCTGCCCCGTCTTCTTCGCCATCGCGGACCACGACGTCGTCACGTTCACCCGCAGCGCGCAGAAGGCCGCGGCCAAGACCCCGGGCGCCGAGGTGCACGTGTACCCGGGCGGTCATTTCGACCCCTACTTCGGCGAGCTCTTCGAGCGGGTGGTCGCGGACGAGACCGACTTCCTCGTCCGCCACCTCCGTCCCCCGGCTAGCCGCTGACCGTGCCGAACTGTTCCCGCAGAACACCTTTGACGACCTTCCCGCTGGCGTTGCGGGGCAGTTGGGGGAGGACCTCGACGAATTTGGGCCGCTTGTAGCGGGCGACCCGGCCGTCGAGCCAGTCCGCGAGGGCGTCGACCTCGAGCGCCGCCCCGGCCCGCGGGACGACGACCGCGACGGGAACCTCACCCCACCGCTCGTCGGCCCGCCCGATCACCGCGACATCCATGATGTCCGGGTGGGCGGCCAGGGCATTCTCGACCTCGGCGCAGTAGATGTTCTCCCCACCCGAGATGATCATGTCCTTCTTGCGGTCTACCACGTACACGAACCCGTCCGAGTCCACCCGCACGAGGTCGCCGGAGTGGAACCAGCCGCCGTCGAACGCGTCCGCGGTGGCCGCGGGGTTCCGCCAGTACCCCTCCATGAGTCCCGGGCCGCGGTAGACGATCTCACCGATCTCGCCCTGCGGCACGTCGTTCATCGCTTCGTCGAC
Organism: Rhodococcus sp. G6(2025); assembly: GCF_058628105.1. Lineage (NCBI taxonomy): Bacteria > Bacillati > Actinomycetota > Actinomycetes > Mycobacteriales > Nocardiaceae > Rhodococcus > Rhodococcus sp. G6(2025). The sequence continues at coordinate 299,012 of NZ_CP179750.1, forward strand.
CACGCGCATCGCCACGGTGTCGATCGGTTTCCCGACCGACCCGATCTTGCGCACGGCGTCCTTGCCGTCGAGCATGCACGTCACCGGCGACATCTCGGTCTGCCCGAAGAACGCGACGATCGCGGCGTCCGGGAAGGCGGCGTACAGGCGGTCGAGGAGGGTCGGGGTGGCCGGCGCGGCTCCCCAGCCCAGCACCCGCAGGGCGAGATCCCGACCCTCGAGGCCGGCGTCGTCGAGGATGGCCTGCCACTGGGTGGGCACCATGAACACGCTGGTCACCCGCTCACGCTCGAGCGCGTCGAGTAGCTCGGTCGCATCGAACGCACCGGTCGGGTGGATCACGATGGTGGCGCCGATCAGCAGGAACGGCCCGACGCTGCCGAGGGCGGCGATGTGGAACAGCGGGGACGAGACCAGGTTGACCTCGGACTCGGTGTCGAACAGTCGCCATCCGCGGATCAAGGTCAGTGCCTGTGCCTGCAGATTGAGGTGCGACAGCACCGCGCCCTTCGGACGGCCGGTGGTGCCGGACGTGTACATGATGGCGGCGGGGGAGTCTTCCGCCACGTCCGCGATCGGGACGTCGGGATCGGCTGCGCGCAACTGCGTCTCGAGCGAGACGTCGACGGGGGCGTCGCCGACCACGAGAACCGGCACGCTGTCGTCGACCTCCGCGGCGAGCCCGGTGAGTGAATCCTCCACGACCACGACGGTGGCGTCGCTGTCGGCGACGATGAACCGCACCTCGCCGGGGCTGAGCCGGAAGTTCACCGGCACCGCGATCGCACCCAGGCGAGTCGCCGCCAGCATCACCTCGAGGAACTCGGGGCGGTTGGTCAGCAGCAGCACGACGCGGTCGCCGCGGCCGACACCGTGGGCGGCGAGGACGGCGGCCGTCCGCGCGCTGCGGTCCTCGAGCTCACGCCAGGTGGTCGACGTGCCCCGGAACCGGAGCGCCACCGCCTCGGGTTTCGCGAAGGCATGCCGGGCAACATGATTCGCCCAGTGGGTGCGCCGGGAGGCGAAGGGCTGCGCGTTCGACGTCGCGGTCATCGTGATGCCGTCAGCCGCGGCCGAACACTGCCGGACGCTTCTCCAGGAACGCCGCGACGCCTTCCCGGAAGTCGGGGGCGGCGAGGAGGTCGAGCTGACCCGTGCGCTCGCGGGCGAACGCGTTGTCGAGTTCGGTGAGGGTGGCGTCGTTGACCGCGTCCTTGGTGAAGTGGAACGCCTCCGACGGTCCGTCGGCGAGACGTCGCGCGAGGGCGTCGACGGTCGCGGCGAACTCGTCGTCGGGGTACACGTCGGCGATCAACCCGGCCGCGAGAGCCTCAGGTGCGGGCAGTCGTTCGGCCAGGAGCGCCATCTTCAGCGCGCGGGCGCGACCGACCGACGCGGCGACCAGTGCGGTGGCACCACCGTCCGGCATGAGGCCGACCTTCGTGAACGCGAGCAGGAAATAGCTCGACGCGGTGGCGACCGTGAGGTCGCAGGCCAGGGCGAGGGACACCCCGACGCCGGCGGCGGGACCGTTGACCGCGCCGATCACGGGCCGGGGGAACGCGCGAATCGTGGCCGCCGTGCGGTTCGCGGCGTCGATCGTCGCGGACGACGGAGGACCGGAGACGTTCTCGCCACCCAGGTCCGCACCCGTGCAGAACGCACGACCGGCGCCGGCGAGGACGGCGGCCCGCACCTCCGCGTCGCCGGCGTACTTGTCGAATGCGTCGGCGACGGCGTCGAGGGTTTCGGTGGTGACGGCGTTCATGCGGGCGGGACGGTCGAGGGTGACGCGCAGGACGCCGTCGTCGACGGTCGTGTCCACGCCGGGAATGTCGGAGCTCATGGGGATCCTTGTCAGGAAGGGTGGACGGAGAGGGCGATCTTGCCGGTGGCGGAACGGGTTTCGAGCGTCCGCAGTGCGTCGACGGCGTGTTCGAACGAGTAGGTGGTGGGCTCGGCGATCTGCAGCGCACCGGATTCGAGGAGCGGGCCCAGGGCCGCCCACTGCCTGCTCGTGTAGCCGGGGTTGGTGCGCACGTACTCGCCCCAGCCGGCCCCGAGAACGGAGATGTTACGCAGGAGAAGGCGATTGACCTTGACGGTGGGGATCTCGCCGCCGGTGAAGCCGAGGACCACCAGTCGCCCGTTGGGCGCGAGGCTGCGCAGGCTGTCGGTGAAACGGTCGCCGCCGACCGGGTCGAGGATGATGTCGACTCCGCGGCCTCCGGTGAGGTCGCGGACCTGGTCCTTCCAGCCGTCCAGGAGAACGACGTGATCGGCGCGGTTGGCCTTCGCGATGCCGGCTTTCTCCTCGGTGCTGACCACGGCGATCGTCTCGAGCCCCAGCGCGGCGGCGACCTGCAGGGCGGCGACCCCGACACCGCCTGCGGCGCCGTGCACCAGCACGATCTCGCCGGGGCGGTAGCGGGCGCGCTCGTCGAGAGCGAAGTGCACGGTGAGGTAGTTCATCAGGAAGCCCGCCCCGGCCTCGAGCGACACCGAATCGGGCAGCGGGAACACCGAGTCCGGCTCCACCGCAATGGTCTGCTGCCACGATCCGTCCGACGCGAGGACGGCCACCCGCTGCCCGGCACGGATGCCGCTGTCCGTGGGTGCGCTGCGGACCACGCCCGCGCCCTCGACACCGAGCACGAACGGCAGTTCCCGGACGAGCTGGTAGCTGCCCGTGGTCTGCAGAAGGTCGGGAAACGACACTCCGGCGGCGTGCAGATCCACGACGACGCGGCCGGTGCCGTCGGGTTCGTCGATCTCGACGAGCTGGACTCCGGCGGGGCCGGAAGCGGTGGTCAATTGCTGGGCATACACGTGGTGATCTCCTCCGTCGGTCCCTGACTATCCATACCAGACGCAACTGAACGGGCGCTAGATAAATTCGACCATTGACCCTGTAGGTGACGCCGTGGTACTAACTTTAACGAGCGATCAGTAATCATGCCGAGGCGGAGGACGAGACGTGCCAGAACAGACGGAGACGACGGAGGCAGCCGCACTGTGGGAGCGGCGCGGAGGAATCGGCATCATCACGCTGAACCGCCCCAAGGCGCTCAATGCGGTGAACGGCGCGTTGTCGACCGCAGTGGGCAATCTGCTCGAGCAGGCCGAGAACGACCCCGAGGTGCGGGTGGTCGTCGTGACCGGGGCCGGCCGCGCGTTCTGCGCCGGCGCCGATCTCAAGGCCCTCTCCACGGGCGGGAACATCGCTGCGGAGGGGCACCCCGAATGGGGCTTCGCCGGATACGCGCAACACTGGATCAGCAAGCCGACCATCGCCGCGGTCAACGGCTTCGCCCTCGGCGGTGGCACTGAACTGGTCCTCGCCAGTGACCTCGCGGTCGTCGATGAGGAGGCGGCCCTCGGGCTTCCCGAGGTCAAGCGCGGACTGTTCGCCGCCGCCGGCGGCGTGATCCGCCTGCAGCAGCAGATCCCGAAGAAGGTCGCGCTGGAAATCGCACTCACCGGCGAGCCGATCACCGCGGCGCAGGGCAAGGAACTGGGCCTGGTCAACCGTGTCGCCCCGGCAGGCACCGCCCTCGACGTCGCGCTCGAACTCGCCGAGCAGATCGCCGCCAACGCACCGCTGTCGGTGCGCGAATCGAAGGCCATGATCCACCGCACCGCAACCGAACCCGACTGGGGCGACGGGGCGTGGGAGGCGAACAACGCCGCTATCGCCACCATCTTCACCAGCGCCGACGCCAAGGAAGGCCCGACGGCGTTCGCCGAGAAGCGCCAGCCGGTCTGGCAGGGCCGCTGACCCGTGAGTACTTATTAACCGCGGGCGGTTAATAAGTACTCACGGGTGGCGCAGCCGCACACACTTTCTCCTCCTCGAAAGGGAACATCATGACCAACGCTGTCATCGTGGACGTCGTCCGCCTCGCCTCCGGTAAGGGCAAGCCCGGCGGTGCGCTGTCGGGCACGCACCCGGTCGAACTGCTGGCACACGTGCTCCGCAGCATCGTCGAACGCAACGGCATCGACCCCGCACAGGTCGACGACGTCATCGGCGGCTGCGTCGGGCAGGCCGGCGAGCAGGCCCTCAACATCTCCCGGACAGCGGTGCTGTCGGCCGGATTCCCGGATTCGGTTCCGGCCACCACCGTCGACCGCCAGTGCGGCTCGAGCCAGCAGGCGGCGCACTTCGCCGCGCAGGGCGTGATCGCCGGCGCCTACGACATCGTGATCGCCTGCGGTGTGGAGTCGATGTCCCGCGTTCCGATGGGCACGACGACCATCGGTCAGGACGCCTCCGGCCCGGGCATCGCCGCCCGCTACCCCGAGGGACTCGTCAACCAGGGCATCTCCGCCGAACTGATCGCCGCCAAGTGGAAGTTCGACCGCGACACCCTCGACGCGTTCTCCGCGCAGTCGCATCAGCGTGCCGCCGACGCCCTGTCGAAGGGCCTGTTCGACAAGGAGATCGTCCCGATCTCGGTCACCAACGCCGCCGGTGAGACGGTGACCCACACCGCCGACGAGACCGTGCGCGCCTCCACCACCGCCGAGGGACTGTCCGGGCTGAAGTCGTCGTTCTACTCCGAGAAGTACGCGGCCCGGTTCCCCGAGGCGCAGTGGCACATCACCCCGGGCAACTCGTCGCCGCTGACCGACGGCGCGTCCGCGGCGCTGATCATGAGCGAGGAGATGGCGTCGAAGCTGGGGCTGACCCCGCGGGCACGGTTCCACTCGTTCGCCGTTGCCGGTGACGATCCGGTCTTCATGCTCACCGCGCCGATCCCGGCGACCAAGAAGATCCTCGCGAAGTCGGGGCTGAGCATCGACGACATCGACGCCTACGAGGTCAACGAGGCGTTCGCGCCGGTGCCGCTGGCGTGGGCGCACGAATTCGGGGCCGACCCGGCCAAGCTCAACCCGTGGGGCGGCGCCATCGCGCTCGGGCACGCACTCGGCTCTTCGGGCACCCGCCTGCTGAGCACGCTGGTCAACAACCTCGAGGCCACCGGCGGACGCTACGGCCTGCAGACCATGTGCGAGGGCGCGGGCATGGCCAACGCCACCATCATCGAACGCATCTGACCCACTTCCCCGAAAACCCTGCTTCCGAAAGGTATAGACATGATCGTCAATGACAGCGTCGCACTCGTCACCGGCGGCGCCTCGGGCCTCGGCCTGGCCACCACCAAGGCCCTGCTCGCCGACGGCGCCAGCGTCGTCATCATCGACCTGCCCTCGTCCAACGGTGAGACCGTCGCCAAGGAACTCGGCGACCGTGTGCGCTTCGCCGCCGGCGACGTCACCAGCGAGACCGACGTGTCCGCCGCACTCGATGTCGCGGAGTCGCTCGGACCGCTGCGTGTCGCAGTGAACTGCGCCGGCATCGGCAACGCCATCAAGACCGTGAGCAAGAACGGCGCGTTCCCGCTGGCCGACTTCACCAAAATCGTCACCGTCAACCTGATCGGCACGTTCAACGTGATCCGCCTTGCCGCCGAGCGCATCTCGAAGAACGAGCCGATCGACGGCGAGCGCGGCGTCATCATCAACACCGCCTCCGTAGCCGCATACGAGGGCCAGATCGGTCAGGCCGCGTACTCCGCGTCCAAGGGCGGCGTCGTCGGCATGACCCTGCCGATCGCTCGCGACCTCGCGTCGCTGCTGATTCGCGTCAACACGATCGCTCCCGGCCTGTTCAAGACGCCGCTGCTCGGCTCCCTGCCGGAGGCTGCGCAGCAGTCGCTCGGCGGTCAGGTCCCGCACCCCTCGCGTCTCGGCGACCCGTCCGAGTACGGCGCGCTCGCCGCGCACATCGTCAGCAACCCGATGCTCAACGGCGAGACCATCCGTCTCGACGGCGCCATCCGCATGGCACCGCGCTGATCGGCGACCTGTGACTCTGCGCGAGGACGGGCCGACGGTGACGGAGCCGGTGTACGCCGACTGGCGGACGTTCGAGGCCCTGCCGCTGACGCCCATCCTCGAGCAGGCATTGGATCTGTTCAACGAGAACGGTTACCACGGCACGACGGTGCGGCAGATCGCCCGTCGTGTCGGGGTGACCGTCCCCGCCCTCTACTACCACCACGAGAGCAAGGAAGCCGTTCTCGTGGCCCTGTTCGAACTGCAGATGCGCGAGCTGAACGACCGCGCCGAGGCAGCCGCCCGCGAGGCCGGCGACGACGTGGTGGCGCAATTCTCCAACGTCGTCGAGGCGATCGTCCTGTACATGACGTACCGGGTGCGGCACGTGTCCCTCGACACCGAGTTGCGGCACGTCTCGGCCGACAGCCGCAGCCGCTACGCCGCGAACCGCAAGCGGCTCGAGCTGATGATGATCGACCTCGTCGCCGACGGCGTCGCCCGCGACGTGTTCCACAGCGGGGACGTCCCCGAGACCGTGCGCGCCCTCCTCGGGATGTGCCAGTCCATTCCGCGCTGGTTCCAGCTCGGTGGAGCATTGACCCCCGAGCAGGTCGCCGGCCGCTACGTCGACATCGCCCTACACACCGTCGGGTATCTACCCGAGCACTGACATCGCGCCGGGTCCACCGAGCCGGACGAGCTCGTCCCGGCGACAAGGAGAGACCATGCAGCGCAACCTTTTCGAGAAGGATCACGAAGCGTACCGGGAGACCGTGCGCGAATTCCTCGCCCGCGAGATCGAGCCGAACTACGAACGGTGGGAATCCGAGCGGCTCATCGACCGCTCGGCGTGGCTGGCGGCCGGCAAGTCCGGGATCGTCGGACTCGGTGTGCCCGAGGAATTCGGTGGCTCGGGCGTCACCGACTACCGGTTCCGGTACGTCGTCGCCGAGGAGATCGCCCGCACCGCGACGACGTCGTTCGGTTCGGGACTGTCCCTCCAGGACGACATCGCCATCCCGTACATCGTGAACCTCGGCACCGAGGAGCAGAAGCAGCGGTGGCTGCCCGGCATGGCCGCGGGCGAGCTGATCGGTGCCATCGCGATGACCGAGCCCGGTGCGGGCAGCGACCTGCAGGGCGTGAAGACCACCGCGGTGCGGGACGGCGACGAGTGGGTGATCAACGGTCAGAAGACGTTCATCACCAACGGTATTCACTCCGACCTCGTCATCGTCGTCGCGCGCACCGACCCGAGCGCCGGTTCCAAGGGCTTCTCCCTGCTCGTCGTGGAGCGGGGCATGCCTGGTTTCAGCCGTGGCCGCAAGCTGCACAAGGTCGGACTGGCCGGTCAGGACACGGCCGAGCTCGTGTTCGAGGACGTGCGGGTGCCCGCCACCAATCTGCTCGGCACCGAGGGTCGCGGCTTCGTCCACCTCATGGAAAACCTGCCCCTCGAACGTATTTCGATCGCGGTCAACGCGATCGCCGCCGCGAAGGCCGCCTACCAGTGGACGAGGGACTACGTGTTCGAGCGCAAGGCGTTCGGGAAGCCGATCGGCGATCTGCAGAACACCCGGTTCGCGCTGGCGGAGATGCTCACCGAGATCGAGGTGACCGAATCGCACATCGACCGGTGCGTACTCGCCTTGAACGCAGACGAACTCACCGCCGTCGACGCGTCGAAGGGCAAGTGGTGGGCCAGTGAACTGCAGAAGCGTGTCGTCGACCGCTGCGTCCAGTTGCACGGCGGCTACGGCTACATGATGGAGTACCCCATCGGCCGCGCATACGTCGACAGCCGGATCCAGACGATCTACGGCGGCACCACCGAGATCATGAAGGAAATCATCGGTCGCGACATCGCGGCAGGATAGGCGGCTCCGCCGCCCGTGCGCCTTTTTGGTTGTCCCAGTTACCAAAAAGGCGCACGGGCGCGAAGCGCCTAGAGCAGGCGAGCCCGCGCGTCGGCGTACTCGCGGGTGAGGCGTTCGACGATCTCCGCGGCCGGGACGACGGCGTCGACGGCGCCGATGCCCTGTCCGGCGCCCCAGATGTCGCGCCAGGGCTTGGCTTCCGACTTCGTGCTCTTGTCCGCGTCCTCGCCGACACCGAAGTTCATGGCGGACGGGTCCGACACGGCGAGGTTGTTCGGGTCGAGTCCGGCGGCCTCGATGCTGCCGCGCAGGTAGTTGCCGTGCACCCCGGTGAACAGGTTGGAGTAGACGATGTCGGATGCGGTGGAGTCGACGATCATCTGCTTGTAGCCCTGGTCTGCGTTGGCCTCTTCGGTGGCGATGAACGCGGAGCCGACGTAGGCGAGGTCGGCGCCGGCGGCCTGCGCGGCGAGGACCGAGCGGCCGTGGGCGATGGAGCCCGACAGCAGGACCGGCCCGTCGAACCATTCGCGGATCTCCTGGATCAACGCGAACGGCGACAGGGTGCCCGCGTGTCCGCCCGCGCCGGCCGCGACGGCGATGAGGCCGTCGGCGCCCTTCTCCACGGCCTTCTTCGCGAATTTGTTGTTGATGACGTCGTGGAGGACGATGCCGCCGTAGCTGTGGATGGCGTCGTTGACGTCGGCGCGGGCGCCGAGGGACGTGATGACGATCGGGACCTCGAACTCGACGATGGTCGCGAGGTCCTCGTCGAGGCGGTCGTTGCTCTTGTGGACGATCAGGTTGACCGCGTACGGCGCGGACGGTGTCTCCGGGTTGTTGGCGTCGTGTTTGGCGAGTTCTTCGGTGATGCGGGTGAGCCATTCACGCAGGACGGGCTGCGGGCGGGCGTTGAGCGAGGGGAACGATCCGACGATGCCCGACGTCGACTGGGCGATCACCAGGTCGGGACCCGAGACGATGAACATCGGCGACGCGACGACGGGCAGGCGAAGCCGGTCTTGCAGGATGGGGGGCAGGCTCATGAATTTCTCCTTGATGCAGTGGTTTACGACTGGGAGAGCTGGGCGGCCATCAGCGGGATGAGCGCCTGCAGGCCTTTCACGGGACGGACCATCACCTTGAACGACGTGATCTGATCGCGGTCGTTCCAGTGAATGAGGTCGATGCCGTTGACGTGGATGCCGTCGAGTTCGGTGGCGAATTCCAGGACCGCCGAACGGTCGCCGTACCACTCCTCGACGTAGTGGAAACCGGTGCCGTCGAAGACGGTCAGGGCGGCGCGGAGGTACGCCAGGACCTTCGCCCTTCCTTCCTGCGGAGTGAACACGGCGGGGGAGGAGAACACGGCGTCGTCCGCGATCAGGGCGTCGAGGGCAGTGAGGTCGCGACGGTCGACGACGTGGTGCCAGCGGTCGACGACGCCGGGGCGGGCAGGCAGTTCGGCGGTCATCCGCGGAACGCCGGGGTCGGGAGGTCTTCGCCGAACACGTCCGGCAGGTCGTCGCGCACGCTGTCGGGGAACACGGCCGGCCGCTTCTCGAGGAACGCGGAGATGCCTTCGCGCGCGTCCGGTCCGATGCCGCGGATATTGATCCCGCGTGTCTCGACGCGGTGCGCGATCATCGGGTGCTCGGCGCCCAGTGCCCGCCACATCATCTGGCGCGACAGCGCCACCGACACCGGGGCGGAGTGCTCGGTCAGACTCCGGGCCAGCGCATACGCCTCGTCGAGCAGGGATTCCCGCGGGTACAGCTTGTACACGAGGCCGGCGTCGAACGCTTCCGTGGCGGGGAACACCCGGCCGGAGTAGACCCAGTCGAGGGCCGTCTGCAGGGGGACGAGGCGGGGCAGGAACCAGGTCGAGCAGGATTCGGGCACGATGCCTCGGCGGTTGAAGACGAATCCGATGCGGGCGTCGTCGGCGGCGAGGCGGAAGTCGGCGGCGAGGGTCATCGTGATGCCCACTCCCACTGCCGGTCCGTTGATCGCGGCGATGATCGGCTTGCGGGATTCGAACATCCGGAGCACCACGCGACCGCCACCGTCGCGGCGGGCGTCGGCGCCCTCGTCCCCGTCCTCGTCCTGCCAGTGATCGAACGTGGCGGCACCGGCGGACAGGTCTGCGCCCGCACAGAACGCTCGTCCGGCTCCGGTGAGCACGATCGCCCGGACGGAATCGTCCGCATCGAGCTGGTCGTAGGCGGCGATCAGCTCGTTCTCCATGGTGGTGGTGAACGCGTTGAGCTGGTCGGGCCGGTTCAGGGTGATCGTCGCGATACCGTCCGCGACGGCGAGTCCGATGTGATCCACCGCCCCAGCATGACATTGTTACCGAACGATCGCTAGAGCGGGTTCTGTGACGGGACCCACTACCCTTGAGTGGTCGTGTGACGATCGGATCGGGGACGGAGACCGAGGGATGTGCGCTGCAAAAGTCGCCGCCGTGGCAACGGGTACCGGGCGGCAGGTGATCCTCGACTCCGCGGTGGCCAACATGAACGAACGCGGCTATCACGGCACGTCCATGCGCGACATCGCCCGCGGCGCCGACATCACCGTCGCCTCGATCTACCACCACTTCGCGTCGAAGCAGGAGATCCTGCAGGACATCATGGTGCGCGCACTCCACGACGCCATCGCGATGACCCGCGGGGCCCTGCTGCGCTCGGGTGGCGCCCCCGCCGACCAGTTGCAGGCGCTGACGCGGGCGTGGGTCATGTTCCACACCACCCGGCAGCTGGACGCGATGGTCGGCGCCACCGAGATACGCAGCCTCGACGACGCCGGCCGCCGGCTCGTCGTCGCCCTCCGCGACGAACAGGAGCACCTCTTCCGCGACGTCGTCGAGCGCGGTGTCGAGGAGGGCGACTTCGCGACCGAATTCCCGCGGGACGCCGTCCGCGGCATCATCAACATGGGTCAATCGGTGTGCACGTGGTGGCACGCCGACGGTCCGCTGAAGCCCGAGGAACTCGCCGAGCGCTACGCCGACCTCGCCCTGGCGATGGTGAAACCGACCGTCTGATCGCCGTGGCCGCGGCCCGGGCAGAATCGGGGTAGCGGGTGTCGCGGAAACGGAGCGTGAGATGAAGTTCGCCAGACGGCTCGACGCTCTCCAGCAGAAGTACCCGGCAATGGGCTTCCCGATCGCCGTCACGTACAAATTCCTCGACGATCAGGGCGTGTACCTTGCGGCGTTGATCGCCTACTACGGGTTCATCTCACTGTTTCCCCTCCTGCTTCTGCTCTCGACGGTGCTCGGGTTCGTGCTGGCGGGGCACCCCGAACTGCAGCAGGACATCATCGACTCGGCGCTGAGCCAGTTCCCGGTCATCGGCGCCGACCTGGCGGACCCGCACCGGATCGGCGGCGGGGTGACGGGCCTGGTGATCGGACTCGTCGGCGCCCTCTACGGCGGCCTCGGGGTGGCACTGGCCAGCCAGAACGCGATGAACACGGCGTGGTCGGTGCCCCGCAACATGCGGCCCGACCCGATCCGAGGCCGGTTGCGGGGTCTGCTGTTGCTCGGCACGATCGGTCTCGCCGTCCTCGGCACCGCCGCGGTGGCGGCGGTCGGCGCCGCGACGCACCTGTCCGGATCGTCCACCGTGCTTCTCATGCTCGCCGCGATCACGATCAACTCCGCGATCTTCACCCTCGCGTTCCGGCTCGCCACTGCCCGGCCGCTGTCCGTCGCCGACGTCGCGCCCGGCGCCGTCGCAGCAGCCGTGGTGTGGCAGGTACTCCAATCGTTCGGCGCGTATTACGTGAGCAAGGTGGTGAGCACGGCGTCCGTGACGAACGGGGTGTTCGCCGTCGTGCTGGGCTTGCTGGCGTTCCTCTTCCTCGCCGCCGCGGCGATCGTGGTGTGTGTGGAGATCAACGTCGTCCGCGTCGACCGGCTGCACCCGCGGGCGCTGCTCGGGCCCTTCACGGACAAGGCCGACCTCGTGGAGGGCGACAGGCGGACGTTCACCGACCAGGCGAAGGCACAACGCGCGGTACCGCACGAGGGCATCCACGTCACGTTCGACGAAGTTTCTGCGAAGATGGACAGGCCTGGACCGCCGTCGAAGGAGGAACCATGACCGACCCGATCTTCGACAAGTCGGAACAGTTGAAGCAGGTCCAGCAGGGCATCCTTCCCGGCGAGACGATCATCGCCGTGTACGACTGCATCGGCGCGGGCACCGGCTTCCTCGGGATCACGAACCTCCGCGTCGTCATCCAGGACAAGAGCTTCGTCGGCAAGCGCACCGCGATCACGTCCATCCCGTACAAGAACATCCGCTCGGTCTCGTTCCTCAGCAACAAGTCGTGGGCAGGCCAGTTCTTCTCCTCCAGCAGCATCGCCCTCGACGTCGCCGACACCACGTACGAGGCCGACTTCCGTGGCATGGACAAGGCCCACCACGTGCACACGGTGATCCTCGAACACATCACGTGACGTAGGTCGCTCTGCTACGGTGCGTCGCCCCAGGTCACGGCGACGCACCCACATGCCGCGCCGGTGAGTGGAATCACCCCCGCGTGAATTGTCAATTCGGTTGCAGCCTCGCCCATACTGGTACGAGCCGGTGTGCCACTATCTCGGCCCGGTTCATCCTCAGGCGAGTCCATTGGACGTGCTCGCCGATCCTACGATCAGCCCGACGGGAGTCTTGCTGCCATGACGCCGCCTGCAGTTCACCTCACCGAACCTGCGGTCACCGCTCGTCCGTCTCTGCGTCCGCGGATTCCGTCACCGAGTCGGCGGGGCGCGATGCTGGCGCTTGCCCTCGGCGGGTTCGGTATCGGCACAACGGAATTCGCGTCCATGGGCCTGCTGCCCGCGATGGCTGCGGGGACCGGGGTGTCGGAGCCGGTGGCCGGGCACTTCGTCTCCGCGTACGCGCTCGGCGTCGTCGTGGGGGCGCCCACGATCGCGGCGCTGGCCGCGCGCGTCGAGCGGCGCACGCTGCTCATCGCGTTGATGGCCACGTTCGTCGTCGGCAATCTCGCGACCGCCCTCGCCCCCGGTTACGAGTCGCTGCTGGCGGCCCGGTTCCTCGCCGGGCTGCCCCACGGCGCGTACTTCGGGGTCGCAGCGTTGGTCGCCGCGCACCTTGCGGAACCGGGCAAGCGCGCCAAGGCGGTCGCGACCGTGATGATGGGCCTGTCGGTAGCGAACGTGGTCGGGGTGCCTGCGACGGCGTTCTTCGGCCAGATCCTGGGCTGGCGGTCCGCGTTCGTGCTCGTGGTGATCATCGGAATCGTGACGCTGGTGGCGTTGGCACGCCTCGTCCCGCCGCTGGCCGGGGTGCACGTGAGCAACCCGGTGGCCGAACTCGGGGCGCTGAGCCGGGTGCAGGTGTGGATGACGCTGATCTTCGCGACAGTCGGGTTCGGCGGTTCGTTCGCGGTGTACACCTACATCAGTTCGACGCTCACCGACGTGTCCGGGTTGCCGCACGCGATGGTTCCGGTGGCGCTGATGCTGTTCGGTTCGGGGATGATCCTCGGCAACGTCGTGGGTGGCCGCATCGCCGACAACGCGGTGGTCCCCGGGCTGTTCGGGTGCATGATCGCCCTGATCTGCGTCCTCGCCCTGTTCATCGTCGCCGCACACAACCCGGTGACGGCGCTGATCGTGCTGTTCTTCATCGGGATGGCGGTGACGGCGATCTTCCCGGCCGTCCAGTCGCGGCTGATGGACGCGGCGGGTGACGCGAAGACCCTGGCGTCGACGCTGATCCACGGCGCGTTCAACCTCGCCAACGCGGGTGGCGCGTGGATCGGTGGCGTCGTGATCGCGGCCGGATACGGCTACACCGCCCCGGCCGCCGTCGGCGCCCTCCTCGGCGTCGCCGGACTGATCGTCCTCACCATCGCGGTCCTCCTCGACCGCCGGCGCCGGGACGAACCGGCCGCCGACGGCTGACGGTTCAGGCGTGAACTCCGGCGGCGTACCGATCTCGTAACGTGCCCTTGACGAGTTTCCCGGTGGGGGTGCGGGGGAGGTCGTCGCTGAAGACGACGTTCCGCGGGACCTTGAACCGGGCGAGCCGTCCCCGCACGTGGTCGAGGAGGTCACCGGCCAGCGCGTCGTCCCCGATCACACCCGGAACGGTCTGGACCACGGCCAGCACCGATTCACCCATCTCCTCGTCGGGGATCCCGATCACCGCGACGTCCAGGACGGCAGGGTGTTCGGTGAGGGTGTTCTCGATTTCCTGCGGATAGATGTTGACGCCGCCGGAGATGATCATGAACGACTTCCGGTCGGTGAGGAACAGAAACCCGTCCTCGTCGAGGTAGCCGACGTCGCCGGTGGTGGTCCACGTCGGGTGCTGTGGGTGCTGGGCGTCGCGGGTCTTGGCTGGGGCGTTGTGATACTCGAACGGCAGCGTGTCCCGCTCGAAGTAGAGGGTGCCGATCTCGCCCGGTGCGAGGTCGGCACCGTCGTCGCCGCAGATGTGGGCGACGCCGAGCGCGGCGCGGCCGACGGTTCCGGGCTTGCGGAGCCATTCGTCCGAATTCACGAGGGTCATTCCGTTGAGTTCGGTGGACGAGTAGTACTCCGACAGGATCGGACCCCACCACTCGATCATCTGCCGCTTCACCTCCACCGGGCACGGGGCCGCGGCGTGCACGGCGACGCGCAGGCTGGAGACGTCGTACTTCTGCCGGGTCTCGGCGGGCAGCTTCAGCATGCGGACGAACATCGTGGGTACCCACTGGCTGTAGGTGACGTGGTACTGCTCGATGTACGCGAGCGCCTGCTCGGCGTCGAAGCGGTCCATCACGACGACGGTGCCGCCGAGGGCCTGCACCGAGGCGCAGGTGCGGAGCGGTGCGGCGTGATACAGCGGGGCGGGTGAGAGGTAGACGGTGTCCGGTGTGACTCCCCATACCGTCGCGTTCATGCCGGTCATGGTGTCGCCGGGTTCCTGGATCTGACGCGCGGGCAGTTCCGGTTTGATGCCCTTCGGGCGACCGGTGGTGCCGGACGAATACAGCATGTCCGCCCCGCGGGGCTGGTCGGTGAGCGGGACGTCCGACTCCGCGGCGGCGGCCCGGTCGAGCGAGTCGTAGCCGGGAATGGTTCCCCCGAACGCGAGCCGGTGCTCGGTGGCCGGGGTGAGGGCGGGGAGGTCACGCGCAACCGCGTCCAGTGCGGCGTCGACGATCAACGCCTTGGCGCCGCAATCTTCGACGATGTAGGCGATCTCGGGTGGCGTGAGGTGCCAGTTCGCCATCGTGAGGTAGAGACCGGAACGCATGGCCGCCCAATAGATGTCGAAGATCGCGGGAGTGTTCGTGGCCAGCACCGCAACGTGATCTCCGCGGCGCAGTCCGAGGGCGTGCAGGTGGCGGGCGATCCGGATCGAGCGGGACTCGAGTTCGGCGAAGGTGACCGTCTGTCCGGTGCCCGCCATGATCACGGCCGGCTTGTCGGGGGTGGTGGCAGCATGAGCGCCGGGATACATGGTTGCTCCAATTCGTGAGGAATCTCGAGGGGGACACTGTCCGGACGTCAGCCGAGTTGCTCCTGCGCGACCTTGGACCGGCGGGCCACACCGGCCACCGAGATCAGTCCGATGACCGCAGCGACGATCACGAAAACGGCAGGGGAGAGGACGTTTCCGGTCTTCTCCACCAGCCAGACGGCGACGAAGGGGGCGGTGCCACCGGCGATGACGACGCCGAGGTTCCAGCCCATGGCGACCCCGGTGAAGCGGACGTCCTTGTCGAACAGCAGCGGCATCAGCGTGTACGCGCCGACCTGGGTTCCCACGGTGTTGACCATGATCAGTAGGTAGGCGATCGCGGCGATCCACAGGCTGTGGTGCATGACGGCCATGGCGGGGAAGGTGATGATCGCGAATCCGGCGAGGCTGATCACGGTGAACCGCAACCGTCCGATGCGGTCGGCGAGCATGCCCCCGAGCGGCATCGCGAGCGCGACGACACCGATGACGGCGGTCGCGATCCAGTAGACCGGGGTGCGTTCGTAGCCGAGGCTCTTCATGAGATGGATGCTCATGTAGGTGAGGCCGATGTACGCGGTTCCGTTGCACGCCAGGCTGATCCCGACCGACTGCAGGAGGGCGAGCGGCTGCCGCCGGAAGACGGCGACGACGGGCGCCTGGACCGGTCCGGAATCGGCGTCCTCACCGTGGGTCTCCTCGACCCGGGTGCGGGCCCACAGGCAGAGCAGCGTCAGCGGCAACGCGAGCAGGAACGGGACCCGCCATCCCCAGCTCTCGAGTTGCGCGTCGGTCGTCAACGCCGACACCGTGCCTGCGACCGCTGCGGCCATCGCGAACCCCATCGTGGATCCGAGCGGGGTGAACGCCCCGTAGGTGGCCTCGAGATGCCGCGGCGCGGATTCGGAGATGAACGTGGCCGAGCCGCCGACCTCGCCGCCTGCCGAGAATCCCTGGACCATCCGCACGACGACGAGCAGCACGGTGGCCCAGATCCCCGCTTGCGCGTGGGTGGGCAGGAATCCCATGGCCATGCTGCCGAGGCCCATGCAGACGAGCGTCGCGAGGAGGGCCTTCTTCCTTCCGAGTCGGTCGCCGATGTGCCCGAACACGATGCCACCGAGTGGGCGCATGAGGTAGGCGGTGCCGAACACGGCGAGTGCGGACAGCAGCGCGATGGCCGGGTCGCTGCTGGGGAAGAAGAGCGGGGCCATCACGATCGCGAGGTAGCCGTACAGGCTGAAGTCGTAGTACTCGATCAGGGTGCCCACGCCACCCGCGATCGCGGCGCGGCGCGCTCGGATGCGGTCTTCGGTCCGCCATGCGGTGGTGGCAGCAGACCCGGTCAACTGGTCCGTCATTGGTGTCCTGACCTTTCGGAGGCGGATGAGACGTGCATCACTTCTCGTGGATCATGCCAAGCGAACGATCGATTGGCAAGGTGTTCGGGCGTCGGGCCTTTTTCGGCAGTTCTGGATCTTTAGTCGCTGTATAAGGAGCTATTGACTTCCGACGTTCACTCGGTTGATGATGAGAACTGGCCGAACGAGCGTTTGGCTGAAGATCGAAGTACTCGAAAGGACGCAGCGGATGACGACGTCCCACGCCGAAGCGGACACCCACGAGGACCGGGAGGATTCGGCCGGCGTCGACCTCACCGCTCTCGCCCACTACCTCGACGACGCACTCGAGGGCGGGGTGCGCGGCGACCTCGCCGTCTCGCTCATCAGCGGTGGCCGATCGAACCCCACCTACCGCGTCGCCGACGCCGACCGGACGTGGGTTCTGCGGCGGCCACCGTACGGGCACGTCCTGCCCAGCGCTCACGACATGAAGCGCGAGTTCACCGTGATCAGGGGACTGGCGGGAACCGCCGTCCCGGTGCCCGACGCGGTGCTGCTGTGCGAGGACAAGGACGTGCTCGGAGCCGCGTTCTACCTCATGGAACTGGTGGACGGAACACCCGTCGGAACGGTCGAGCAGGCGTCGGCACTCACCCCGGACGACCGTCGCCGGCTCGGACTCGACCTCGCCGACACCCTGGCCGCACTGCACGGCGTCGACCCCGCCGCGGTCGGGCTCGGCTCGTTCGGCCGCCCCGGCGGATACCTCGAACGTCAGCTCGACCGTTGGTCCCGGCAGTGGGAGGCCTCGCGCACCACCGATCGGCCCGAGGTGTCCGTGCTGCTCGACAAGCTGCGCCGGGCGCTGCCCACCTCGCACTTCCCGGGCATCGTCCACGGCGACGTCAAACTCGACAACGTGCTCGCGTCCCGCGACGACGCCGGGAAGATCGTCGCCGTTCTGGACTGGGAAATGGCCACGCTCGGCGACACGCTCGCCGACGTCGGGATCATGCTGAGCTTCTGGGACCAACCCGGCGCCGTCGACAACCCGGTGACCAAGGGTCTCGCCCGACTCGACGGATTCCCCACCCGTACCGAACTTCTCGACCGATACGCCACGCGGCGCGGCATCGAGATCCCCGACATCGACTGGTACACGGTGTTCGCCGACGTCAAGATCGCCGTCATCCTCGAGGGCATCAATGCCCGGCACGCACAGGGCGACACCGTTGGTGGGGGTTTCGACGACGTCGGCGACATGGTCGGCCCGCTGTTGCAGCGTGCACTCGACCTCGCCGCCATGTCGCCCGTGTCCGAACTCCGCCGCTGACTGAGTCACCACCGAAGAGATTGGAGCCACGGAAGTGGATTTCGACTACAGCCCGAAAGTGCTGGAACTGCAAGCGAAGCTGACGAAGTTCATGCAGGAGCGGGTACTACCTGCCGAGACGATCGCCGAAGAGCAACTGGCGTCGAAGCCGGACCACTGGGGTGCGCCGCCGATCGTGGCCGACCTGAAGGCGGTCGCGAAGCGCGAGGGCCTGTGGAATCTCTTCCTGCCCGCGCGCGAGGGTGCGGGCCTGACGAACCTCGAGTACGCGCCCCTGGCGGAACTCACCGGCTGGAGCCCGCTGATCGCGCCCGAGGCGTTCAACTGCAACCCGCCCGACACCGGCAACATGGAGCTGCTGCACCTGTACGGAACCGACGAGCAGAAGCGGGAATGGCTCGAACCCCTGCTCGCGGGCGAGTTCCGGTCGTGCTTCTCGATGACCGAACCCGACGTCGCGAGCTCGGACGCCAACAACGTCCGGCTCGAGATCGCCGAGGACGGCGACGACTGGGTGCTGACCGGCCGCAAGTGGTGGTCCACCGCGGCCCTGCGCGACGACTGCCGGGTGGCGATGGTCATGGGCGTCACCGACCCAGGTGCCCCGGTCGGCAGCCGGCACAGCATCGTCCTCGTTCCCATGGACACCCCCGGTCTGACCATCGTCCGGTCCACCACGGTGCTCGGCTTCACCGACCGCCACGAGGGCGGGCACGGCGAGATCGTCTTCGACAAGGTCCGCGTCCCCAAGGCGAACCTGCTCGGACCGCGCGGCAAGGGCTTCGCGGTCGCGCAGGCCCGCCTCGGTCCGGGGCGCATCCACCACTGCATGCGGTTGATCGGCATGGCCGAGCGGGCGATTGCGCTGATGACCGAACGCGCCCGCACCCGAGTGGCGTTCGGCAGGCCCCTCGCCGACGAAGGGGTCGTGCAGGCGACCGTCGCGGACGCGCGGATCCACCTCGACGCCGCCCGGCTGCTGGTGCTGCGGGCCGCCTGGCGGATGGACGCCGAGGGCACGAAGGCGGCCCGTCACGACATCGCCGCCGCCAAGGTGATGGTCCCGCTGACGGTCAAGCGGATCGTCGACGACGCGATGCAGATCTTCGGCGGCGCCGGCCTGTCGCAGGACACGATCCTGCCGGTGCTCTACGCGCAGGCCCGGTTCCTGCAGATCGCCGACGGTCCCGACCAGGTGCACCGCCGCTCCCTCGCCCGCGCCGAGTTCGCCGCCACCCCGGTACTGACAGAAGTCCGCGGGTGAACGAGGCCACCACGCACGCCCGGCAGCAGAGCATCGGCGACATTCCGCGGCGGTCCGCGGCGCGTTCCCCGGACAAGCTCGCGGTCGTGCACCGCGACGTCCGGCTCACGTTCGCCGAATTCGACACCCTGATCGACAGGGTCGCGGCGGCCCTGCACTCCGAGGGGTTGACGCGGGGCGACCGGCTCGCGTTGTTGTCGCATAACTGCTGGCAGTACCCGGTGCTGAACTTCGCGACCGCCCGGCTCGGTGTGGTTCTCGTGCCGGTCAATTTCATGCTGACCGGCGGGGAGATCGCATACATCCTCGACGACTGCGCAGCCCACGCGTTCGTCGTCGAGGACGCCCTGGTGCCCGTTGCCGAGAAGGCGCTCGCGGAATCGACGGGAAGCGTCCGGGTGCGGGCCACGATTCCGCTCGGCGATACGGCCACACCAGATGGGTGGCGTTCGGTGACGGACTGGGCCGAGGGCGAATTCGGTTCGCCGCCCGAGGTGTTCGTGGCGGACGACGACGTGGTCCGCATCATGTACACGTCCGGTACCGAATCACGGCCCAAGGGTGCGATGCTCACCAGCCGGTCGCTGATGTGGCAGTACATCAGCTGCATCGTCACCGGCGGCATGAGCAGCGACGACGTGGAGGTGCACGCGCTGCCGCTGTACCACTGCGCTCAGCTCGACAACTTCCTCAGCACCGACGTCTATCTCGGCGCGACGAGCATCATCGTCGACGGGCCCGACCCGCAGGTGCTGCTCCGCACCATCGAGGCCGAGCAGGTGACCAACCTGTTCTGCCCTCCGACGGTGTGGATCTCGCTGCTGCAGTCACCCGAGTTCGAGAGCGCCGACCTGCGTTCGCTGCGCAAGGGCTACTACGGCGCATCACCGCTGCCGGTGGAGATCCTGCGCGAAATGAACCGCCGGTTGCCGGGTATCCGGCTGTGGAACTTCTACGGGCAGACGGAAATGGCGTCACTCGCGACGGCGCTCGGGCCGGAAGATCAAGAGACGCGGGGTGGTTCGGCGGGCAAACCCGCTCTCAACGTGGAGACACGCATCGTCGACGACCGGGACCTTCCGCTTCCGGCGGGTGCGGTCGGCGAGATCGTGCACCGCAGCCCGCACGCCACCGTCGGCTATCTCGGACAACCCGAGAAGACCGCGGAAGCATTCGCGGGCGGGTGGTTCCACTCCGGCGACCTCGGCTACCTCGACGAGGACGGATACCTGTGGGTGGTCGACCGCAAGAAGGACATGATCAAGTCCGGCGGGGAGAACGTCGCGACCCGGGAGGTCGAGGAGACGCTCTACGAACTCGACGGCGTCGGTGAGGCCGCCGTGTTCGCGGTGCCGCACCCACGGTGGATCGAAGCGGTCGCCGCAGTCGTGGTCCCCGCCGCCGGCGTCGAACTCGACGAGAAGGACGTCGTGGAGCACTGCCGCGGACGACTCGCCGGATACAAGGTGCCCAAGTACGTGATCGTCGCCGACTCCCTCCCGAAGAACCCGAGCGGCAAGATCCTCAAACGCGTTCTCCGAGACACATTCGGTTCCATTGCCCAAGACTGAGCAGGAGACCACCATGCCCACCGATTCGAACACACAACGCGCGAGCAAGCCCCGGGCCGCGCGCGCCTCGTTCGCGGCCGCCATCTCGACCTCACTCGAGTGGTACGACTTCTTCATCTACGCGACCGCCGCCGCACTCGTCTTCAACGCCACATTCTTCGCGACCGACAGTCAGGTCGTCGCCGCCCTCAACTCGTTCGCCACAGTGGCGGTCGGTTTCGTCGCCCGGCCGATCGGCGGCGTCCTCGCCGGGCACTTCGGCGACAAGGTGGGGCGCAAACCGGTACTCGTCGCGGCCATCGTGATGATGGCCGTCGCGACGTCGCTGATCGGCCTCGTACCAAACACCCAACTCGTGTGGCTCGCACCCACGATTCTCGTGACGCTGCGGATCTGCCAGGGCCTCGCCGTCGGAGCGCAATGGGGCGGTGCCGTCCTCCTCGCCACCGAGAACGCCCCCGCCGGACGTCGCGGGTTCTACGGCAGCTTCGCGCAACTCGGCGTGCCCATCGGCGTCGTGCTCGGAAACGTCGTGTTCCTGGTCATCACAGCAATATTCGACTCCGAGTCGTTCCTCGCGTGGGCGTGGCGCATCCCGTTCTGGATCAGCCTCGTGATGCTGCCGGTCGCCTTCGTCATCCACCGCTACCTGGAGGAGACACCCGAGTTCCAGGAACTGTCGAAGAAGCTCGCCGAGGCCCCGGTCGCGCGGAAGTCGCCGATCCTGCAGGTGCTGCGCAACAATCCCGGCACCGTACTCACCGCGGCCGGCGCGAACGCCATCGGCGTCATCTTCTTCTACACGATGATCACGGGGTCCGTGCAGTTCGCCACCACATACCTCGGGATCGAACGCTCGACCGTGCTCGGCTTCATCCTCGCCGCCTGCGTTCTGATGATTCCGCTGGTACCGCTGGCCGGATACCTCTCCGACATCTACGGCCGGAAGCTGATCTTCGGAATCGGCACCGCCGGGATGCTGCTGTGGGGAATCCCCATGTGGCTCATGATCGGACACTCGAGCCAGGGCACGCTGTGGCCGTTCGCGCTCGCCGTCTTCGGCGCCGTGATCGTCATGTCGTTCCAGACCGGAACGCAGGGAACGCTGTTCGCGGAACTGTTCCCGCCCGAGATCCGATTCTCCGGTGCCTCCCTCGGCTACCAGATCTCCGCCATCATCGGTGGCTTCTCACCGATGGTCATGGTGCTGCTCATCAACGGCGACGCGTCCAACGCGTGGCGCGTCGGCGCCTTCCTCGCCGGCGCCGGAGCGATCGGGCTGCTCTGCCTCGTCGCGATCGTCCGGAAATACTCGACGCCCGACATCCAGCAGGCGCCTGCCCGCCGGTCCACCGTGGCGGTGTGAGGTGACGTGAGTGGAAAAGTGTGCTGGCGCACGCTTTGCCACTCACCTGGGGGTCAGCGGGACAGTCGGCGTTGCCTCGCGTTGGCGGCGCCGACGAGCGCGCGCAGTGCCTGCGGTGCCCGCTTCGCGGTGCGCATGATGGCCTGGTCGATGACGCTGAGCCGTGGTGCGCGCCGCGGCACCATCCGGGGTGTGTCCGCGTCGGAGAGCGCGTAGAGGATCCATCGACCCGGGACACCCTTGAGTTCGTGTTCACCGACTTCGGTGAACCGGAGACCCGACCCCACCACGAGGTCGCGCACGGTACGTGACACCAGCACTTCCCCGGCGCGGGCCGTCGCTCCGATGCGCGCTCCGATGTGGACGGTCATCCCGCTGACGTCGGGCCCGTTCCGCTCCACCTGCCCGGTGTGTACGCCGGTCCGCACGTCGAGGCCGAGGGCGCACGCGTCGTCGACGACGCTCCGCGCACACCGGATCGCCGAGGTGGGGCCGTCGAAGATGCTGAACGTGCCGTCGCCCGCGACGTTGAGGAGGCGTCCGCCCGCCCTCTCCACCCCGTCGCGCACCTGCCGTTCGTGGGCGGCGCGGAGTTCCCGGTAGGCGCCATCGCCGATCCTGGCGAGCATCTCCGTCGACCCGACGACGTCGGTGAACAACACGGACGCAACGAACTGCCCGGCGTCCGGTGTCGGGTGACCACCGGTGGCGAGTTGCTCGACGTCGTCGATGATCGGCTTCCACGCCTCCCCGAGCGACGCGCCGGTCGGCGCGGGCGGCAGCAGATGGAAAGTGCTCTGCGGGATGTGATCGGCGACGTACCGCGCGGCGGCCGCGGGAACGGGACTGCCCGAGACGATCACGATCCGGGCCGGGCACTGGATCGCCGGCAGTATGTCG
The DNA here is from genome assembly GCF_058628105.1 of Rhodococcus sp. G6(2025). Classification (NCBI taxonomy): domain Bacteria; kingdom Bacillati; phylum Actinomycetota; class Actinomycetes; order Mycobacteriales; family Nocardiaceae; genus Rhodococcus; species Rhodococcus sp. G6(2025). The sequence goes on from NZ_CP179750.1 coordinate 322,003, forward strand.
GAGTAGTCGAGGCGGAAGATCCACTCCATGTGGGCGCGCGCGACGGCCGGTGTCGCCGAACTTCGCTCGAGCATCGACATCAGCCGTCGGTTGAACGGGGAATCCTCGCCGGGATCCCACAACGGGACGGTCGCGCCCGACCCCCACACCTCCGTGGCCGCCCGCCATCCCTCGACGAAGTGGTCCCGTTCGGCGGTCGACCATCCCTCCGGATCGTGGTCACCGCCGATCAGGCGTTCGGCGAACGGCTGGATCAGCAGCACTCCGGTGACTCGTTCCGGTGACCGCGCCGCCACGAGCGCGACGGCGCCGCTCGCGCTGGCCACGCCCACCAGCAGTGCCTCGCGCATCCCGATCTCGTCCATGACCGCGACGATGTCGTCGGCCTGCTCCTCGAGCGTCGGCAGGTGGTCGACCGGGTCGGACAGGCCCAGCCCCCGCTGCTGGAAGTAAGCGGTGCGGGCGAACGTGCTGCCCCGTTCCATCAGGTAGTGGATCTGCGGGTCTGTCCACATCAGGTCGAGGTGCATGTTGATCTCGAAGAGCCACACCACGTCCAGCGAACCGCCGCCCACCACCTGATACGCCAGCGCGTGCCCGTCCCGCTGGATGTACTGGACGACCGGTGGGTCCATTTCCCCAGCGTAAACGCATGTGAGTGGCAAAGTGTGCGTCCGCACACATTGCCACTCACCTGGGGATGGTGCCCAGCTCGCGGGCCCGCGCGATTGCGGAGGTCCGGGACTTGACGCCGAGTTTGCCGAAGATGTGGACGAGATGGGACTTCACGGTGGTCTCGGAGAGGAAGAGTTCCTTACCGATCTCCCGATTGGATCGCCCGGCAGCCACCAACGTCAGCACCTGGATCTCCCGTGGGCTGAGGCTGGTGGCAGGTCGGCGTACGCGCGTCATCAGTTTCGACGCCACGGCCGGGGAGAGGACGCTGTCGCCGGCCGACGCCGCGCGGACGGCGGCGAGGAGTTCGGGCGGGGGAGTGTCCTTCAGGAGATACCCGGCGGCGCCGGCCGCGACCGCGTCGAGGATGTCGGCGTCCGTGTCGTAGTTGGTGACGACCAGCACGTGCGGTGGGTTCGGCAGGGACCGCAGGTTCCGGGTGGCGTCCACACCTGAGGTACCGGCGCCGAACCGGAGGTCCATGAGCACCAGGTCGACCGGAGTCGTCCCGCACAACGCCACGGCGGCGTCGGCGGTGGCAGCCTCGCCGACCACCTCGATGTCGTGCTCGTGCTCGAGGAGGGCGCGCAGGCCCGCGCGAACGATCGCGTGGTCGTCGGCGAGCAGCAGTCGGATCATGCGCCGACCTCGAGTGGGAACGACACCGCGACCGCGGTCAGTCCTGGTTCCGACTCCACCGACATCGACCCGTCGAGCAGCTCGACGCGTCGGCGAATCGAATTCAGCCCGAACGCTTTCGACGGTTCACGGTCGAGGAGTGCGACATCGAAGCCGCCGCCGTCGTCGACGACGTCCAACCGGACCGCGTCCTCGTAGTAGGTGAGCGTGACCGCCATCCGGGATGCGTGCGCGTGCCGGACCACGTTCGACACCGCGCCCTGCGCAATCCGCACCAACGCCGCCTCGACGGGCATCGGCAATCGCACAGGCTCCCCCTCGACCACGGCAATGGTGTCGAACGTGTCGTTCCTCGCCTGCGTGCAGATCCGTGCGAGCGCGTCCACGAGTGACTGCCCGTCGAGGACGGCGGGTGTGAGATCGCCGATGAGCTGACGGGTTTCGGCGAGGCTGTCGGCGGCCGTCTCCCGCGCCAACCGGATGCGGTCCCGGGCGGGGTGGTCGGGGGCGGCGCGTTCGACGGCGTGGAGCAGCATCTGAATGCTCGACAGATCCTGCGCGACGGTGTCGTGGATCTCGCGTGCGAGCCGCTCACGTTCGGTCAGGGAGCCGGCGGCACGTTCCTGCTCGGCGAGTTCGGCTCGGGTTCGGGTCAATTCGTCGATGAGGCGATCGCGTTCGACAGCCTCCCGGTACAACGCCCGGTAGCCGAGGCCGATCGCCACCGCGACGCACGCACCGATCACCGGACCGACGACACCCGCGACGCTCCAGCCGCGGTGCATTCCGGTGCCCACGACCGCCACGACGGTCGCGGCTGCGACCGCCAGGACTCCCCAGCGTCGCGGCAGCAGATGCAGGTACAGGAAGAACAGCCCGAACGCGAGATAGGCGGCGTCGGGGGCGAGGACCATCAGCGCCACCCACAAAGCCGTCAGCGCTGCGAGCCACCACGTCCCGCGCAGACGACGCGTCGCTCCCGCCGCGTACACCGCGAGAAACGCCACCGACAGCACCACGATCGCCGGTGCCTGTGGTACGTCCGGAAGGACGGCGCGCAAGATCACGACTGCAGTGAGCGCCGCGATCAGCGCATGCAGTCCCAGTTGGAGTCCCGCGAACACGGGCGTGAGAGGGGAGCGGTGCACCCCGCCCAGCTTATCGACGCGACCGCACCCGGCATCCATCGAAAGTCGGAACGCGCACCCGACCTTCGACCACCGAGAATTCCACCGCACGTGCGATGGAACCGTGTCGTGTCCGGGGCACGGTGAGTTCGGAGGCCGTGAGGGCCGCCCCGGCCCGCATCGACTGCGGCGTCGGTCGTGATCTGGAGAGGACCACCTGTGTTCGTCGCATCGAGAGACCTGCGTGCCGCGCGTGGTCGCTTCGCGCTGATATCCGTCGTCGTGGTGCTGATTGCGCTGCTCGTCACGTTTCTCAGCGGCCTCACGGCCGGACTGCGTCATCAGAACGTGTCCGTCGTGGAACGCATCGACGCGGAGTCGGTGGTCTTCGCCGCCTCCGACGACGGTCCGTGGTTCGACGAGTCCGTGCTGACGTCCGAGCAGGTGGCCGTCTGGCGGCGGAGCGCCGACTCGGTGCAGCCGATCGGCGTCGGACGAGGCTCGGCGTCGGCAGTAGGAGGTCCGGCGAAGGGGGTGGCACTGGTCGGCGCGGACGGCGGTGTGGGCGACCGTTCACCGTCCGCGCCGGGAACCGTGATCCTCGGGGCAGGCGCGGCGCGATCCCTCGGCGTCGGCGCCGGCGACCGTCTCACCGTCGGCGACGTCACCTTCGCCGTGACCGCAGTCCGCGGCGACGACTGGTACGGCCACAGCCCGGCCGTGTGGATGACGCTCGCCGACTGGCAGCACGCGAACCCGCGTGGGGGTGCGGCGACGGTGCTCGCGGTGGCCGGCGGGGACGACGCCACGAACGCCGTCGCGGGGACGACCTCCCGAAGTGTGGCCGACTCCTTCTCCGCCATCGGCTCCTATACCTCCGAGAACGGGTCACTGACGTTGATGACGGTGATGCTGTTCGCGATCTCCGCGCTGGTGATCGGCGCGTTCTTCACGGTCTGGACCCTCCAGCGGACCCCCGATGTCGCGACGTTGAAGGCGCTCGGCGCGTCCACCGGGTCGCTCGTGCAGGACGCGCTCGGGCAGGCGCTCGTCGTCCTGCTCGCCGGCGTGGGTGTCGGTGTCGGGACGGCAGCGGTGGCCGGGTCGATGATCGGCGACGCCGTGCCGTTCGTGCTCGACATCTCCACCACTGTCCTGCCCGCCACCGCTCTCGTCGGGCTGGGCCTCCTCGGCGCCGCGTTCGCGCTCCGCTTCCTGTTCACCACCGACCCCCTCACCGCCCTCGGGAGCACACGATGACCACCCCCGCCCTCACCCTCGACGACGTCACCCTCACCTACCCCGACGGCGCGGGACGCGTCACCGCCCTCGACTCGGTGTCGCTGGCCCTCGGCCGGGGTGAGATCGCCGCGATCACCGGTCCGTCCGGTTCCGGAAAGTCGACGCTCCTCGCGGTGGCGTCGACGCTGATCCGGCCCGACTCGGGCTCCGTCCGGTTGGGCACCACCGAACTCACCGCGCTGAGCCGGCGGGAGGCGTCCACGCTGCGCCGCGACCGGATCGGCATCGTGTTCCAGCAGTCCAATCTGGTGTCGTCGTTGACGGCCCTCGAACAACTGGAGGTGATGGCGCATCTCGGGCAGCGGATGTTCGTGCCGCGGCGGGCCGGGCGCGCGAAGGCTCGCGACCTGCTCGACGCCGTCGGCCTCGCAGACCATGCAGGGAAGCGGCCCGCGCAGTTGTCGGGTGGGCAGCGGCAGCGGGTCAACCTGGCCCGGGCGCTGATGAACGATCCGTCGCTGCTGGTCGTCGACGAGCCGACCAGCGCGCTCGACCAGGAACGGGGCGCCGCGATCATGGATCTGATCCTCGGTGTGGTGCGAGAGCGCGAGGTCGCGACGCTGCTGGTGACACATGACCACACGCATCTGTGCAGAATGGATGCAGTCCACCGCGTAGTCGACGGCTCTCTCACCCGTGAGCACTTGTTAACCGCGGAAGGTTAAGAAGTACGCACAGGTGTGAATAACATGTTTCTTCCAAAGTCAAGGGTTGACGTTTCTCATGTGCGTGAGATTACATCTTAGTGGTAAGCCTTTGAGGGCTTAAGTAAATGCCTCGACCCGACCCTGAGGATGCTCATGACGACGGTATCGCCCGCCATGGCTGCCACAGCTGAGATGATCAGCGCCCGACTCGAACGCCTGCCGATGAGCAGGTGGCACATCAAGGCCCGCGTCATCGTCGGCGCCGTCACGTTCTTCGACGGCTTCGACCAGCTGATGATCGCGTACTCTCTCCCCGTTCTCATCCCCAAGTGGGGTCTGACCCCCGGCGACATCGCCTGGGTGATCGCCATCGGCGGCATCGGCATGCTCGTCGGCGCCCTCGCCGGCGGCTGGTTCGCCGACCGCGTCGGCCGGCTCAACGTCATCATCTTCTCGCTCGCGCTCTACGCCGTGATGAGCCTCGGCATGGCGTTCACCGACAGCCTGATGCTCTTCCTCGTCTTCCGATTCGTGCAGGGCATCGGCCTCGGCGCCGAGGTCCCGGTCGCAGCGAGCTACATCGGCGAGATCACCAAAGCCCACAAGCGCGGACGGTTCGTGCTGCTCTACGAGGTGATCTTCCCGATCGGGCTCGTGATGTCGGCGATCGTGTCGGCGTGGGTGGTCCCGAACTACGGCTACAAGATCCTGTTCGCGCTCGGCGCGCTGCCCGTCGTGCTCCTGCCGCTGCTGTGGAAGCTGCCAGAGTCGCCGCGCTGGCTCGCGTCCCGTGGCCGCCACGAGGATGCGCACAACGCCATGACCCGCATCGAGAACGAGATCACCGGCAAGTACGGCAAGACGCTCCCGGCCCCGCAGCCGCTGCCCGCCGTCGCCGTCGACACCCGCCGCGGAACGTTCGCGGAGGCCTTCCGGGGCATCTACCTGCGTCGCACGCTGATGCTCGCCGCGATCTGGGGCTGCGCCTACTTCGTCAACTACGGCATCGCGTCCTGGCTGCCGACGCTGTACCGATCCGCATTCGACGTCAGCGTCGACACCGCCCTGCACTACAGCATCGTCACCAGCGTCGCCGGCCTGATCGGCTGCATCCTCGTCGCATTCCTCATCGACAACCTCGGACGCCGCATCTGCATCACCGCGTCGATGGTCCTGTGCTCCTCGCTGCTCTTCCTGCTCGCCGCCTCCGGCGCCGACACCGCGACGAAGGTCCTGTTCTGGTCGGCCGGATCCGCGCTGTTCGTCTTCGCCGTCAACATGGCGCTCTACGTCTACACCGCGGAGCTGTACCCGACCCGGATGCGAGCCATCGGCTGCGCGATCGGCGGAGCGAGCGGACGCCTCGGCATCATCGTCGGCCCCCTCGCCGTCGGCGCCATCCTCGACGGGGGCGGCACACTCACCGTCGTCTTCGGAATGTTCGCCGCGGTCGCAATGATCGGTGCCCTCGTGGTCGGCTTCTTCGCCGTCGAAACCCGCGAAAAGACCCTCGAGGAGATCTCCCAGTGACCGTTCTCGACACCGCACCACAGACACTGCCGTTCGTCCCGGTCGCCGACCGGATCCTCGTCGCCGGGCAGTGGCGGCAGGCGAACGGCCCCGCGTTCGCGGTCACGGACCCGTCGACCGGCGAAACCCTGCAGGTGATCCACCAGGCCACCGCCGACGACGCCGACGAGGCGGTCCGGAAGGGCCGCGCCGCCGCCGCCGACCCGGCGTGGCGCGCGCTGCTCCCGCACCAGCGGGCCAAGTACCTGCACCGCGTCGCCGACGCGATCGAGGCGAACACGTCCCGGCTGGCGCTGCTGCAGAGCTACAACACTGGCAAGACGGTCGCCGAGACCACCGCACTCGTCGGCAGCGCGGCGGGCACGTTCCGCTACTTCGCCGCCGTCCTCGAAACCGCGGACGACGACCTCACCACCCCACGCGGCAACTTCCTCACGATGAGCGTTCTCGAGCCCATCGGCGTGGTCGGCGCCATCGCACCGTGGAACTCGCCGGTGGCCAGCGACGCGCAGAAGATCGCGCCCGCGCTGGCGGCAGGCAACGCCGTCGTTCTCAAGCCCGCCGAGTGGACGCCGCTGGTGTCGCTGGAACTGGCGCGGCTCATCGACCAAACACAACTGCCTGCCGGACTGCTGTCGGTGCTGCCGGGCAAGGGCTCGGTGGTCGGCGACGCCATCGTCACCCACCCCGGTGTCGGGAAGGTGACGTTCACCGGCGGCACCAACACCGGACGGTCCATCGCGCACGCGGCAGCCGACAAGCTGATGCCCGTGTCGTTGGAACTCGGCGGCAAGTCGCCGACGATCGTGCTGGACGACGCGGACCTCGACGCCGCCGTGAACGGCGTCATGTACGGGATCTTCTCGTCCACCGGGCAGAGCTGCATCGCCGGATCCCGGCTGTTCGTCGACCGCCTCATCTACGACGAATTCCTCGAGAAGCTGGTGGCCAAGACGCAGCGACTGCGACTCGGACCCGGCCGCGACCCCGACACCCAGGTCGGGCCGATGGTCCACCGCAAGCACCGCGACAGCGTCGCCGCATACGTCGACCTCGCTCGCGAAGAGGGCGGACGAGTGTTGTGCGGCGGGGCGATCCCCGACGACGAACGGCTCCGCGACGGCGCGTACTACCTGCCGACGATCATCGACGGGCTCCCCAACAATTCGCGCACCTGCCAGGAGGAGATCTTCGGACCCGTCCTGGTGGTCCTGCCGTTCGACGGCGACGCGGATCTGGTTGCACAGGCCAATGATTCGGTATTCGGTCTGGCGTCGGGAATCTGGACGCGCGACTACCGTCGCGCGTGGAAACTCGCCCGCCGCCTCCAGGCCGGCACCGTGTGGATCAACACCTACAAGCAGTTCAGCATCTCGACGCCGTTCGGCGGCGTCAAGGAGAGCGGGCTCGGGGTGGAGAAGGGGCGCAGCGGTATCGCCGCCTACTCGCGGCAGAAGAGCATCTACTGGGGCCTCGACGAGGAACCCAATCCGTGGGCTGATTGAGCGACCCGCTCGTGGGCTGACTGAAGCTTGCTCGCCGAATGTCACACGGGTTCCGTCTGACTGAACCACGGTCACATCGGCCCACGGGGAAGCTGAAGTAGTAGGTCGTCCGGAAAGAAATTCCCGTCAGCTCTGTACGACCTATTACTTTAGCGCTAAGATATTGAGACCTAAGCAACTGGAGGCATGCGATGAACCAACCCATAGCCCGGCTGCGGTGCCTGCGCTCCGTCGAACTGCGCACACAGGCCAGCATCGAATCCACCGACTTCTACTCGGAGGTGTGGGGACTGCGCGTGGTCGAGCAGGGCACGGACGGTGCCTGGCTGCGGGGAACCGGTGAGCACCACCACGCGCTGCAACTCACCCAGGCCGAGCGGAACGGCCTCGGCCGCATCACGTTCGCCGTCGCCACGCCGGCCGAGGTCGACGAGGCCGCCCGCCGACTCGAACTCCGCGGCGTCCCGATCGTCAGCGGCCCGGGGCCGGTCGACGATCTCGGCGGCGGCTACGGCGTCAGCCTGGTCGACCCCGAGGGCCGCGTCGTCGAACTGCTCGCCGACGCGCTCGCGGTCCCGAAGCTCGGCCGCGAGGACGCCGTCCCGGTCGGTGTCACGCACGTCGTCCTCAACACCGTCGACATCGACGCCGCGGTGACGTTCTACTGCGACGTCCTGGGCATGCGGGTCTCCGACTGGTCCGAGCACCAGATGGCGTTCCTGCGCTGCAACACCGACCATCACAGCATCGCGTTCAACCAGGCCGAGTGGACGTCGGTGAATCACGTCGCCTACGAGATGCCCACCGTCGACCACTTCATGCGCGGCATCGGCCGGTTGCGTCACCACGGCACCGTGCCGCTGTGGGGTCCGGGCAAGCACGGCCCCGGCGACAACACCTTCTCCTATTTCGCCGACCCGGCAGGGCTGGTGTGCGAGTACACGTCCGGCATCGCGCAGGTCGACGAGGACCGGTGGCTGTGCAAGGTCTGGCGCCGGGTTCCCGAACTCTCCGACCTGTGGGGCACCGCGGGCCCGCCGTCCAAGCAGGTCCGCGACCACATGGCCGGCATCCCCGACCCCGGTGCGTTCGAGCGGTTCGACCTCGGGCGGGCGTCGTGACGCACGTCGTCGAATCCGGTTCCGGCCCCGCGCTGCTCATGCTGCACGGGATCGGGGGCGGCGCAGACAGTTTCGCGCCGCAGTTCGACGAACTGTCGTCGTCGCTGCGACTGCTGGCCTGGGACGCTCCCGGTTACGGCCGCAGCGAGGACCCGGGCCGTCCGTTCGACCTCGACGACTACGCCGACGCCGCCGCCGACGTGATCCGCGACCGTTGCGGTGACGCGGGAGCGCACCTCCTGGGGATGTCGTGGGGCGGCGTGATCGCCACCCGGCTGGCGCTGCGCCACCCCGGGCTCGTGCGGAGTCTGCTGCTCGGCAGTTCCACCGTCGGCTCGGGAGCGGACGGCGACGCCGCCGGCCGGATGCGCGCCCGGGCCGCGACGCTCGAGCAGGAAGGCGCGGAAGCCTTTGCCGCCGAACGGGCCCCGCGGCTGCTGTCCGGGACCGCCGACGACCAAGTGACCGCGAAGGCCACGGCGATCATGGCGTCGTCGATCCGGCTGCCCGGCTACGGGTACGCCGCGGAGTCGATGGCGGCCACCGATCACACGGCCGATCTGCCGAAGATCGACATCCCCACGCTCGTCCTCGGCGGAGACGAGGACAGAGTGACCGGGGTTCCGGCGAGTCAGGTTCTCGCAGGCGGAATTCCGGGTGCCGTGTTCGTCACCATCCGGGGTGCCGGACACCTCGCGAACCAGGAGCGGCCGGAGGCTTTCAACGCCTGGGTCGAATCCTTCATCCACATCACCGAACGCCTACGCAACCACCTCTAGAGAAGGAGCACGACATGACACTCGAATACGGCACCGCCGATCTGAAGGAATTCACCGACTCGCTGATCCTCACCCGTGGCTCCCGCCACGAGGACTGGGACACCCTGGGTTTCCAGGCCAAGGCCGGCGACCAGTTCAAGCGCGCGCAGATCCGCTACGTCGGCTCCGGCGCGACGGGTAACCACGAGAACGACAACCGCACCATCGTCTCGCGCGGATTCACGTTCTCCAACATGCTGCTTCCCCCCGGCGCCGAGGGCCCGGAGCACACCCACCACGACGCCGAGGAAGCCTTCTTCGTGCTCGAGGGCGAGGTGGAGGTCGGTGTTCACCGCGACGGCCAGGTCGAGAAGCGCACCCTCGGTTACCGCGACATGATCGTCGTCCCGGCCGGAGTTCCGCGCAGCCTGAAGAACAACGGCGACAAGGACGCTCTGTTCTGCGTCATCATCGGCGCGCAGAAGCCGCAGATCCCGACGTACCCCGAGACGTCGGCCATGCACGGCGTGACGCGGGACTGACCGTGAATCTCGACGGCCGCAGCATTCTCGTCACCGGGGCGGGGCGGGGTCTCGGACTCGCCCTGGCCCGCCGGCTCGGCGAGGAGGGCGCCACCCTGTGGCTCGCCGACATCCGCGAGGACTGGGGCGAGGACGCGGCGGCGAGCCTGCGCGCCGACGGCGTCAAGGCACAGTTCGTCCGGGTCGATCTCCGCGACGCGGAGTCCGTCGACGCGATGGCGGCCACCGTCACCTCCGGTGGTCCGCTGTACGGCCTCGTCAACAACGCGGCCCTCGCGGACGGCGTGGGCGGCAAACCGATTCACGAACTCGACATCGACGAGTGGGACCGGGTGCTGGGCGTCAACCTGCGCGGCACGTTCCTCGTGAGCAGGGCGATCATTCCCTCCATCATCGGGAACGGAGGCGGACGAGTCGTCACCATCGGCTCCGACGCCGCCCTGTACGGTTCGCCGCGCCTCGCGCACTACATCGCCTCCAAGGGCGGGGTGGCCGCGCTGACCCGCGCCATGTCCCGTGACCTCGGCCCGCACGGCATCACCGTCAACACCGTCTCACCCGGTCTGACCGAAAGCGAATCGGCGCAGAAGGTTCCGGAGCACCGGCACGAGCTGTACCGCCTCAACCGCGCGCTCGAGCGGCCACAGCAGCCGTCGGACCTCGTCGGCGCCGTCGCGTTCCTGATGGGACCCGAGGCGTCCTACATCACCGGCCAGCAACTCGTCGTCAACGGCGGATTCGTCCTGCACTAGAGAAGGGGACCACGTCGTGGACCTGCAACTGAAAGACCGCACCCACCTGGTGACGGGCGGAAGCTCGGGAGTCGGGCTCGCCACCGTCGCGATGCTGCTCGAGGAGGGTGCCAACGTCGTCACCTGTGCGCGCGACCGCGACCGGCTCGACTCCGTGATCGCGCCGCTGCCCGGCAGTGACCGCGTCCTCACCGCGTCCTGCGACGTCCGCGACCCGGCCGCGGTCGCCGCGCTGGTCGACGCCGGTGTCGCCCGATTCGGCGGCCTCGACGGTCTGGTCAACAACGCAGGCAAGTCCCGCATGGTCCCGCGCGGCGAGGCGACCCTCGACGACTGGCGCGACGAACTCGACCTCAAGTTCTCCAGCGTCCTCAACACCGTCGAGGCCGCCCTGCCGGTACTGCGCAAGTCCGACGCCGCGTCCATCGTCAACATCTCGGCGGTGCTTGCACGTCAGCCCGAGCCGCGGCTGGTCACCACCAGCGCCGCCCGGGCCGGGCTGCTGAACCTCAGCAAGTCGCTGTCGCTCGAACTCGCCGCCGACGGCATCCGCGTCAACTCGGTGTCGCTCGGACTGGTCGACACCGGCCAGTGGCGGCGCCGCTACGAGGAATCGGGCACCGACGCCACATTCGCCGAATGGGAGGCGGAGATCGCCCAGGACCGCGGCATCGGCCTCGGCCGGTTCGGCCGCGCCGACGAGGTGGCCGCCATGATCGTGACCCTGCTGTCTCCACGCTCGTCCTACGTGACGGGCACCAGCCTCGACGTCTGCGGAGGCGTCGCGCGCTATGTCTGAGAGGAACACCATGTCTGCACGAAATGACAAGCAGGTGGGTAATGGGGGCGACCTGCTCGTCCAGGTGCTGCGCGAGGCCGGTGTCGACACCGTCTTCGGTATCGTGAGCGTCCACAACCAGCCCCTGGTGCAGGCGGTGAGCAAGCACCTGCGGTTCGTGCCGGTCCGGCACGAGGCCACCGCGGTCAGCGCCGCCGACGGGTACGCCCGCGCCACCGGCAGCCTCGGCTGCGCTCTCACGAGTACCGGCACCGGTGCCGGCAACGCGGCCGGCTCGCTGATCGAATCGCTCAGTGCCGGAACGTCGGTGCTGCACGTGACGGGCAACGTCGAGAGCCGCTACCTCGGCTCGGGTCGCGGTTTCATCCACGAGACCAAGGATCAGCTGGGGATGCTGACGGCGACGTCGAAGCATGCCGCCACCATCCTCGACACCGACGGCGCCGGAAAGGTGTTGCGGGAAGGCGTCGCTGCTGCGCTCGCCGCGCCCGGCGGCCCGTCGAGCATCGAATGGCCCATCGACCTCCAGTACGCGGAACACGTCATCGACGTGGTCGGACCGGTGTCGGAGTCGCCGCGCACACCGGACGTCGACGAGTTGGCCGTCGCCTTCGCCCTGCTGCAGTCGGCGGAACGCCCGGTGATCTGGGCTGGCGGCGGTGTCGCCACGGCCGGCGTCGAGCTGACCGAACTGGTGGAGCAGTGGGGAGTCCCGTTGCTCACCAGCAACTCCGGGCGCGGCGCCGTGCCCGAGGACCATCCGCTGTGCATCGGCAACTACGGCAACACCCCCGTGGGGCGCGAACTCCTCCAGGATGCCGACCTGCTGCTGTCGCTGGGTACCCACTTCCGGTCCAACGAGACCGGCGACTACTCCATGCCCGTTCCCGCCGTGCACGTGCAGGTCGATATCGACGCGGCCGCGATCGGACGCGTCTACCCGGCGGAGGCCGGGGTCACCGCTGACATCGCGACGTTCCTCCGGCAGCTGTCGGGCCTGACGCCCGTCGACGCCGCCTGGACCGAACGTGCTCGCGCCACCCGCGAACTCGTCCGCAGCAAGCAGCGCGCCGGACTCGGCGATCACGCGGTGCTGTGCGACGCCGTGCGTGCCGCGTTCCCACAGGATTCCGTGATCGCCCGCGACGTCACCATTGCGTCGAGTTCCTGGGGCAACCGGCTGCTGCCGATGTTCGACCCCAAGTCCAACGTCTTCCCTCGCGGCGGCGGCATCGGGCAGGGACTGGGCATGGCCATCGGTTCCGCGCTGGCCGACGAGACCCGTCCCACCCTGGCCCTCGTCGGCGACGGCGGCCTGGCCGTCCACTTCGGCGAGATCCTGACCATGGCGCAGGAGAAGCCGTGGCTGGTGCTGCTCGTGTTCAACGACGGCGGCTACGGCGTGCTGCGCAACATGCAGAAGGGCGGCGGCGAAGACACCTACGCCGTCGACCTCGTCACCCCCGACTTCCCGTTGCTGGCGCAGTCCATCGGCGTGCCGTACCTGCGGATCGGTGGCGCCGGCGAGGCCCACGAGGTGCTCGCGGACGCCGTGTCGAGGCAGGCGCCGGTGATCGTCGAGGTCGATCTCGCCGCCTACGGCGACATGCCGGCACCGTTCACGCCGCCCGTCACGGTCCCCGGAAAGGCTGCACAGTGACCACGGTCGCCGTCTGCGGCGGCGGCATCGGCGGACTGGCGACGGCGATCGCCCTCCACAAGTTCGGTCTCGACGTCACGGTCTACGAGCAGACGAGGCAGTTCGCGCGCGTCGGCGCCGACATCAACCTCACCCCCAACGCGGTCCGGGCTCTCGACGGACTCGGCATCGGGCCGGCGATCCGCGAATCGGCCGCCCGGCCCCAGTTCCGGATCAGCCGCACGTGGGACACGGGGGCCGAAACGTCCCGGCTGCCGATGGGCGACAGCGCGGAACAGCAGTACGGCGCACCGCAGTTGACCATGCACCGGGGCGACCTCATGACCGCGCTCGAGAACCGGCTGCCGTCGGGTGTCGTCGAAATGGGTCGCCGGGTCAGGGGCGTGGCCGACGGCCGCATCGAGTTCACCGACGGCAGTGGGGTTTCCGCAGAGGTGATCGTCGGCGCCGACGGGATCCACTCCGCGGTCCGGACCGCTCTGCTGGGGCGGGAACAGCCGACGTTCACCGGGGTCGTGGCGTTCCGCGCCGTCGTCCCCACCGAACGCGTCGGCGACCTGCCGAACCTCGACTGCTTCACCAAGTGGTGGGGGCCGGATTCGTCGACGCAGATCGTGACGTTCCCGCTCAACCAGGGCAAGGACATCTTCGTCTTCGCCACCTGCGGTCAGGAGGAGTGGACCGAGGAATCGTGGACCACACCGGGATCCGTCACCGAACTTCGTGAGCTGTACCGCGACTTCCACCCCGAGGCACGAGCCCTCCTCGACGCCTGCGACGACGTCCTGAAATCGGCTCTCTACGTGCGCGACCCGCTGGCGTCGTGGACCGACGGGCGGTCCGTGCTCCTCGGCGACGCGGCACATCCGATGATGCCGTTCATGGCGCAGGGCGCCGGCATGGCAGTCGAAGACGCCGTCGTCCTGTCCCGCTGCCTCAGCCTGTTCGACGACCCCGCAGTCGCGCTGCAGACCTACCAGGAGACGCGACTGCAGCGGACGTCACGCATCCAGCGGGGCTCCCGGTCCAACGAATGGCTGAAGGTCGCGGGCAACGGCGACTGGGTCTACGAATACGACGCCTGGCAGGTGCCGCTGGAGTTGGCCGCCGCCCGCACGGACGCCTGAATGGAAACCGTCGGCGGACAAGCTCTGTCGAGGCGGCGGGCGCTGGCCCTGCTGGGGTCCGCCGCCACTGCTATCGCCGCGACGAGCTGCGCGTCTCACACCGCGGACGCGCAGCCGAGTGGCGCGACGCCACCGGACGCCTACGAGTTGTCCGGTGACGTCGATGGTTACGCGACGACGCTGATTCTGCTCGGCACGGCGGCCGGTCCCATCGCCGTGCCGGGGCGGAGCGGCACGTCCAGTGTGCTCGTCGTCGGCGACAGACCGTATCTGATCGACGCGGGTCCCTGGTCGAGCCGAAAGCTGATCCAGGCTGGTATCGCCGCGGATTCGCTCGGTGGCGTCTTCGTCACGCACATGCACAGCGATCACATCGCCGATCTGTTCAACGTCTTCTGGCTGCCGGGCGGGACACCGTCCTACACATTCCGCAACGTGGTGCCGGTGTACGGCCCGGGCTCGGCGGGCAGATTGGCGACGCCCCGCGGCGGCAAGAGCATTCCGATCCAGAGTCCGGCCTCGCCGACACCCGGACTCACCGATCTGTTCGCGGGCGTACTCGACGCATTCGCCTACGACATCAACATTCGCAACGTCGAAAAGGGCGCCCAGTCCGACTACGGACAGCGGTTGTCGCTGCACGACGTACTGTCACCGGTGTCGGCGGGTGCGTCCGCCGACAACACGGCGCCGGAGATGGAGCCGTTCCCGGTGTTCGAAGACGACCGGGTCCGGGTCACCGCGACGCTGGTTCCGCACGGCCCCGTCTATCCCTCGCTGGCGTACCGGTTCGACACGGAGGACGGCGCGGTCACGTTCTCCGGCGACACCGCGAAGTCGTCGAACGTGGTTCGACTCGCCCGAGGATCCGACATCCTCGTCCACGAGGTGATCGACGTCGACTTCTACGCGCAGACTTCGGGTCCCGCACTGGTCGAGCACATGATTCACGCGCACACCACCGCGCAGGACGTCGGGCGCGTCGCCACGGACGCGGATGTCCGCCAGGTGGTGCTCTCCCACATCGGGCCGGGCGACCCCCGGCAGGTCACCGACGACCAGTGGGAACGAGGCGTGAAGTCCACGTTCGCCGGCACCGTGACCGTCGGGCACGATCTCGTCCGGATCGGCGTCGGGCAACGACGGTAGCGCCATCGCGGACCCGCAGGATCTTGCGCGCCGCCGCTGTCCCGAGAAGGCTTGTCCTCACGACACCGTGACGTGATCGGAGCCAGGGATGGACACCACGATTACCGAGATCGCTCCCGACATCTACCGGCTGTCCACGTATCTGGACGAGCCCAACCTGATCATGAACCAGTTCCTCGTCGACGGTGAGGAACCGCTGCTGTTCCACACCGGTCAGCGTGCGCTGTTCCCGTCCGTGTCCGCGGCGGTCGGCCGGCTGATTCCTCTCGACAGACTGCGGTGGATCACGTTCGGGCACGTGGAGGCCGACGAGTGCGGTGCGATGAACTCGTGGCTGGCGGCCGCGCCGAACGCCGAGGTCGCGCACGGGGCGATGGGTTGCTTCGTGCAGGTCAACGACCTGGCCGATCGTATGCCGCGTCCCCTGCAGTACGGCGACGTGATGGAGACGGGCACCAGGCGAGTCCGTCATCTCGACACTCCGCACGTTCCGCACGGGTGGGACGCCGGGCTGGTTTTCGAGGAGACGACGCAGACGCTGTTCTGCGGCGACCTGTTCACCGCGTTCGGGCATCATCCGCCTGCCACGGAGGAGGAGATCGTCGGCCCGGCCATCGCGGCGGAGGACATGGGGAACGCGACGTGCCTGTCACCGGCGCTCGGCCCCACGATCCGGGGACTCGCCGATCTGGAACCCCTGCTGCTGGCGCCGATGCATGCGCCGGTGTTCACCGGTGACTGCGTGCAGGCTCTGCACGATCTCGCACAGGCATACGAGGAGCGGCTCGCGGCCGAGACCGTGCGGTACCGCGAAGCGGAGTAGCCCGGCCTGTACTCGACGAATTTCCCCTCAACTGTGGCGCACGATACATCTTAGTGCTAAATTATTGAGCACTAAGGAACTACGCCTTCGGTTGAGCCTGGGAGTGAGCGATGACAACAGACGCAGACACCGTCCCCATGATGGTGCGTCAGATGCGGGTCGAGTCCTCGGGCGTGGTGTCGCTTCGCCTCGAACGACAAGACGGCGGCGCGGTCGACGGGTGGACGCCGGGCGCCCACCTGGACCTGCACCTGAACCGCGGGACCATCCGTCAGTACTCCCTCTGCGGAGACCCCGACGACAAGACCGGGTACCGCGTCGCGATCCTCCACGAGGTGACCGGCCGAGGTGGCTCCCGGCACGTCCACGAGACGCTGCGGCCCGGCGACAGCCTGTCGGTGAGCACGCCCCGCAACAACTTCGAACTCCTGCCCTCGCCGCGCTACGTGTTCATCGCCGGCGGCATCGGCATCACGCCGATCCTCGCGATGATCGGTGAAGCCGAACGCATGGGCGCCGAATGGGAACTGCACTACGGCGGCCGTGCCCGCGCGTCGATGGCGTTCCTCGACGAACTGTCCGGATACGGCGACCGCGTGCACGTCGTCACCGAGGAGACCGACGGCATCCTCGACCTCGCCGGCATCCTCGGCGCCGCCCGTGAGGAAACATTCGTCTACGCCTGCGGCCCCGAGGGTCTGCTCGGCGCGGTCGAGGGGTACACCGATTCCTGGCCGGACGGCGCGATCCGGCTCGAGCGGTTCAAGGCGAAGGAGATCCCCGCCGACACCCTCGCCGGCGACCGTCCCGTCCGCGTGATCTGCGAACGATCCGGCATCTCGGCCACCGTCGCCCCCGACCGGACCATCCTCGACACCCTCGAGGAATCCGGCGTCGACGTCCCCAACTCCTGCCGCGAAGGCATCTGCGGGACGTGCGAAACCCGCGTCCTCGCCGGCACCCCCGACCACCGCGACTCCCTGCTCTCCAGCTCCGAGCAGGAGTCCGGCACCACCATCATGATCTGCGTTTCCCGCGCCCGCTCCGACGAGCTCGTGCTGGATCTCTAGAAGGGAAGAACCATGAGCCTGTATCTGCAACCACGCCAGTCCGGCACGGCACCCACCCCGTACGAACGGAAGCTGGCCGGTGCGATCGAAGAGGTCTTCGGCACCGGTGTGCACCACCTCGAAGGCCTGGTGAAGGGTTTGAACGCCCTCGGCATCCACAGTCCCGGCGGCGACGCCTGGACCACCGACACTTTCACGGACGAGATCCGACGGATGGGGGCCTGACATGGTGAACCGACTGCACAAGGCGGCACTGACCGGCGACGAGATCTTCGCGACCGGGATGCGCGACCAGTGGCACGCGGTGTGCCCGTCCGACTTCGTCGCGCGCGGCGACATGAAGAAGGTGCGGCGCCTCGGCGAGGACTGGCTGCTGTTCCGTCAGTCCGACGGCACCCTCCGCATGCTCGCCGACCGCTGCCCGCACCGCGGCGCCCCGCTGTCGCAGGGTCAGCACCTCGGTGATCGCGTCGCCTGCCAGTACCACGGCGTGCAGGTCGACGGCGGCGGCACCGTCGTCTCCGTCCCCGGAATGCCCGGCTGCAACCTCGAGGGCAAGCGGCTGGTGACCAGCCTCCCCGTGCGGGAGGTGGCCGGCGCCGTGCTCGCCTGGTTCGGCACCGACCCCGACGCCGAGCCCGCGCCCCTCGAACTCCCCGAGCGACTCACCGACGACGGCATCTCGAACTTCCTCTGCTACGCGGAGTGGAAGGCGCCGTGGCGGTTCACGCTGGAGAACCTGCTCGACCCGATGCACGGAGCGTTCCTGCACCGCGAATCGCATTCGATGTTCGGCGGCGAGACGTCCGCGAAGTTCCGGATCCGCGAAACCGATCGCGGGTTCTTCTTCGAGAAGACCGACCAGCGGGGCGTGAACTTCGACTGGGTCGAATTCTGCCGGACCGGCATCGACTGGGTGGACCTCGAGATTCCCTACCCGCCGACCGCGGGCCCGGGTGGCTCGTTCGGCATCGTCGGCATGGGAACGCCGATCGACGCCGAGACCACCGCGGTGTTCTTCTGGCGGTACCGCCGCGTCGAGGGCTGGGAACGCGACGTCTGGCGGTTCCTGTACCGCACCAAGCTCGAGGAGCGGCACTGGGTGGTGCTCGAGCAGGACCGCACCATGCTCGAGGCGATGGCATTCGACGCGGACCAGGCAGAGAACCTGTACCAGCACGACCTCGGCGTCATCCGGCTCCGCCGGCTCTACCGGGCTCAGGCGGAAGCCCAGGCGAAGGCACTTCAGCAGGCGTAGGGTCGCCCGGGTTGACGTGAATGAAATGTCAACTAAGAATGTGTGACGGCCGACACGTCGGGCGCCGGCCGGGGTACGAGGAGGCGCGAGCGGTGCTTACGAACGGTGACGATCGAGGTCGGCTCGCGTTGGTCGAGGCGGCGGGGCGGTGCTTCGCCGAGCTCGGATACGAGCGCACCACCGAGGCGGTCATCGCCGCTGCCGCCGGGGTGTCGCAGGCCGAATTCTCCGCCCGGTTCGCATCCCGGGACGACGCGTTCCGTGCCGTCGCCGCCGCGGTGTTCGACACGTTCGTCGAGGCTCAGCGCATCCCGGTCCCGCCGGACGCGGACCCGCGCACCGTCCTGCGCGCGGCCACCGCGGCGTTCATCGAGACCGTCTACAGCAGCGGCCGCCTGTTCACGATGATCGAGGACCGCGCCGCCGTCGACCCAGTGATCGGGGAACAGCTCGAGGCGGCCCACAACCGGATCCTCGGCCGGTACATCCGGTTCATCGAACGGCTCAACCAGGCCGGGATCGCGACGCCGTGCGCCGAACCCGCCCAGCTCGCCCGCAAGCTGTCCGAGGCGCAGTGGACGGGTGCGGCGCGCCTGATCGGTGCATCGCAGGACGAGCAGCGACGTTTCATCGTGGAGATGACGGCGGCGTCCGAACGGTTCATCGGATTCGGTGAGGTCGCCGACCTGACCGCCCGCGCGGCCAGCTGAGTCCTCCGCTCAGGCGGTGGGGGCCTGGTTCTCGACGATCGAGTGCTCGAGCTTGCGGAGCAATTCGGCCAACGCCGCCTGATCGTCCTGCGACATCCCGCTGAGGATCTGCGACTCGTTGGCGAAGTGGGCCTCCGCGACCTTCTCGATCACCCGCAAGCCCTCGTCGGTGAGTTGCGCGTGCACGATGCGGCGGTCCTCGGCGTCACGCTCCCGCTGCACCAGTCCCGCCTTCTCCAGGCGGTCGACGCGCAGTGTGACTCCGCCGGTGGTGACGAGGGCGGATTCCGCCAGCTGTCCGGACGTCATCCGGTACGGCGGACCCGAACGTCGGAGGGCGGCCAGAACGTCGAACGACGCCATGTTGATGCCGTGCTCCTCGAACACGGCGGCAAGGGACGTCTGGTACCGCAGATACGAACGGTGCAGGCGGCCCAGCACTTTCAGCGGACTCACATCCAGGTCGGGCCACTGGTGGGCCCACTGGTCGACGATGTCGTCGACGGCATCGCGATCTGGAACGGGGCGTTGCGTCACCGGGCGCACCTCCTGGATCCTCGAGGGTCTCATCTGTTTAGTACCAAGATATCGAACGAGCATAGGTGACGGCGACGCGCCGCGGGTCCCCGTCGATTCCTCGGAACGGGGACCCGCGGCGCTGCCGGGCGGGGTGCGCTGTCAGCGTCCCTCGACCGCCGCGACGGCGTCGATCTCGGCGATGGCGCCGTAGGGGAGGCTGCTGACCTCCAGGAAGGTGCGCGCGGGACGCGGCTCGTCGAAGATGCGCTCGAACTGGCGGTTCGCCTCCTCGCGCAACGACAGGTCGGTGACGTAGTAGGTGAGCTTGACGACGTCCTTCAGCTGTCCGCCGACGGTGGCGAGGCGATCGACCATGCGGTCCACGGCGGCGTCGAGCGCCTCGGTGCGGCCCGGGACGGCGGTGCCCTCGGCATCGACGGACAGTGCTCCGGAGACGAACGCGAGTCCGCCGGCGACCACGGCCGGGCTGTAGGGGTGGTGGGCGGTGACTTCGGTGAGGGACATGGAGGCTCGCTTTCTGGGTGGGCTACTCCGGTGATTATATCTTAGCGCTAAACTAATTGACAGGGTGGCGCGAATGAAGCTCCGCCCGACGGGTACTCGACGCCCATGCCCCGAGCCACGAAGCCCTCGGCCGCACCGTTCGTGCCGGACACCGTCGACCTCGACGCACTGTCCCGCGCGGCGGACGGGTGCCACGGCTGCGATCTGTACCGCGACGCCGAGCAGACCGTCTTCGGCGCGGGCAGGCGATCCGCACGGATGATGCTCGTCGGCGAACAACCCGGCGATCAGGAAGACCGCGTCGGTGAACCGTTCGTCGGTCCGGCAGGAAAACTCCTGAACAAGGCGCTCGACGCGGCGGGCATCGACCGGGACCTCACCTACGTCACCAACGCGGTCAAGCACTTCAAGTTCGTCCCCGCCGAACGCGGCAAGCGTCGAATCCACAAGAAGCCGAACCGCACCGAGATCGTCGCGTGCCGGCCGTGGCTGATCGCCGAACTGGCGGCGGTCCAGCCCGACGTCCTCGTGTGCCTCGGGGCCACCGCCGCGCAGGCATTGCTCGGCCCGTCGTTCCGCCTCACCGAACACCGCGGGGAGCTGCTGCACCTCGACGGCGAGGTCGACGTCGACGTGGATCCGGACGTCTTCGTGACGATCCACCCGTCCGCCGTGCTCCGCGGACCTTCGGAGGATCGGGACGACGCGTTCGGCGCCCTCGTCGCCGATCTGAAGAAGGCCGCCGCAGCCCTGTGATCAACCAGCCGAATCTCTGGCGCGACGGACCGCCGAGGACGAGATTGTTGGCATGACGAATTCCAACCCGAAGCAGACCATGAAGGCAGTCTCCTACTCGTCCTACGGTGGTCCCGAGGTGCTCGAGACCCACGACGTGCCCGTCCCCGAACCCACCGGCAACCAGGTACGCCTCGTCATCCGGGCCGCCGGCGTGAACCCCATCGACTGGAAGCTGCGGTCGGGGTCGATGGCCGAGGTGATGTCGGTGCAGTTCCCGAAGATCCCGGGCAGTGAAATCGCCGGCGTGGTCGACGCGGTCGGTCCGGACGCGACCGGCGTGGTGGTGGGTGACGAGGTGTTCGGCTGGTCCG
Organism: Rhodococcus sp. G6(2025); assembly: GCF_058628105.1. NCBI lineage: Bacteria > Bacillati > Actinomycetota > Actinomycetes > Mycobacteriales > Nocardiaceae > Rhodococcus > Rhodococcus sp. G6(2025). The sequence continues at coordinate 343,350 of NZ_CP179750.1, forward strand.
ACACCGGCGGCTACGCCGAATACGCGCTCGCCTCGATCGTCGTGCCGAAGCCGCAAGGGTTGAGCTGGACGGACGCCGCCACCATCCCCGTCGCCGGCGAGGCAGCCACCCGTGGACTGCGGCTCCTGAAGCTGAAATCCGGTGAGACGTTGCTGGTGAACGGCGCATCGGGGGCGGTGGGAACCCTTGCGGCGCAACTGGCGCTGGATTCGGGTGTCACCGTGATCGGCACCGCGAGCGAGAAGCACCACGACGCGCTGCGGGAGCTGGGCGTGACCCCCACGACGTACGGAGAGGGGCTGGCGGGCCGGGTCCGCGAACTGGCCCCGAACGGTGTCGACGCCGTCCTCGACGTCGGCTTCGGCGGGCTCGAGGCGGCGATGGACCTGCGCGGGGGCACCGACCGGATCGTGACGCTGTCGGACGGTGCCGCGTTCGGGCTGGGAATCACGTTCTCGTCCGGCAACGCCGGCGACCGGAACGCGGAGACACTGCGCCGGCTGGGCGCCCTCGCCGCGGACGGGAAACTGTCCCTCCCACCCGCCCGCACGTTCCCGCTGACCGACGCCGCCGACGCGCAGCGCGCCGGCGAGAAGGGCGGCAGCCGCGGAAAGATCCTCTTGCGCTGACGCGCCCGTGAGTACTTATTAACCGCCGCACGTTAATAAGTACTCACGGGTCAGGCGGTGGTGGCAAGGGCGGCGGCGAGACCGAACGGAACGGCCATCACCACCACCTCCACGATCGCCCGTCGCAGGGACCCCTCGGCGCTGATCCGGTGCGCGGCCGCCTGCCCGACCCACGTTCGCCGCCACCACCAGCCGAGCCCGAGGAGCGCCGCCAACGCCACCGCCTTGGCGAGCACGATGCGGCCGTAACCGGTGTCGAACAGCGGCGTCACCCCGCCCAGCCGGACCGCGGCGTCGACGATCCCGGTCGCGGTCAGCAACCACACGCACCGCCACGCGACGACGGAATACCGCGGCAGCCACGACGACCAGTCCCCGCGCGACCGGAGCGTCAGACCGAGGGCGGCGAGGAGCCCGAACCACACGGCGGCGGCGAGGGCATGGACGACGTCGAGGACCGAGCCGAGAACTTGCTGAGACATGTGGCCGGTGATCGGGCGGGCCACCAGGGCGAGCGCCGCGAGCACCAGCACCGGGACGGGGAGCCGGGCGTCGCTGCGGCGGAACGCGACCGCCGACCACGCGGTGGCCGCGGCCGTGCATACGAGAACGGCGAGGTCGACGCGTCCCGCGCTGATCTCGGTCACGTACGCGCCGAACCGTCCGACCGACAGCTCGGACAATCCCAGGGCGTCGGCCTCCGCCGCCGTCATCGACAGCAGCACCGCCTCGGCGAGCATCCACGCACCGGCGACGGCGGTCGACAGCCGCCACAGCCGTTCGTCCCGCACGAGGGGACGGTTGTCCGCGCGACTCCACCAGCCCAGCGCGGCGAGTCCGAGCACCGCCGAACCGAGCACCAGGCACAGCGCCCGGACGGCGCTCGACGGTGAGGGGTCTTCCGGTTGCGCCAACGCCCAACCGCATGCGACCCCGACGAGCGATGTGGGTACGGCGAACAGCAGCCAGGACTGTCGCGCCGTACCCACCGTGCTCAGTTCTCGCCGCGAGGCTTGCGGAGCGCGAACCACAGTCCGCCGCCGAACACGAGCACACCGGCAACGATGAACGGCCACAGCGGAACTCCGCCGCTGCCGGATTCACCCGAGCTGTCCGCTGCGGCGCCGGGGGTGCCCGACCCCTCCTCGGTGAGGGTGAACGTGCGGGTTCCGCTCACCGGATGCCCGTCGGCGGACGTGACGCGGAACGCGACGGTGTACACACCGGCCGGTCCCAGTTCGCCGAGTTCGGCACTAACCGTGGGCCCCTCGACGGCGGGGTCACCCTTGGTCCACAGGTTGCCGTCGGGCCCCACCACGGTGAGGGACGCGAACGATTCCTGCAGCGCCTCGTTGAACGTGACGCTCACCCGTTCCGGGCCGGCCGCGATCTCCGCGCCGTTCTCGGGGGTGGAGCTGATCACCACGGAATGGGCGAGCGCGGTGCCGGCCCCGAGCATGCTCGCGAGCATGGTCAGGAGCCCGACCGCGATCACCTTCACCGACGTGAAGGTGGTGCGTCCTCTCATGAGCGACGGCTCCGGACCATGGCGCCGAGGCCGAGGGCCGCACCGAGCGCGCCGAGGACCAGGCCGATGCCGCCCAGCCAGCGGGCGGTGTCGTCGGTGCCGGACGCCGTCGTCTCGGTCTCCTCGGACGTCGTGGCGCCGCCCGCGTCGTGGCTGTGGTCTTCACCGCTCGCCGCGGCCAGTGTGAGCGTGGGTGCCGGCTTGTCGGGCTCCGCGCCGTCGGCGCCGACCGCCTGATCCCAGTTGACGACCTCGCCGTCGCTGTACGTCTGGGCGGCCGGGAACGACACCTCGTCCTGCTCCGGCAGCGGTCCGGCGGACAGTTCGAACTGCTGGAACTGGCCGGGCGCCACACCGACACCGGGGTCGGCGGTCCACGTCACGGACTTCGCGAGCTTGGACGTCGGGTCCTTCTCGACGACGGACGTCCACCCCGGCAGCGGTGTGGTGCGGGCCGACTTCAGGTCGGGGAGCGTGACGGTCAGCTTGGTGGTGGACGCCGTCTCGGACTCGGTCGGAACGCGGAATGTCAGGACGGAGTAGCCGCCCTGCTCGGCGCCGGGGGCGACGACGGTCACGTGGGCGGCGGCGACACCGGCCGCGAGCAGCATGGCGCTACCGGCGGCACCGGCCGTGAAAAGGGCACGGGAAACGAGGGAATTCATCGAAGGTCCTTTGAGGGTCTGAACGGAGAAGAGGTGAGAGTCAGACCGGGACCGGGGGACCGCGACGCGAAATGCTCGCGCGCAGCAGGGCGACCACGGGATTCGCGGGACGCGCGGGGACGTGTGCCGTGGTCACCGCCGAGACGGGCTGCGGTGCGCCGCGGAGCACCACCCGCCAGACGTGAACGAGGGGGCCGTACAGACGCTCGGCGTTCGCGACCAGCAGGGCGCAGATCGCGGTGGCGGCCGCGTGCGCGGCGAGCATCGGCAAGGCCGGGACCACCGAGTGCACGTGCGAGGTGAGCGTCAGTGCGAAGTGTCCGGCCACCTGGCCGACACCGAGGGCACCCATCAGCGCGAGCGGTCCGTGGAAGCGGGCGGGCAGTTGCGCGGTGACCGCACCGACACCGCTGCACGTGACGAGCAGCAGGGTCAGCGCGGCGGATTCGGGGAGGCCGCCCCCGCCGATGCCGTGCGCGGCGACCGCGAGAGCGGCCACGAGCGCGCCGACCGCCGAGCCCCGAAGGGTGGCGGTCGCGGCGGGGCGGGCAGGGGACATTGCGGTGGGTCGGGTCGTTCAGCGCACGCCGAGGCGGGCGAGGAGATCGGCTTCGACTCCGTCGAGTTCGGACGAGATGGCGTGATGAGCGGCCTTGCGGCGGGCCTGCGGCATCTGCTCGGCCGCGCGGACGGCGGTGCTCAGATCACCGAGGCGCTCACGGATCGCGGCGGCGAACTTCTGCGTCTCCGCGTCGTCCGGCTTCTGCCCGAGGATCTCCGTGGTGGAGCTTTCGGCACCGGCGATGCGGGCGCTGAGCTTGGCGCCGTGCCCGGTGAAGTTGGCGAGCTGGTCGATGTCGACGCCCATCCGGTCGGCACGGCGGGCATCGATCTGCCCGCGCACGACCGTGGCGGCCCGGTAGGCGATCGGCAGCAGCACCGGCGTCAGCAGGCGTGCGACACCGAGGTACTTGCGGACGGCGGCGACCGTGAAACCCTTCTGGGCCGCGGCCTTCTCCTCGGCCTTCAGCGCAGCGATCTGAGCCTTCTCGACCTTCTTCAGTGACTTCAGCTCGGCAGCCTCGAGCTTGCGGCCGGCCTTGGCGGACTGCTTGTCGCGCTTCCGTTCGTTCTTCGCGCTCAGCTTCGCCTCCACTCCGGCCTTGTGCCTGAGTGCCTTGGCTTCCGCCTTGCGGGTGGCTCGGGACTTACGTTTCTTGAACAACCCCATCGAAAAGACCCCTTTTCCTGGTGTTTCAGCGCAGCCCACGCTACCAACTGCATCCGGTGCTTCGGGATCAGCCTAGGGGAGCACATAATCTTCGTCATCGTGTGTTCCCATATCGGTCAGCAATCAGAACCCGACGCCTCTCCCGGAAAGGCGTCGGGGACGGTGATCGATGCCAGCGCACTGACGCGGTGCCGCCACCGGGTGCACCTCGATGCGGCGTTCCCCGACCAACTCGCGGCCGCGCCCGAGGATCCGGGCGTCCGCCAGCGTCAGGATGCCGCCGCCGCCAAGCGTGAAGACGTCCGCCGGATCCTCACCGGCCACGCACCGGAACGGTGGGTGCAGATCGACACCGAGCAGAGCCTGCGCCTGCGGGCCGAGGACACCCTGGCCGCGTGCGAGGCGGGCGCCGACCGCATCTGGGGAGCCGTGCTCCCACTCGACCGGGACGCCGGCCGGCGGGCGCGCTGCGAGATCCTCATCCGTGACGAGGACCACGGCGGGTACATCCCCGTGATCGTCGTCAACCACAAGGTCACCGATCCCGGCCGCGGCGCGCTGACGTCGGACATGTTCGAGTGGCGACCGCGGGAGGACGCGACGCGGAAGCCGCGCGGTCAGGTCCGCGACCAGATGCGCGTCGCGCAGGTGTATCGGATGCTCGAGCGGCACGGGTTCGCGAGTCCGGCCCTGGTGGCCGGTGCGATCGGCTACGGCTCCGATGTCATCTTCGTGCACGACCTCACCACCATCCTCGACGACTACGACGAACGCTTCGCCGACCGGCTCGCCGTCGCCCGCGGGGAATCGGCGACCGTGCCGTCGAGGATCGGCGAATGCCGTTCCTGCCCGTGGTGGCCCGGGTGCGAGGAACAGTTGACCCAGACACACGACGTGAGCCTGGTGGCCACCGGTTCCCGCGCCGACATGCTGCGCGACGCGGGCTGCCACACCATCGACGACCTCGCGGCGTGGGACCGCGAACCGCTCGAGGACTGGCCGCACGGCGCGTTCGAGGACGCCGTCGTCACCGCGAAGGCGTGGCTCGCGGGAGCACCGCTGGTGCGACGGTTCCCGGAGATCCGGGTGACCCGCGCGGACGTCGAGGTCGACGTCGACATGGAGAGCTACCAGGAACACGGCGCCTACCTGTGGGGCACGCTGCTCAACGTGGACGGGGTGTCGGCGTACCGGCCGTTCGTCAGCTGGGACCCGGTGCCGACGCAGGACGAGGCGCGGTCGTTCGCCGAATTCTGGACGTGGCTGATGGCCGAGCGGGAAGCGGCGGCGCTGAGCGGCAGAACCTTCGCCGCGTACTGCTATTCGCGGTCCGCGGAGGACAAATGGTTGCTGGACTCCGCCCGCCGGTTCGCCGGGACACCCGGCATCCCCACCGAGGCCGAGATCCGGGAATTCATCGACAGCCCACAATGGGTCGACATCTACCAGGCCATCAGCGACCAGTTCATCTGCCCGGGCGGCAAGGGCCTCAAGAAGATCGCCCCGGTCGCCGGATTCCGGTGGCGCGACGCCGACGCCAGCGGTGAAGCGTCGATGAGCTGGTACCGCGAAGCCGTCGGCTACGACGGCGAACCCGACCTCACCCAGCGCGAACGACTGCTGCAATACAACGAGGACGACGTCATCGCCACGAAAGTACTGCGCGAATGGATGTCGGATCGGGCCGAGAAGGAGATCGCGCTCGCGTCCGACCTCTAGGCTGCAAAGCAGGCCCGATTCGGTAGGGGTGGTCAGGTGGAGGTGCCGAAGACATCCACGACGCTGCGGTTCGCTCTGCTCCTCACCGCCGCGGGCGGCTTCCTCGACGCCTACACCTACATCAGCCGCGGCGGCGTCTTCGCGAACGCCCAGACCGGCAACGTCATCCTCATGGCCATCGACCTGTCGGAGCGTCACTTCCACGCCGCCCGGGCCCACCTGTGGCCGATCCTCGCGTTCATCGTCGGTGTCGCGTTCGCACACCTGCTCAAGAGCGAACTCGCCCACAGCGTCTTCGACCACCCGATACGGATCGCCATGGTCGCGCAGATCGTCGTACTCGTCGCGGTCGCGTTCGTTCCCGCAAACGTCCCCAATGCGCTGGTCACCGTTCCCATTGCGTTCGTCGCGGCCATGCAGTTCGGCCTGTTCCGCACCATCGGGTCGCTGTCGTACATCGCCGTCGCCACCACCGGCAACCTCATGCGGTTCACCGAGTCGGCGTATGCCGGATTCATCGAGAAGGTCCCCGAATCGCGTCAGCACACCCGGGTGTACGCCGCCATCGTCAGCAGCTTCGCCGGTGGGGCCGTCGTCGGAGCATTCGCCACCCGCTACTTCGGCGGATCCGCCGCCTGGATCCCCGCCGCCCTCCTGTGTGGAGCCCTCGTGCTGTTCTACATCGACGACAGGCGGCGCCGCCGCCTGTGAGCGGTCGACGAGTGCCTGGACTCCTCAACCGCGCACGGGCGGCGAAGCCGGCTACTCGGAATTCGCGGGCCCGATCCACTCCGGATACTGCACGGCAACAGGCATGGTCGGCGGTTCGAACCCGGCAGGCGGCACGAGGTTGCCGGACGCATTCGGGGCGAACGCCGGGAACTGCTGCTGCCACCAGTCCGTGCAGCCCTGTGGAATGACATCACCATTCAGCCGACGCAGGTAATGGAGCTTGGTGATCTTCCAGCCCTCGAACACATTCCACGTCGGTACCCGATGCGCGCGGGGATCCTGCTGGGCGGGGTCGGTGTCAGGAACACCCGGCTGTCCGGGGTCGTCGGCAGTGCGCTCGAGTTCGACCCGGAACGCCATGTTGAGTGGATTGAGCGAGATATTCGTACCGTTCTGCGGGAAAAGGTAGTAATTGCACACCGTTGCCGCAAGTGTGGTCTCGGTGGACTCATAGGCACTGATATGCGCGAAGCTCGTTCCCGGAGCCTGCGAATCGTTCTCGGGTTCGAGTGCGGTCATGAAGGACTCGATGTCGGGATCACCATGATGAGCCTCGCCACCCACCGCTCTGCCGAAACCTGGATACGAGTTCTCGAGACCCACGAATGCCGTGTAGTCGCCGGCCTCGTAGCTTGCTCGTACCAATTCGGCGCCCCGGCCGAACAGGTCGATCCCCTGATCGGCTGACCAGACGTTGGAATACAGCACTTCTCGTCCTTGTGCGGCTGGTGCCGGTGCCGGTTCATTGCTCGGGTTCGTCCCGCATCCTGATGCGAGCATCAGCGTCGCCGCCGCTGACCACCCGATCCGCGCTCCGCGGTTACCCGTCATTGCGGACCACATCGTCGTACCCGTTTCGGATGCGCTCGCCATTGCCGTCAGCGGGATCTCCGAGATGGTTGAACATGTCTTGGTAACCATCTTTCATCCGCAGATCCAGGTCGGGATTCGACCTCACGTCATCCCACGACAGGAGATTTCCGGACCCGTCGAACGCCCATGGGTACTCCTGACGGAATGACTCGGGAAGAACGGGTGCGGCTCGGATGATGTTGTAGTAGTCGCGGTAGAAGTCAGGAGCCTCCAGGGGAACGGATGGTGCCGGCCCCGGCGCTTTGCCGATGATGGCGTCCTTCAACGGGTCGCCGCCGGCGTCGATCATGGTGTTGATGAACTCCCCGCCGGGCAGTCGGTCCAGGCCTACGGAGCCGACGCTGGTGAGCGCACCGTAGGCCGCGGCCTTGCGGTCGTAGATGGCCTGCGCCTGCTCGGCCTTGTCGCTGTAGCTGTCCTCGGTCGAGAGGAGTAGCCCCCGGTCCATGAGGCCGTGGATTCGGCCGGCGGCGGAGAGGTCGCCACCGGCCAGGGGTGCCGACGGGTCGTGCGCGTACTGGCCCTCGGCGGCGAGGATTTCCTGCATCGAGGACTGGGTGAAATGTGTACCCGCCTCCGGGTCGGTGTTCATGACGGCGACGACGTTCGACGAGCCGCCGAAGTGGTTGTTGTCGGCCGGGTCTGCCCAAGTGCCGATGTCGAATCCGGGGTTCTCCGGTCTGCCGGCACCCGCGAGATCGCCGATGTACGGACTCATGCTCTGAGACACGGTCCGAAGGAGGTCCGCATTGATCTCCCCGACGGATTGCCCGTTGGTTCCGGGTATTCCCCTCAGCGTGTCCCAGTCGGTACTCATGTTCTCGGCGACGGCCGACATGATCTGCCCGCTGCGTGTGGCGGATACGACGTCGGCTCGATTGTCGGGGTCCTCGACTGTGGCCTCGGCGACGCCGAACTGGAACATCGATGCTGCCGATTGCCCGTTGTCGGACCAGTTGTGCGTGAGGACGTCGCGAACCAGGTTCTGGCCGGTGTCGGGATGGGTGACAGCGTTCTCGACGGCGATCTTGTCGTCGCCGACGGCGGTGAAGATGCTTTCGGTGATCGCCGTGTTCTCGGTACCTCGACCGTCGACTGTGAAGTACTCGAACGTGTGGTTGGGGTTCTGCTCGTGCGCAACCTGGGCGTCGAGGTACTGGCGACCCACCTCCAGCAGGTGCTGATCGAGGCTGCTGCCGTTCTTGTATTGCGCATCGCCGGCCTGGACGATGTGCGCGATGGCCTGGTTGTCGGCGACACCGTTCAGTTCGACGCTGGCTGCGCCGGTGGATCCGACCATCTTGAAATCGCGGTTCACGAGGTCGTCGCGGGTCAGCGATTCGCGCATCTTGTCGGGTAGCAGGTTCAGGCCGCCGTTGGTCGGCACCTGCGAGTCGCCTGTGACGGTGGCGGTGACCTTGTCGTTCGACACGATCTGGAGTGAGTTCGCCAGGGCGCGCCCCGAATCCGGGGGCAGTTGGTCGATGATCTGCTGGATCTCCTGCGGGCTTTTTCCATCCAGCGACCGGCTGATCTGGGTTAGATACTCCATCTGAGACGCAGGGACTGTCGCGGTGTTGCCGGAGTTCACGGCGTCGAGTTGTTCGGGTGTCAGTTCCCCGGCCTCAATCAGCCGCCGGACCTGCTCTGGATCCATTCCGGCGGGATCGGACACGAGTTGCGTCCCATCGGACGCGCCTTGATCGGAGCCCAGTGCCGCGGCTGAAGTGAAGGTGGCCCGTAATCCGTCGCGAGCCGAATTGAGCGCAGCCATGACGCTCGCGTCGGCGGTCTCCGTCGCCGACGCCGCGTCGACGATCTCGCGTTGCCATCCGGTCATCTCGGTCACGCGATCGTTGTCGGGATCGGGGTTCGCGGGATCGGTGACGGTCAAGTCGTCGGCTACACGGAAACCCGCAGACTCCGCGGCCGTGATCGCCATCCGTGCGCGCTGCAGGGGCGCGTCCACATCGTGGAAACCCTGTTTCGCGCGGTTGGCGAGAGCTTCGAGTTGATCCACCACCACAAGGGCTGTCTTCTTGTCGGCGTTCGCTCTGTTCTGGGCGGCCTCGGCGGTCTTACCCTCCCAGTAGGCGTCGTTGACCTTGGTCACGCCGTCGACGTATCGAGTGAAGAGATCTTCGACCTTGGTGCCGAGGGCGATCCAGGCGTCACCGATCTCGTTCAGCGTCGAGGGATTCCAGGATTCGATCTGGGTCCGGGTGATGCTCATGCGTCACCGCTCCAGTCGCCCGTTGCGTTCGTGTAGGCAGTAACGAATCGGTCGGCCGACGATTCGTCCTGGCTGCGGTACTCCTGCGCAACGTGGATCATCACGTCCCCGGTCTCGCCGAGTCTTTCCTTGATCGCTGGGACAAGCGCTCCATCAACGAGATCCGCCGAGATCCCGGCCGCCTCGACGACCGAGGACATCACGCCCCCCACGCTCGACATGAACGGTCCCGCCGCCGGGCCGGTTCTCAAACCGCTCGCCTCGTCGGCCAGCCCGTGCAAGGTTCCCCCCAGCTTTTCGAGCTCATCCAGATCAGCTTTCAACGTTCCCACGAAGCCCCCCTCGTCTGTTCACGAATCGAGAGCAGCGTCTACATAGATCTCATACTATCTGCCACTCGTTTAGCAGACTGTAGAGGTGTATGTGTGTCACGGCTACCCGCATCACCGTGCGGTGGTGTGGGTTTGACCGTGTCCCACACCGACGCTTGTGGTGCAGGAACATGCTGTTTCGGAGTCACCCCCAACCACGGTGTTGCGGCAGGGAGGCTGTGGCGGACCCGGCGATGCCGTGCTCTGCTCGGGGTGGGATTGTTCTTGTCCCGGCACTTGCGCACCGGCGCATGCTCGGCGACCCGGATCGTAGGCATCTGACCACGCCGCCGGGTGACCTTGTTTCTGGCGAGCAGCGCGCGTTTGGCCAGGTTCACCCCCGCCACGTGGTCCCGGTTGCCGCCGACCCGGCAACGTGGGCACCACGCGTCGTGATAGCCGCCGGGACGTGCAAGCGGTTCGTTGCAGCCCGGACACTGTGCGGAGGAGCCTCGGGCGGGCACCGAGACCACCGTGATGCCGGCACCGGCGGCGGTGTGGGCGAGGGCGGCGACGGCTTGGCGGCGGGCGGACTGCGCGGCCCGATTGTTGTTGACCTGTCCGTGTCCGCGGGTCTCGAGGGTGGTGAGATTCTCCACCGCGATCACCTGCGCGCCGGCTGCGGCGGCGTAGTCGGTGACCTGGCGGGCGAAGTCGAAGGCCAGTTCCCGGTTGATCCTCCCCCTCTTGATACCCACCGCCGTGCGATGCTCGTCGAGGACGGCGATCTTCGCCTGCAACTCGGCGCGGACCTCCGGTAGAGCGGTGGCGGCCAGCCGTGTCAACCGGGCCGCCTTGCGGTGCAGCAGCTGGCCTTCGGCCTGCAGGCGGGCCAGTTTGATCCCGAGGCCGCGGTCGTCGTAGGTCCAACCCCGGTAATCTGAGGACAACCCGCCGGAACCCTCTGCCACGATGGCGGCGGCACCCAGAGTGGTCGGTGACCAATCCACCCCCACAGCGATCGTGGCCGAGTTCAGGGCGGCTGCCGGGACGAGTGCGGTCGCGGCGCACCGCCACAGCAGGCCCCGGCGGTCGAGGACCAGGGTCGGCAGATGCCAATCAGTGATCGCCCTGCCGTACAGATGCGCAGGGATGGTCGCGGTCAGTCGGACACTGCGCCACTGCGCCCGCCCCGCCGGGGCGGGGCAGGTCGGCAACTTCACCGTCAACACCAGCTCACGGTCTGCCACGGTGATCTGCGCGAGTTGCTGATCGGCGGCCGACAGTTGGGCCATCGCCGCCATCCGGGGTGGTTCCTGTATTTCGGTGATCCGCAACGGGCCGGCCGGTGCCCCGCCGTCCCTGCGTAAGCGTGCGGCGAGCTGGCGTCGCACTCCTCGAGCGAAACCCGAGGGTACATCGTCGCCCGGCCCGGTCGGCGGGGACACAACCCCGGTGGCCGGATCGAATCGGGCCGACAGTGCCGTGATCGCGGTGTCCCGATAGGCCAGGGTCCGCAAGGTCGCGACCACCTGCGCCGTCACCACCCGGCTCACCCGCGACGGCACATAGACCCCGTCCGGGTAGATCGGAGTCCAGCCGAGACGGGCCGCGGCGACATGACCTTGCGCGGGCAGCCTGCGGTCCTGCCGGTCACGGCCGGCGGCGAGCACATCGAACGTCGCCGGCTGCCACAGCCGCGACACCAACCCGGGCGCCGGCCGCGGTGATCAGGTCGAGCAGCCACCCCACCCGGGTGTCGACGTCGTCGAGGCCGATCGGCTCGCCGGTCGCGTCGTCGACCGCCACATGGGCGCGGGTGGTCACCGAAAACTGCCGCGCCGCAACCGCAGTCCGACGATCCCCGCTGGTACTCATCGGTTACCCCGACCCCAACCGGGCTGCGGCATCGCCCCGGCGCCTGCGCCGATTCCGCTGCGAGCGCAGCCGGCGGCACCGGCCGGGAAGCGACACCACCGGCACTATCCCGCAGCGTCTTCTCCCGGTTCTCCAGCGATGCCTCTTGCCCGGTGGAGACAGGAACCCGGTAACACTGCGCCTCCACCCCGGCCGGCGCCACCGCCACCGAACCCGACGCGCGCCTGCCCGGGTAGACGTCCAGATCCACGCGATCAAACACCTGATGTCCCGCACCGGTACGCCGAAACCCGCAACCGACCCTCCGACGCCGCCGAACGCACACTAGCCACCGACGTGCCCAGGTACTCCGCGGCCTCCCCAATCCGCCTGCCGCAGAAAGTAGTAGATACTACGAGATAGTCATGGAATTTCGATCAACAGCGGGAAGCCTAGCGTCCCGTGCGTGCCCGACGAGTCCCTGGACTCCTCAACCGCGCACGGGTGGCGAAGCCGCAACTCCGAGGGAATAGGCGCCGACGATCTTCGGCGCGGATGTCTCGTAGAACCGGTCGAGGTCCTGGACGTCGAATCCGGCGTTCGTCACGAGGGTGGGAATGTCGCGGGTGAGGTGGCACCCACCGGCGACGGCCTTCTGGATCGGTTCGAGCCGGCGCTGCCACCGCTGGACGTTGGCGTCCGGCGCGAGACCGTGCTCGACGAAATGCAGTATGCCGCCAGGTTTCAGGACGCGTCGGACCTCCCGGAGTGCGGCGTCGACGTCCGGGATGGTGCACATCGTCCACGTCGACAGTGCGGTGTCGAAACTGTTGTCCGGGAAGGGGAGTGACTGGCCGTCCAGACCGGACCGCTCGACCGGTGTCGTCGACGCCGCCAGCCGTTTGCCCGCCAGCTTCCAGCCGAGGTCGGCGGGTTCGACGGCGCTCACCGAATCGACGGCGGCCGGGTAGAACGGGACGTTGAGACCCGAGCCGAATCCGATCTCCACCACGCGCCCGTGCAGACCGGCGCAGACGCGTCGTCGCGTCGGCTCCGTGAACTTCATCCCGCAACTGATGTCGACGAGCCGCGGAACGATCCGGTCCGAGTAGAACCCCATGCCCACCTCCCAGCGAAGGGCGCTTCGCGCCCCGTGCGCCTTTGTGGTAGTTGGAGCAACCAGAAAGGCGCACGGGTGGCGGAGCCGCCTACCGCGGCGCCATGCGCAGAGCGCCGTCCATACGAATGGTCTCACCGTTGAGGTAGTCGTGTTCGACGATCATCTGGGCGAGTTGGGCATACTCTGCGGGCTGACCGAGGCGCGAGGGGAACGGCACGCCCGCTTCGAGGCCCTTGCGGTATTCGTCGGTGACGCCGGCGAGCATCGGGGTGTCGATGATGCCGGGGGCGATGGTGTTGACGCGGATGCCGAACTGCGCGAGGTCGCGGGCGGCGGGGACGGTCATGCCGTGCACGCCACCCTTGGACGCGGAGTACGCGATCTGCCCGATCTGGCCCTCGAACGCGGCGACGGATGCGGTGTTGATGATGACGCCGCGCTGCCCGGACTCGTCGACGGTGTCGGTCTTGGCGATGGCGTCGGCGGCGAGGCGCATGACGTTGAACGTGCCGAGCAGGTTGACCGTGATGACGGTGCGGAACAGTTCGAGGTCGTGGGGGCCCTTCTTCGACAGGATGCGCCCGGCCCAGCCGACGCCGGCACAGTTGACGACGATGCGCAGCGGCAGACCCGATTCGACGATCTTCTCGATCGCGGCCTGGACCTCGTCACCGCTGGTGACGTCGGTGGCGAGGAGGGTCACGCCGTCGGGGACGTTGTCGCCGGCGCGCTCGATGGACTGCTGCAGGTCGAGTCCGAACACGGTGGCTCCGGCGTCGGCGAGACGCTTGGCGGTGGCGGCGCCGAGGCCCGAGGCTGCTCCGGTGACCAGTGCGGCGGTTCCCTGAATTTCCACAGTTCGCATCCTTACTTTCCCGGCGGCCTCCGTTGGCCGACCCTGGTGACCTGCACCATAACGCCCGCTCGGTGTGACGGCAGCAGCGAGGGAAACGTGGTGGGCGGGGGACCGGGTAGTTTGTCTTCTCGCGCGGATCAGGGGACGCGCAGGACCGTAGGGGGACGGATGAGCGAGGACCGGCTCGAAGTGGATCGCGACGCGTTGGTGCGGTGCATCGCCGCGTGCGAGGTGTTGGCTGCCGACATGCAGGACCTGCGAGAGCGAGCGCATCGCGAACTCGCGCCCGAGAGCTTCGGTCTCGGCGAAACCCACCTGCGGTCGGCGGCAGACCTGGCAGCCCGGTTCCGGGCGACGGCGATCGGCGGCCCGGGCGTCGCTGTCGAGAACTCGGCGGTCGGGACGTTCGCGGCGCACGAGCGTTACGCGCTGGATCTGAAGGCGACGTTCGAAGCGGCGCTCGCCCGGTACGACGAGCAGGATGCGGCGACGGCACACCGCCTCGAGCAACTCTGACCACTCGCGTCAGTGAATGTGCGCCTGCCAGTCCGCCGGAACCCGAGGGGCGGGACCGGGGACGGTCTGGTCGATCGGATGATGTTGCGGCGGGGCAAGATCGGGGCCTTCGAAGGCAATCTCGGTGGCGTAGTTCCAGAACCAGTTCTCGCCCGGTTCGAAACTCCGCACGACGGGGTGCCCGGTGTCGGCGGCGTGCTTGGTGGCGTGCTGTTCCGGGGAGGAGTCGCAGCAACCGATATGGCCGCACTGGGCGCACCGGCGCAGGTGCACCCACCACCCGCCGTCGCTGTCGCACTCGGCGCACCCCTCTCCGCTCGGCGGCACGCTCGGGTCGATTCCCTCCAGCTCACCCATCTGAGGCTCCTTCCGCTGCTGCGACTTCGGGTTCGATCGGAATGCGGACCTGAAACCGGGTGTCGCCCGGTTCGGACTCCACGCGCAGGTCGCCGCGATGTTTCTTCACGACGATCCGCCACGAGATGTCGAGGCCGAGTCCGGTTCCCTCACCCACGGGTTTCGTCGTGAAGAACGGTTCGAAGATGCGCGACCGGATCTCTTCGGGCACACCCGGTCCGGTGTCGCCGATCTCGATGAGGGCAATGTCGCCGTCGCGGCGGGTGCGGACGGTGAGGGTGCCGTGGCCGTCCATGGCGGCGACGGCGTTGTCGATGAGGTTCGTCCACACCTGGTTGAGTTCCGCGGCGTACGCCGGGATCTGCGGCAGCGTCGGGTCGTACTCCTTCACCACCGTGACGGAGTCGCCGATCTTGCGGCCGAGCATCACCAGCGAGCTGTCGAGCAGTTCCCGCAGATCGACGCGCTGGTAGGGGGCACGGTCCATCTGCGAGTACTGTTTCGCTGCGTTCACCAGGGTGGAGACCCGGGCGGTCGAGTCGGCGATCTCGTTCATCAGCAGTTCGGTCTCGATGGTGTAGTTGAGCCAGCGGATCGCGCTCTCGACCATCGATTCGTCGTCGACGCTGGCGACGATCCGCTCGAGCCACGGCACGTCGAGACCTGCCTGCACGAACGTGGGCGCCAGGTCCCAGCCCTCGGAGACGCCGTGGTCGTCGAACCAGTCGCCGAGTTCGTCCTCGCGGTCGGACGCTTCGAGCGGGGTCAGCGTCGGCGCCTTCGCGACCAGTTCGGCTGTTTCCTCCTGCAACCGGATCAACGTGGCCAGCGCCTGCCGGTCGTACACGCCCGAGGCGATCACGCCCAGTTTCTGCCGCATGTGCGACACCCGGTCGCGCAGCGACGCCGTCGCCCGGACCGCGGCGGCCGCCGGGTTGTTGAGCTCGTGTGTGAGCCCCGCCGACAGCGACCCCAGCGCGAGGAGGCGTTCCCGCTGATCGACGACCTGCTTCGCGTTCTGGTTGCCGAAGAACAGCCCCTCCAGCAGGTGCACGGCCATCGGGAACCACTCGCGCATCAGCTGCCCGAAGCGGTCGGCGTCGAGGACGAAGAACTTCGACGGGGCGGTGACGCGCATCGACGCGGTGTACGTCTGGGGTGCGCGGTCGCCGAGATACGACTGCCAGGCCCCGGAGTACACGCCGCGCTGGGACGTCCGGCTGAACTCGATCTCCTCGCCGCCCGACAGTTTGCTCAGCACGAGCTCGCCTTCGATCAGCACGTAGAAGCACGTCGCGACCTCACCTTCCGCGAACACGGGGCCGGGTTCGATCAGTTCGACGTGCCCTTTCTCGCAGAGCTGCTCGAGCTGGTGGTCGGTGAGCTTCTCGAAGAGGAACAACGTCCTCAGCTCGGGGGGATTGCACGGGAGTTGGGTCATGGTCTGCCCCTGGTCACGGTCGGCCGATGTAGCGGTGGACGAGCATCACGGCCATGGCGCCTTCGCCGACCGCCGACGCCACCCGCTTCGCCGATTCGGAGCGCACGTCGCCCGCCGCGAAGATCCCCGGGACGCTCGTCTCGAGGTGATGGGGGAGACGGTCGAGGGGCCAGCCGCTCGGTGGTTTCCCGTCGACGACGAGGTCGGGTCCGGACACGACGAACCCGTTCTCGTCCCGCGCGACGACACCCTCGAGCCATTCGGTCCGCGGGGCGGCGCCGATGAACAGGAACAGGAACCCGGCGTCGACGGTCTCCTCGTCGCCGGTCGCGTTGTTGCGCAGCCGGACCTTCTCGAGGTGACCCTCGCCCTCGACGCCAATCACCTCGGTGCACGGCCGGACGCGGATGCGCGGGTTCCGTTCGATCTGCTGGACGAGGTAGTACGACATCGAATCCTCGAGCGACTGCGCCCGGACGACGATGGTGACCGACCGGGCGCCCCGCGACAGGTAGACCGCCGCCTGTCCGGCGGAGTTGGCCCCGCCGACGATGTAGACGTCCTGGTCGGTGCAGCGGGCGGCCTCGGTGACGGCGGATCCGTAGTAGACGCCGCGACCGGTGAGGTCGTCGACTCCGGGAGCGGGGTGACGCCGGTAGGAGACGCCGGTCGCCAGGATCACCGTGTGCGCGTCGATGGTGTCGCCGTCCGCGAACCGGACGGTCCGCGCCGATCCGTTGACCTCGAGCGCCACCACATCGCGGGTGGTGATCAGTTCGGCCCCGAATCGGGTGGCCTGCCTGCGGGCCCGTTCGGCGAGCTGCGCGCCGGACACGCCGTCGGGGAAACCGAGGTAGTTCTCGATGCGGGAACTCTGACCCGCCTGCCCGCCGGTTGCGGTCCGTTCGATCAGGGCGGTGCGCAGACCCTCCGAGGCGCCGTAGACGGCGGCGCCCAGGCCGGCCGGTCCGCCGCCGACGACGACGAGGTCGTAGAAGTTCTCCGACGGGTCGGTCCGGAGTCCGAGATGCCGTCCCAGTTCGGTGTCCGACGGCTCCACCAGGCATTCGCCGTCGGAACAGATCACCACGGGCAGTCGCCGGCCGTCCTCGCCTGCGGCGGTGAGCAGCCGACCGCCTTCCGGCTCGTCCGACATGTACCAGCGGTACGACAGCTGGTTGCGGGCCAGGAACTCGCGCACTTCCGAGGACCGCGGCGCCCAGCGATGACCCACGACCTTCGTCTCCTCGGCGGGGTGATGATCCGACGACGCCCACGCCTCGAGCAGGGCGTCGACCACCGGGTACAGCTTCTCCTCGGGCGGGTCCCACGGTTTGAGCAGGTAGTGGTCGAGGTCGATGACGTTGATCGCCTCGATGGCCGCGTCGGTGTCGGCGTAGGCCGTGAGCAGCACGCGCCGCGCGACCGGATACAGGTCCATGGCCTTCTCGAGGAACTCGATCCCGCTCATCGACGGCATCCGGTAGTCCGCGAGGATCGCCGCGACGGGATCCCCGCGCAGCTTCATCTGCTTCATCGCGTCGAGTGCGGACTCGCCGGATTCGGCGCGGATGATCCGGTACTTCTCACCGTATCGGCGCCGCAGATCGCGGGCGACGGCGCGCGAGACCCCGGGATCGTCGTCGACGGTGAGAATCGCAGGCTTGCCGCTCGCTACGGGATGGTTCACACACGCCCTCTCGTCCGTGAGAACTGCGAGGTACTCCAAGGCTTCCGAGTATTGCCCGAGGGCGCGTCTTTGTCGACCGGGTTCAGTCCTGGTGCTGCATCTGTTCGGGTTCTGCCGCGGCACCGCGGCGGCGCCGGGACCACACTGCGCGACCGGCCGCACCGGCCAGCGCCAGAACGACGACGGCGGCGCCGGCGATCGGTCCGGCCACGTTGCCGGGGAGCAGACCCTCGAGCAGCAACCAGATGCCGAACGCGAAGAACAGAACGGCCGCGCCGATGCGGATGACACTCTCGGGCAGATGCTTACCCAGCACGGCGCCGACGACGATGGCCAGGGCGTCGGCCGCGACCATGCCGACGGTCGAGCCGATCCACACCCCGATGGTGTCGTGGTCGGTGGCGAGGGTGATGGTGGCGAGCATCGTCTTGTCGCCGAGTTCGGCGAGGAAGAAGGCGGACGTGACGGCCAGGAACGCCGAGCGGGTGGCCCGCCCTGCCTTGAGCTGCTCGTCCTCGCTGAGGTCGTCGCCGCGCAGCGTCCACGCACCGAAGATCAGGAAGGCCGCACCGCCGACGATGCTGATCGCCGCGGTCGGGAGCGCGACACCGAGGTAGTGGCCGACGGCGACGGACACCAGGTGGACCCCGGTGGTCGCGACGGTGATGCCGGCGATCACGACCCACCAGCGGTAGCGCAGGGCGAACGTCATCGCCATCAGCTGGGATTTGTCTCCCAGTTCGGCGACGAAGATCACGCCGAAGCTCAGTAGTGCGGCGGTCAGCACGGGCATCCTCCTCCTGTGGTCGGTCGGAGGATGACGGGTGGATTCCTCCGGCCTGGCAGACGCGGGTACGTCTGTCCGGCCGAAGGTCTCGCCCACCGGCGCCGAGTGATCCGGCGGCGGTTCGCCAGGCCGGGTCCGGTGCGGTGAAGCAACGAGCCGGTATGTCGACACAGGCGATTGGGGGCTACTCCCCTTCGATGTCCGTAACGTTAGCGTGACTTATTTGAAAAGGCAAAGGCGGCAATAAGTTTGGGGCACCGACCGCAGAAACTTCGGGTACCCTCACGAGGCCAGCAGCATGGCCAAAACGGCAGTGTCGGGATCGCTGATCGGGTCGATACCGACCCGGCTGACCATGGACGTCACCGTCCCGTCCGCTTCTGCCTCCACCCATGCCGCCCGGTGTTCCAGCCCCAGGTGGGGGAGTCCGGGGAGCAGGACACAGCCCGACGCGGCGCCCGCGCACTCCGGGAGCGACGGGGTCGTCTCGGACGGCGGGTGCAGCATCATCAGCGCAGGCGGCTGATGATCCGCGAAGCGGCCGGGAGCGAGCGCGAACTCCCCGAGAACTGTGCCCTCGGCCACCACGAGGCCGACGGTCTCGGGTTCGGGCTCCTCGGGCAGGTCCTCGTGCGCGCCGAAGACGGTCGTGGTGTGGAGCAGCCCCGGAACGCACGCCACCCGCACGGCGAGCGCGAGCAACTGGGCCCATTCCTTGGTGGTGTCGGGCCAGCGCCCGGAAATGACGAATCCCCGCAAAGTACCCGCGGCCTGGAAGGGCGAGATGCCGATGTAGCCGTCCCTGTTCATCTCTGCCTCCTCGGTGTGATGACACGCTTCGAACATGATTCGTTCTGCACACCTCGTTGGGTACTTGAAGAATGCGCCCGACAGTGCCTGGCACACAAGAGCAGGGGAGTGCTAACGGGTCTTCACGCGGACGAACATCTCAGAGAATCCTCAGAATGGTCACAATGTGCCGCTACGAAAGCCACCTACCCTCACCGGAATGACCTCTGAGCGCGCACGGAATTCCGCGAATCACGCCCGAACCGAGTCGACGCGAAAGGTCCTCACTTCGCGGCGCGTCGCCGCGGCCACCATGGCCGGTCTGGTCCTGGCGTCCGCGGGGGGACTCGGGTACGTGTTCCTCGGTGACAGCGCGGCAGACAGCCGGACCGTGGCCATCGTCAACACCGACGCCGGCGCCACCGTGGACGGAAAACCGGTGCGTGCGAGCGACACCCTCATCGAGAAGCTCGAGGCGAACGAGGCCTTCGACTGGAAGGTGGTCGACGCGGACGCGGCGGCGGACGGCGACTGGTTCGCCACGGTGACCGTGCCCGAAGACTTCAGCGAGGCGGTGTCCTCGGTGTGGGGCGCGAAGCCACGGCAGGCGACCCTCGACCTCGACGTCGCGGGTTCCGACACCGGTGCGTCCGAGGAACTCTCCGGAGTGGTGTCGTCCCAGATCGGCGCGGACGGCATCACGGATCTGCTGGCGGACATGTCCTCGTCGCGGACGCGGTTCCAGCAGGCGGGAATGACAGCCGGGTTCCTCGCAGCCGGCACGGCGGCGGCGGACGATGCGGCACAACAGCTCACAGAGGGCGCCGACACTCTGCTCCCATATCTCGAGAAGGCACGCTCCGGCTCGGTGCAACTGCTGGGCGTCGCCGACCAGGTGGCGGGCGTGGTCGACCAGACGTCGGGAACGGCCGACGACCTCGCGGACCGGTTGAGCGCGCTGGGGCTGACGCTGGGCGAAGCGAACGACAGCGCCACCCGGATGCGCACCGGAATCGACGAGGCGATCCGCGTTCTCGACGCCACTCCCGTTGCATCGGACGTGGTCCCGTCGCTCCGGCAGGTCAGTGCCGACCTCGATCTGTTCTCCGCACAGCTGGGTTCGGTGCCCGGTCTGCTGGGCGGAGGAGTCGGTCCCGACACGGACCTGGGCGAACTCGTGCGCGTTGCGATGGGTCAGCTCACCGACGCCAGCAATCAGCTGAGCAGCGGGGCACGGCAACTGAACGACGGTATCGTCCCGATCGCCGATCAGGCACCGGAGATGCTCGAAGGTGCCACCTCGCAGATCGTCGACGGGTTCGCGAAGCTGAAGACGTTGTCGGGGCAGCTGTCCACCGACCTCAACAACGGTGTCGCGGCGATGCCGGTGCGCACGGCGGCTCAGCAGAACCAGTTGGCGACGGTGCTCGCCGAACCGGTCGCGGTGACCCGCACACTGTCCGCGCCGTCACCGATCCTCACCGCCGAGCACCTCGCCGTCGGCTTCGGGATCACCACCGTGCTGCTGGCGGGTGCCGTCGTGTGGATGGGCCTGCGGCGCAGGGCTTGACCGTCAGCGGGCGTCCTGGATACGACGCCACGGTGTGGCCTGCTCGAGCTCGAACGCCAACTCGAGCAGTGTCCGCTCGTCGCCGTGGTCGGCGGAGAAGTGCGACGCCAGCGGCAGGCCGCGGGACGTCTCGTGCAGCGGCAGCGAGATGGCCGGTCCGCCCGAAGCATTGTTGAGCGGCGTGAACGCCGTGTAGGCGATCAGCTTGTCGAACAACTCCTCGAAACTCTGTGTCGGCGAGAGGTATCCGAGCTCCGGCGTCGTGTGAGCCAGGGTGGGCGACAGGATGACGTCGTACTTCTGGAAGATCTGCGCGTACTCACGGTACGTGCGCCGCAACCGGTAGAGCACCCGCGGAGTCTTCGCGATGTTCCTGCGGTACATCGCGGCGAGTCCGCGCGTCAGATTGTCGGTGGCGTCGCGGTCGAAGTCCGGTCCGAGCATCCGCTTGCCGTTGCTGGAGATGACGAACGACAGGAATCCCCAGTAGATGCAGAAGTCTTCGACGAACGAGGAGTTCACCGGCATCGGGCACTCCTCGACGTGGTGCCCGAGGTCGGCCAGCAGATCGGCGGTCGCGTGGACCGACTTGCGCGTCTCGTCGTCCGTGCGGGAGGCGGTGACCGAATCGACCACCAACCCGACCTTCAGCCGGGTGCTGCTCGGCCCCTCGACCAACCGGATGGGTGGCAGCGCCGGATTGCGGTAGTAGCGTTCGGCGGACGCCATCCACCGTGCGGTGTCCCGCACCGAGCGGGTGACGGCGCCCTGCGCGATGATCCGGATCGGCAACGTCTTGTCCATGGCGTCGGGGACCGTCCGCCCGCGGGACGGTTTCAGGCCGACGAGCCCACACGCGGCCGCGGGTATGCGGATGGAGCCGCCGCCGTCGTTGGCGTGCGCGATCGGCACGACACCCGCAGCGACGAGTGCGGCCGAACCACCCGAGGACGCTCCCGGCGAGAAGGCGGGATTCCACGGATTGTGCACGGCCTCGGCGTCCATGAACTCGGTGGACGCGCTGAACCCGAACTCGGGGAGCCGGCTCTTCCCCAGCGAGAGCACACCTGTGGACAGATATTGCGTGACGAAGTCGCTGTCGACCCGGGCGGGCTGTGCGGCGAAGGCGACGCTGCCGTGCTGCGTGGGCAGGCCCGCGACGTCGACGTTGTCCTTGACGACGGTCGGCACCCCCGCGAAGGCGCCCTCGTGTGGGCGGTCCGCTTCCGTCAGTGCACGGTCGAAGTCGGCGAATGCCAGGGCGTTCAGGGCGGGTCCGACCGACTCGGCGCGCGCGATCGCCGCCTCCGTCACCTCGCGAATCGACACCTCTCCCGCGGCGATCCGTGCCGCGAGGCCGGTGGCGTCGAGGTCGCCGAGCGCGTCGTCGCGGAAGGCGTGGACGACGGTGTCGTCCCGGGCGGGGTTGCTGAACTCGGTCACTTCCGAAGCCTATTGGACGCTCGGCCTGCTCGGAAGGAATTCCGGACCCGAAACGAGCACGGGCGCACGCACACACCCGAGAGTGGTCCGTGCGCCCGTGGCTGCGGAGAGGAAACTAGACGATCAGGCCCGCGGTCTGCGTGCGTGCCTTCTCGAAACGAGCGGCAACGTCCGCCCAGTTCACGATGTTCCAGAAGGCCTTTACGTAGTCGCCCTTGACGTTCTGGTAGTCGAGGTAGAAGGCGTGCTCCCACATGTCGAGGAGCAGCAGCGGCGTGAGGCCGATCGGGATGTTGCCCTGCTGGTCGTACAGCTGGACGATGAGCAGGCGCTGGCCGATGGAGTCCCAGGCCAGGATGGACCAGCCGGAGCCCTGGATGGCGTTGGCGTTGGCCGAGAAGTGGTTGCGGAACGCGTCGAAACCGCCGAACTGGTCGTCGATCGCGGCAGCGAGCTCACCGGTCGGCTTGTCGCCACCGTCGGGCGAGAGGTTGTTCCAGAAGACCGTGTGGTTGGTGTGGCCGCCCAAGTGGAAGGCGAGGTTCTTCTCGTGCAGGTTGACCACGGCGGGCAGGGTGTCCGACTCGCGGAGCTCGGCCAGCTTGTCGAGGGCCGTGTTGGCACCGGTCACGTACGCGGCGTGATGCTTGTCGTGATGCAGTTCCATGATCTTGCCGGAGATGTGCGGCTCGAGAGCTGCGTAGTCGTACGGGAGTTCCGGCAGCGTGTAAACAGACACGAGGGTCCCTTCATCTATGGGCGTGTGAGCCCTTGTGTTTCCGGGTGCCGACGACACGTGGGCACGCGTCTGACACCCGCCTTTGGCGAATCGTTCTCGGGTATATACCCAATCTCATTGGTACACCCTGCGCAACAGTTGGGGTCACCGAGCGATTCCCTCACAGGAAAGTTCGGGCACCCGAAAAAATGCTGACGAGGTGACACTGGATGTCGTGAGAATTCGTCCGACCGGTGAACGGAACCTTAAGCTGACGCGATGCCTTCGCTGATACCTGTTGCAGATTCGCATGCGGCCGCGCCGCGTGTGGAGCTCACGGGCGCGAATCTGCTCCGCTTCTTCGCAGTTCTGGCCGTGATCTACTCGCACATCTCGTTCTATCTGATCGACGACCTCGGAACCGGATGGTGGTTCATCGACGTCGTCTATCAAATCTTCATCGAGAGGGGCGGTCTCAACCAGCATCTGTCCTTTCTCGGGGTCGCCGTCTTCATGATGCTGACCGGGGTGTTGATCACCCGTTCGGCCATTCGTCACGAGCCCGGGCAATTTCTGTTCAACCGGCTCGGACGAATCCTGCCCGCATTCTGGGTGGCCGTTCTCGCCGCGATCGTGCTCGTCCGCCTCGGCATCAACGGCATGTTCAGCGGCCAGGACGGGGTGTCGAATGTCGACGCGGCCCTGAGTTTCGTGCTCGGCGGCTTCTTCCTCAAACCCGAGGTGGCGGTTCTCGGGGTCACCTGGACCCTCGCCGTGCAGATCTTCTTCTACCTCGCCTGCGTGGCCGCGCGCCCCGTGCTGCGCACCCTGCCCATCGCGATGCCGATGGCCGGCGCCGCGGTCTGCGCACTGATCCTGCTCTACAACCTGTACGCGCCGCAGCCGTACACGGTCCCGATGCTGTCCAAGATCGCCGCGACGCTGCCTGCCGTGTTCCTCGGGCAGATCATCTACCTCGGCTGGGCCCGGCTCGCGGACTGCCGGTGGATCATCGTCGCCGGGCTGGCCCAGGTCGAGGTCATCCGCCTCGCCACCGACTTCCGCGTGTACTGGGCGGGCGATCACTACCTCTGGACGTTCGCCGTCGTCACCGCGTGCGTCGTGCTGGTGGGCCGGTACGACGGTCCCGCGGCGCACTGGGCCGTCGTGCGGTGGACCGCGACGCGCAGCTACGCGATCTACCTCGTCCACACCCTGATCCTGTACCGCGTGTACGAGCACACGGTCGGCTCGTTCGGCGAGACCGGGGCGGTGATCGCATTCCTCGTGGTGACGGCACTGGTGTCGGAGGCGATGTACCGGTGGGTGGAGGTCCCCGCCACGGGGTGGGTGACCGCTCGCGTCGAGCGGATGCGCAGACAGCCGGCGCTCGCGCGGGAGACCACTCCGGCACCGCGCGTAGCATCGAATCATGTCTTGGTACGACGAGCTTCTGGGTCGAGCAGCCGCTAAGTCCGTGATGGTCACCGCCGAGGACGCCCTCCCCGGCCGCAGTCAACCGATTCCCGTTCCGGCGACGCACTTCGTCAACGGTCACCCCCTGCAACCCCCGTTCCCCGAGGGCATGCAGACCGCCGTGCTGGGCATGGGATGTTTCTGGGGCGCCGAGAAGGAGTTCTGGCAACTCGACGGCGTCTACACCACCGCGGTGGGATACGCCGGCGGCTACACGCCCAACCCCACCTACGAGGAGACCTGCTCCGGTCGCACCGGTCACACCGAGGTCGTGCTCGTGGTCTTCGATCCGAAGGTGATCTCGTACGCCGAGATCCTCAAGGAGTTCTGGGAGAACCACGACCCCACACAGGGCATGCGGCAGGGCAACGACCAGGGAACGCAATACCGTTCGGCCATCTACACGATCGACGAACAGCAGGTGGAGATCGCCGAAGCCACCGGTGAGGCCTTCGAGAAGAGGCTCGCCGACGCTGGATACGGGGCGATCACCACGGAAATCGCCCCGCTCACGCAGTTCTACTACGCCGAGGACTACCACCAGCAGTACCTCGCGAAGAACCCCGGCGGTTACTGCCCCGTGCACGCCACCGGCGTCAGCTGCCCGGTCGGTCTGCTGAAGCAGGACGAGGTCCCGGCGCAGACCGACATCCTGCCGCCCTCGTAGTCCCTCCCGGTCTCAACCGCGGGTCGCCGACCATGTGAGCACCGCGGACGCCGCGATGGCGCTGACGGTGCGCACGTGGTTCCACCCGGTCCATCCCGACACGTAGTCGCGCCAGTACGCCGCCGAGTCGGCCGCGGTGGGGTCGATTTCGTCCAGCGCGTTGTTGTGCGGCACGTGATAGACGATGGTCAGCACGATTCCCACGAGATACAGCGCGCACGCGATCACCGCGTAGACGGCCGAACCGTCGTGCCGCACCACACTGACGACCGCGAGCACGATCGACGTCAGTGCGGTGCCGAACAGCGCCGTCATGAACCAGAAGTTCGGCGCCTCGCGGTTGATCGCCTGCATCGCCGCGATGCCCTGAGCCGGCTCCAGGCGACCGAGCCCGGTCATGATGAACGTGGAGAACGCGAACATCACGCCGCCCACCACGCCGGCGCCCACCGCCGTGACGATCGTCAGATAACGCTCCATTGGTCAGACCCTCCAGACACCGGCCGCTGCAGCGGCGCGGACGTAGTCGGTGAAGTCGCGGGGCGCGCGCCCCAGTGCGCGTTCCACCCCGTCGGTGAGTGACGCGTTGCGCCCGTCCAGCACTTCGTCGAACAGGTAGGTGAGCAGGCCGATCGCGTCGGACGGTACCCCCTGCCCGGCCAGCGCCGTCGAATACTCTTCCGAAGTGACTGGGGTGTACCGGATTTCACGACCCGTTGCCTTCGTGATCTCGGCGACGGCGTCACCGAACGACAACAACCGTGGCCCGGTCAGTTCGTACAGTTCGCCGGCGTGGCCGTCCCCGGTCAGAGCGGCGACGGCGATCTCGGCGAGATCGTCCGCGTCGACGAAGGGTTCGAGCACGTGCCCGTCGACGGGCAGTGCGAGGTCGCCCGCAAGCAGTGAGTCGAGCATGAAGCTCTCGCTGAAATTCTGGCTGAACCAACTGGACCGGAGGATCGTCCACTCGGCTCCCGCCTTGCGGATCGCGAGTTCGCTGCGCTCCGCCTCGGCTTCGCCGCGACCGGAGAGCAGGACGAGTCGCCGGGCGCCGTTCGCGACGGCCAGGCCCGCGAACTCCTCGACGACCTCCGCCGCTCCCGGCACCGCGAGATCCGGGTAGTAGGCGATGTACACCGAGGTGGTTCCTTCCAGCGCGGGCCGCCACGTGTCCCTGTTCTCCCAGTCGAACGGGGGACGGCCGGAGCGGGAACCGCCCCGGGAAGGTACTTCCGCGGCGGCGAGCCGGGCGAGGACGCGGCTGCCGATCTTGCCGGTGCCGGTGAGGACGAGTGTGTGCGGTGTCGTTGTCATGTCTTTCAGTCAAGACGGCGACGCCGAGACTTTCCATGGTTGAAACCCGCTGATCCATACGCGAGCGTCTACGGTGGATGTGTGGATCCCCTCGCCGGTCTCATCAGTGGTCCCCGCGCCGCAGGCGCGTTCGTGCTCCGCTCGATCATGGAACCGCCGTGGTCGCTGCAGATCGACGACCACGCGCCGCTCAGCCTCGTCGCGATGGGCCGGGGCGAGGCGTGGATCCTGCCGCACACCGGCGACCCGGTGCAGCTCACCGAGGGTGACGTCGCGATCGTTCGCGGACCCGAGCGCTACGTCGTCGCCGACCATCCGGACACCCCGCCGCACGTGATCATCAACCCCGACCAGAGCTGCACGACGCTCCGCGGGGAACCGCTCGCCGAGGCCATGGACCTCGGCGTGCGCACCTGGGGAAACAGTGCGGACGGCCGCACGGTCATGCTGACCGGGACGTACCAGACCCCGGGCGAGATCAGCATGCGACTACTGACCGCGCTCCCGGAACTCGTCGTGCAGCGCCGCGCCGACTGGGACTCGCGGCTGGTCACCCTCATGCACGACGAAGTGGTGCGGGACGAACCCGGACAGGAAGCGGTGCTCGACCGTCTGCTCGACCTGCTGCTGATCGCGGTGCTGCGCGCCTGGTTCGCGCGGCCGGCGGGCGAGGCGCCGTCGTGGGTGCGGGCGCAGAGCGACCCGGTGGTGGGCAAGGCGATGCGCATCCTGCAGAACAACCCCTCCCGCCAGTGGACGGTGGAGTCGCTCGCCGCGGAAACCGGCATGTCGCGGGCAGCCCTCGCGCGACGATTCACGGACCTCGTCGGCGAACCGCCCATGACATTCCTCGCCGACTGGCGGCTGTCCCTGGCCGCGGATCTGCTCCGCGAACCCGACGCCACGGTCGCGTCGGTGGCCCAGCGGGTGGGGTACGGGAGCGGATTTGCGCTGAGTGCGGCGTTCAAACGAGTGCGCGGAGTGAGCCCCAAGGAGCATCGTGAGATGGCGGGGAGCAGATGAGTGTATTACGGCACAGTGCCGAAAGACACACCGGATTGACTTGATCTTGTTTGCCTTGCGTACGACCCTGGATGGTAGGGAATTGTCGGCGAGAGGACCGGATCCGGAATGTGGAACAACTCTCAAGCACGGGGGCTGCGTAAGCGGTCGGCCCGTCAGCGGCACAACCCGCTACTCCGGCGCTCGGACCGGATCGAGAACATGCTCACCCTCGCGGTCGTGGTGCTCGCGTTCGCCATGCTTCCCCTGGCCATCCTCGTGGGTGCCCGGACCATCGACAGTCAGCTGACGCTGGCGGAGAAGCAGGTCGCGGACTACCGCACCGTCTCCGCCACTACGCTCGCCGACTCCACCGGCGTGTCCGTCACCTCCGACGTCGCACCGTCGGGCGTCGACACCGCCCCCGCCAAGTGGACGTGGGGCAACGAAACCCGCCACGCCGACATCACCGTCGACCCCGCCACGCCTTCGGGAACGAAGGAAGACATCTGGGTCAACGCCGACGGCAACCTCACCACCGAACCGATGTCGCCGTCCGCGGCACGAGTCGCCGGCGTGATCGCCGGGATGTTCACCTGGTTCGCGGTGATGATGATCGCGCTGTCAGGCTTCCTCATCTGCCGCGCCTCCCTGAACCGCGCCCGCGACGCGCAGTGGGACCGCGACCTCCGACAGTTCCTGGATTCGACCACCCGGCACTGAGCCCGCTCAGCTGATCGAGCCCCTGAACTCGACCGCCTGCTGCGCAGCCTGCGTGGTGACGGCGATGTCGGCGACCGGGTAGACGTGGAACTCGAAGAAAGGTCCGAATTTCGTCGGACCGTCCAAGATGTCGTTCGGGTCATCCGCCTCGACGAAGGCGAATCCCCCGGTTCCGTCCAGGCGACCGAGGAAATGATGGAAGGTCGCCCCTTCCGCCGGCGTCCATCTCGCGAACACTTCCAGGCTCCGCCGCGCAGCTGCCTCGTTCTCGGCGGCGGACCCACCGTCACGCAGCGTCCAGGTAATCACGTACTTCATTGCACCCTCCCGAGGGCGTGCCGGGATCAGCTCGCAGGGACCGCGCCGAGCTGCTGAAGGAATCCGAGTGTGTCCCACACCTGCCAGGTCTCGGCGATCTTGCCGTCGGCCAGACGATGGATCGAGATCGCGTTCATCTCCTCGTAGAATCGACGCACTACCGCTTCTTCCGCAGAACCCATGACAACCTCCGGAGCACTTGAGTGACACGGCCGTTCCGGCCGTACTTCGAGCTTTCCACCGGTGGAAAGGGAACGGAATGTTGCTGAGCACGCCGAATGACCCGGGCAGTCGTCGAGCGGAGGGGTGATGGGCGCGGAGTCCCGACTACGTGATCTGGGGCTGGTGCTGCCCCGCGCCGTCCAGCTGCCGCCGGGGGTGGAGTTGCCGTTCAGCTGGGTACGCGTGCACGGCCGCAGAGTGCTCGTGTCCGGACACGGGCCGCTCGCCGAGGACGGCACACCCGCCGGACCGTTCGGCTCCGTTCCCGCCGACGTGTCGGCCGCCGACGCCACGCACTCCGCCCGGCTCACCGCCCTCGCGGTGCTGGCAGGGGTTCGCCGCGCGGTGGGCGATCTCGACCGCATCGGTGCGTGGCTCACCGTCACGGGGTTCGTCAACGCCGAACCGGGCTACGACCAGACGACCGCGGTGCTCAACGGGTTCTCCGAGGTAGTGCTCGACGTATTCGGCCCGGACGTCGGCGACCACGCCCGGACGGCGATCGGGGTGGCCGCGCTGCCCCTGAATCTTCCCGTCGTCGTGGCCGCCGAACTCGAGCTCGCCTAGCTCAGTTGCGGAACGACCTCACTCGCGACCAGTTCCAGGTGGTCGAGGTCGCTGAGATCGAGGGTCTGCAGGTAGATCCGCTGTGCCCCGGCTTCGGCGTAGCGGCCGATCTTGTCGACGAGCTCGGCGGGCGACCCGGCGAGTCCGTTCTCCCGCAGCTCGCTCACTTCGCGTCCGATGTTCATGGCGCGTGTCGCGATCTCCTCCTCGGTGCGCCCGCAGCACAGGACGAGCGCGTTGGAATACACCAACTCGGTGGGGTCGCGATCGATGGACTTGCACGCGAGCCGGACCCGTTCGAACACGTCCCGCGTGTCGTCGACGGACTGGAACGGGACGTTGAATTCGTCCGCGTACTTCGCGGCCAGGGCGGGCGTCTTCTTCTTGCCGGTGCCGCCGATCAGGACGGGCGGACCCTGCGGCTGTCGCGGCTTCGGGAGCGCGGGCGAATCCTTGATCGTCAGGTGCGTCCCGTCGTAGGAGAAGGTCTCACCGAGCGGAGTGCGCCACAGCCCCGTGATCACGGCGAGGGATTCCTCGAGCCGCTCGAACCGCTCCTTCAGCGGCGGGAACGGGATGCCGTACGCCTGGTGCTCCTCCTCGTACCAGCCGGCGCCGATGCCGAGGTCGACGCGGCCGCCGCTCATCTGATCGACCTGCGCCACCGAGATCGCCAGCGGGCCGGGATGCCGGAACGTCGCGGACGTGACGAGGGTGCCGAGACGGATCGTGGACGTCTCGCGGGCGAGACCCGCCAGCGTGATCCACGCATCGGTCGGTCCGGGAAGGCCCTCGGTGTTCATGGCCAGGTAGTGGTCCGACCGGAAGAACGCGCCGTATCCGAAACGTTCGGCGGCCTGCGCCACCGCCAGAAGATCGTCGTAGGTGGCACCCTGCTGGGGTTCGGTAAAGATTCGCAACTCCATGTGAACCACTCTGCCCGATCCGTGATCGGTACGCTGATTTCATGGCCAAGATCCCACTGAACCTGCCGAAACCGCTGGCCGACAAGCTGCCCGACGCGTTCGGGGGCAGCAGCGCCGGCGTGGTGCCGGTGGTCCGGCTGCAGGGCATGATCGCGTCCGGCGGAGCAGGTTTCGGGCGTGTGCTGAGCGCGGAATCCGTCGAGGAACCGCTGCGCCGCGCGTTCACCACGCACGGTGCGAAAGCGGTGGCGCTGCTGATCAACAGTCCCGGCGGGTCGCCGACGCAGAGCGAATACATCGCCGCCCGCATCCGTCAGCTCGCCACCGAACACGAACTGCCCGTGCTCGCGTTCTGCGAAGACGTCGTCGCGTCCGGCGGCTACTGGCTGGCCTGCGCGGCCGACGAGATCTACGCGACCGCCACGTCGGTGGTCGGCTCCGTCGGTGTCATCTCGGCGGGTTTCGGGTTCTCCGAACTGATCGACCGCCTGGGCATCGAACGGCGGCTGCACTCGGCCGGCGAGGCGAAGGCCCGCCTCGACCCGTTCTTCGCGGAGAAGTCCGAGGACGTGCAGTGGCTGGAACAGATCCAGGAAGGTATCCACGACGAATTCCGCGACTGGGTGGTCGGCCGCCGTGGGGACAAGCTGAAGGCGGACGGGGCCGAGCTGTTCAACGGCGACGTCTGGCTGGGGCGCCGCGCCGTCGAGCTCGGCATCGTCGACGGGGTCGGCACGCTGCGCGAGGTCGTGGAGAAGCGGTTCCCCGACGCCACCCTCGAGATGACCGGGCCGCGCCGCTCGTTGTTCGCGAAGCTCGGGCTGCCCGCCGCGAGCTGGGACGAGGTGGCCGCCGCGATCGTCGGTGCGGCCAGTGCCCGTGTCGCGTGGTCGCGGTACGGGCGGTAACTACTTCGGCACGACTACCCCGACCGGGCCCGCGCCGATGCACAGCGACAGGTCCGGGGTCAGGGTGCTCACCCGCACGCTCTGACCGCCACCGGTGAGCCGCACGAACACCGAATTCGGGCCGCGCTGCACCGGCACCCGCACCGGGCTGCCGACCTCCATCGCGACGGCGATCTCACCGTCCGCGGTGGCCATGTAGTTGAGCTGCGCAGTCCACTCCCAGCCGGTCAGCGGTCCGTCGAGGGGGAGGGACACGAAACTGCGCTGATCCACCAGGTTCCCGCAATCCGGGACGGGTCCGGGCTCGATCGCGCGCACCCACGTGACCTGGGCGTCGACCACCGAACCGTCGTCGTCGATCATCCGGAGGTCGGGGGTGCTGTCGGAGAACTCGGGGCGGTCTCGCAGCGGGGCGAACACCCGGCTCACCAGATTGTTCGGGTACGCCACCGGCAACAGCACCCAGATGGACGCGGGCTGCTGGAGGATCGGCGCGTCGTCCCGTTCGGCGAGCGACGCACGCGCGGTCGCGAGGTAGGCCGTGGTCGGGTTCTCCTCCCAGCTGCGGGTGAACGTGTACGTCGACCACAGGCTGCTCGCGACGAACGCGACCACGGCGGTGACGGCCACCAGCGGCCGCACCCGGACGGGGACGGCGCGTCGGCGGGGTGCGCGGGCGATCAGCGCGACGGCGATCGCGAGGATCACGGCGGTGTCCGTGAAGTAGCGCAGCGTCTGCGCGAGTTCGTAGGTGGTGTCCGCGCCCCACCGGGTGACGACCATCGCCGTCACCGACAGCAGAAAGTACGCGGCCGTGAGGATCCACACCCAGCCGATGCGGCGCT
Source organism: Rhodococcus sp. G6(2025) (assembly GCF_058628105.1). Classification (NCBI taxonomy): domain Bacteria; kingdom Bacillati; phylum Actinomycetota; class Actinomycetes; order Mycobacteriales; family Nocardiaceae; genus Rhodococcus; species Rhodococcus sp. G6(2025). The sequence continues at coordinate 375,383 of NZ_CP179750.1, forward strand.
TCAGCCGGACCGTCGCGACCACCGCCGCGACGAGGACCACCCAGCCGACCACCTCCAGCGCCGTCGACGGGGACGCCCATGGGGGACTCGGAATCCACCGGTCCCACGTCCACGGCCCACCCACGAACGTGGGCAGCAACCCGAGCGACGTGCCGTGGTGGAACAGTTCGAACGCACGCGACGCGCCCGCCCATTCCCACTGCGACGCGACGGTGGAGAAATAGAACGCCGCCCACACCGCCAGCACCGCCGCCGACGAGACCCAGAGGGCCGCACCTCGCCGCAGCGTCGACCGCACCGGCCGCTCCCGCTCCCCGACGTACGCGAGCAGCGCCACGGTCGCGAACGCGACGAACGGGACCACGACCGACTTCTCGAAGAACAGCAGCGACGCGATCAGCACGAGCGTGCCCGACACCGCGTACCGCCGCCGCCCGGTGCGGCACAACTCGAGGGCGTCGCGCGCCACCCACGCCAGCGCGATCTGCAGCGGCAGTGCGTTGAGCGCCGCCGCCCACCACGCGAACGCCGGCACGGTCAGCGGAGAGAACAGATAGATCGCCAGCGGAACCAGCAGGACCGGACGTGGCCCGAGGATCGTGCGAAGCAGCCGGAAGACCGCATACGACGCCACCGCCTGCAGCGCGATCGTCGTCAGCATCGGCAGGATCCACTCGTACGGCGCCAACCGCGTCGCGATACCCGCCACCAGGAAGGCCCCGGGCATGAGGTGACCGTCGTGGTCGTAGAGCAGCAGGTCGGCGGAGAGCAGCGGGAGGCTTCCGCCGCGCCCGGCGAGGATCAGATCGTCCCAGTAGAAGTCGCTGTTCGCGGCCACCCACGTCCGCACGAGAAGTTGCACCACGACGAGGGCGGCGGCCACCTGGAGGACACGGGCGGGCCCGAGGTGCCACCGCGATCCGACGTCGTCCGTCATCGTTTTCCGAGATTACAGATCAGGTGGAACCAAACCGCGCCGGGCTGCGTCAGATCAAGTGTCGGGGCATTTTCGCCCCGGCACAGGTGGGGGAGACGACGGCCGGTCCGGAGTTCTCGGGTCGCTTCGCGGGCGATCCGAACTGGAGGGGTAATTCCGGGCCGAGCCGTCGGCCACCGAGTGGTGATTGTTCACCGAGCTGCGATGTCAAATTCATCCACCGTTGTGGACCGTTCATCCGAAGCTGTCAACAATCACGGATTCGCATGCGCTCTGACCTGTGTATGAGCACTCCTCACACTGTCCATAACTGTGTATGAACCTGTGGAAACTGTGGATAACTCGGCATTTTCCGTGGTGCAGCTCACACATTCTCCCCAAAAAGGACGATTCGGTCGTGGGCTGCCCGCATTCGCGGGTCGTGACAGAATCGGCAATGTGAAGTGGGTGCGGAGGGGATGAGCGTCGTCGTTCAGGTGTGCGCGCGATGCGCGGCTCGGTGGCCGGTCCTCGGCTCCCCGGCGCAGTGGTGCCCCCGCTGCCACGGTGTGCTGCTCGCCCCCGTTCGCACCGACCAGCACCAGCCACCCGCGAGCCGGGGATTCCACTGGATCGCGCGATCCCCGCTGCGGCGGAGCGGCCTCGCGGCCGAGCCGTCGGCGCCGAGCCCCACCCCGCACTACACCGAGATCCCCCGCTGGGGACTCCACGATCACGTCGAGACCGCCTCCGCGCGCCGCGACTGGCCGGAACTGCTCGCCGGCAAGGCGGCCTTCTTCCTCACCCTCACCGCCGGTCTGTACGCGTTCGCCGTGTTCGCCGAACTGGGCCGGTACGCCGTGCTCCTTCGCAACCGGACCCGGCTGATCGATCCCACCCTGCTCGTCGTGTCCGACATCGCGGTGTTCCTCGGCCAGGCCGGCGGGATGCTCCTCGCGCTGCTGTCGGGCATCGGCGGTGTGTGCTGGTTGCTGCGGATGCGTCGCCGCACGTTCGCCCGTGCCAAGACGTCCGACCCGCGCACCCCCACCGAGGTGATCGTCGGTTGCGCGGTGCCGGGCCTGAACCTGGTGATGCCGGGTGTGTACCTGCTCGAGGTGATTCGCCGCGACCCCCGCGCCGTCCTGCTCGTCCGGGCCTGGTGGAGCCTGTGGGTATTCGGCGCGGTGCTCGTCGTCTTCAACTGGTTCTGGCGGTCCAGGCCCGGACTGCAGGCCATGGCGGACGGTGTCCTGCTGGCCGCCTTCACGGCGCTGGTCGCCTCCACGACGGCCGTACTCGCACTGATGGTGCTCCGACGACTCGAGGGCCGGACGCTGAAGGGTGCGAAGGAACCCGTCACCCGCTGGGTGATCGCCACCGACCCGCCGCCGCAGAAGGACGCGGAGAAGGCTGCCGAGAAGTCCGCCGAGAAGACTCCCGAGGCCAGCGACCGGGAAGCCGTCGCGTCGTGAGCCCCGACCGGCGCGGACCCCTGGTCGTGGCGCACCGCGGCGCATCCGCGGCCATGCCGGAACACACGCTCGCCGCGTACGAGCTGGCGCTGGAAGAGGGCGCGGACGGACTGGAATGCGACGTGCGGCTCACCCGCGACGGCCACCTCGTGTGCGTCCACGACCGCACCGTCGACCGGACGTCCACCGGAACCGGCGTCGTCAGCGAGATGACCCTCGAAGAGCTCGCGGAATTCAATTACGGCACGGAAGACGAGCCGGCTGAACTCCTCGAGCTGAGTGCGCTGATCGCACTCACCCTGGACTGGTCGGCGCGCCCGGTGAAACTCTTCATCGAAACCAAGCACCCCGTGCGTTTCGGCGGCCTCGTCGAGAGCAAGGTGCTCGCCGAACTGCAACGCTTCGGCATCGCAGCGCCGCCGTCCGCCGACCACTCCCGAGCCGTTGTGATGTCGTTCTCCGCCGGAGCGGTGTGGCGGATCCGCCGGTCGGCGCCGATGCTCCCGACCGTCCTGCTCGGCGAATCCGCCCGGTACCTCGGCGGGGGAGCCGCGACCACCGTCGGCGCCACCGCGGTCGGTCCGTCGGTGAAGACGCTGCACGAACACCCGGACATCGTCGACAAGGCCGCCGCCGCAGGACGAGCCACCTACTGCTGGACCGTCGACAACCGCAGCGACGTCGAACTGTGCCGCGAACTCGGGGTCAGCTGGGTGGCCACCAACCACCCCGGCCGCACCAAGAAGTGGCTGGCGTCCTGACCGGACCGGCGTCGGCGTGTAGGTTTTGGCGTCGTGGCAAAGAAGAGCAAGAGAAACAGTGGTCCGAAGCCCGGTAGTGCCCGCGCCGAGAAGCTCGCGCAGCGGCAGGCGGAACGGGAGAGCGCCGCAGCGGCCGTGACCCGGCCGTTCGAAGGCCTCGCCGCCGAATGCGATCTGGTGGCGCTGCGCGAGTTCGTCCCGTCGGCGACCGCCCCGCTGCCCGTCAAGGATTCGTCCCGCCCGGTGACCCTCGCGACCGTGCTGCCCGGTGCTGTCGCGGCGCTGGTCCGCGACGAGGGCGACAGTGCAACCGGGTTCGTCGGTGTGCAGGTCCAGGCGCATTCCGCGGATCTCGGCGCCGATCTGGCCGCGTCCGTCGCCTGGGTCCGTGACGCCGCGGCCGGTGAATCGCTGGCCTCCGCCAACCCCGGATCCGACACCCCGGCACTGGCCGACGTGATCGACGCGGACGCACCGCTCGACATCACCGTGCACCAGGATTTCAACTGGTGGATTCCCGAAGGCGTGGAGCCGGCCCCCGAGGTCGCGACCACCGTGCAGCACGCGAATGCGGCGATCATGCCGTCTGCGCGCGTCGAGGCCGAGGGTGTCGTCGCGGCGTGGTGGGTCGATGCGGGCGAGAAGGCGCACATCCGCTGGGTGCGCCCGGAGAACGAGGACGATCTGATGCTGGCCCTGGCGCGCGTGCACGCGACCGGCGGCCTCCACCTCGGTGAGGGCTCGCGCTACGCCGGGTCGTTCCGGACACACGGACTGCTGGTCCCGGTGTTCGACCTGGACCGCGAAAAGCATGCGAACGAGTGGGCCGCCGCCACCGTCGAACTCGGTCAGCGACTGGCCGAAGCGCTCGCCGTCGACGCGCCGCTCACCACCGAGGAGCGACGCGCCCGCGACGGACTGCGTGGCCGTCAGGTCACGTTGCGATAGGCCCTTCGGGCCCGTGCGCCTTTCTGGTAGCAACCACAACCAGAAAGGCGCACGGGTGGCGGAGCCGCCTAGATGGAACCGCCGGCTGCGTGCGGTGCCCCGGACGTGTCTGCGGGGCCGCTCATCTCACGTGCGACGAACTCCTCCAGGTCGAACAGGTTGCTGCCCGCGCGGTCGGCGATGGTCAGCAGCGTCGTCATGCTCGCGACCTCCTCGACCTGCTCCTTGAGGAACCACTGCATGAACTGCTCGCCGAGGTAGTCGCCCTCCTCGCGGGCGGTGCTGGCCAGCTGCACGATCTGCTCGGTGACCGTCTGCTCCTGCGTCAGGGCGAGGGCGATCGGCTCGCGTGCGTTCTCGAACTGGCCCTTCGCCGCGTCGACACCCGACAGTTCCACGGAGATGTCGCGGTCGAGGAAGTACTGGACGATCATCATGGCGTGGTTGCGCTCTTCGACGGCCTGCTTGTAGAAGTGCTTGGCCAACTGCGGCAGGTCCGCGTTGTCGAAATAGACGGCAGTCGCGATGTACTGGTGTGACGCGTTGAATTCGTTGCGAATCTGATCGTGGAGCAGAGCGTGGAATTTCGTCTTGTGCGCGTCAGTGGAAGTCATGAAATGGATAATATCGCTGGTCAGAGCGGGTGTCATCCAAGTTCGACCTAATTTTGGGAAGCTTGTCCAAACTAAAGTCAACCTAATTTCGGGACCATTCTGATGTCATTTTCCTAACCTGAACTGGCGGCGGATCCCCGACGGGAACGAGGCAAACCACGTCGGCGGGGCCTCGCCCGTGTATAAGATTCACAGCGTTCTGACGGCGCGGCCCGGAGGGGCAGACACATGTTGAGTCGATCCGGTGCGTGGCTAGCGTTGATTCTCGGTGCCCTTTTCCTGGGGGCGGCGATTCCGGCCCCGGCGCAGGCCGAACCGTTGTATCCGTGGCCGGATCCCGACCCGTTCTATCTCGCTCCGGCCGACCTCGGGGTCCTTCGTCCCGGCGACGTCGTGCGGACGCGGCGAATCGACACCTGGATGTACGCGAACTCGGACGGGTGGCAGGTCGCGTTCCGGTCGACGAATTCGACGGGACATCCGATCCTGGCCGTCACCACGGTTCTGCTTCCTCGCGGTGTTGCGAATCCTCCGCTCGTGTCGTATCAGGCGATCGTGAATTCGCTCGGAACCAAGTGCGCCCCGTCGCGGTCGTTGTTCAATCTGGAACTGCAGGAGTCGCCGGGCCTGTATCTGGGCCTGCAACGCGGCTGGGCGGTCTCGGTGCCCGACCATCTCGGCCCGACCGGCGCCTACGGTGCCGCGAAACTCGGCGGCATGATCACCCTCGACAGTGTCCGGGCGGTGCAGCGGGTGGCCGAACTGGGGTTGTCGCACAGCCCGGTGGCGCTGGCCGGGTATTCGGGTGGGGGAATGGCCAGCGCGTGGGCCGCGGCGCTGGCCCCGAGTTATGCGCCGGAGCTGAAACTCGACGCGGTGGTGGCGGGTGGGATTCCCGCGGACCTCGAGCAGATGGCCCAGGGCCTGGGATTCAATCCGCACCCGGGGTTCGGGCTCGCGTTCGCTGCCGCGATCGGCTTGGAAAGGGAATACCCGGAACAGCTACCGATTTCGTCGCAGCTGAACGCGACCGGACTGTGGCTGCGCGAGTGGATGTCGAACGAATGCCGCCGGTTCCTCCTGTTTCACGGCGCCTTCCGCAGCGCCGGACAGCTGGCCGCATCGACCAGCCTCATGGCGAGTTCGGGCGCGCATCAGGTGCTGCGCGACAACAGTCTGCGGTACTTCGAAGGTGTCCCGACCGCACCCCTCTACCTGTGGCACGGCACCCTCGACGGGCTGACACCGTTCGATTCGATTGCCGAGACCGCGCACCGCTACTGCGCCGCCGGTGCCAGACTGACGTTCGTCCCGTACGAGATATCCGAGCACATGACGACGGCAGTGGTGGGCTTTCCGGACGCGTACGAATACGTGGCCGCGCGGTTCCGCGGCGAACCGGCGCCCACCCGATGCTGACCCGACAGGGTCAGACGCCGCCGCCCGCCCTCTTCGGCGCACCCGGCCGGATCGGTGAGTTCCCGCTCATCTCGCGGGCGATGAAATCCTCGATGTCGAACAGGTTGTCGCCGGCACGCTCGACGATGGTGAGCAGGGTGTGCATGCTCGCGACCTCCTCGACCTGTTCCTCCAGGAACCACTGGATGAACCGCTCGCCGAGGTAGTCGCCGGTGTCGCGGGCCGTACGGGCGAGCTTCGTGATCTGTTCCGTGACGACGCGTTCCCGTTCCACCGCCAGAGCGACGGGGGCGCGCACCGAATCGAAATCGGTGACCACGTCGTCGATGCCGGGGACGGTCACTTCGAGGTTGTTGTCGATCAGGTACTGGATCATCATCAGCGCGTGGCCGCGCTCCTCGGCGGCCTGCGAATAGAACCGGCGAGCCAGTTGCGGCAGATCGTGCGAGTCGAAATAGACGGCCACCGCGATGTACTGCTGGGACGCGGTGAACTCGTTGCGGATCTGCTGCAGCAGGAGGGCGTGGAACTCGGTGGGGGTCTTCGTCGCCGATTGAGACATGAGTGTCAGTTTACGGGCGTCGGTCACGGTCCGGTGGTGACCAGTTCGGCCGGGACCTGACGGTCGTTCGCCAGCGCGTCGAAGAACTGCGACGCCCGGTCGTGATCCCAGAGCAGCACGTTCCCGGCACCGTCGACGTCCTCGAAACCGCCCACGGGGACGGTGGTGGTGACCATGTCGCCGCGTACCGCCCAGGCGAGTGCGGCGAGGTGCCAGATGTGGTCGCTCTCGTCGACACGCAGCGATGCGGCGGTGTCGGTGACGAGCGGCCAGACGCGGAACGGGTTGAGCCACGTCGCGGGACTGGTGGCCTTCGACATCAACGCCGCCATGAACATCCGCTGATGGTTCATCCGGTCGATGTCGGCGAGCGCGGTCGCGCGGCTGCGGACGAAGCCGAGGGCCTGCGCCCCCGTCAGTTCCTGGCAGCCGGGTGCGAGGTTGATCCCCGCGAGCGGATCGTCGATCGCGGTGTCCAGGCACATGTCGACGCCGCCGATCGCGTCGACGATGCCGGCGAAACCGCCGAATCCGATCTCGGCGTAGTGGTCGATGTGCAGACCGGACGCCTCCTCGACCGTCTGGGTCAGCAGTTGCGGACCGCCGAACGCGAACGACGCGTTGATCTTGTCCTCGCCGTAGCCGGGGATCGACACGTACGAGTCGCGCGGGATGCTCACCATCGTCGCCGGGCCGCCGCCGCTGGGGACGTGCACCACGATGATGGTGTCGGTGCGGTCGGGGCCGCTGTTGCCGCCGGTCGACAACTCCTGTTCCTGCTCGGGGGTCAGCCCGGTGCGGCTGTCCGAACCGACGAGCAGCCAGTTCGTGCCGGGGGTGTCGTCGATCCGGCCGGGGTAGTCGGCCACGGCGTCGATCCGGTTCAGCGAACTGTCGAGGTAGTACGTCATGCCCGCGAGCGCCAGGACCAGCACCAGGAACAGGATGCCGATGCGCCGGCCCCAGTTCCGCGTGCGCTTGGGACGTCGCTGCCCCGGGGGCTCCGGGGTCCGTGGCGGTGCGAGCGGCGGGGGTGGTGGTGGCGTGCGAGGGGGACGCCGGTCGGGCACCCGAGGCGGCGGTGGCGGCGCGTCCCGGTACGGCTGCGGCGTCTGGGTGGGCGCGTAGCCGCGCGGTCCCTGCGGCGGTGCCGACCGGGACAACTGCGGTTCGGGGGCCTGCGACCACGCCTGCTGGGGCGGCGGCGGGGCGCCCCGATCGTCGCGGCGGATCACCTGGGTGCCCTCCGACGGCGGCGCCGGGGGACCCTGCCGGGGAGCGGGGTGGCGCGGGCGGGGCGCAGGAGGTCCCTGTTGCGGGGGACCTTGCGGTGGCACCCGCCGCGTCTGCGGAGGAATCCGCTGGTCAGGCGGCGGCATTCGGCGGTTCGGGGGCGGCGGCACCTGCTGCCCGCCCTGCGTCCGCCGGGGCGGACGGGGCGGCAGCGGAGGATAGGGGGCGTCGCCGGTCACCCACGCGACTTTACTGGTCCCGCCGGATTACGGAATCCAGCCGACGTGCCCGCGCAGGGCGGCGTAGCCGACGAACGCGACCGAATCGATGGTGGCGTGGGCGATCACGAGAGGCCACAACCGTCCAGTCTTCTGCCAGTACCGGCCGAACACCAGACCCATGGCGACGTTTCCCAGCCCGCCACCGAAACCCTGGTAGAGGTGGTACGTCCCGCGGAGCACCGCCGACGCGAGCAGCGACGAGTTCTCGCTCCACCCGAGTTGCCGCAGTCGGGTGATCAGATATGCGACGACGAGCACTTCCTCCGCGCCGGAGTTCGCGATCGCCCACAGGATCAGGGCCGGCAGCCGCCACCAGTGATCCCCGATCGTGCTGGGCACGACGGTGAGGTTGGCGCCGATTGCGCGGGCCAGCAGGTAGAAGCCGAGCCCGGGCAGACCGATCAGTGCGGCGAGCCCGACACCCTGCGTCGCGTCGGGACGCCACCGGGGCCGGCCGAGCCCGACGGCGCGCGGGCCGAGGCCGCTGCGCCACAGGAGGTACAGACCCAGCGCACCCCAGGCGAGAAGTTTCACGACGCCGAGCAATTGCCGGGCGACGTCGATGATCTGGTTCTCCGCGCGGGAGACATTGAGGGCGACGGCCTGATCGGCGAGGTTGCCCGGGGTCAGCAGCGATTCGGACAGCGACAGGAGTCCCGACAGTCCGCTCGTCCCGAACGTGACGAGCAGGACGATCGTGATCTCGATCCACAGGGCCCGCCGCTCACTCCCGGTGGCCGGCGGAGCGGCCGGTTCGGGTGAGGCGGGCCGTATCCAGGAGGCGAGCGTTGCACGCGAGATCACGCGGCACACGCTAGCGCGCGCCGAACCGGAATGCCGATCAGCCGCGCGCGCGGAGTCCGTTCACGAACGGGCATCCCACCAGCAGCCGGATCGCCCTGCTCAGCGCGACGGCGTCGTCGACCGGCGCGGAGAACGGCATCCAGATGTCGCGGTCGCCGTGATCGTTCTCGACGCGCAGTCGCAGTCCGTACCGGTCGATGCCCAGCGGGCGGACGCGTCCGCGTCGCATGTGGGGCGGCAGTTTGCGGGACAGCATGTCGATGAGGTCGCGGTGGTCCTCGTCGAGGTGCTGGAGCCAGGCGGTCTCCATTTCCCAGAACGGGTCGGGCCGGGCGGCGAGCAGGTCGTCGAGGGCGACGGGTTCGGCGCCACTGGAATCGGCGACCACCGCCGATTCGAGGCGGAGTTGCAGCAGCGTCGCATCGTGCCCGACGTCGAGAAGTCCGGGGTGCGGGTACTCGGAGGCCACCTCGTCGGCCAGCGTCCGGGTGTGTGCCTCGCAGAGCGCGTGGAGGTTGCCGCGCAGCCAGACGAGTGACCGCACGGGCTCACGCAGCGCGAGTGGTGAGTTGTCGGTCAGCTCGAGCACAGCGGGGATCCCGCCGCCACCTGCGAGCCAGGACAGCGTGGCGGCCGCCGATTCGGTGGGCACGGCGACCACGACGTCGCCCCCGGACCGCAGGTGGTGTACCGACGTGACGGTCGGTGCGCTGCCTTCGACGGCGAGTACCGCGTCCTGGGTCCGTGCGCACGAGCTACGCACACGCTCGGCGGTGGACGGACCGGTGGTCGTGACGGGCATGGAGCCTCCTTCAGGGTTCCGCGATACTGAGGTAACCCTAACCTAATGTGGGCGGGTCGGCGATGGCAAGACCCCGAGACGAATCCGGTCCACGAGGTGGGCATTACGGTGGGGAGGTGGCTATACCTCTCTCCCTCGGTGTCCCGCGCTCCCGTGGACCGCAGTCGTTGCTCGCCGAACTTCTCAGCGGATCCCAGGACACCGGCCCGGCCGCAGGCGGCCCGCTGGGACCGCGGGTGGTCCCGGCGTCCGCACTGCTCGACGCCGCCGGGACCGACGCCGGCCGCATCATCGTGGGTCTCGACGTCGACCCCGCCGTTCTCCGCACCAGCGAGCAGGCCTCCTACGAGGCGGTCCGGTTCCACCTCGACTGCCCCGCGGGCCAGCTCGGCGACGCGGTCGCGCTCCGGCTGCCGTCTCCGCTCGCGGTGTTCGTCACCGCCGACGGCAGCGACGACCCCGGTCTCGCCGAGACTGCGCAGCAACTCGCGGACGCCGGCCGCATCCCGGGCCTCGCGAGCGGGCGCGGCATCGGCGAGGTCGCCGACTTCCTGGCCGTCCTCGCGCATGCGGACGTCGGGTATGTGGCGAGGGCACGCGACACGGCCGAGGTGCTCGCGCTCCTGTCCGGGACGGTCGCGTCCCTTCGCGGCGACGATGTGCGGGCGGCGCTCGCGGCACCGGATCCGACGAGGCTCACCTCTCTGATCCCGGAGGCCGCGGAGGCCGTCCGCGAGGTCCTGCTGGGGGTCGAGGTACACGACCCGGCGCTCGTCGCCCGTGAGCTGGCGGACGCGGGTCTGCGGTAAAACATTCACCGCCAATGCGCCGGTCCGTCAACGCTCGGTGCGTAATCTCGTAGGCGTGCCAAAGATCGCGTATTTCGGACCCTCGGGAACCTTCACGGAGATGGCGCTCGCCCAGCTCGAGGCCGCGGGTGCCTTCGACGGCCCGGTCGAGCGGGTAGCCGCGACGAGTCCGCCCGCCAGCCTGGCCAAGGTGCGCGACGGCGTCGTCGACGGCGCCGTCGTTCCCATCGAGAGCTCCGTGGAGGGGGCCGTGGTGCCCACCCTCGACTCGCTCGCGCTGGGCGACCGCCTGCAGATCGTGGCCGAGACCGAGCTCGACGTGGCGTTCACGATCCTCGGCGGGGCCGGCATCGAGCGGCTCGATCAGGTGCGCACCGTGCGGGCGTACCCGGTGGCGGCCGGCCAGGTGCGAATCTGGCTGGAGGAGAACTGCCCCGGCGCCGAACTCCAGACGGCGTCCTCCAACGCGGGCGCCGCCGAGGACGTGGCGAACGGCCTCGCCGACGCCGCCGTGTCCACCGCCCTCGCCGGCGAACGGCTCGGGCTGCGCAGCCTCGCCGACGGGGTGGCGGACGAGAAGAGCGCCCGCACCCGGTTCGTTCTCATCACCGCGCCGACCCAGGTGCCCGCACGCACCGGCGGCGACCGCACCTCGGCCGTGCTCGAACCCCACAACACCCCCGGCTCCCTCGTCGGTGTGCTCTCCGAGTTCGCGACCCGCGGAATCGATCTCATCCGGATCGAATCGCGCCCGGTGCGCACCACCCCCGGCTTGTACCGCTTCTTCGTCGACTGCATCGGGCACATCGACGACCCGCTCGTCGCCGAGGCGTTCCGTGCGCTTCACCGCAAGTCGCACGTGCGATTCCTCGGGTCCTGGCCCGCGGCGAACCCCAGCGGCCCGCCGCCGCCGTCCGACGGAGACGCAGCGGACTGGATCGAACGAATCCGTCAGGGAGAGAGGGAATCGTGAGCGGCAAGCTGATCCTGGTCCGGCACGGGCAGACCGAGGCCAACGTCGAGCGCAGGCTCGACACCCGGCTGCCCGGTGCCCGGCTGACACCCGAAGGGCTCTCCCAGGCCGAACGGCTGGGCACCGACCTCGCCGCGAAGGCGACGACGGCCGCCCTCGTGTCCTCGCAGGCTCTGCGCGCCCGGCAGACGGCGCGCTTCGTCGAACTCGCGTCGGGCATCGCCGTCCAGGTGCGGGAGGGCCTGCACGAGGCACAGGCCGGTGAACTCGAGGACCGCAGCGACGAGGAGTCGCACAAGCTGTTCATGAAGACGTTCCACCTGTGGCACACCGGCGAACTGGACGCCCGGGTCCCCGGCGGGGAATCCGCCCACGACATCCTCGAACGGTATGTGCCGGTCGTGGACTCCCTGCGTGAGCAATACCTCGACGACCCGGCGGAATCGGGAGACGTCGTGCTGGTCAGCCACGGCGCCGCCATCCGGCTCGTGGCAGCGCAACTCGCCGGGGTGCCCGGGTTGTTCGCCGCCAACAATCATCTGGCCAACACGCAGTCGGTGGAGCTGACACCACTCGCGGGCGGCGGCTGGGAGTGCGTGCGCTGGGGAACCGTCGAGCCACCGTTCGAACACCGGGTGATCCCCGGCGCCGACGACCCGATGGGGTGACGTCGTTGCGCGCACCCTGGGGTTGCGCGACGATGGAGGAAACCGTCCTCGAGGAGTGACGGCGGTGGATTGGTTCGTTGGCGATGACTATTCGCTCGGTCGGCTGCTCGTCACCGAGGGGCTCGCCGCGATCTATCTCGTCGCGTTCGTGGCCGCGAGAAACCAGTTCAGGCCGCTCGTCGGCAGCAACGGGATGCTGCCCATCCCGAACTTCCTCCACGCCGTCACATTCGGACGTTCACCGAGCATCTTCCATTTCCACTACTCGGACCGATTCTTCGAGACGGTCTGCTGGACCGGCGCCGGACTGTCCCTCGCCGCGCTGCTCGGTCTGACGCAGGTCATCCCGCTCGCGGCGTGCATGCTCGTGTGGTTCGCCCTGTGGGTGCTGTACCTCTCGATCGTCAACGTCTCCCAGATCTGGTACAGCTTCGGCTGGGAGTCGTTGCTGCTCGAAGCGGGTTTCCTCGCCATCTTCCTGGGCAATGCGTCGGTCGGTCCGCCGATTCTCGTGCTGCTCGTGCTGAGGTGGTTGCTGTTCCGCCTCGAGTTCGGCGCCGGGCTGATCAAGATGCGCGGCGACCGATGCTGGAAGGACCTCACCTGCCTGTACTACCACCACGAAACCCAGCCGATGCCCGGACCGTTCAGCTGGTACTTCCACCAGCTGCCGAAGCCGATGCACAAGGTGGAGGTGCTCGGCAACCACTTCGCCCAGTTGGTGGTGCCGTTCGGGCTGTTCGCGCCGCAACCGGTCGCCGCCGTCGCCGCGACGATCATGATCGTCACCCAGCTGTGGCTGGTGGCGAGCGGTAACTTCTCGTGGCTGAACTGGACGACCATCGTGCTGGGACTGTCCGTCATCCCGGACAGCGTGTACGAGAAGGTGCTGCCCGTCGACGTCCCGGCCGCCGGCGACTCGGCGCCCATGCCCTTCGTCGTGCTGGTGATCGCGGTGACGGCTCTCGTCGTCGTGTTGAGCTACTGGCCGATCCGCAACTTGATCTCCCATGGGCAGCGCATGAATGCGTCGTTCAACAAGTGGCATTTCGTCAACACGTACGGCGCGTTCGGCAGCATCACCCGGGTGCGTTACGAGGTGATCGTGGAGGGCACGTCGGACACACACGCCAGTGTGCGTTCCGAGTGGAAGGAGTACGGGTTCAAGGGGAAACCGGGAGACGTTCGCCGGCGACCGCGGCAGTTCGCGCCGTATCACCTGCGGCTCGACTGGTTGTTCTGGTTCACGGCGATCTCGCCCGGCTACGCCGAACCGTGGTTCCGGGGTTTCGTCGAGAGGCTGCTGCGGAACGATCGCGACACCCTGAAGCTGTTGCAGTACAACCCGTTCCCGGAGGAACCGCCGAAACACGTGCGTGCGCGCATGTACCGGTACGAATTCACCACCTGGAAGGAGCGCCGCGAGACCGGCGCGTGGTGGAAGCGGCAACCGGTGTAGGTCAGTGGAGCCGGTCGGCCAGCGACTCCAGCGCCTGCCGCAGGCGCTGCGGGGTGCCGGGGCTGAGCGACGACCACGCCACCCCGTGCGCGGAGACACTGGACGTGCCGACGATGCGTCCCGCCGACGTGTCGAAGACTGTGACGGGCCCACCCACGGGGTCGTACCGTCCGTCGCCGTAGACGATTCCGACGATCTCGGCGTAGGTGGTGCAGGCTGCCATCGCGTTGCCGAGGACGGTCGCGTCGACCGCGCTCACCCCGAGTGCGGTGAGGGCGGCGGCGAGCGACTTGCCGTCCCCGCCCTGATCGAAGGCTTCGCCGAGCTGCACCGTGGGTGCGTTGACGACGCCGACGATCATCGGGTCGGCGGCCCCCAGCGCTCCGATGACGGGGGCGAAGATGTCGGCGCCCGCATCCTGCACGACGTACGTGTCGCCGGCGCGCAGGGCCAGGACCGAGAGGGTTTCGCCCTGGGAGATGCACAGCCTCGAGATGCTGCCGTCGACGTACCAGCGCAGGGCGATCTCCCACAGCGGTCGGGCGAGAACCCGGAGGCGGTCGGCGAGTTCGGGGTGAACCCCGCCGCCCGGGAGCAGATCCCGGGCGGCGAGGGTGTCGACGGCGCCGCGGAACGCTGCGTCCCTGGCGTCGTACGTGTCGTACCGCGGGGTGGCGTCGAGCACCACCGGCAGCACGTCGAGTGCGAGCGTGTCGACGAGATAGTCCATTTCGTCGAGGCTCAGGGTCACCGCCGGGAGGGTCGGTACGCCCGGCTGGGTGCCCAGATCGATCACCGTCCGGACTCCCGGTGGTCGGGGTTCGCACCGATGACCGACGGTATGACGGTGCGCCCGTCGGAGAAGTGCTCGAAGTTCTTCAGGTAGTCGGGGGTCTCCCGCTCGTCCTCGTCCTGTGAACCCGCCCCGGCCGCGCCGCGCCCGACCGTCATCGGTCCGCTACCGGTGGCGCCGCGCGCCGTCGCGGCCGGGTTCACTTCGGCGCGAACGTCTCCGATCACCCCGCCGGGTGCGGTTGCCGGTGCGCCGGGCCGCGCGCCCTGGCCGCCGTCCGTCTTACCCCAGCCTTCCGGCAGGGTCGCCCCGCCTACGGCGCCGGCGCCGATCGCACCGACCGAGGTGCGGGCTGCCGCAGCGCTGGTCGAGGCAGAGCCGCCGCCGTACGCGCCACCGGACATCATCGGCGCACCGCCCACCATCGGGGTGACGCCGCCACCGGTGACCGCGGACAACGCCGCGCCACCGATGTTGCTCGCCGCCGACGTGGCGGTGGAGACCGTGGTGCCCGCGATGCTGCCGACCTGCGACGCGGCCGTGGTGACGGCCGGGTTCTGGCCGGCGGCCATCAGTGCGGCGGCTGCGGCACGGGTCGGATCGAATTCACCGTCGGACGGGATTTCGTCGAACGTCCCGACCTCCTTCGAATCGGCCTTCGTGACGATCCGAGGGGGCTGCCTGTACGTGCGTTTGAGCGCCAGGATGTTCGACGCGGCCTCGTAACCCTCCATCACGAGACCGGCGCGAATGTCCATCGCGCGGTCCGCGGCTTCCGCGGCCGCGGCGGTGCCGTTGAGCGCGCCACCCGTCGAATACGCGGTGGCCTTCGCGGTCTTCACGGCGACGATCTCGGGGATGCTGGGCATGATGAGCGCGGCAGTGGTGTAGGCGCCGGCTTCGAGCCCCGCTTTCGCTGCGGTGTCCGCGGCGAGTTCGGCGCATTCGGCCGTCCACACCGTGAACGGCGTGATCTTCGCGAGCGCCGCGACCGCCGAGACACCCTGCCAGCCGGCCGCGAGTTCGGCCATCACGCGGACCAGTGTGAGGTTGGCGTCGACGAAGCTCGTGGACAGCGCCGTCCACGCCGCGCTCGCCACGCTCAGCGGCACCGGGCCCGCGCCGGCGGCGAGGGTGGTCGAGTTGACGGTCGCCCCTCGGGGCAACCAGATCACACCTGTCAGTCCCATGGTCATGCTTGATCTCCTAGTGGTCTCGAGGCGCCGGCCGTCACATGCCCGCAGCGAGGGACGCGCCGAGCGCGAGGTCCTCGGCGACGTACAGCGCGGCCTGGGTGCGGAGCGTGTTCGCGGTCTCGCGCATCTCGAGAATGCCCTGGGCGACAGCGGGAGTGAACGTGTTGGCAACGGTGTTGAAGTAACCGGCCGCGTGCAGAGACACCTCTTCGCTCCCGGAGGGCAGCACGCGGATGGCCGCGGAGTTGAGAGCGACCGCGGTCTCGAGACGCGCGGCGAGCGCGTCGAGTTCCACGGCGGCGGCGACAAGAGCTTCAGGTGCGACGTGCAGAGCTGGCATGGCGTCGAACTCCTTCTTGACCTAGGCAGGCGGAAGGCAGTTGCCCCCCGGCAAACGAACTGCATGTGCAGCTGTCCCTACACACTTGGACGCTGCAACGCGCTCTTCGGTTCCCCCCGATCCCGAGAATTTCTTCTCGGGAAAACCGTTCATCCCCAGCCGAGCTCGTGCAAGCGATCTTCTTCTATCCCGAAGTAGTGCGCAACCTCGTGTATCACGGTGACGGCTACCTCGTGGACGACTTCCTCCTCCGAACTGCAGATTTCGAGGAGGGCGTCGCGATAGACGGTAATCGTATCGGGCAGCGATCCGCCGTAATGGCTGTCCCGTTCCGTCAGCGCGATCCCGTGGTAGAGGCCCAGAAGATACGGGTCCGCGTCGTTGCGGTCGTCGACGAGGACGACGACGTTGTCGATCGCGGCCGCGAGCTGGGGTGGGATCAGATCGAGTGCGTCGCCCACCAATTCCTCGAATCGGTCGGGCGGCATGCTCACCGCCACATCAGTTCCCGGGGACCGGAGCGGCGCCGGGAAGCGGCGTCGGTATCGACCTGCCCTCCGGGATCGGCGGCGGCGGCACGGGTGCCGCGCCGTTGATGAGGATCTCGCCCTTCGCCGAACCGGTGATGGTCGAGAAGCCGCCGGCGTCGGTCTCCTTGCCTACCGAGCAGTTCACCCGCCTGCTGCCCGCGAGCCAGCTGTCGAGTTCCAGGTTGTCCCAGAACAGCGTGAGCGTCTTGTTCCGCAACGCGTCGGCGGAACCGAGGTACTCGTTGGCGGCCTGCGTGCACACACCCTCGAGGTACTTGTCCTGGTCTTCGACGGTCGGCATCGACGCGGGGAACTGGGTGGCCAGGTCGACGACGGAGATCACTTCGAAGGCGTGGGGTTGCGCGCAGTCGACGGGATCGGTGGGCACGTTCTGGTTGATGCCGATGCAGGTGCCCGGATCCCAGATGTTGGATTGGTCCTGCTCGGCCACCTTGCCGGTGAACGGCAGCAACGTCCCTGCGGTGCTGGAGAATTGGAGACCGCACCGCAGTGTCCGCTCGCCCGCCGCCCAACCGGACTCGCTGGGGAACATGAGACCCACGCTGAACTTGCCGTACGGATCGAACTTCGCGCCGAGGTAGGTGTCGACGGCGGGCACACAGTGTTCGTCGCGCAACGCGGCGAACCGCAGCGCACCCGGGTAACGCGAACCCGGACCGAACTCGGCGCCCGGGTACACGC
Source organism: Rhodococcus sp. G6(2025) (assembly GCF_058628105.1). Classification (NCBI taxonomy): domain Bacteria; kingdom Bacillati; phylum Actinomycetota; class Actinomycetes; order Mycobacteriales; family Nocardiaceae; genus Rhodococcus; species Rhodococcus sp. G6(2025). The sequence goes on from NZ_CP179750.1 coordinate 392,668, forward strand.
TGAGATCCAGCGGCGCCGCCACCTCGAACCGGTGTTCCTCCGAGCAGTCGACCTTCGCGACGTCCTTCCGGTCCTCCTGCGGATCGTTCGACGGCGTCCAGTCGAGGCAGTCGCCTGCCGCCGCCGAAGCGAACGCGTCACCCTCCACCGAACCCGTCGCCTGCGGTCCGGAACCGGTGGAGTGCGCGGGGAGATTCTCGCTGCGGTTGAAACCGCCGGCGATCGCGAACGTGGCGATCGCCGCCACCACGGCACCTGCCGCGACGGCCGCGAGCGCGCGACGCGTCGTGGTCGCGGACATGCTGCGGGGCGCCTTGTCCGGTTGCCCGGCATTCTTCGGCTGGGGTTCGGCGCCGTTCGACTGATCTGAGGACATCGATTTCCATAATGCCTGTTCCGATCGTGGAAGCAGAACAACTCCCGCAATCGGCTCGAACCTGGCGTAACTTCGACGACCATGAGTGACGATCCTCAGCAGTCCGCCGAGCCGGTGGATCCTGAACTGCAAGAGCTCGCCGGGCGCGTGTTCGACACGGCACGATCCGGTGACGCCGTGTCCTTGGCCACGTACCTCGACGCGGGTGTCCCGGTGAACCTGGCCAATCAGAACGGCGACACCCTGGTGATGCTGGCCGCCTACCACGGTCACGCCGTGGCCGTTCAGGTCCTGATCGACCGCGGCGCCGACGTCGACCGCCTCAACGACAAGGGACAGTCTCCGCTGGCAGGGGCGCTGTTCAAGGGTGAGGACGCCGTTGTGCGGACCCTCGTCGCCGGCGGTGCCGACGCCACGGCAGGCCACCCGACCGCCGTCGACGCCGCCCGCATGTTCGGCCGTGAGGACCTTCTGAGCCTGCTGGAACCGAAACCGGAGTGAGCCGCTCAGCGGCGCCCGGTAGGGTTTGAAGCCGTGATTGACCTGAAGTTCCTCCGCGAGAACCCCGACGCCGTCCGCGAGTCGCAGCGCACCCGTGGCGAAGATCCCGCCCTGGTCGACGCATTGCTCGAGGCCGACGCGTCCCGGCGCGCCGCCGTTCTCGCCGGCGACAATCTGCGTGCCGAGCAGAAGGCGTTCGGCAAGAAGGTCGGGCAGGCGTCCCCGGAGGAGCGTCCGGCGCTGCTCGAGGGCTCCAAGGAACTCGCGGCCAAGGTCAAGCAGGCCGAGGCCGAGCAGCACGAGGCGCAGGCCGCGCTCGACGCCGCGCACCGGGCGATCTCCAACGTCGTCCAGGAGGGCGCCCCCGCGGGCGGCGAGGACGACTTCGTCACCCTCGAGACGGTGGGCGACATTCCCGCGTTCGACTTCGAACCCAAGGACCACCTCGAGCTGGGTGAGTCGCTGGGGCTGATCGACATGGAGCGCGGCGCGAAGGTTTCCGGCGCCCGCTTCTACTTCCTCACCGGCTTCGGCGCGATGCTGCAGCTGGGAATGCTGCAGCTGGCCGCGCAGAAGGCGATGGCCAACGGCTTCCAGATGATGATCCCGCCGGTGCTGGTGCGGCCGGAGATCATGGCGGGAACCGGGTTCCTCGGCGCCCACGCGGACGAGATCTACCACCTCGCCGACGACGACCTGTACCTCGTCGGCACGTCCGAGGTCCCGCTCGCCGGGTACCACTCGGGCGAGATCCTCGACCTCGCCGACGGCCCCAAGCGGTACGCGGGCTGGTCGACGTGCTTCCGGCGCGAGGCCGGCAGCTACGGCAAGGACACCCGCGGCATCATCCGGGTCCACCAGTTCGACAAGGTGGAGATGTTCACCTACTGCAAGCCCGAGGACGCCGACGCGGAGCACCAGCGCCTGCTCGCGTGGGAGCGCGACATGCTCGCCGCGATCGACGTGCCGTACCGGGTGATCGACGTGGCCGGCGGCGACCTGGGGTCGTCGGCCGCCCGCAAGTTCGACTGCGAGGCCTGGGTGCCCACGCAGCAGGCGTACCGCGAGCTCACCTCGACGTCCAACTGCACGACGTTCCAGGCGCGTCGTCTCGGTGTGCGGTACCGCGACGAGAACGGGAAGCCGCAGACGGCCGCGACCCTCAACGGCACCCTCGCCACCACCCGGTGGATCGTCGCCATCCTGGAGAACCACCAGCAGTCCGACGGCACCGTGCGGGTGCCCGAGGCCCTCGTGCCGTTCGTCGGTACGGATGTCCTGAAGCCATAAAAGCAGGCCCAGGATTTTTGGGAAGGCTACCCTTGCGCGAACGACGAAATGATGTAACCCTTACCTAATCGAGTTGGTAAGGAGCTCCACATGTTCGTGTGCATCTGCAAGGCAGTGACGGAAGACGAAGTGCACGAGCACTGCGCCGCCGGAGCTGACAGCGCGGATGCCATCGGTGAGCGTTGCGGCGCCGGATGGGGATGTGGGACCTGCGTCGATCGGTTGAAGGAGATTCTGGAGCGGTCGGCCGCGAACAGCGTGGCCGCGTGACGAAACCGCAGCACAACTGAATCCCGCGATTCTCTACATCGCGGGATATTGCCGGTGGTACGTTCGCCTCAACCGGGGCGAACGGAGAAGTCATGCGCGGCGACGACGAAGTAATTGCTCTTCTCAACGAACAGTTGACCAGTGAGCTGACTGCGATCAACCAGTATTTCCTGCACTCCAAGATGCAGGCCAATTGGGGCTTTACCAAACTGGCGGACAAGACTCGGGCGGAGTCCATCGAGGAGATGAATCACGCCGAGATCCTCACCGACCGGATCCTGTTTCTCGAGGCGCTTCCGAACTATCAGAAGCTGCTGCCGCTGCGTATCGGGCAGGACCTGCGCGAGCAGTTCCATTCCGACCTCTCCATCGAAGTCGAGGTCGTCGAGCGCCTGCGTCCGGGCATCCAGATGTGCCGCGACAAGGGCGATGCCACGTCGGCGAAACTGCTCGAGACGATCCTCGGGGAAGAAGAGGATCACATCGATTACCTGGAGACGCAGATCGAACTGATGGACAAGATGGGCGACCAGCTCTACATGGCCCAGCTCGTCGATCAGCCGCCGACCGTCGGATAGGCCGAAAACGGGGTGACACCCCCGGTGCGGAGTGCGAAACTGGGCGCGTGAGATATCCCGCCGCCCAGCCTTGACCCAGTTCGCAGCGTTCTCTCGCCTTCCGCGTGGTCGGCTACGTGTCCACGCGCGACCTCATCCCGCTCTACGGTCTGTACGACCTGCTGTTCGCCGACCACGGACTGAGCGTCGGTCAGATCTCGTCGCTGTTCGTCATCTGGTCGGTCGTGTCCTTCGTCGCGGAGGTGCCGTCCGGCGCGTGGGCCGACACCGTGTCTCGACGTGGCCTTCTGGTGTTCGCATCCGTGCTGTACACGGCCGGATTCACCGTGTGGATCGTCGTGCCGTCGTACGCGGGATTCGCCGCCGGATTCGTGTTGTGGGGCATCAGCGGCGCCATCCAGTCGGGCACGTTCGAGGCGCTGCTGTACGACGAACTCGTGGCGCGCGGCGCTGCCGGTGACTTCGCGAGGTTGCTCGGCTACGCCAACTCCGGCGCCATGGTGTGCAACCTTCTCGCGACCCTGACGGCGGCACCACTCTACATCCTCGGCGGATATCCACTGGTCGGGTGGGTCAGCGTCGGCGCGACCGTGGTCCACGGCTGTTTCGCCCTGCTGCTGCCCGCGGCGCCGAAGGTCGAGGAGGCGGACGAGACTCTCGAAGCCACGGACGAACGACGGGGACTCGGTGCCCGGTACGCCTCGATGCTGCGGGCCGGCCTCGGCGAGGTGACGCGCGAGGCGGTGGTCCGGTGCGGAGTGCTGCTGTCGGCAGTGCTGATCGCGTTCCTGGCGTTCGACGAGTACTTCGGGCTACTCGCGCGCGACGGTGGAACGGCGACGGCGTCCGTACCGCTGCTCGTCGCGATCACGGTGAGCGGTCAGGTCGTCGGCACAGCACTCGCCGGACGCACGGCCTCGATGCGTGCCGTGACGATGGGGCGGGCCGTCGCCCTCGCCGCGATCCTGCTCGGCGGGGGAGCGCTGCTCGGCGGTGTCCCCGGATTCCTCGCGCTCGGCGTCGGCTACGGCATCCTCGGCAACGCGATGATCGTGTCGGAAGCGCGCGTGCAGGACGCGATCACCGGTCCCGCACGCGCCACCGTCACATCGGTGGCCGGACTGTTCGGTGAGGTGGCCGCGGTGCTGATCTACGCGGGCGTCGCCGTCGGATCTCTGTGGCTGTCGGTCACGACGCTCGTCGCGGCACTCGCCGTTCCGGTGCTGCTGTCGGCGGTCCTGGTGCGTCGGTGGCTGCCGCCCGTCCGAACCGACGCCCCCTCAGCCGGGTGAATGTACCCTTCGGCGCCTCAGGTGCGCCGAAGGGTACGTTCGCCCGCCGGGGTCAGAGCTTCGTGGACCGCAGTTCGTGGCCCTTGGACGTCTTGCAGCGCCCCGATTCGAGGTCCCACTGCCAGCCGTGGAGGTTGCAGGTGAGGTTGGTGCCGTCGACGACGCCGAACTTCGACAGGTCGGCCTTCAGGTGCGGGCAGCGGCGCTGGATCTCGTACCCGCCGAGTTCGATCGACGCGGAGTCGTCGTGGGCCTCGGCGAACCAGCCGTCGGCGTACGCGATGCGTTCGTCGGTGAGGCACTTGAAGAACGTGTAGAGGAACTCGTTGTATCCGCCGACGCGCCACGCCTCGAAGCGGGTGGACAGGAAGATCGTGTTCACCCAGTCGGGCTCGTCGTCGCGCAGCACCGTCCGCACCAGCTCGGGGGCGATCCGGAAGCCGTAGCGGTACTTGCCGTCCTTCTCGCCGCGGGGGCGGACGGTGCGCTGCGGGAAGTCGAGGACGACGGTCTCGTCGCCCATCACCAGGCCGACGGGGTAGCCGATGCCGTCGCAGATCAGGTCGGACTGCTTCATGATCGGCTCGAACTTCGCCTTGAGCGCCTCCATCAGCGGCTCACCCTCGGCGGGGGCCCACGTGGCCTTCTCGGCGGCGAGGACCGGCGCCATGCGCTTCGCCATGTCCTCGATGTACGCGGCCTTGTCGGAGAAGATCTTGTCGACCTCGGCGTCCGGGATCGGGTGCGTGAGCGTCAGCTCGCCGCCCTTCAGGTCCGCGGTCGACCCCGGGATCATCAGGATGCCGCCGTCATTGCCGTGGATCCGCATCTGCTCGAGGAACGTGATCTGGTCGGGGAAGATGTTGCCCTCGTCGCCCCGGTCGTCGTTCAGGTAGCGCAGCGCGTCGTCGAGGAACACCGGCGGCCCGGCGGACGGCACCACCCACGTGGCCGCGACCTGCTCGATGTAGCTGCGGCAGCGGTCCATGCCGCGCTGACGCTTCTGCTTGCCGAAATTGGCCTTCGTCTTGGTGGGGATGTCGTAGACCATCGGGTACCAGATGGCGCCCGAGTACTGCAGCAGGTGGATGTCGATCTTGCCGAACTCGTCGTGCAGGACGTCCATGTCGACGGGGCGTGCGTCGTTCATGTTGAAACACGTGGTCTCGCCGTCGGACACCACGAGACCCGAGTCGCCGATCGGACCGTCCGCGGGGGCGCGCAGCGCGATGATCATGATGTCGAGGTCACCCTTGGGGCCGGTGACCTTGTGTTTGACCGAGTCCTCGGTCTCGAAGAACTTGTGGAAGCCCAGCGCCTCGAGTTCACGCTTGAGGTCCGGCACCGGGTAGTCGGGGAGCAGGACCGTCGCGTCCTTGTTGACGTGCTTGCTCAGGTTCTCCGGATCGAAGTGGTCCTTGTGCAGGTGCGACACGTACAGGTAGTCGCAATTGCCCAGGGCGTCCCAGTCGAGCTGGGTGTTGTCCGGGAACGGGAACCAGGACCCGAAGTACGCGGGGTTCACCCAGGGGTCGCACAGGATCGAGCCTGCCTCGGTCTGGATGTGGAATCCGGCGTGTCCGACGCTGGTGACCTGCACTGGTATGCCTCCTGGGAGCTGAGCGACTGTTCCAGAGTAGGCGTTCCCCCCAGGTGAGTGGCAATGCGCGCTCCAGCACACCGTGCCACTCACGTGCGGTCAGGTCACTTCGCCCAGGCAGTAGCCGTCGGGGCCGATGGACAGTGTGACCTGCCTGGTGTTCGTCACACCGGACACGTCGGTGACGGGAACGGACACTTCCAGGTAGTCGCCGCGGACCGGCGTGGCGGTCATCGCGTCGGCGGCGAACGCCGTGGTCCCGGCGAGGACGTCGGGGTCGAGCTGGAGTGGCGGCCGGCCTCCGGTGCCCGTGCCGGACGGGTCCCAGGGGCTGAAGCCGGGGCAGATCAGCGGGTAGGCGGTCTCGGTGTCTGCCCTGTTCACCGGCGCGCCCGACTCCCGCGACAGGAATCGGGCGACGGCGTACTCGGCGTCGGCGGGGGTGTAGAAGTCGACGGTCCCGGCGGGGTGGACGTGTGGGCAGGCGTAGCCGGAGGCGATCTCGCTGCGTTTGACGGACACCGTGGTGCCGCCGCCGGTCCACGACACCGCGAACTGTCCGTCGACGCCGGGTTGCGCGAGCGCCCCGAGGATCGCGGACGTGTCGGCGTACTGGTCGGCGGCCTGGGCGGGCGGCAGCGTCCAGCATTTCGCGGGGACGGTGCCGGGCCGGGTGACAAGGTCGGTGGCCCAGGCGCGGACCGCGTCGACCGCTGCGGGGTTGCCGGGCACCTCGCCGACGATCACCTGCGGCACCGGGGCAGGCGGCGTGGTGGTCGTGGGCTCGGCGGCGGATGTGGGCGCGGACACGGTGTCGGCCGGGGGCTCGTCCGTCGGGATGCCGGACTGCGAATCGCACGCCACCCCCGCGCCGAGGATCACCGCGACGACCGGCGCGATGAGCGCCCTCCTGCCCCTGCCAGCCATCTCCAGCGCGCCCTTTCTCTCGACTCCCCACCGAATGTCCGTCCCCGACGGCGGGCCAGATCGCGGATACCCGGCTACGCTAGCCGATTGTGGAACCCGTCTACCGAACCGTCATCGGCATCGCCCGCACCGTATTCGCCCTCGAGGGGCTGAAGTTCACGGTCGAGGGCGATCAGCACATTCCGTCGACGGGTGGGGCGGTGATCGCGATCAATCACACCGGCTACATGGACTTCACCTACGCCGGACTTCCGGCCCGCAGGGTGAAGCGGTACGTCCGCTTCATGGCGAAGAAGGAAGTGTTCGACAACAAGATCTCGGGCCCGATCATGCGCGCGCTCAAGCACATTCCGGTCGACCGGGCCGCCGGCGCGGATTCGTACAAGGCGGCCGTCGACTTCCTGCGCCGCGGCGAACTGGTGGGCGTCTACCCGGAGGCCACCATCAGCCGGAGCTTCGAGATCAAGGAATTCAAGTCGGGTGCCGCGCGCATGGCGATCGAGGCGAATGTGCCGATCATCCCGGTGGTCATCTGGGGCGCGCAGCGGGTGTGGACCAAGGGGTTCCCGAAGCGGCTGGGCCGCACGAACACTCCCATCTCGATCGCTGTCGGCGAGCCGATCCAGCCGTTCGAACCCGCATCCGAGCTGACCGCGAAGCTGCACGCCACGATGACGACGATGCTCGCCGACCTCCAGCAGGGCTACGACCACCCGGCGGGCGAGTACTGGGTGCCCGCGCGCCTCGGGGGCAGTGCGCCGACGCTCGACGAAGCGAACAAGATGGACGCCGCCGACGCCGAGGCGAAGGCGCAGTCCCGTCGGGCCCGGGAGACCGGTAGCTAGAGGGTGGCGGTGGAGCCTGTCTACGCGGCTGTCGAGTCGACGGCCAAGGCGTTGTCCCTGTTCCAGGGATTGAGGATGACGCGAGTCGGCCTGGACAACATTCCCACCGAGGGTGGTGCGGTGCTCGCGGTCAATCACACCGGCTACCTGGACTTCGTCCAGCTGGCACTGGCGGTCGGTGCGGTGGACCGCAAACTGCGGCTGATGGCCAAGGCCGAACTCGCGAACAACACGGTGATGGCGTTCCTGATGCGCGGGTGCGGGGTCATCCCGGTCGACCGGACCGCAGGCGCGGGCGCGTACCTCGCTGCGGTGGACCGGCTGCGCGAGGGCGAATTGGTGGGTGTGTACCCGGAGGCGACCATCAGCCGGAGCTTCGAGATCAAGGAACTGAAGTCGGGTGCGGCGCGCATGGCGATCGACGCCCGGGTGCCGCTCGTGCCCGTCATCGTGTGGGGCGCTCATCGGATCGCCACCAAAGGGCAGCCGAGACAACTTGGGCGGCATCGGTTCCCGGTGACCGTCGAGGTCGGCAGGCCGATCGAGCCGCGAGAACCGGCGGAGGCCCTCACCGCGACCCTGCACACGGAGATGGACGCGATCCTGCGCCGGGTTCAGGGCGGATTCGACCATCCGGCGGGCGCGTACTGGGTGCCCCGGCGACTCGGCGGTAGCGCGCCGACCATCGAGGAGGCCACCGAGATGGACCGCCGCGAAGCCGAGGAACGGCGGGCCCGGTAACGGCCCCCCGGCGGCGCCGCGGACTCGGCAGGCAGAATGGCTGGGTGAGCCCAGACCGACCGAGCCTTGTAGCGTCCGATGTCGACGGCACCCTGATCGGGGAGGACGAGCGCATCAGCGCCCGCACCCGCGACGCCGTCGCGTCGGTGGTCGCGTCGGGAACGCCCTTCGTTCTGGCCACCGGCCGGCCCCCGCGCTGGATCCATCCCGTGGTCGAGGGCCTCGGCTACGCGCCGCTCGCCGTCTGCGCGAACGGTGCCGTCATCTACGACAGCGACAGCGACCGCGTGCTCAGCGCCGCGACCCTCGACGTCGACACCCTCACCTGGCTGTCGGAGATCGCGCTCCGCGTGCTGCCGGGCGCCGGGCTCGCGGCCGAGCGTGTCGGGGTCAGCGCCCACGACGCCGCGACACCGCAGTTCGTGAGCTCACCCGGCTACCAGCACGCCTGGCTCAACCCCGACAACACCGAGATGTCCGAGAACGAGGTCGTCGCGGCCCCCGCGGTGAAGTTGCTGATCCGGGTGCCGGAAATGTCCAGTCAGGCGATGGTCGACGCGCTGGCGCCGCACATCGGTCGCCGGGCGGATGTCACGTTCTCCACCGACAACGGGCTGATCGAACTGTCGGCGTCGGGAATCACGAAGGCGTCGGGTCTCGCGCTCGTGGCGGAACGGCTCGGCGTGACGGCGTCGCACATCGTGGCCTTCGGTGACATGCCCAACGACATTCCGATGCTGAACCTCGCGGGCCGGGGTGTCGCCGTCGAGAACGCGCACCCCGACGCCAAGGCCGCCGCCGACGAGGTGACGGCCACCAACTGGGACGACGGGGTCGCGAAAGTACTCGAGCGCTGGTGGTCCTGAGACCACCAGCGCCCGAGAGGGTGAAACCCGATCAGCCGGCCGGAACCGGTGCCGGCTCGACGGGTGCGGGTGCGGGAGCCGGTTCGGGAGCCGGAGCCGGAGCCGGAGCGGGCTCTGCCGGAGCCGGCGGAACCTGCGCCGGGTCCGCGGGCGGTGCGACGGGGGCCGCGGCATCGACCGGGGCACCGTTCTTGTAGGCCTCCGCGTACGTGTCGTTGTACGTCTTCAGCACCTTGGTGACGATGCCGGTGATCTCGTTGAAGATCAGCGAACCGTTCTCGAAGTCGGTGCGCAGACCGCCCGGGATCGGGTACTCGTCACTGGTCGGCAGACCCAGTTCGCCGTTGTCGGCTCCGAGGTTCTGCCACGTCTTGAAGATCTGGCCGAGGACCGCCCACACACCGCCGTTGGGCGAGGTGAAGATGGCGCCGTTGGCGAACTGTGCGCCCGAGTTCCCAGCCTTGGCCTGCAGCAGTCCGGTGATGGCCTGGCCGAGCCGGCCGGTGTCGCCGCCTTCCGCCACCCACTTCTGGGCGACCGGCGACGGGTCGGTGAGCCGCAGCAGTTCGTTGACCAGGGCGGGGATCCCGGAACCGAGGCTGGAGCTGGCGTCCGTGCCGGGACCGCCGGACGGCGCCGGAGCCTCACCCGAGGGTGCGTCCGCGGCCAGCGAGGCGTTGCCGCCGCCGAGGCTGGCCGCCGCGATCTGCCGGATCTCGTCCATGTGTGAGTACGCCGCGTCTCCCGGGCAGGACGTGTTGCCGACGTCGCGGTGCGCGAAGATCACCGGAAGATCGACAGCCTCACCCTCCGCGTAGGGAGTGAATTCGGTGCCCTCGGAGTACATCGTCGTCTCACCGAGTGGGTCGAGTCCGGCCTTGCCGAGCTTCCAGCCGAGGAACTTGCCGACAGCGTCGAGGGTGGCCTGCGGCGGATCCTCGGACGAGAAGTCGCCCATCATCGCGACTCCGGTGGTGTTCTCGTTGAACCCGCCGGCGTGCGCGCCCTGGACCGGACGGTCGAGACCGCCTGCGCGGCCCTCGAAGATCTGGCCGTACTTGTCGACCAGTGCGTTGTATCCGATGTCGCACCAGCCCAGCGTCTGCGCGTGGTAGGCGTAGATCGCGCGGACGATCTCGGCCGATTCGGCCTTCGAGTAGTCGTTGGCTCCTGCGGTGTGGTGCACGGTGGCACCGCCGATGAAGTCGTCGTAGTCGGGGTCCTGGCACCGGATGGACTCGTCGGCACCCCACTGCTGGCGGCTGATGACCTTGGGACCGCCGCTGTCGAGCGGGCTCGCGATGTCGCCGAGCGTCGCGTCGCCGGGGCCGCTGCCCGGTTCGATGAGGACGGCCGTGACGTCGTCGGCGCCAGCGCGTGCCGGCTGCTGCCGCAACGGCGTGTTGACGGCGGCTGGGGTGTAACCGAGCGGTGCGGCACCTCCGGCGGCGGGAGCCGTTGCGGGAGCAGGGGCTTCGGGTGCCGGTGCGGGAGCGGGAACTGCAGCGGGTGCACCGGCCGGTGCGGGCGTCGAGGTGGGGGTCAGGATCTGGATCGCCTTCGTCAGCCCGACATAGACGGGTTCGGTGGCGACCTTGCCGTCCGACGCCGTCTTGTCCGTGCGTCGCGTGTCGATCATGTCGGGGGAGACCCACTGTCCCCACGTTCCGTCGGCCTGCAGCGCGCGGACCTTCGACTCCGCGGACGCGAGGGTCTCGGAGGTGAGCGCCACCATGCTGAACGGGGTGTCGCGGGACAGTTCCTTGACGATCGCGCCGGGCTGCTGATCGGCCGGGGGCAGGATCGCGGGGTCGGAGACGTCGGCCGGCGCGGGGAGCTTCAACGGGATCTGCAGGTTCGGGATCTGGATTCCGCCGGGGAGCTGCACATTGCTGGGGATGTGGAGGTACGGCGGGATCTTCAGGTTCCGCAGGTCGCCGATGTTGACGTCGGGCAGGTTCAGCCCGGTCAGTTCCTTCAGCGGGATCACGATGTCGGGGATCTGCGACAGCACGACCTGCGCGATCTCGGTGGACACTGCGGAGTTGGAGGTTTCGTTCGTGGATTTGACGTCGGAGGGTGCGCTACTGATGCCGTAGACCGCAACGGGACTTGCGACAGCCAGAGCGGCGACAGCCCCGAGGACAATCGAGGGCTTCGGTCGACGGTGCGGCAAGGGGGACTCTCCTCAGTTGTAGTTTCCTGCGAGCGACCTCGCGTGTCTGCAACTCGTGATGCTCGTGTGACTGAAGAGACTGTTGTTGCTAACTCCAACCACTCTTGCCACACTAGTCACACAGGTCCATAACGCTCAACCTTACATTGAGACTTTATCCCGAATTTCTCGGACCCGCTGAGACGAGGTGCACGCCCCGTCTCAGCGCTCGTTGTTCAGCGATGAGGAGTGCAGTGATGGCGAAGACCGAATTCGGGGTTCGTGCAGGTAGGCCTGCCTGGACCCGCAGGAGGCGGTACATCGCGGGCCCTCCCGCCCCGCGCGGATTCCGGGCCAAGCTTCTGCGCGCGTCGGCGCTCGGCATCGCACCCGTCCTCGTCATCGGCGCCGTCACCGGCGTCGTCGTGCACCTGCGCTCCCCCGGCCAGGACGTCCGGGAAACCGTCGCCTCCGACACGCCGTTCACGCTCTCCGGCCACGGCAACGGCCACGGCCGCGGAATGGGCCAGTGGGGTGCCTACGGATACGCGAAGGATCAGGGGTGGGCGGCCGAGCGCATCCTCGGCCACTACTACGGCGGCACCACGCTCGGCACCCTCGCCGACGCACAGATCAGCGTCCGGCTGCAGGCGCGTGACGATCAGCCGCTCGACGTCTACTCGGACGCCGGCGCCGTCGTCGCCGGCAAACCCGTCGGTCCGGGGGAGGCCGTCCACCTCACGCCGACCGCCGACGGCGGCGCCAACGTCGTGGTCACCCGCGGATGTGCCGGCGAGGTCCTGTGGCAGGACGCCACCGACCACCCGTGGGTGGACCCGGTCGACCTGGCCCCGGACCGTCCCGCGAACGAGCACTTGAAGCTGTGCGCCGGTGACACCCCCTATCGCGGCGCCCTCGGGGTCGCACTCGACGGCGCCGCCGTGCGCACCGTCAACGTCCTCGACATGGACGACTACCTCCTCGGTGTCGTGCCCGCCGAGGCGAAGGCCGGCTGGGCCGACACCGGTGGGGCCGAGGCACTTCGGGCGCAGGCCGTCGCGGCCCGCTCCTACGCCGCTGCCGAGAACCGGGAAGAGTGGGCGAAGACCTGCGACACCCAGAGCTGCCAGGTGTACGGGGGTTCGGCGAAGGAAGACCCGCGGACCACCGACGCCGTCCGTTCCACCAAGGGCATGATCCTGACGAAGGACAACAAGCCCGTCGCCGCCGAATTCTCCTCGTCCACAGGCGGATACACCGCGGGCGGCGAGTTCCCGGCCGTCGAGGACCAGGGCGACACCGTGTCGCCGAACCACGACTGGACGGTGACCCTCACCGCGGGCGACATCGCATCCGCGTTCAACGTCGGAGACCTCGAATCGTTCGAGGTGGTCACCCGCAACAACTTCGGGGTCGACGGCGGACGCGTCACCGGTGTGAAGGTGGTCGGATCGTCGGGCACCGCCGAGGCGACGGGCGCCGAGGCGCGGTCGAAGCTGAAGCTCAAGTCCGACTGGTTCACGGTCGGTGACGGGCTCGGCGTCCCCGCGCCGCCGGTCGCCCCCGAACCCGAGTCCACCCTCGCGTCCGCGGGCGAGGACGAGGACACCGTCGGCACCACCGAGGGTTCGCCGATCGCCGAGAAGTACAAGGAACTCGGCGGCGTCAACAGCACGCTGGGAGCGCCGATCGGTCCCGAGTTGATGCTGCCGTCGGAGGCGGGCAAGTTCCGGATGTACACCAACGGAACCATCATCTGGACCAAGAAGCTGGGCGCACAGGTGATCGACGCCAGCGTGCTGCGCGAGTGGTTACCGACGGGCGGCAGTTAGGCCGGGCAGCGAGGACCGGTTCCCTCGAGCACCGCGAGCATCCCGTCGACGGACTCGCCCCAGCCGAAGTCCTCGGCCCGCCGGCGGGCCGACGCCCGGCGCGTGTGCGAGGGGATCGCGAGAATGCCGCTGACCGCTTCGGCGAACGCAGGACCGCGGTCCCGGGCCAGGGCGCCGCAGCCGGGTGTGATGATCTCGGCGAGCGCCGACGACTGTGACGCGACCACCGGGGTGCCCGCCGCCAGCGACTCGAGCGCCGACAGGCAGAACGTCTCGTGCGGTCCGGGTGCCAGCGACACGTCCGCCGACGCGAACAGCGACGCCAGGCGGCCCTTGTCGCTGATGAACCCGGTGAAGTGCACGGGGAGCCCCCGGGCCCGGTACTGCAGCGCCTCGCGCCGCGGGCCGTCCCCGGCGATGACCAGCCGGGCGTCGTGACCCTGCCGGCGCAACAGCCGGACGGCGTCGATGCTCCGTTCCACCTGCTTTTCCACCGACAGCCGGCCGCAGTGCAGAAGGAAGCGTTGCGCCGGGTCGGCGAACGAGTCGCGCATCACCTGGTCGTGTTTGCCGGGGTGGAACATCGTCAGGTCCACACCGAGCGGGACCCGGTGCAGGTTGGGGGCCCCGATGCGGGTGAACTCCTCGCTCGCGAAGTCCGTCGTGCAGACCACGGCGTCATAGTTGCGTGCCATCCGGCGGTTCGCGACATCGGCCCAGCCGCGGGCCACGCGGCGCGGAGCGACTTGGCCGAGCAGCCGGTCGAGGCGTTCGTGTGACACGACCACACTGCGCACCCCGCGGGCGCGGGCCCAGCCCCCGAAACCGCGCAGTGTGAGCCGGTCGGACACCTCCAGGACGTCGGGCCGCAGACCGCTGACCACGTCGGCCACCCGCCGCGGATTGACCACGCGATAACCCCCGGTCGCGGGGATGGTGGGAGCCGACCGGGTGATCCGCAGGACCCCGCTCGGCAGCAGCTCCTCGCAGTCGCGCTGACCTGGGACGACGAGGATCACCTCGTGTCCGCGTTCGACGTAGCCCTGACCCCAGTTGTGGAGGGCGGTGCGGAGCCCACCGGACCGCGGTCCGTAGAAGTTCGCCAGCTGGACGATGCGCACCCGCTCATCAAGCGCGATCGCCGCGTCGGCGGGAACAACGAGGTCTGCAGAACCGGTGAATACAGGGAGAACTCCTCGTGCGTGCCGAGGGGGTGCTTGCCCCCCTTGGCCGCGCACGGGCGGCGGAGTCGCTTACCCTGGTTCATCGTGACCGCTGCAACCCCAGAGACAACCGCCCCTGGCCGGTACGACCTCATCGTCGTCGGCTCCGGATTTTTCGGACTGACCGTCGCCGAGCGTGCAGCAACACAGCTGGGTAAGCGTGTGCTGGTGCTCGACCGACGTCATCACCTGGGCGGAAACGCCTATTCGGAGGCCGAGCCCGAGACCGGCATCGAGATCCACAAGTACGGTGCGCACCTGTTCCACACCTCGAACAAGAGGGTGTGGGACTACGTCACCCAGTTCACCGAATTCACGAACTACCAGCACCGCGTGTTCGCGCTCCACAAGGGGCAGGCGTACCAGTTCCCGATGGGGCTGGGCCTGGTGTCGCAGTTCTTCGGGCGCTACTTCACCCCGGACGAGGCGCGGAAGCTGATCGCCGAGCAGTCCAGCGAGATCGACTCCGCATCTGCGTCCAACTTGGAGGAGAAGGCGATCTCCCTGATCGGGCGGCCGCTGTACGAGGCGTTCGTGCGCGACTACACCGCCAAGCAGTGGCAGACGGACCCCAAGAACCTGCCCGCGGGCAACATCACCCGCCTGCCGGTGCGGTACACGTTCGACAACCGCTACTTCAACGACACGTACGAGGGCCTGCCCGTCGACGGCTACACCGCGTGGCTCGAGAACATGGCGAAGGACCCGAAGATCGAGGTCCGGCTCGAGACCGACTGGTTCGACGTCCGCGACGACCTGCGCGCCGAGAGCCCCGACGCCCCCGTCGTCTACACCGGCCCCCTCGACCGCTACTTCGACTACTCCGAGGGCGAGCTGGGCTGGCGCACCCTCGACTTCGAGACCGAGGTGCTGGAGACCGGTGACTTCCAGGGAACCCCGGTCATGAACTACAACGACGCCGACGTGCCCTTCACCCGGATCCACGAGTTCCGCCACTTCCACCCGGAGCGGGACTACCCGAAGGACAAGACGGTCATCATGCGGGAGTTCTCGCGGTTCGCGGAGAGCAAGGACGAGCCGTACTACCCGATCAACACTCCCGACGACCGCGCGATGCTCGCCGCCTACCGCGACCGCGCGAAGGAGGAGATGGCGTCGAACAAGGTTCTGTTCGGTGGCCGTCTCGGCACCTACCAGTACCTGGACATGCACATGGCGATCGCCAGCGCGCTGTCGATGTTCGACAACTCCCTGCGACCGCACTTCGAATCCGGTGCGGCCCTCGTGGGGGATGCCGAATGAGCGCCCGACATCTGCTCGAGTCCGAGAAGGTCACCGACGACGCCCCGTTACTCGGCAAGTCGCTGCTGCAACGGGTGATCCTGCCGCGCGCCGGTGAGCCGCTCGACGTCCGCACCCTCTACCTGGAGGAGGCGAAGACCAACAGCCGCCGCGCGCATTCGCTGTCGCGCACCTCGCTGTCGGTCGGCGCCGAGGCGGAGGCGTCGTTCTGCACCTACTTCAACGCGTTCCCGGCCAGCTACTGGCGCCGGTGGAGCACCCTGAACTCGGTGGTGCTGCGTCTCGAGCTGTCGGGGCACTGCCGCATCGACGTGTACCGCTCGAAGGCCGACTCGTCGCGCATCCACGTCGAGGGCCGCGAGTTCCAGGACGGTGACGCCGCGCTGGAGTTCGAGATCGAACTCGCCCCGTTCGAGGACGGCGGCTGGATCTGGTTCGACATCACCACCGACACCGAGGTCGTGCTGGAGAGCGCCGGCTGGTACGCACCGGTCGATGCCCCCGGTGAGGCCACCGTCGCCGTCGGCATCCCCACGTTCAACCGGCCCACCGACTGCGTCAAGGCACTGACGGCGCTGGCGTCCGACGAACTCGTCATGGACGTGGTCAAGGCGGTCATCATCCCGGACCAGGGCACCCGCAAGGTCAAGGACGAGCCCGGCTTCACGGAGGCCGCCGAAGCGCTCGGCGACCGGCTGGCCATCCACGACCAGGCGAACCTCGGCGGGTCCGGCGGCTACAGCCGGATCATGTACGAGGCGCTGAAGACCACCGACTGCCAGCACATCCTGTTCATGGACGACGACATCGAGATCGAGCCCGACTCGATCCTGCGCGCGCTGGCGATGTCGCGGTTCGCGAAGACGCCGATGCTCGTCGGCGGGCAGATGCTGAACCTCCAGGAGCGCAGTCACCTGCATTCGATGGGCGAGGTCGTCGACCGGTCCATCTTCATGTGGACTGCCGCCCCGAACGTCGAGTACGACCACGACTTCTCCCGCTACCCGCTCAGCGACCGCGAGAACTCGCGTCTGCTGCACCGCCGGATCGACGTCGACTACAACGGCTGGTGGATGTGCATGATCCCGCGGCAGGCCGCCGAGGAACTCGGTCAGCCGCTGCCGCTGTTCATCAAATGGGACGACGCCGAATACGGCCTGCGTGCCCGTGATGCCGGCTACCCGACCGTCACCATGCCCGGCGCCGCGATCTGGCACATGGCGTGGAGTGACAAGGACGACGCCATCGACTGGCAGGCGTACTTCCACCTGCGGAACCGGCTCGTCGTCGCGTCCCTGCACATGCCGGGCAACGGCCGCGGCCTGGTGATCAACACCGTCAAGGCCACGATCAAGCACCTGCTGTGCCTCGAATACTCGACAGTCGCGATCCAGAACCAGGCCATCGCCGACTTCCTGCAGGGCCCCGAGCACATCTTCGAACTGCTCCCCACCGCGCTCGGCAACGTCCACGCGATGCGCAAGGAGTACCCGGACGCGGTGGTCCTGCCGTCGTCGACGAGCCTGCCGCTGCCTTCCGGTGAGGAAGTCGGCGCGGTCGGCCTGCCCACGAACCCGCTCGCGAAGATCGTGCGCCTCGGCAAGGGCCTGATCCACAACGTCAAGCCCGCGCACGAGCAGCACCACGAGCGCCCCCAGCTCAACGTGCCCACCATCGACGCGCGGTGGTTCCTGCTGTCCCAGGTGGACGGCGTCACCGTCACCACCGCGGACGGGCGGGGAGTCGTCTACCGCAAGCGCAACCCCAAGCTGGCGCTCGCGCTGCTGAAGGAAGCGATCCGGCTGCGCCGCGAACTGGCCCAGCGGTTCCCCGAACTCAAGCGCGAGTACCAGGACGCCGTTCCTGCCCTGACCAGCAAGGAGAGGTGGGAACGTGTCTTCGGCATCAAGTGAGGTCCAGATCCTGGCGGCCGTCCAATCGACGATCGCGAGCCGTCCCGGCGTCGTCTCGACGGCACGGGGTATGTCCCATTTCGGTGAGCACGCCCTCGGGTGGGTGGCCGTCGCCGGCATCGGCGCGGCACTCGACAAGCCTCGTCGCCGGCAGTGGGCGGGAGTCGCGGTGGGTGCCGTCGGCGCCCACGCCGCGTCGATCGTGATCAAACGCATCGTCCGCCGCCCCCGGCCGAATGACCCGTCGATCCAGGTCAACGTGTCGACGCCCAGCAAATTGAGCTTCCCGTCGTCGCACGCGACGTCCACGACAGCGGCTGCCGTGCTGCTCGGCCGCCTCACCGGGCTACCCTTGCCTGCGTTGTTGGTACCGCCGATGCTGCTCTCCCGGCTCGTTCTGGGAGTGCACTACCCGACCGATGTGCTCGCCGGATCTGCCCTGGGGGCCGCCTCTGCGGTCGCGGTGCTGAAGGCCGAGCAGAAGTTTGGAGAGAAATGAGCGAGGAACCGGCCGTCGTCACCGGACCCCCGACATCCCTGGCGGCAGGCATCGTCAAGGCCGTTCGCCCGCGTCAGTGGGTCAAGAACGTCCTGGTCCTCGCAGCTCCCGTCGCCGCGGGCACGGCGACGGAATCCGACGTCCTGCTTCCCGTCGCACTCGCCTTCGTGGTGTTCTGCATGGCAGCGTCCGGCATCTACCTCGTCAACGACGCGATGGACGTCGAGGCCGACCGCGCGCACCCCACCAAGCGATTCCGTCCCATCGCGGCCGGTGTGCTGCCCGTCAACCTGGCGTTCGGCATGGCGGTCGTGCTGCTCGGTGCGTCGATCGCCCTGTCGTTCCTCGCCAACTGGCAGCTGGCGGTGGTGATGGCCGTCTACATCGGCATCCAGCTGGCCTACTGCTTCGGTCTCAAACACCAGGCCGTCCTCGACATCTGCATCGTCTCGTCCGGGTTCCTGCTGCGCGCCATCGCCGGTGGTGTCGCCGCCGAGATCGCACTGTCGCAGTGGTTCCTGCTGGTCATGGCTTTCGGCTCGCTGTTCATGGCGGCCGGTAAGCGGTACGCCGAACTGCAGCTCGCGGAGCGCACCGGCGCGAAGATCCGCAAATCCCTCGAGAACTACACCACGACGTACCTGCGTTTCGTCTGGACGCTCAGCGCCACCGCGGTCGTGCTCTGCTACGGGCTGTGGGCGTTCCAGCAAGACGACCTGAAGGCCACCAACTGGTACGCCATCTCCATGGTGCCGTTCACCATCGCGATCCTGCGTTACGCCGTGGACGTCGACGGCGGTGAGGCGGGGGAGCCCGAGGAGATTGCGCTGGGCGACCGCGTGCTCCAACTCCTCGCGATTGCCTGGATCGGAGTGGTGGGTGTCGCTGTCTACCTCGTCTGACTTGGTAGGAGGCGCCGAGGACTCGGACGCCGCCGCGGAGCGGACCACCGAACGCCACCGGAAGGCCATCCTCTCGAGGGTGGTCTTCCTCGGGGGTGTGGCCGTCTCGGCTCTCCTGATGTTCTGGGGTGCCTGGGAACGGCGATGGATTGCCGACGACGGCCTGATCGTGCTGCGCACGGTCCGCAACCTCCTCGCAGGCAACGGTCCGGTCTTCAACTCGGGCGAGCGTGTCGAGGCCAACACCAGCACCGCGTGGACGTACATCGTCTACGCGTTCGGCTGGCTCTCCCAGGCCCGGCTCGAATACGTCGTCCTGACGATCGCGCTGATCCTGTCCACGGCGGCGATCGTGCTCGCCATGTTCGGCACCGCGCGCCTGTACCGCGGTGGGTCCTTCGCCGGCGGCGGCACGCTGTTCCTGATGCCCGCCGGTGTGCTCGTCTACATCGCGGTGCCCCCGGCCCGCGATTTCGCGACGTCGGGTCTCGAAAGCTGCCTCGTCATCTTCTGGATCGCGCTGCTCTGGCTGCTGCTGGTCCGATGGAGTCAGGCGACCACCCCGTCCACCACCTCGGTGCTCGTGCTCTCGTTCGTCGCGGGCATGGGGCCCCTCGTGCGCCCCGAGTTGGCGATCCTGGGTGTGCTGTCGCTGGCCATGATCTTCCTCGCGCCCGGTCTCACGTGGGTGGTGCGCGTGGCGATGGTGTTCGTCGCCGGCATCGTTCCGGTGGGCTACCAGATCTGGCGCATGGGTTACTACGCCCTCCCGTACCCGAACACCGCGGTGTCGAAGGACGCCGGCGGCGCCAAGTGGGCGCAGGGTTTCGCCTACCTCTGGAATCTGCTGGGCCCGTACCTGCTGTGGCTGCCGCTGGTCTTCCTTTTCGCCGGCGCCGTGATCGCCTGGCGGGGCCGGGACAAGTCCATCGAAGATGGTGTTCGTCACACCGAGGGGAATCGGCTGACGCGTCTGCGCGGATGGCTGCGGACGCAGAATGCCGTCGTCGTCTTCATTCTCGCGAGCGGGCTGATCCTCGGTCTGTACTCGTTGCGCGTCGGCGGCGACTTCATGCACGGCCGCGTTCTTCTCCCCGTTCTGTTCTGTTTCATCGTTCCCGTCGCCGTAATTCCGGTGCGAATTCCGGACCGGGCCGCGTGGGGGCGTAATAGGGAATCGTCGATTTTCCTCGCAATGGCTTCCCTGTGGGTCGGCACCGTCGTGTGGGCATTCTTCGCGTCGAACACGACGGGAATGCCGGAGGGCGTCGTTATCGGACGGTCCGGAATTGTCGACGAACGCGCCTTCTACGTCCTCAACACCGGTCATGCGCACCCGATTCGCGCGGACGATTATCTGGACTACCCGCGGATGCGCGCCATGGTCCAGACCATCTCGGACACCCCCGACGGCGGCCTGCTCATCCCGTCCGCCGATTACACGTACTGGTTCGTCGTTCCTCCGCCCCTTCCGATCCCGGACGGCGGCGCAGGCCACACCGTGTACTTCCTGAACCTGGGCATGACGAGCATGAACGTCGGACTCGACGTGCGGGTGCTGGACCAGATGGGTCTCGCCTACCCGCTCGCGGCGCACACCGAGCGGTTGGACGACGGCCGTATCGGGCACGACAAGGCCCTCTACCCCGACTGGGTCGTGGTGGACACGGGAATGATCGACAAGCACCCGTGGATGCCCGGATTCCTCGACGAGGAATGGGTGACCGAGGCGCGGGTCGCGCTCACGTGCCCCGAGACGCAGGACCTGCTGACGTCGTACCGGTCGGAACTGACGTGGCCGCGATTCAAGCAGAATTTCAAGGATGCGCTGCATTTCGCGAGTTATCGATTCGAGCGAGTGCCCGCATATGAAATTCAGCGGTGCAATCTCGAGCCGCCGTTCCCGGAACCGGCCAAATAGGGCGAACCGGGCGGGGCGGGTGTCACCGGGGCGTCCCGGGCAGATCTCGATGTCGGAACAACAGATCTCGTTTGTGTAACGCGGGAACTGTCGGCGACGATGTACGTCGATGATGAGTCATCGTGACGGTGGTCTGGAAGTTCCTCGAAAAGCGCTCCGTGAGCGTTTGTCAGGGAAGTTCGTGTGACATACAGTCCACCGAGCGCAGTGTGACTTGGAAGAGGTCCGCTGCCGACCCGGCTTCAACGCCCGGGCCGGCAGGTCGCCTGTTCCCCGACGGAATCCGCCGGAGCCGCCCAGTGGCGGAGTCCGCAGACGAAGAGAGTGAGCAGTATTCATGCGTTTTGCCAGACCGAGGTTGTCTCAGCGCCTCAAGCAGCGTGCGATGGCCATCGGAGCCGTCGCACTGGTACTGCCTATGGGCGCAGGAATCGCTGGCGGAGCCGTCGCCGCAGCAGCACCGACGCACGCGGGTCCCGCCAAGACCGCGCCCGCCGGTGGCTACGAGGAACTGTGGGTTCCCTCTTCCATGGGACCGATCAAGGTCCAGGTCCAGTGGGCAGCCCGCGGCGGTAGCGCCGCCCTGTACCTGCTCGACGGACTGCGCGCCCGCAACGACCGCAACGCGTGGAGCTTCGAGACCAACGCGTTCGACCAGTACCGCAACGACAACGTGACCCTGGTCATGCCCGTCGGCGGCGAGTCCAGCTTCTACTCCGACTGGTACTCGGCGAGCAACTTCAACGGTCAGCCCGTCACGTACAAGTGGGAGACGTTCCTGACGCAGGAACTGCCCGACTTCCTGGCCAACTACGGCGTCTCGCGCACGAACAACGCCGTCCTCGGTCTGTCGATGGGTGGCAGTGCCGCCCTGACCCTCGCCGCGTACCACCGCGACCAGTTCAAGTTCGCCGGTTCACTGTCCGGTTACCTGAACATCTCGGCTCCCGGCATGCGTGAGGCGATCCGCGTCGCGATGCTCGACGCCGGCCGCTTCAACGTCGACGCGATGTGGGGCCCGCCGTGGAACCCGGCGTGGCTGCGTAACGACCCGTTCGTGTTCGCGCCGCGTCTGAACGGCCTGTCGATGTTCATCTCGGCTGCCAGCGGTCTGCCCGGCGAGTTCGACCACCCGCGCGCTCCGATCGACTACTACAACACCGCCAACGGCATGGGCCTCGAGGCTCTCGCCCTGGCCAACACCCGCGCCTTCCAGGTGCGTCTGGCCACCCTCGGTGTCCCGGCCACCTTCGACTTCCCCGCCAACGGCACGCACTCGTGGCCGTACTGGGGTTCGGAGCTGTTCAAGGCGCGCGGCCAGATCCTGGACACACTGGGCGCCTGGTGATCTGACACCACCCTCGTGACGAATGCCGCCCCGCCTCACCGGCGGGGCGGCACTCGTGCGCTCTGGAGTGCATGTGCCCGGACCGGGAACGTGAGGGAAAACCCAGGATTCCCTTCCCCGGGAGTGCACAACGGAACGTTTTGTCAGTAAGGTGATCCCGTCGAGACGCCACCCGCGCAGCGAGCGCTGCGCGGGTGGCGTCTGTACGTGAGATTTTCACGAGAGTTATCGAGAGGTTGCCGCGGCCGCGGCGCGAGACGGATCAAGCGGAGGGAAGACGAGTTCATGCGAGTTGGGGGTTCGACGAGAACAAGCGGATGGGCCAGGCGTACCGCCGCCGCGATTGCTCTGGCGGTCGCACTGCCACTGGGCGTGACCATGGTGGGCGGCGGCGCAACGGCATCCGCAGCCTTCGACCCCGCCGCACAGGACTTCTGGGTCGATTCCGCCATGGGACCGATCAAGAGCCGCATCTGGCGTGCCGCCGACGGCAACACCAACCGGGTCGTCTACCTGCTCGACGGTCTGCGCGCGCAGGACGACCTGAGCGGCTGGGAGGTCAACACCGACGCGGGCCCGTTCCTCGCGTCGCAGAACATCAACGTCGTCCAGCCGGTCGGCGGACAGTCCAGCTTCTACTCCGACTGGATTTCGAACTCGAACCTCAACGGCCAGAAGACCCCGTACAAGTGGGAGACGTTCCTCACTCAGGAACTTCGCGACGCACTGGCGAACCGCCTCGGGTTCCAGTCCACCCGTAACGGCGTGATCGGCCTGTCGATGGGTGGCAGCGCCGCCCTGACCCTCGCCGCCTACCACCCCGAGCAGTTCAACTACGCGGGCTCGCTGTCCGGCTACCTGAACATCTCGGCTCCCGGCATGCGTGAGGCGATCCGCATCGCGATGCTCGACGCCGGCCGCTACAACGTCGACTCGATGTGGGGCCCGCCGTGGAACCCGGCGTGGCTGCGCAACGACCCGTTCGTGTTCGCGAACAAGCTTCGCGACAACAACACCCGCCTGTGGGTGTCGGCCGCCAACGGCATCCCCGCCCCCGGCGGAGCCGCACCGACCGGATTCATGGACGTCTTCAACGCGAGCACCGGTGCGAGCCTCGAGGCGCTGTCGCTGGCGAACACCCGTGCCTTCCAGGTCAAGATGGCGACCCTCGGCGCGAAGAACGTCACCTACAGCTTCCCGCCCCGCGGCATCCACACGTGGCGTTACTGGCAGCAGCAGATCCACGATCTGGCCGGCGACCTCGGCAACACGATCGGGTAGCTCGGAAGTAACAATTGCACCAGCTGTAACAGCGCGGCACTCCCACTCGTCTGTCGTTTGCGTGTAGAAAGAACCGGAACGCGAGGCCGTGCTCCGTGTTGGCCTCGACGCGCAGAGAGAGAGTGAACGTCATGCGAGTAGGCCTGTTCAAGGCAGAACGTCAGCGTTCGTCGGCCGGAAATGTTCGAAGGCGGACGCTGGCCTCGCTTGCCGCTGTGCTCGTGGTGCCGGTGGCGGTCGGGTTCACCCAGACCGCCACCGTCTCGGCTGCGCCCGCCGCCGCGCACGCTCCGGTGGCCACACAGGCCCCGGGCGGCGCGACGATCCATCACGTCGACTGGCTCACCGACCGTCGCGTGGCGATCTGGATCAACTCCCCGTCGATGGGCGTGCCGATCCAGGTGCAGATGCTGCTTGCGCGCGACTGGAACTCGAAGCCCACCGAGAAGTTCCCGTCCGTCTACATGCTCGACGGACTCCGCGCGCAGGACAACGAGAACGGCTGGACGCTCGAGACCGACGCCGAATCGTTCTTCGCCGACAAGAACATCAACGTCGTCCTCCCGGTCGGCGGCCAGTCCAGCTTCTACTCCGACTGGGTGGCCCAGGACAACGGTCAGAACTACCAGTGGGAGACGTTCCTCACGAAGGAACTGCCCCCGATCCTCGAAAGCGACTGGCGCACCACGCAGACCCGCGGCGTCATCGGACTCTCGATGGGCGGCACCTCCGCGATGTTCCTCGCGGCCCGCAACCAGGGATTCTTCACGTTCGCCGCGTCGCTGTCGGGCATGCTCACCACCACCGCGCTCGGCATGCCGCAGGCCGTCGCGTACGCGATGAGCGACGCGGGCGGATTCGACGCGGACGCGATGTGGGGTCCCCCGACCAGTTCGGCGTGGGAGGAACACGACCCCTACCTGCTGGCCGACAAGCTCAAGGGCGTCAGCCTGTACATCTCCAGCGGTAGCGGAACCACGGGCCCGTACGACCAGCCCTCCGGAATCCCCGGCGTCAGCACCAATTACGCGGGCATGGGCCTCGAGATCCTGTCGCGGCTCACGTCCCAGACCTTCGCGACCAAGCTCAACAAGCTGGGCATCCCCGCCCAGGTCAACTACCGGCCGTCCGGCACGCACTCATGGCCGTACTGGCAGTTCGAGCTCCACCAGCTGTGGCCGCAGCTCGCCAGCGCCGTCGACGTCGAACCCGACAAGCCGGTATGCACCACAGGCGGTTCCATCGCCGGGGTCGCCGGCGCGAACCCGTGGATCGGCGACTGTCTCACCCCCGAGTACAGCCTCGCGGGCGGCACGGTCCAGGACTTCCGCAACGGCCGGATCTTCGCCAAGTCCGACACCGGCGCGCAGCCGGTGGCCGGCGCCATCGGCGGCGTCTACCAGGCGACCGGTGGTCCGGGTGGGCCGCTCGGCTACCCGACGACGCCCGAACTGGCCACCCCCGACGGTCGCGGTCGCTTCAACCACTTCGAGCACGGGTCCGTCTACTGGTCGCCGCAGACCGGGGCGCACGCCGTCCGCGGCGCGATCCGCGACGAGTGGGCACGTCAGGGCTGGGAGGGCGGACCGCTCGGATACCCGGTGGCCGAGGAAGTTCCGACGCCAGGCAAGGACGGCGCGGTGCAGGGCTTCGAGATCGGCGCCATGTACTTCAGTCCCGCGAACGGCACCCACCGCGTGCAGGGAATGATCATGGGCAAGTACGCCGAACTCGGTTACGAGGGCGGGTGGCTCGGATTCCCGAAGACCAGCGAGATCGCGGTCAAGGACGGCGGCCGGTTCAACCAGTTCGAGGGCGGCAACATCTACTGGAGTCCGCTGTCGGGTGCGTGGGCCGTCGAGAACGGACCGATCTTCGACGCCTGGAAGAGCGCCGGCTACGAGGGCGGCCGACTCGGCTTCCCGATCAGCGACAAATTCGCCATCCCCGGCGGAGTTCAGCAGAACTTCCAGACCGGTTACGTCACAGTGATCGACAACAAGGCCGAGATTCACTGATGGCCGGACCGCACTAGAAATCTCACGCGCAGCGGGCGGGGCGGGGTCCAGCGGACCCGGCTTCCGCCCGATCTGCGTCTGTACCCTGTCGAGAGACAACGACTTGGAAAGCAAGGACGGAAATAGATGCCGCAGCACTCACGTATCAGCACCACCTTCCGACGGGCGATCGCCGTAGGCGCGCTCGCCGTCGCAGCGAGCGGATTGTTGGTCGGGTGCGGCAGCGACGATTCCACGGCGACGTCGAACCCGTCCACCAGCGCCGCGACGTCGGCTGCGGCGTCCAGTTCCGCCGAGAGTTCGGCGTCCGCCGCGCCCAGCGCGAGCGCCTCGGCTTCGGCCTCCGCGCCGGTGACGAGCCCGGGTGAGGCGGCGACCGCGCCGCCGCAGCAGCCCGAGGAAGTTCCGGGCGATTTCCCCGGCCCCGCCGAGGTCCCGGTCAGCGCCGAAGGCCAGAAGTTCCTCGACGCGCTGAAGAGCAAGGGCATCGAGCCGGCCGCTGACGGCACCATGGCCGTGAGCACCGCCGACTTCATCTGCCAGGCCAAGGCCGAAGGCAAGAGCGACGCCGAAGCGATGGTGTTCGTCACAGCGATGGTCGGCACCGAGGCGTCGGCTGCGGGTCAGGAACTGACCCAGGAGCAGGCGACGGCCAACGCCCAGACCTACATGGATGTCGCCCACGCGACGTACTGCAAGTAGACGCCGATGTCGTTGACCGGGCGCGGAACGCGGAAGAAGAAGAGCAGCCTCCTGCGCAAGCTGATGGTGCTGATCGTGATCCTGCTGGTGATTCTCGTCGCAGTGATCGCGCTCTGGTATCTCCTCGCAGGGCGGCTGCCCAAGCCGATCCCGACCCCGCCCGGTCCCGAGCGTCCCAACGCCCAGCCGGCCAGCTGCCCCGACGTCCAGGTGGTAGTCGTCCCGGGCACGTGGGAGTCCAGCGCCGTCGACGACCCGTACAACCCGACGGCCAACCCGGCGTCGCTGATGCTCAACGTGTCGCGGCCGCTGCAGGAGCAGTTCGAGCCGTCGCGCGCCGATGTGTACACGGTTCCGTACGTCGCACAGTTCTCCAACCCGGTCGCCTTCCCGCCGGACGGGCAGCAGTCGTACAACAACAGCCGCGGCGCGGGCACGGCCGCCACCAACGACATCCTGATCCGTCGTCATGCCGAGTGCCCGCTGACCAGCTTCCTGCTCACCGGATTCTCCCAGGGCGCGGTCATCGCCGGCGACGTCGCGTCGAGTATCGGCGCAGGTGACGGTCCTGTTCCGGCGGATCTCGTACTGGGTGTCGGGCTCATCGCCGACGGTCGCCGCGACCCGGCCGCCGCCACGAATATTGGGCAGCCGGTCGCCGGTGTCGGAGCCGAACTGTCGCTGGCCGGTCTGCAGATCCCCGGAATCACGATGACCGGTCCCCGCCCCGGCGGTTTCGGTGATCTCACCGACCGGGCGGTCGAGATCTGCGCCCCGTCGGACGGAATCTGTGACGCCCCAGCGCAGGCGTTGAAACCGAGCAACTGGATCGGAAGCGGTCTGCGTCTGCTCGAGTACAACAACAACCCCGTCCACGCGCTGTACAACTCGTACGTCGTCGACGACTCCGGCACCACGGCCACGCAGTGGATCGCCGGTTGGGCTGCCGAGAAGATCGAAGCCGCTCCGACCCCGGCACACAGTTGATTTTGTGGCGGATGGGTTCACCGTGGTCGGTGAGCCGTGAAACGTCCCAAACAGATAGGCGAGACGCGTACTGGCCGGTAGTGTGCGTTTCTCGGCACCGGTAGAGTGCTGCACTGTTGCGGCATCACCGGTGCCCGACCCCACCGATGTTCACGTCCTGAAACGCGGGCGTTTCACCACAGGAGAAGCTATTCATGAGTTCCGACGCCAGCTCGTTGCGTAAGTTCCGATTCGCAGCAGGCGGAGAGGGCAACGCGGACGAGGGCGGCGCGCGTCGGTTCGTCAAGCTCGCGCAGAAGGCCGAGGAACTCGGGTTCGACAGCTTCATGATCCCCGACCACCTGGGTAACCAGGTGGGACCGATCGCCGCTCTGGGTGCACTCGCGATCGCCACGGACAAGATCCGGCTCGGCACCGCCGTCCTCGCGAACGGGTTCCGGCACCCGGCGATCCTCGCCAAGGACGCCGCCACCATCGACGTCCTGTCGGGTGGTCGCCTCGAACTCGGCATCGGCGCAGGCTGGATGAAGGAAGAGTTCGACAAGGGCGGCATCGACTACGAGCGCCCGGGCATCCGGATCGCCAAGCTCGAGGAGACCCTGCAGATCCTCGACGTGCTGCTGCGCGGCCAGGAGTGCAACTTCGACGGCAAGTACTACCAGATCAAGGGCCTGACGGGCAGCCCGCGACCGCGGCAGGGCCCGCGTCCCCCGATCGCCGTCGGCGGCGGCGGCCCCAAGATGCTGGCGCTCGCGGCCAAGTACGCCGACATCATCTCCGTGGCGACGCCGACCAGCAAGGAAGGCAAGCTCCTGCTCTCGGGTGTCACGCTCGAGAAGACGATGGAGCGCGTCGACCGGATCCGGGAGGCTGCCGGCGACCGGTTCGACGACATCGAACTGAACTGGACGATCACCACCATCGTCATCACCGACGACCGTGAGCAGACCGCCGAGATGGCGCTCGCCGCACTCGATCAGGGCTTCCCGCCGAACATCGAGGTCGACACCAAACTGTCCGTCGAAGACATCCTGAGCTCGCCGTATCTCGCGATCGGAAGCTTCGAGGAGATCGCCGATCAGATACGTATGGTGCGAGAAAAGACGACAATGTCTTACGTCGGTGTGTTCCCCACACAGATGGATGCGTTCGCGCCGATCATCTCGCAACTGAAGGGCGAGTAGACGCAGCGTACCGAGGGCGGCGATGCCAATCTGTAACATATCGATGGTTTGGAATCGATGAACTTATTCGGGTGAGTGGCGTGTTACGTCATTCCCCACGAGTTGTACAAGATCCGATTCGGCGAAGGAAGTCTGGGGCGCAGTCATGCCGGTGGCATGCCTGTGTGATCGCTTCGGAGGAGATGGAATGAACGCGAAGTTCGATGATTTTATCGACGAGAAGGGCCATATCAGGCTCGACTCGGGAAGCACGCTGGTCGACTACGTCCAGCGGCACACCCGGGAGAACTCGGACGAGCTGGCATACCGCTACATCGACTATTCGCGGGACAGAGACGGCGAAGCACAGGAGCTGACCTGGGAACAGTTCGGCCACCGCCTGCGCGCCGTCGCGGCTCGCCTCCAGCAGGTCACCAAGCCCGGCGACCGTGTCGCAGTCCTGGCGCCGCAGGGTCTCGACTACGTCATCTCCTTCTTCGCCGCCATCCACGCCGGAACGATTTCGGTGCCGCTGTTCGACCCCGACGAACCCGGCCACACCGACCGTCTGCACGCCGTCCTCGGTGACTGCACGCCCGCCGCCATCCTCACGGCCACCTCCTCCGCCGCGGGTGTTCGACAGTTCTTCCGGTCCCTCCCCGCCGCCCAGCGCCCCCGCATCATCGCCGTCGACGCCATCCCCGACAGCGTCGGCGAGTCCTGGGTGCGCCCCGAGATCGATCTCGACGACATCGCGTACCTGCAGTACACGTCCGGTTCCACCCGTGTGCCCGCCGGTGTGGAGATCACGCACCGCGCCGTCGGCACCAACGCGCTGCAGATGGTCGACTCCATCGAGCTCACCGAGAACTCGCGCGGCGTCACGTGGCTGCCGCTGTTCCACGACATGGGTCTGCTGACCGTCATCCTGCCCGCCCTGGGCGGCAAGTACATCACCATCATGAGCCCGCGCGCGTTCGTGCAGCGGCCGTACCGGTGGATCAAGGAACTGGCAGCGGTCTCCGACGGTGCGGGCACGTTCGCGGCCGCACCCAACTTCGCGTTCGAGCACGCGGCCGCCCGCGGTCTGCCGAAGAACGGTGAGAGCCTCGACCTGAGCAACGTGATCGGTCTCATCAACGGCAGCGAGCCGGTCACCACGTCGTCGATGCGCAAGTTCAACGAGGCGTTCGCGCCGTACGGCCTGCCGAAGACGGCGATCAAGCCCTCGTACGGGATGGCCGAGGCCACCCTGTTCGTGTCCTCCACCCGGCACTCGGACGAGGCCCGCGTCATCTACGTCGACCGCGACGAGCTCAACGCCGGTCGCGTCGTGAAGGTGGACCAGGACGCCGAGAACGCCATCCCGCAGGTGTCGTGCGGCTACGTCGCCCGCAGCCAGTGGGCCGCCATCGTCGACCCGGAGTCGCGGATCGAGCAGCCCGACGACCGGGTCGGAGAGATCTGGCTGCACGGCGAGAACATCGGGATCGGCTACTGGGGTCGCACCGACGAGACCGCCGAGACGTTCCACAACAAGCTCACCAACCGGCTCGCCGAGGGCAGCCACGCGGAGGGCACGCCCGAGGACGCCAACTGGATGCGGACCGGCGACTACGGCGTCTACATCGACGGCGAGCTGTTCATCACGGGCCGCGTCAAGGACCTCGTGATCGTCGACGGCCGCAACCACTACCCGCAGGACCTCGAGTACTCGGCGCAGGAGGCGAGCACCGCGCTCCGCCCCGGCTTCGTCGCCGCATTCGCGGTCCCGGCCAACCAGCTGCCCGCCGTCGTGTTCGAGAACACACATTCGGGTCTGAACTATGACGCGGGCGACTCCTCAGAGCAGCTCGTGATCGTCGCCGAGCGCGCACCGGGTGCGGGCAAGGCCGACCCCCAGCCGATCGCCGACACGGTGCGGGCGGCGTTGTCGAGCAGGCACGGGGTCACCGCGCGCGACATCCTGCTGGTGCCCGCGGGCTCGATTCCTCGTACGTCGAGCGGCAAGATCGCCCGCCGCGCGTGCAAGGCGAGCTACATCGAAGGCACCCTGCGCGGCGGATACACGCAGACGGCCTTCCCCGATAGCGTTTCCGAATAGTCCACTTCCTGACGGGTAGCTTGGTGAGTTGATGGCTGAAAAAGATGATGACCGGACCAGCAGCACAGGTGACATGACGGTCGCGCAGCTGCGCGAGTGGCTGCGTAACTGGATTGCCGACGCAACCGGGCAACCGGTCGGTCAGATCACCGACGACCGTCCGATGGAAGAGTTCGGTCTGTCGTCTCGCGACGCCGTCGCGCTCAGCGGCGAGATCGAGGAACTGGTCGGCGTCACGCTCACCGCGACCGTCGCCTACCAGCACCCCACCATCGCGTCGCTGGCCACCCGCATCATCGAGGGCGAACCCGAGCAGCTCGACGACTCCGCGGACGCCGCGTACTACGCGTCGGCGCCGACGTCGGATGCGCACGACATCGCGATCGTGGGCTTGGCCTCCCGTTTCCCCGGCGCGGGTAAGACTCCTGCCGAGATGTGGCAGATGCTCGCGGAGGGCCGCGATGGCATCTCCGACCTGCCCGAGGGTCGCTGGGAGGAGTTCACCTCCGACCCGCAGATCAAGGCGGCCGTCGAGAAGGCCAACACGCAGGGTGGCTACCTCGACGACGTGAAGACCTTCGATGCGGAGTTCTTCGCGATGTCCCCGCTGGAGGTCGCGAACGTCGACCCGCAGCAGCGCCTCGCGATGGAACTGACGTGGGAGGCACTCGAGCACGCTCGCATCCCGGCCAGCGACCTCAAGGGTGAGCAGGTCGGTGTGTTCATCGGCAGCTCGGCCAACGACTACCAGCTGCTCGCGGTCAGCGACCCCGTCCACGCGCACCCGTATGCGCTGACCGGTACGTCGACGTCGATCGTCGCCAACCGGGTTTCCTACTTCTACGACTTCCGCGGGCCGTCCATCGCCCTCGACACGGCGTGCTCGTCGTCGCTCGTCGCGGTGCACCAGGCGGTGCGCTCGCTGCGGTCCGGTGAGTCGGATCTCGCGCTCGCCGGCGGCGTGAACATGCTCGTGGCGCCGCCCGCCACGCTGGGCTTCGACCAGCTGGGTGTGATGGCCCCCAACGGCCGCATCAAGGCGTTCTCCTCCGACGCCGACGGCATGATTCGCGCCGAGGGCGGCGGTCTCGTGGTCCTGAAGCGTCTCGAGGACGCGGAGCGGGACGGCGACGAGATCCTCGCCGTCATCGCCGGCAGCGCGGTCAACCAGGACGGCCGCTCCAACGGTCTCGCGGCGCCGAACCCGGATGCGCAGGCCGACGTCCTGCGTCACGCCTACCGGGACGCGGGCATCAACCCGGCCGGCGTCGACTACATCGAGGCGCACGGCACCGGCACCATCCTCGGCGACCCCATCGAGGCGGATGCGCTCGGACGCGTCGTGGGGCGTGGACGCGCCGACGACCAGCCCGCGCTGCTCGGCTCTGCCAAGACCAACTTCGGTCACCTCGAGGCAGCCGCAGGCGCCGCAGGCCTGATCAAGGTCGTGCTGTCGATGCAGGAAGACACCCTGCCGCCGACGCTGAACTTCGCCGGACCCAACCCGTACATCGCGTTCGACAAGGCGCACCTGCAGGTCATTCCCGAGGGTGCGGCGTGGCCGCGCTACACGGGCACGGCCGTCGCCGGTGTGTCCGGCTTCGGGTTCGGTGGCACCAACGCGCACGTCGTCGTGCGTGAGTACACCGGGCCTGCCGCCGACGACGCGGCCGAGGTCACCGAGCCCGCTGTTCCCGCCGAGGAATCGGTGGCCGAGGCCGTCGAGCCGACGGTCGTTCTCGCGGTGTCGGGTGCGCTGCCGTCGCGTCGTCGCCGTGCCGCCGCGGATCTGGCCGACTGGCTGGAGACCGAAGAGGGCAGCACCACTCCGCTCGCCGACGTCGCGCGCTCTCTCGCCCGCCGCAACCACGGACGCTCGCGTGCCGTCGTCCTGGCGAAGACTCGCTCCGAGGCCGTCACCGGGCTCCGCGCCATCGCCGCCGGAAAGCCGGGGCAGGGTGTGTTCTCGGCGGATTCGCCGTCGTCGAAGGGCGCCGTCTGGGTCCTGTCGGGCTTCGGTTCGCAGCACCGCAAGATGGCCAAGCAGCTCTACCTGGAGAACCCGGTCTTCGCGGCCGCCATCGACGAGGTCGACGCGCTGATCGAGGACGAGGCCGGCTACTCCATGAAGGAGAAGTTCCTCGACGACGCGATCGACTACGACGTCGAGACCTCCCAGGTCGGCATCTTCACCATCCAGATCGGTCTGGCGGCCCTGCTGCGTCACCACGGCGCCGAGCCCGAGGCCGTGGTCGGACACTCGATGGGTGAGGCTGCTGCCGCGTACATCTCGGGTGGTCTGCCGCTCGAGGACGCGGTGCGGGTCATCTGCGCCCGGTCCCGCCTCATGGGTGAGGCCGAGGCCACGCTCGAGGGCGACGACATCCGCCTGATGGCGCTCGTCGAGTACAGCGCGTCCGAGATCGAGACCGTCCTCACCGACTTCCCGCACCTCGAGGTCTGCGTGTACGCGGCCCCGACGCACACCGTGATCGGTGGCCCCGAGCCTGAGGTCAACGCCATCGTCGCGCGCGCCGAGGGCGAGGAGAAGATGGCCCGCGTCCTCAAGACGAAGGGCGCCAGCCACACCTCCCAGGTCGATCCACTGCTGGGTGAGTTGGCCGCGGAACTGGCGGGCATCGAGCCGACCAAGCTGAAGCTGGGCGTGTACTCGTCGGTCGACCAGGACACGTACTACCGCGCCGGCCACGAGCCGATCCACCGCGAGGAGTACTGGACCAAGGGTCTGCGCCACAGCGTGTACTTCACCAACGCCGTCCGCCTCGCCGTGGGCAGCGGGCACACCACGTTCGTGGAGCTGGCGCCCAACCCGGTGGCCCTGATGTCCGTCGCCGCCACCGCGTTCGACGCCGGTCTGCACGACATGCAGCTCATCCAGACGCTCAAGCGCAAGGAGGACGAGCCGCTCGGTGTCCTCGCCGCGCTCGCGCAGCTGTACGTGCACGGGCACGCCGTCGACCTGTCGTCGCTGCTCCCCGAGGGCGACTTCGCGTCCGTTCCGCGCACCGCGTGGATCCGGAAGCCGTACTGGGTGGAGACCCGCATCGATTCCAGCGGCAACACCCGCGTCCCCGGTGCGCACGTGTCGCTGCCCGACGGCCGCCACGTGTGGGAGGTCCAGGCCGGCGCGGTCACCGACCTGCCCGCATTGGTCACCGCCGCCGCGTCGCAGGTGCTGTCGGACGTGACGCTCGCCGCGTCCGTTCTGCACGCCCACGCTCCGGCGGAGGGAACGCTCACCACCACGCTCAACCCGCATCCGGGTGGCGCGTCGCTGCAGGTGCACGCGAAGAGCGGCCCGAGTTTCACGCTGCTGTTCGATGCCGCCGTCACGTCCGGTGAGGCGCTTCCCGAACCCGTCGTCGCGCCGCCGGTGCAGTCGACCTCCCCGGTGGAGGAGCTGCCCGAGGTCGTCGAGGATATCGGCGAGAAGTGGGACCCCAACGGTTCGCAGACCCTCGAAGACCGTCTGGCGCTGATCGTCGCCGAGTCCATGGGCTACGCCCCGGAAGACCTGCCCGCCGAGATCCCGCTCATCGAGTTGGGCCTCGACTCGCTGATGGCCGTCCGCATCAAGAATCGCGTCGAGTACGAGTTCGACATCCCGCAGCTGCAGCTTCAGGCGGTCCGCGACGCGAATCTGATGGAGGTCGGCAAGTACCTGCGCTACGCGGTCGAGAACCGCGAAGAGGTGCAGGCGCTGGCGGACAAGCAGAAGGCCGAGAAGGAGGCGGAGGAGGCCGCGGAGGCCGACCGTGACTTGGAGGCCGACCGTGAATCGGAGGCTTCCGGCTCCCCGCTCGACGCCGAGGACACGTCCGTGGAGGCCGAGGCCGAGGCGATCCTCGCCACTACCCCGGTGCCGGCGACGGCCGCGGCTCCCGAGACGGCCCCCGTGGACAGCAAGGAGGCGTTCGCCGACGCGACCGGTTCCGACGTTCCGCCGCGCGATGCCGCCGAGCGTCTGACGTTCGCCACGTGGGCCGTCGTCACCGGCGAGTCCGCCAAGGGCATCTTCAACACGCTGCCGATCCTGAACGACGAGACGGCCGAGAAGCTGGCGGCGCGGTTGTCGGAACGCGCGAACGGTGAAATCACGTTCGACGACGTCCTCGACTCCACCACCATCGAGGAACTGGCTAACGTGGTGCGTGGATTCCTCGAGGATTCCGGCAAGATCGACGGGCTGGTCCGCGCGCTGCGGCCTCGCCCGGAAGGATCCGACGCCGTCCCCGTGTTCGTGTTCCACCCGGCCGGTGGTTCGACCGTCGCGTACGAGCCGCTGCTGAAGCGTCTGCCCGAGGGCACGCCGATGTACGGGTTCGAGCGCACCGAGGGTCCGATCGAGGTCCGGGCGGCGGAGTACCTGCCGCTGATCCGCGAGATCCAGGGTGACGGACCGTACGTGCTGTACGGCTGGTCGCTGGGCGGTGTGCTGGCCTACGCGGTGGCGAAGCTGCTGCGTGAGTCGGGCGCCGACGTCCGGATCGTCGGCCTGATCGACACGGTCATGGCCGGTGAGAAGGTCGAGGACACCCCGGACGAGATCCGTAAGCGCTGGCAGCGGTACGCCGCGTTCGCGAAGAAGACGTACAACGTGGACTACCCGCTGCCGTACGACAAACTCGCCGCGGCAGAGAGCGACGAAGAGCAGATCAAGATCCTGACGGAACTGCTCAAGCTGAGTGGCACGAAGATTCCGGGCGGAATCATCGAGCACCAGCGCACGTCGTGGCTCGACAACCGGGCCATCCAGACCGCCGAGCTCGAGCAGTACGACGGCGACGTCGTCCTGTACATGGCCGACCGCTACCACGACGACGTGATGAACCTGGAGCCCGCGTTCAAGACCCGGAAGCCGGACGGCGGCTGGGGCGACGCGGTGAAGAACCTGGAGATCATCCACGTGGGCGGCGATCACATCCAGATCGTCGACGAGCCGTACATCGCGAAGGTCGGTGCCGACCTCACCAAGAAGCTGGCGGCGATCCAGGCCGCCGGAACCGGAGCGCATCAGTGACCACCACCACCGCAGAGAAGCTTGCCGAACTGCGCGAAAAGCTTGAAACGGCAAAGGAACCCGCGGGCGAACAGGCTATCGCCAAGCGCGCGAAGAAGGGCATCCCGAGCGCGCGCGAACGCATCGACATGCTGCTCGACCGGGGAAGTTTCATCGAGGTCGGCGGCCTGATGCGCCAGCCCGGTGATCCGGGTGCCCTGTACAGCGACGGCGTGGTCACCGGCCACGGAACCGTCGAGGGACGCCCGGTCGCGGTGTTCTCGCACGATCAGACCGTGTTCGGCGGTTCCGTCGGCGAGATGTTCGGCCGCAAGGTCGCCGCGATCATGGAGTTCGCCGCCAAGATCGGCTGCCCCTGCGTCGGCATCAACGACTCCGGTGGAGCGCGGGTGCAGGATGCGGTGACGTCGCTGGCCTGGTACGCGGAGCTCGGCCGTCGGCAGGAACCGCTGTCGGGTATGTGCCCACAGATCTCGATGATCCTCGGCAAGTGCGCGGGCGGTGCGGTGTACGCGCCGATCAACACCGACGTCCTGGTGGCCACCGAGGAGTCGTACATGTTCGTCACCGGACCCGACGTGGTCCGGAAGATCACCGGCGAGGACGTCAGTCTCGAAGAACTCGGCGGCGCCCGGAACCAGGCCCAGTACGGCAACCTGCACCATGTGGCGGCCGACGAGAAGGCCGCGTTCGAGTGGGTGCGCAAGTACCTCAGCTTCCTGCCGTCGAGTTGCATGGAGAAGCCGCCGGTGGTCAACCCGGGTCTGGAACCGGAGATCACGGACTCCGACCGCGACCTCGACACGTTCATCCCGGACGCCGACAACGCCGGCTACGACATGCACGACATCCTGCTGCGGATATTCGACGACGGTGAGTTCCACGAGATCGGCGGGCAGGTGGCGCTGAACATCATCACCGGCTTCGCCCGCGTGGACGGGCGCACGGTCGGCGTGATCGCCAACCAGCCGCTGGTCGCGGCGGGCGCGCTGGACGCCCAGGCCTCGGACAAGGCCGCGCATTTCATCCGCATCTGCGACGCCTTCGACATCCCGCTGGTGTTCGCGGTCGACACGCCCGGGTTCCTTCCCGGCCTCGAACAGGAGCGGATCGGCGTCATCAAGCGTGGCGGCCGGTTCATCTTCGCGTTCGTGACGGCGACGGTCCCGAAGGTGACCGTCGTGATCCGCAAGGCGTACGGCGGCGCGTACGCCGTCATGGGCTCGAAGCAGCTGGGCGCCGACATCAACTTCGCGTGGCCGACCGCCCGCATCGCGGTGATGGGCGCGGAGGGTGCTGTCGACCTCATCGGGCGCAGGCAGATCGAGGCCGCGGGTGAGAACGCTCCCGCCGTCCGCAGGCAGCTGATCAACTTCTACAACGAGAACATCGCGACGCCGTACATCGCGGCGGAGCGTGGCTACATCGACGCCGTCATCGAGCCCGCCACCACCCGGCTCGAGATTCGCAAGGCGCTGACGATGCTGCGCGACAAGAAGGTGCAGCGCAACCCGCGCAAGCACGATCTGATGCCTCTGTAGGTGACTCATGCCGACCGCAGCTTCGGTTCGGTGTGGACGAACACCGGCGGCCGCGGGCGCGACGCCGCGAGCGTGTGCGCCGCGCGGAGGTCCGCGAGCACCGTCGCCGGGTCGGCCTGAATCTGCTTCGGCAGGTGCGTCACGACGATGATGCCCTCGCGCTGCATGCGCGCCCGCCGCCTCATCGTCGCCTCGTGGAGTTCGGGCGAGAAGTGGTACTTCAGCGAGTCGATCTCCCAGGCGACGGCGACATCGTCCAGCCAGCCGTCGGGACGTGCGATCCACAGCCCGGCAGCGGACAGGACGTCCACGTTGTGCCGCATCGGCGGAAGACCACTCGTCGCATACACCTTCTGCGCGTGGACCTCGGCGACGGAATGCGCGTCGTCGCTCAGTTCACGCAGGACCGCGCGGGGCAGGCGGCTTCCGCGGTCGCTGCCGTGCGCGAGTTCACGAACGAGTTCGTCGACGGTCACGTCGCCGCGCTGGATGCCGCCGGCGAGGAGCGCCCGGCAGCTGTCGGCCTGAAGCGTGCGACGTCCGGCGTCCAGGAGGCTGCGCGCCGGGGGAGCGAGGCGCAGGAGCCCCCGGTGGACCGGTGAGGGCATGCGCCACGTCCGCTCGACCTTCACGTACGCCCAGTCCCGACGGTGCCGGGTGGACGGGATGAGCAGCAGCACGTAGTTCCGGGCCGCCGACGACGTGTAGCCGAACGCGGCGAGCGCGGCGTGACCCGACAGCAGCGCGTCCGGACCGCCGTATTCGAGCGCCGCCAGATTGCGCTGCAGCGTCGTCGGCGGCCCGTTGTGCAGCAGGACCACGCCGGGGAGGATCCGCTGCCAGGGACCGCCGTCGGTGCAGCGTGCGGAGATGGTGCCCTTCGCGACCCCCAGCCGTTCCAGGGTGGCCGCGCGGATCACACCGTCGCGGCTGACGGCGGCTATCGCAGAGAGATCTTCGGCCCAGGTTCCTCGTCGCATGGGTCCGAGCATGCCGCGGGCGAATCGGACCGTCGCCGGAAAGCCCACGTCGGAAATTGCCCTGTGGATGGACGGAAGGTTGTGGACAACTCCGCGGGCGGCGGAGCTGTCTCGCCGTTTCGGACCACCCGGCGCGGCGCCCGATGTGACATTCGTTCAGTCAGAGTGAACGAATGTCACATCGGGCGACGCAAGCAGGGCAGGCGCAGGCAGGCAGGCAGGTCTACGGGCTGCTGTACACCCGCAGGGTGCCCGGCTTCCACAGTCCGGAGCGGGTGGCGGTCTCGGTGTCGACCGTGGCCGCGGTGGCGTCCGGGTAATACCGGTCGAAGCGCTCGAGGGAGCCCCAGTCGCGGCCCCAGTCGTCCCGCATGTAGGTGGGGATGGCCGTGGCGCTGGCGAGCAGTTCGGTGAAGCCGAGGGGGCCACCGTTCTCCGGGGACTGCCAGGTGTCGGTGGAGCTGACGGCCAGCGGGCGGTCGGGGAGGATGCGGTAGTTCGGCATCTCCGCGACACCGTACTGGTGGTCGAACGGACGCTGGCACGGGAACTGCAGCCCGACGGCCCAGTCCAGCAGCACCGGCTGTGAGCTGCCGATCGTCGAGTTGAGGGTCTCGAGCTTCGGAACCCGCGGCGGGGTGAAGGCCAGCCACTGGTCACCGGTGAGGTTGGGATCGTTGGCGACGATCCGAACGGAGTCGGCGTCGGGGGACAGTTCGCTGATCGGGACGCGCAGGTTGCGCCACGACGGTGCGGGACCGATGTCCTTGGGCAGGTAGGTGCCCTGGGCCTGCACGGTGCCGTCGGGCTGACGCTTGCCGTATTCGAGGAGCAGTGACTGACCGTAGGTGAGGGCGCCGGTCGAGTCGACCGACCAGATGCGGCCCGCGGCGGACATGACGATCAGCGGGGCGTCGTCGCTGCGCTCGGGGAGTGCGTACCAGCTGGACGACAGCGTCGCCGGTTCCTGCACGCCTTCCTGGTAGCTGCCCATGACGGGTGTGGTGCCGGGGTCGAGTCCGAACGGCAGCTTGGCGGTACTGCCGTTGACGCCGACGTTGCCGGTGCCGCCGCTGGTTCCGGCGCTCGATCCGGTCTCGAAGCTGGGCCCGACGCTCTGGTTGTCGGTGTTGCCCATGCCCTGCTTGACCTCGACGTAGTCGGCGGTCAGGTCGGACGGCACCCCGTTGGGGGAGAAGCCGACGGGATCGGCTCCGCCGAGCGGGTCGGCGGGGTTCGCCAGCGGCTGCGCGGGATCGTTGATGGGTGTGAGGTTTCCGCCGTTGGTGTCGCCTTCGACGAGGACGTCCTCGGCGAGTCCGCACGTCTGCCCGGTGAGGGAGTCGAAGTTCGAGCGTGCCAGCGAGTACGCCGGGTACTGGGAGACGGCGCCCTTGAGGAGCGAGAGGACCTCGAACAGCACCATGATGCCGGCGATGACGGTGAGCGGGGCGGCCGCGAATTTTCTGATCCGCCTGCCCTTCTCGGTGTTGGCGCGGGCGGGTGGCGCCGCGAATCCCTCACGCAGGTACTGCCAGGCGGCCAGCGCGACGGCCAGCGCGAACAGGACGAGGAAGAACGTGTTGGACTGGCGGCCGCCGATGGAGACGGTCTTGTCGAACCACGGCACCCCGTAACTCGAGACGTACCAGTAGCCGTTGATGCCCGCGAACGTCAGGGCCAGCATGAGGAGCAGGCCGGCGAGGAAGATCGTGCGGTTGCGGCGCGACCGCAGCGCGGACGCCGACACCGCGACGGCGGTGAGTGCGGCCAGGGAACCGGCGATGCCCGCGTACGCCCCGAAGTGGTGGGTCCACTTGGTGGGGTTGAACATCATGAAGAAGATCGTGCCGAACACGACACCGAGCAGACGCCACGACGGTCCGGTGGCGGCGCCGGGGATCCGCTTGCGGCGCAACAGGATGAACAGCGTCGTCAGCAGACACAGAATCATCGTCAGGAACGCGAAACGACGAGCCACGGAACCGTCGACGGTCGGGACGAAGAGGTAGTAGTAGCGCAGGAAGTCCTTGTACCACTCGAGGTTCGGGCCGATCAGGGTGCGGACCCGGGTGGCCTCCATCACCGCGGCGACGGTCTGGTCGGCGAACACGACCACCAGGACGATCGTGCCCGCGGCCGCGATCGGAGCCAGCAGTGGCAGTGTCCCCACCTGGCGGTGGCGCTTGACGACGATCCGGACGAGCGGACGTGCGCCGGCGAGCAGGGCGGCCACACACATCAGTCCCGTCGGGGCGGCCGCGAGCGTGAACGCGCCGATCAGGACGGCGACAGCCGCGGGGAGGAGACGTCCGGTCGCGATGGAACGCTCGATGGAGCACCACGTGAGCAGGGCGCCGAGCGCCACGATGGGCTCGGGCCGCAGGCCGTTGTTGTAGGGCAGCCAGAACGCGAGGAAGACGAGTCCGCCGGTCCACAGCGCGACCTTGTTGCGCCGGACGGACCGGCCGAGGCGCGGAGCGACCTCCCGGCTGATCACCATCCAGCACAGGATGCCGGCGATGAGGGCGGGCAGTCGCATGAACGGGCTGGCCGTCGAGATCTTCGCCATCGCGGCCAGGACGTCGTAGTACCAGCCGAACGGCGCCTCGGGGACACCGAACCAGCGGAAGTAGTTGGCCATGTAGCCGGCGTGGTCGGAGACCCGGGCCATGGTGAGCAGGTAGCCGTCGTCGGACGTGTTGGCGCCGATGAAGTGCCACAGCACCAGCGTGCCCACGACGATCGTGTCGAGTCCGGTGAACTTCCACCAGTGCGACGGCAGGAAGTTGCGGTGCCCGCGCCCGTCCGTGCCGTCGAGGCGGCCGAGGGCGACCAGGGCGACGGCCGTGGCGAGGAGGGCCACGATCATGGCGACGAGCTTGATCAGCGTGGGGCTCGACGAGAACCGGGAGTCGACGTTCATCGTGAACGACAGGCCTGCCGGCGCCGCCCCGTCACGGAGGTCGCTGAACACGCCCACCACCTGCGGGCGGAGGTCGCCGGTGAGGGAACCGGCGATCGGGTCACCGGTCGGAGTGGTCAGACCCACGAACTCGGCGGACGTCGCGTCGATGTTCGACGTGATGCGGATCTCGGTGCAGGCGCCCGACTGCACCTGTTCGCGCGGCGCCGTCGCGATGGTGACGTTGCGGTCGAGCACGTCGACGGACCTGTCCGATACCCGCACGAACATCGCATTCAGTGCCGCACCCTCGCCCTGTGCGGGGGCGGTGGCCAGCAGGATTCCGCCCTGCGGGGGGAGCCCGGCCACGGCGGAACACGGGATCGCCGCCGACAGGTCGACCGGGACCTGCGACATCAGCGGTGCCTCGAGGTCGCCGACGACGCCGTTCTCCGGCCAGTTCACCGCTGCGGTGGTCTGTTGCACCGGCATGAACGGGGTGGCCACTGCCAGCACGAACCCGATGAGTCCGGTGACGATGGCGATCAGACGAGCGGTCCGGTATTCACTCCGCCGGTCCTGGCGAGCAGGTGGCGAAGTGGATTCGGCGTCGGAGACGGAAGTTGTCAGAGCGTCGGGCACGGTTGTCGATGGTATGTCAGGAACCTGAGTAGGCATATTGCCGCCTACCAGAGGGTAGGGACACTTCTAGTAGTAACGCACCGGTCCGGCCGACCAGGTACCAGACCTGGTCACCTGTTCGGATTCGACCCGCGCGGGCGTCGCCGACTCGTCGAGCGGTGTGTACCGCTCGAGCGAGCCCCAGTCGCGGTCCCAGTCGTTGGACAGGTAGGTGGCCAGGGTGCTCGCCGACAACAGCTGGTCGGTCCAGCCCAGCGGGCCGCCGCCGAACTTGTCCTGCCAGGCATTGGTGGACTCGGCGCCGATGCGGTCGGGGAGAACACGCCACTGCGGGACCTC
The DNA here is from genome assembly GCF_058628105.1 of Rhodococcus sp. G6(2025). NCBI lineage: Bacteria > Bacillati > Actinomycetota > Actinomycetes > Mycobacteriales > Nocardiaceae > Rhodococcus > Rhodococcus sp. G6(2025). The sequence continues at coordinate 434,713 of NZ_CP179750.1, forward strand.
GGCGACGCCGTAGCGGTGGTCGAAGGGCCGCTGGCAGGGGAAAGCGAGCCCGACGGCCCAGTCGAGGAGCACGGGGTCGCTGGAGCCGACGACGGTCTGCAGGGTCTGCATCGTCGGCACCCGGGGCGGTGTGACCGCCAGCCACTGGCCGGGGTCGGTATCCGGGTCGTCCGCGACGAGCCGGACCGTGTTCGCCTCGGCGGGCAGCTGGTCGAGTGGCACGCGCAGGTTGCGCCACGACGGGGACGGTCCGATGTCGATCGGGTCGACGGTGCCGAGCGCGGTGACGGACCCGTCGGGGCCGGTGACCCCGTACTCGACCTTCAGACTCTGACCGGGGGTGACGACGCCGTCCGCGTCGACCGACCGGATGCGCCCGGCGGCCGAGAGGGTGAGGATCGGTGCGTCGTCGCTGCGGTCGGGCAGCCCGTACCAGCCGGTGGTGAGGGAGGCGGGTGTCTGCTCCCCGCCCGGCTGGTAGCTGCCGAGGACCGGGGTCCGGGCGGGGTCGAGGCCGAACGGCAGCGTGACGGTGCTGCCGTTGACGCCGGCGGTGGCCTCGGTGCCGCCACCGGTGCCGGAGCTGGTGCCCGTCGTCGTCTCGTCGGTCTCCGTGTCGACGGTGTTGGCGCCGCCGGTGGCGATCTTCTCGGAGTCGGCGGTGAGGTCGTCGGCGATGCCGTTGCGGGTGAAGCCCTCCGCGGACGTCGTGCCGAACGCGCCTGCGCCGTTCGGGTCGGTGACCGGGGTGAGCGGCTGCAGCAGTGCGGCGGTGGGGTCGGTCTCGACGAGGACCTCGTCGGCGAGCGCGCACGAGTTGCCGGTCACCGACTCGATGTTGGCCTTCGCGATGGAGTACCCGGGGTACTGCGCGACAGCACCCTTCACCAGCGACAGCACCTCGAACAGGACGACGGCACCGGCCGCGACGGTCAGCGGCGACGGCGCCAGCATCCGGGCACGTTTGCCGTTGGGTTTCTTGCCGCTCTCGTACGGTTCTCGGACGTGGTACCAGGCGGCGAGGAGCAGCGTCAGGACCGTGAGGCCCAGGAACAGCGTGGAGAAGCCCTTGCCCGCGATCATCGGCGGCTTGTCCCACCACGGGACGCCGTAGCTGGACACGTACCACCAGCCGTTGGAGCTGGTGAACGCGACCGCGAGGATGAACAGGACACCCGCGGCGAACAGGGTGCGGTTCCGTTTGGAGCGGATGCTCGCGGCTCCCACCCCGACCGCGGCGAGCACCGCGACGGAGCCGGCGAGACCCGCGTACACACCGAAGTGGTGGGTCCATTTGGTGGGCGTGAACATCATCAGCAGCAGCGACGCGAACACGATGCCGAGGATGCGGCGGGACGGTCCGATCGCGGTCCCGGGCACCTTCCCCTTGCGCAGGATCAGCATCACGCAGACCACGACGCACAGCAGCATCACGAACACGCCGAACCGGCGGGCCAGCGAGCCGTCCGGCGAGATCCCCATGAGCGAATCCCAGCGCAGCCGCTCGTCGAACCAGGCCACGTTGGGGCCGAGGGCGGTGCGGACCCGCGTCGACTCGAGCACCGTCGCCAATGTCTGATCCGCGAAGACGGCCACCATCACGACGGTTCCCGCGGCGAGGATCGGCAGGATCTGGGACGCGAATCCCACCCGGTGGCCGCGCGCGATGACGATCTGCAGGATCGGCCGCGCACCGGCGATCAGGGCGGCGATGCAGATCAGGCCCGACGGTCCGGCCGCGAGGGAGAACGCGGCGATGAGCACGGCGACGGCACCGGGGAGGAGTCGTCCGGTGGCGATGGCGCGCTCGATGGAACACCACGTGAGGAGGGCGCCGAGCGCGATGACCGGTTCGGGACGCAGCCCGTTGTCGTACGGCAACCAGAACGCCAGGAAGACCAGTCCGCCGGTCCAGAGGGCAGTTCTGTTGCGCCGCACGGCCACACCGAGGCGGGGAATGACCTCCCGGCTGATCACCATCCAGCAGAGCAGGGCGGCGAGGAGCGTCGGCAGTCGCATCCACATGCTCGCCGTGCTCACCTTCGCCAGCGCCGCGAGGAGTTCGTACGACCACCCGAACGGCGCCTCGGGGACACCGAACCAGCGGAAGTAGTTGGCCATGTAGCCGGAATGCTCCGACACCCGCGCCATGCCGAGGAGATAACCGTCGTCGGAGGTGTTGGCGCCGACCACATGCCACAGCAGCAGCGTCCCGATCACCACGGCGTCGACACCGGTGAACTTCCACCAGTGCGCGGGCAGGAAGCGGCGCGCGCGGCGACCGTCGATGCCGTCCACACGGTGCAACGCGTACAGCGACGTCAGTGTTGCGAGGACGCACACGATCATCGCCAGCAGTTTGAGCAGGGTGGGGCTGGACGAGAATCGGGAGTCCGGGTGGACGTGCACGTTCAAACCTGCCGGCGCCGCCCCCTGCAGGTCGGTGAACAGGCCGACCATCTGCGGGCGCTGGTCGCCCTCGACGGAACCGGCGAGGGGTTCGGCGGTGCCCGTGATCTCCGCCGACGTCCGCTGGTGGTCGGACGTGACGGTGAGGGCGGTGCAGCCCTGGACATCCGCGGCGTCCGCCGAGATCAGGGAGATGCCGCGAATCGTGACGTCGACCGTGCCGCCGGCGCCGCCCTTCACCACGAGGCCGTTCTTCTCGAAGTCGGGCGCGCGATTCGGGAGGGTGGAGACGACGGTGCCGCCGTCGGGTCCGAGTTGCGTGAACACCGAGCACGGCACGGTCACCTGCATGTCCAGCGGTGTGTACGAGACGAGTGGCGCCTCGACGCTGTTCACGGTGCCGTCCTGCGGCCAGTCGATCGACGCGGCGTCCTGCTTCACCGGGAGGAACGGGGTGGCCAGCGCGAGCACGAACCCGATCAGGCCGGTGACGATCGCGACGAGCCGGGAAGTGCGGATGGTCCGAAGGTCAGGCGGCGGGGGTTGGGACGGCACAGGACGATGTTAGGCGATGGTGGCTCCGCCACCCGTGAGTACTTGTTAACGCGCGGCGGTTAAGAAGTACTCACGGGACCGAAGGTCACGACCGCGGCGACGTCGTCGAGGGAGAGGTCCAGAACCCGGGCGACCGCGGCGATCGTGAAGAACGCGGGTGTGGCGATGCGTCCGGTCTCGATCTTGCGCAGGGTTTCGACGGAGATGCCCGCGTCGAGTGCGACCGTGACCATGCTCATGTCTCCCCGCGCGGATCGCAGCAGCTCACCCAGCCTCTGCCCGCGTTCGAGTTCCTCTGCTGTCAACGGCACACGCACCATGTGCCATATAGTAATACCGGTATAGAAATTGGATCCCGACGTGGAGGGTGAGCCGTGGTCGAGTTGAAGTCGGCGGCCGAGGTGCAGGCGATGCGCGCGGCGGGCCGGGTGGTGGCCGACGCCCTGGCCGCAGTGCGCGAGGCGGCCGCGATCGGGGTGACACTTCAGGGCCTCGATGCGGTGGCCGCGACGGTGATCCGCGACGCGGGGGCGGAGCCCGTGTTCCTGAACTATCACCCGAACTGGGCGCCCAGCCCGTTTCCCGGGGTCATCTGCGCGAGCGTGAACGATGCGGTGGTGCACGGCATTCCCGGCGAGTACCGACTCCGCGACGGTGACCTCGTCAGCATCGACTGCGGCGCCAGGCTCGCCGGCTGGTGCGGGGACGCCGCCGTGAGTTTCGTCGTGGGAACGGCCGACCCGGCCGACATCGCCCTCGTCGAGGCCACCGAAGCCGCTCTCGCGCACGGTATTGCGGCCGCCCGGCCGGGAAAACGGTTGGGAGACATCGGTGCCGCCATCGGACTGTTCGCGCGCGGCGCGGGGTACGGCATGCTCGCCGACCACGGCGGGCACGGCATCGGCAGGCAGATGCACGAAGATCCGCACGTGCCCAACGAGGGTCGCGTCGGGAAGGGGATGCTGTTGCGTCCCGGGATGGTGATCGCGATCGAACCCATGCTCATCGCCGACGGCACCGACGACTACCGGCACGAGGCCGACGGCTGGACGCTCCGCACGGCGACGGGCGCCCGTGCCGCGCACAGCGAGCACACCGTCGCCATCGGTGAGGACGGACCGGAAGTGTTGACGCGGTAGAACTTTCCTACGTCAGTGCTCGCACGTCCCACACCCACACGCCGTCGACCGGCTTCGCGGGTGCCCCGACGAGCTGCTGGACCGTTTCGCGCAGAACGCGATCGTTCTGGGTGTGCGGCAGGACCAGGACGTCGGCGTTCCAGAATTTCAGGTCCGCCAGTGCCTGGGCTTTCGTGGCCTCGTCGATGGCAGGCACCTGGCCGGACGACTGCGCGGACGCGAGCAGTAGGGCGGTGGGGCGGTCGTCGGGACCGTACTTACCCCTGTCCTCGCTGCCGGCCGGGCCGACGAAATACCCACCGGCGATGGGGAATGCGAGATCCTGCTCGGTCTGCCAGCGCAGCATCCGCGCGTTCTCCGGGGAGGGAAGCGGCACCGTGACGACGGAGCCGTCGGTGACGTACTCCCGCCACGTGCCGTCGGTGAAGAAGCTCGGTGCGGTATCGCGTTGGACGACGGCGAGCGGCGTGGGCGCCAGCGGAAGCAGCGCCACCGCGAGCCAGCCGACCCACAGCAGGGTGGTGGTCCGCTGGCCCTCTCGGGCGGACGCCAGGGCGCGGTCGGTGCCCAGCGCGAGCAGCAGGGCGGCGGCGGGCAGGCAGCCCATCGCGAAGCGCGATTCGAGTACGGATTCGAGGAGCGGCAGGTGTGAGATCAGCTTCCACGGCAGGGGAATTCCGGTGTCCCAGCCACCGATCGTCAGCGAAGTTCCGAGCGACAGGACGCCCATCACTGCGACGGTCGCGGCCGCGGCGCGAGCCAGCGGCATGCGCCACAGCCACAGGGCCGACAGGCCGAGGAGGATCAGCAGGGGCCAGCCGAAATACGCGTTCTCCTCGGTGGCGTTCATGCTGAACTCGGCGGACCCGGGCTCGCCTGCCAGCGAGGACGTCGGAAAGCTGGTGAACGCTTCGGTGTCGTTGCCGACGGGGCCGTGTTCGATCGCCCGGTAGCTGTCGGGCCCGAAGAACTGCCACCACAGGGGCACGGCGGCGATGGCCAGCGCGACGCCGCCGGCAATCGCGAAACCCTTGATGCTGCGCGTGACCGCCGCGAATGCCGCGCGCGGACGCGACGCCGCGAAGGCGGCACCGAAAACCGCGAACGCCAGCGCGTAGATCAGCAGGGGTTCTTCGCCGAGGAAGATCTGATAGGCGATCAGCAAGCCGAGGACGATGCCGTCGCGCACCGGGCGCGCACCGCTGCCCAGCCTGATCACGGCCAGCGCGATGAAGGGCAACAGGAACAGGGCGACGAAGTTGGGGTGCCCGTTGGTGTGCGAGATCAGGGCGGGGGCGAAACCGCACAGACCACCGCCGACGGCGGCCGCGAGTCGCGACGACACGACATGCCGCGAAAACACCCAATACCAGGCAATTGCCGTGCCCGACAGGCCAAGTGTGAGCGCGAGAGTGAAGGTGACGTTCGGTCCGAACAACAGCGTGACCGGCGCCAGCGGAATGCTGATGCCGAACATCGCCGTGTTGCCCATGAGATTGACGCCCAGCGGGTAGTTCTGCAGGTCGCTGGAGAGCGGATTGTCCAGATGGACCAGTGAGCGTGCGGCGACCGCGAAGAACCACTCCCACATCGTCTGGTCCTGGCCGCTGCGCACCAGATAGCCGGTCCCGAGGTGTTTCCACTGGCGGGCCAACACGAATGCCGCGAGGCCGACGTAGAAGACGACCGCCGCGACATCGGCCGGGTGCGGCCGGAGACGGGAGCGGAGAGGGCGAGCAGTGGTGCTGGTGCTCTCTGCCTGCCGAGTGGTCTCGACCTGGGTGAGTATCTCAGTCACGCAGCTGCGCCTCCGGTTCTCGGGTCGATGTCAATCGACCGAGGGTACCGGAGGTCGCTGAGAGCTTCCTTGGTTGCGATCTCGTGATTGTTGCGTGTATCACATCAAGTTGATTTGTGAACTTCTGATCAATACAGGGATATTCTCCTGCCCCACTGGTTACGCTCAGCATGCTTTTTCGTATCGGTTGCAGTGCACTCTGAATGGGGTCGGCATGACGGACATCAGCACATCTCGATTTGGGTACAAACGGTTTACACGCTCGGTGGCAGTCGCTGGCATCGCCGCGCTCGCCATGGTCATGGGCAATGGCACCGCGTCGGCCGGCGTGGACAATTCCAGTTCCGTGATCGATGCACAGGGAAATCGCATCGAAGTCGTGCAGGGCGACACGCAGTATCAGACAGTTCCGCCGCTGGACGGCGTACCCACCAGCGTGGAGTTCTTCCACAACGGTTACGCCGGGGTCGCCATCACCGGGCCGAACGCGGAAGAGTTCGAGGGAACTCAGCTCACCGTCGGCTATCAGATCGGTTACCCGGTCGCACTGGCCGGCGCGACGATCGTCCTGAACACGCCCGGACTCGGGTTCGCGATCGGGTCGAGCAACGGAATCGACCTGGGACTCCTCCCGGAGCTCTCGCTGGGTCTGAATGCCGGGACGAACGTCGAACTCGCCGGTGACATCATTCCGTCGCAGGAACTCGACATCGACCTGGAGCCCGGTGGAATCACCACCGTTCCGATCCTCGAGGGTCAGGAGTTCGACGGATCGGCCGCTGTGGTCAGGATGCAGGGAGTTCATGGCTCCATCTCCGGTGCTATCGGGCCGGTCACCATCCGTCCGTACGCAATGGCCGTGACGGAGAACGGTGACACCGTGATGACTTACGGTGTGCCGCAGAAGCTCAACTAGGCAGCCCGCCCGACAGGGTGCCTGACAGGGGTCGCCGGACTGATGTCCGGCGACCTTTGTCGACTGACATGGACGACGGCGTCGCCTGTGATCCATACGGCGGCGCCGAGCAAGGCGATTACGAAAAGCACCCAGTGCCCGGCGCAGACACCGACGATCGCTCCGATCGTCACGGCGAGTCCGGCATGCACGACCACCTCACCGCCGGCGGTGCCGAGGAGATAGTCTTCGGCACCGCTATCGGCACGTCGAGGCTCCACTGCATCCGGCATGACCGCTCCTCGCGACGACCCGACAATTCCCCTCGGGGCGCGGGAAATACCCGCCTCCCTGATTGGCTGCGGGGTTCCCGCGAGGTGGCGAGATAAACGTGAACAGACCGATCAGTTTCTTGTGACGACCACGAACGGCCCGGTCTCCGACACCGTGAATCGGGGGTCGTCGAACAGTTCTTTCGGGAACGTGACGGTGTAGCGGCGCACGTTGGGATCGTTGGGATACACGTCCTCGGCGAGCCGCAAGGTGTACCCGTCGGGGCCCTGGCGGAACACGAACGCGTCGGGGGCGCGCCACGGCGCCGCGTCGAGTGCGGTCACCAGCTGGTCGGGCGTCTCGAGTTCGCTCCAGTCCGCGATGGTCCCGGCGCGTCCGGCGAAGTCCGCCAGGGGATTCGAGTAGTGCGACGTCAGCGCCTGGAACCCGAGGTAGGGATAGAAGCTGAGGAAACTGGTGTCGGCGGTGAGGACCACCGTGTCGTCGCGGTCGCGGGGGACCTGCGCCTGGATCAGCTCGTCGACTGCCGCGTAGTGAGCGGCGGCGCCGGGTGGGCGCTGGTCGGCGCGTTCACCGTTGCCGTCGGTGTCGGTGTAGGCGACGGCGATGTCGGAGTCGAGGAACTTGGGGATGTTCTGGACGAACGACAGCGCGCCCAGCACGCCGATCACCAGGACCGCCCCCTTGACCCGCGGGTTGTCGCTGGTCGCGAGCACGAGCCAGCCTGCGAATTCGACGAATCCGAAGACACCTGCCGCGCCGAGCAGGACGATCAGCACAGGCTCGAGTCGGAACGAGAGGAGGGTGCTGCCGAGCACGGTGACCGCCATCGACAGCAGCGACCACAGGTAGATGGCCACCACCCCGACGCCGAGTGCCTGCGCGCGCCGCGACGTCGACGCGCGGGCGACGAGCCAGATGGTGCCGAGCAGGCACAGTGCCCCGGTGAGGGAGAAGTGGATCATCGGCAGTGGCAGATGTGCGCCTGCCTCGGGCAGATAGTGCAGCGCTGTTCCCGACGCCGCGGGCGAACCGCCCACGACCTTCAGCAGATACGGCAACCAGACCGTCAGTGCGAGAAGGCCGGACACGGCGGCGATCACGATCAGCCGGACCAGCGGATCGATCGCCGCCCGCCACGACTTCCGGGCGCGTATCCGCAGGGTCGCGGCGAGCAGTGCGAGCAGGGTGATCGCGAAGGCGGCGAGCCCGAGATACAGCGTGTAGAACGTAGCGGCGAGGCCGAGGAACAGTCCGGTGCCGATCACGGCGCCCCAGCCGCCGCGCCCGTCGACGCGGTTCAGCCCGCCCCAGGCGAGGACGAGTGCGGGACCGATCAGCAGGGTGATGACGGCGCCGTACGGTTCGGGTGATCCGTAGGCCAGGACGAGTGCCGTGGTCGCGAGGGACACGACGATGGCCAGGTCGTGGCGGATCAGGTTGCTCCACAACACCAGTGCCACGACGGCTGCGACGGCGAGCGATCCGATGGCGTATGGCTTGAAGGCTTCCCAGCCGTCCATGCCGAGGAGGTTGGCGACGCGCCCGCCCACCCAGAACCAGCCGGCCGGGTAGTACGGCGGCAGGTCGGCATACGTCATGTCGCGCAACGCCGCCGAGTCGGTCAGCCGGGTGAGGTACTCGGTGCGGAACTCCTGGTCGACGGAGACGCCGTGCAGGTAGAGCTTGGTGGCTGCGAGAGGCAGACCGAGGGTGACGGTCACGAACCCGGACAGGCTCGCCCACGACAGCAGCCGGGCGAACCGCGGGGCCCGGTGCAGTCGTACGAGCAGGACGGACACCGCGATACCGGCGATGGCCACGACCTGGCCGACCGTGGTGACGGCCTGGGTCACGTTGGACGAGTTGAACGCCGGCCACTGCACCCGCGCGAACGCGAACAGTCCGACCGCCGCCACCACTGCGGCCGCGACGGCCCCCAGCAGCATTTCGACAGCTGTCGACAGGGACCGTCGGGCCGGTGCTACGTCTGCTTCCGTCACGAGGGCGAAGCTTAGATGGGCAGCTTCTTGAAGATCGGTCGCGGGATGTGCCGCAGGATCATCATCACGTAGCGGAAGGCGCCCGGCGCCCACACGAGATCCTTGCCCTTCTCCGCCGACGTGACGGCGAGCTTGGCCACGTCTTCCTTGTTCACGGTGAGCGGGGCTTCCTTCACGTCCGCGGACATGCGGGTGCGGACCTGGCCGGGACGGATGACGAGGACGCGCGGACCGAACTCGCGCAGCGCCTCACCGAGTCCGAGGTAGAAGCCGTCGAGTCCGGCCTTGGTGGATCCGTACACGAAGTTGGAGCGGCGCACGCGCTCGCCCGCGGCGGACGACATGGCGATGATCTGGCCGAAGCCCTGTGCCTTCATCTTCTCGCCCACGAGCACGCCCACCGACACCGCGGCCGTGTAGTTGACCTCGGCGATCTGGACGGCCTTGCGCTGGTTCTGCCACAGTTCCTCGGCGTCGCCGAGCAGGCCGAACGCGACGATGGCGACGTCGACGTCGCTCTTCGCCCACGCCTCGTCGATGACCTTCGGGTGGCTCTCGGTGTCGACGGCGTCGAAGTCGATGACGTCGACGGCGTTGGCGCCGGCCGCTTTCAACTGGGCGACGGCGGCATCGCGACCGGGATCACCCGGCAGCGCGGCGAGGATCACCCGCATCGGCGCCTTCTTCAGGTACTCCTCGCAGATCGCGAGACCGATCTCGGAGGTGCCACCGAGCAGCAGCAGAGTCTGGGGGTTCCCGACAGCGTTGATCACTAGAGTTCCAACCTTCTGGACATATCGGAGGCGAAGACATTGGTGGGGTCGTACTTGCGGCGGGTGGCGATCCACTCGTCGATCCGCGGGTACATGGCGTGGAAGGTCTCGGCGGTGGTCCGCGAGTCCTTGGCCGTGTAGAGGCGGCCGCCGAACTTCAGGACCCGCTTGTCGAGTTCGGTGACGAACTCGTTCAGGCCCGGCTTGATGCGGAAGTCGACACAGATGTTCCAGCCCGGGATCGGGAAGCTCAGCGGGGCCTGGTTGCCCTCGCCGAACAGCTTGAACACATTGAGGAACGAGTAGTGCCCCGACTTCTGGATGTCGCGGATGATGGCCTTGAATTCCTCGACCGCGGTGGTCGGCACCACGAACTGGTACTGCAGGAACCCGTTGGATCCGTAGGCGCGGTTCCACTCACCGAACATGTCGAGCGGGTGGTAGAACTGCGTCAAGTTCTGAACCTTGTCGCGGTAGGTGCCGGACTTCCGGAACCACAGCTCGCCGATCATCGAGAAGTTGAACTTGTTGGCAAGGCCGTTCGGGAAGACGTCCGGGAACGTCAGCAGCTGCGGGGCATCGAACGCGAGGGGGTTCTTCTGCAGCTTGGCCGGCAACTGGTCGAGCTTCGCGAGCGAACCGCGGGAGATCGCCGCGCGACCCAGCTTCGGCGGCGCCGCGATGGCGTCGAACCAGGCGCTCGAGTACTCGTAGTTGGATTCGCTGCCGTCGCTGTGCAGCGCGATGGTCTCGTCGAGCGTCTGGGTGACGTCGCCGTCGGCGATGAAGTACGCCGTCTCGGTGGGCGTCATCTTGATGGTCGCCTTGAGGATGATGCCCGTCAGGCCCATGCCGCCGATCGTCGCCCAGAACAGCGCGCCCTTGGGGTCGTTGCGGCCGCCCTTCGGCGTCAGCGTGCGCACCTTGCCGTCGGCGGTGAGCAGGTCCAGCGACACCACATGGTTGCCGAAGCTGCCGGCGCTGTGATGGTTCTTGCCGTGGATGTCGGAGCCGATGGCGCCGCCGATGGTGACCTGCCGGGTGCCCGGCAGCACCGGAACCCACAGACCGAACGGCAGGGCCGCCTTCATCAGCTGGTCCAGGTTGACGCCCGCGTCAACCTCCACCAGGTGGGTGTCGCGGTCGATGCGGTGGATCCGGTTCAGCGCATTCATGTCGATGACCAGGCCACCGGCGTTCTGCGCCGGGTCGCCGTAGGAGCGGCCGAGGCCGCGGGCGATCACCCCACGCTGCAGGTGAGCGGGCTTCGACTCGTTCTGCTCCGCGACCTGGGCGACCGCTCGCGCGATCACTTCCACGTCGGGAGTGGACAGCACCTGCGCGGTGGTGGGCGCGGTGCGTCCCCAGCCGGTGAGGGTGCGGGTCTGTGTGGGGAGCGCCTGGGTGGGCGTCTCTTCTGCTGTCGTGGACATCGAGGTAGAGGGTACCCGGAGGCCGGCCCCGCGGGCCCGTGCGTGCTTATCCACCGCACGCGGTCGACAAGTACTCACGGGGCGCTAGCCTCGTCGTCGTGTCAGAAACCCAGCCGAGTCACGAGCACGAACCGCACGTTCCGCTCCCCGTCGAGATCCCCGTCACCGAAAACATCGCGGACGACGCACTGGACCTGAAGACGCAGATCATCCGTTTCGTCCTGACCGGCGGATTGTCGGCGATCGTCGACTTCGGCCTGTACGTCCTGCTGTTCGAAGTGGTCGGGCTCCCCGTGAACGTGGCGAAGTCGATCAGCTTCATCGCGGGCACCACCACCGCGTACCTGATCAACCGCCGGTGGACGTTCAAGGCCGAACCGAGCCGTGCCCGCTTCGTGGCCGTCGTCGTCCTCTACGCGGTCACGTTCGCCGTGCAGGTGGGCCTCAACTGGGTGATGTATCACGCTTTCCCCGACGAATGGTGGCGTCTGCCGCTTGCGTTCGTCATCGCCCAGGGCACGGCGACGGTCATCAATTTCGTCGTGCAGCGCGCGGTGATCTTCAAGATCCACTAGGGCCTGCCGGGCAACCACACGGCAATGCCCCGATGGGTGCTGCGATGACCCCGATCCGGGTGTTTCGGTAACGACTCAGCAACTTCTCTGGCGCGGCAGGCGTGTTCGGTGAGAATCGATCAATGCTGATTGTTCTCGACACCTCGGCCGTCACACGAGACGCGCGCTTCGAGACGTTCGTCCGCGACGCCCTCGACCACGGCGGCCGGGTGCTCGTTCCCCGCCTCGTCCTCGTCGAGGTAGCGCACCGGTACCAGCGGGAATCCGTCGCCATGATCGACGCCCTGACCGTCCAGGCGCGGATGTACGACCGGCTCGGGCTCCGGGAGGACCTGTCGGTCTTCGTGGACGCCGCCCGGGCCAAGGCCGACGGGTACGTCGACTCGCTCGCCCGGCAGCTGGAGGCGATGGGCTGCGACGTAATCGAGCCGGCCCACGTATCGCACCTCGACATCGCCGGTCGCGAGTTGCAGCGTCGTCGCCCGTACGTGGACAAGAAGCGGTACGGCTACACCGCCACGGTGAACTGGCTGACGGTCCTGGACATCGCCGATCGCCGCCCGTCCGAGGACGTGGTGTGGGTCAGTGCGAACTCCCGGGCGTTCGGCAGCGGCGAACCCTCGACGTGGCACGACGAAATCTGGGCCGAGCTGCAGGACCGCGGCCTCGAGAACCGGGTGCGGTGGGTGGTCGATCTCGACGACGTCGATCTCCGGGACACGGACGTGCCTCGCCGCGAGCGGGTCTTCGAACCGGTCCTGCCGCCGCCGCCCGCGATCGCGGTGCCGGCTCCGCTCCCGCCCCGGCCTCCCCTCCCGCCCCGGGCACCCGTAGCGACTCCCGACACCGTCGAACCCCCGGCCGCGACGCTTCCCCCCGTGCACGTGGCACGACCCCGGGTGGCGCCGCAGCGGATCCTGCCCTCGGGCAACGCGGACACCGGCGGGCGTCGCGGCATCGGCAGGATGATGGGCGGACGAAAGCGCAAGGTCACCGTGGTGGACGAGCTCGACGAGCTCGATTTCGGCTGAGTCGACCCCTCGATGGCCCACTTGCCACGCCTGCGATAACGATTCGGGCAAAGGGGATAACGACTTGGGGCCGAAGCCACCATGAGTGACACACGACCGCGGCGGGTACCCCAAGGTTGAAGTTACGTATCCGTCAACGGCGACGGGTACCGGCGACCAGGGGAGAAGGCATGAAATCTGTGCCGAACGACCGCAAGCCGTCCGCGCAGCAGCGGAGCGGGACACCGATCGTCCAGTACCGTTCGGGGGCGAGGCTCGCGGGGCCGAGTATCGAATCCCAGGTTCTCTACCAGGCGTGCAGGTGGTTTCTCCGGCCTGTGGTGCGGATGGCCCCGATCAACGAATCGGCGATTCGCAGGGCCGCGTTGCTGGACTTGGCGGCGGGGATCCGTCCCGCGTCCGGAATTCGCCGACAGAAGGTGCGACTGCCCGGATTCGACGCGGAGATCGTGCGCGCGCCGGGGGTGTCTCCGGATCTGGGTGACGGTGTAGTCCTCTACCTGCACGGCGGCGGGTTCCTGTGTTGCGGGCTGAACACGCATCGGCCGGTGGTCGCGACGATCGCGAAGCTGACCGGGCTGCCGGTGATGCACGTCGGCTACCGGCAACTGCCCGACACGAACATCAGCGGTTCGGTCGACGACTGCCTGACGGCGTACAAGTGGTTGCTGGAGAACGGAGCCCGCGCGGGCGGGACGGTGTTCGCCGGCGACTCGGCCGGCGGGTTCCTCGTCTTCGCGACCGCGCTGAAGGCCCGCGAGGAGGGCGTCGATCTGCCCGCCGGCCTGGTCGGACTGTCGCCGCTGCTGGACCTGGACTGCGCAGACAAGCTGGTGCACGCCAATGCCGCCCGCGACGTGTTCGCGCCCGTGGAGGCGCTCGTCACCATCGGCAAGCTCGGCGGCGAGGTGGACGGCGTGCTCGACCCCGCGCTGTCGCCCGTGAACGGGACTCTCGAGGGTCTGCCGCCTGCGCTGCTGGTCGCTGCGGAAGGTGAGGTGCTGAGGTCGGATTCGGAGCTGATGGCGTATCGGCTGAGCGCTGCGGGTGTTCCGACGACGCTGCAGATCTGGGACGGCCAGGTGCACGCGTTCCCGGCGTTGTGGCCCGGTCTGCCGGAAAGCCGTGCGGTGCTTCGGCGTATCGCGCGTTTCGTCACGACACGCGTGCGACCGGACGACGGTGTCGCCCGGGACAAGACCGCCTGACTACCGCGGCGGGCCTTTCTCGAGCACGATCGTCGTCGATCGCTGTTGTCCACTCTCGTCGAACCAGCGCACCGCGACCTCGTCGCCGGGGTGCCGCGCGATCATGCGTTCGCTGAGATCGTCCGAGGACCGGACGGGTGTTCCGTCGAATTCGGTGATGACGTCTCCGATCTCGATGCCGGCGTCGTCGGCGGGGGTGCCGATGCTGACCCAGAGCACTTCGGCGCCCCGATCGTCGTCGGTGACGCTGATCCCGAGGAGAGGGGTGTCGCCGATGTGCACGGTGGCGGACGTGGTTCCGGCGCGGACCTGATCGACGATCGTCATCGCGATGTCGATGGGCACCGCATACGATCTCGGCTGAATGGGAGCGGGTTTCGTGGGGTCGGAGTCGGCGTTGCCCGCGGTGTTGACGCCGATGACGGCGGCGGTGGCGTCGACGAGGGGGCCGCCGGAGTCGCCGGGACGTACGGCCGCGTCGATCTGGATCAGCCCGTTCAGCCGGTTCCGGGAACCGTCGGTGGAACTGCGGGCGGTGATCGTCTGCTCGACGTCGGTCACGAACCCGCGGGCCGCCACCGGAACCCCGCCTCCCTCCGCGTTACCCACCGCGGTCACCGGGTCGCCGATTCCGATGGCGGTGTCCTTCGCGAGGGTCGCCACCGGGAGGTCGCCCGCGCCCTGGAGCCGGAGTACCGCGACATCGCGGGAACTGTCGTACCCGAGGACGTCCGCGACGTACTCCGCACCGTTGCCCAGGCTCACCGCGCTGATGTCGAGGGCGCCGTCGATCACGTGATGGTTGGTGAGGACGACGCCGTCGGGGGTGAGCACGATCCCCGTTCCCGCGGTTTCGACGAGACCCGAATCCGCGACGAGGGTGACGATCGCCGGGACCGCCCTGGCCTCGACCTCCTCCGGGGTCAGGACCACGGGCGGCGGCGGAGGAGGCGCTGCGGGCTGAGCGACCGTCGCCGCGGGCGTTCCCGGTTCGCGGACCGGTGGTGCGCTCAGCAGCAGGCTGCCGATCACCGCCGTGGCCACGGCGAGGACCGTTGCGACGCGGGGGGTCATCATGCCCGGTTGTCGTCGTCGCGGAGTCGGTTCAGGACTGTTTCAGCGATCCCCAGCCGTGCCAGGTGTCGATCTCGATCCAGGCGCTGACCCGTTTGCGGTCGCGGACGGGGTACGGCTTGCCGGTGTAATGCGTCGCGAGGCGGTCGATGTCGGCGAGTTCTTCGTCGTCCACGAACTCGGCCACCCGGCCCTGGACGCTGACGTGGGTGATCCAGTCGTCGGGGTCCATCGCGGTGAGGCTGACGCGGGGGTCGCCGCGCAGGTAGTCCAGGCGTCGACGCTCGGCGTCCATGTTGACCAGCACCCTGCCGTCTTCGAACAGGTACCAGGTGGCCACGGACACGGGCTGGCCGTCGGGTCGGACGCAGGCGATGGTGGCGTAATTGGGCCGAGCGAACATCTCGGCGGCTTTCGGTGTCAGAGGTGGCTTCGACATGTCCGAAAGATACTCCTAGCGCCGGTCCCGGAACCGGGGTTCGCGCTTGTCCTTCCGCGCGGCGGTGGCCTCCTCGAAGTTGTCGGTCAGCAGCCGCACCAGCAGCTGCCCGAGTCCCTCCTGGTGGATGTGGGCTTCGAGTGAGGCGGCGTCGAGCCCGGACCACAGCGTGCGCTTCGTCAGTTCCAGGCCCGGCCGGGAGAACCGCGACATGCGCTCGGCGAGGTCGAAGCATTCGTCCAGGAGGTCCTCGCCGGGCACGCACCGCGACACGAGTCCGATCCGCTCGGCCTCGTCGGCGTGCACGTCGCGACCGGACAGCATGATCTCGAACGCCCGGGACGAGCCGATCGCCCGGGGCAGCAGGTAGCTCAGGCCCAGTTCGCTCGCGGTCAGGCCGTTGTTGATGCCCGCCGCCCGGAAGTAGGCGTCGTCTGCCGCGATCCGGATGTCGGAGGCGAGCGCCAGGCACAGGCCGCCGCCGATGGCCGCGCCGTTGACCGCGCTGATCACCGGCTGGTGCATCCGGCGGAGCGAGAGCACCACGTTGTCGAGCATCTCCATGGCCCGCAGGGCGACGGTCGGCGGGGTGAGTCCGTCGACGTGGGGGAGCGTGCCCGCGGATCTCTGGTCGGCGCCGGAGCAGAAGCCGCGGCCGGCGCCGGTGATCACCACCGCGCGCACCGCGTTGTCGTTGCTGATCTTCTCCAGCGCGTCGCGGAACGGGATCATCACGTCGAACGCCATCGCATTCATGCGTTCCGGGCGGTTGAGCGTTACCAGGGCGATGCCCGGCCGGGGGTGGTCGACGACGACGAAGTTCACGCACTCGATACTAGAACACGTTTCAATTCTGTGGATCGATTTGTGGTCGCGGACGCCCGGGGGCGACCGTGCGCGCGAGGATGCCCAGCGTCGCGCGCAGGGCGTTCTCGGAAATCACCGGGAAGATCCCGGACTCGCGCCACACCGGGTCGATGGACGACCAGTCGTAGAACGAGGTCACCATCGTTCCCTCGTCGATCGGCTCGAGCCGGTACCCGTACACGTGCCCGATCTGCGGCCGGATCTGGCCGAGAACCTTCCAGGAGATCTCCCGGTCGGGCACGAACGTCTCGATCGTGACCGTCACGTCGTAGAGACCGAGGTCGAAGTCGTTCAACGCGTCGCGGTCCATGTGCACGACGAACGTGTTGCCCGCCGCCGTGACGTGGTCCCCTTCCGCGGACATCAGCATCCCGGAACTGTCGATCGCCACGTGTCCCGCGGGATCGCAGAGGAGGCCGAAGATCGTCGCCGGGTCCGCGGCGACAGCCCGCCGGACCTCCAACCGCTCGCCGGTGTCAGTTGTCATGTCCGCATCCTGCCACCCCATGTGAGTGCCATCGAGTGCTCGGGCACGCAAAAACACTCACATGGGGTAGGTGGGCAGCACTCCGGCGTCCAGGGCCTGCTTCAGAGACGGTGCGGCCGAATCCTTCTCGGACAGCTGGAACGTCAGCGGGCTGCCGTCCCGGCCCACCGTGGGCCAATCGATTCCCAGTTCGGGATCGAGTGGGTGGAGGTCGTGGTCGAGGGCGGGGGTGTACTCGATCGAGCACAGGTACATCACGGTCGACGCGTCCTCGAGGGACAGGATCGCGTGGCCGACACCGGCCGGAAGGTAGACCGCACGGCGGTCGACGTCGTCGATGAGCACCGAATCCCACTGCCCGAACATCGGCGACCCGACGCGCAGGTCCACGATGACGTCGAGGAACGCACCCTTGACGCAGGTGACGTATTTCGCCTGCCCGGGCGGGTTGTCGGTGAAGTGGATGCCGCGCAGGACACCGGCGGCGGACACCGAGCAGTTGGCCTGCGCGAGTTCGAGGCTGTGCCCGACGGCGGCCTCGAACTCCGAGCCCTTGAACCATTCGAGGAACACGCCGCGGTCGTCGCCGAACTGCCGCGGGGTGATCTCCCAGGCGCCCGGAACCTTCAGTTCCCGATACTCCACGTCACCAGTCCTTGCCGCGTTCGAGAAGTTCGAGGAGGTAGTCCCCGTATCCGGACTTGCCGAGAGTGTCGGCGCGGGCGCACAATTCGGCGTCGGTGATGAACCCGCGGCGCCACGCGACCTCTTCCGGAACGCCGATCTTCAGCCCCTGCCGGTGTTCGAGCGTGCGCACGAAGTTCGCCGCCTCGAGCAGCGAATCGACGGTGCCGGTGTCGAGCCAGGCGGTTCCGCGGGGAAGCACCTCGACCTGTAGCCGTCCGGCCTGCAGGTACGCCTGGTTGACGTCGGTGATCTCGTACTCGCCGCGGTCCGACGGCCTCAGGTCGCGCGCGATCGACACGACGTCGTTGTCGTAGAAATACAGCCCGGGGATCGAGAAGTTCGACTTCGGGGTGGCAGGCTTCTCCTCGATCGACATCGCCCGGCCCGTGTCGTCGAATTCGACCACACCGTAGGAACTGGGATCGGATACCCAGTAGGCGAACACGGCGCCGCCGTCGATGTTCTCGAAGCGGTTCAGCCGGGAACCGAGTCCGGGGCCGTAGAAGATGTTGTCGCCGAGGACGAGGGACACGGACTCGTTGCCGATGTGGTCGGCGCCGAGCACGAACGCCTGCGCCAGGCCGTTCGGTTCCTCCTGCACCTTGTACGTGAGGTTCACCCCGAACTGGGAGCCGTCGCCGAGGAGCCGGCGGAACTGCTCCGCGTCGTGCGGGGTGGTGATGACGAGGATGTCCCGGATGTTGGCCAGCATCAGGGTGGAGAGCGGGTAGTAGATCATCGGCTTGTCGTAGACCGGGACCAGTTGCTTGCTCACTCCGAGAGTGATCGGGTGCAACCGGGACCCGGTACCGCCTGCCAGGATGATTCCGCGCATGTGCGCAGTGTTCCAGTGTTCGCGTCGGATAGAAACTCGGGCGCGCCACTAGGGTGGGTGCACATGAGGCTTCTCGTGACAGGCGGCGCCGGGTTCATCGGTGCGAATTTCGTGCACCAGACGGTCGCCGAGCGCCCGGACGCGCAGGTGACGGTGCTCGACGCGCTGACGTACGCCGGCAACCGGCGGTCGCTCGACCCGGTGGCCGACCGCATCGAGTTCGTGCACGGCGATGTGGCGGATTTCGCGCTGGTGGACCGTCTGGTCGCGGACTCGGACGCGGTGGTCCACTTCGCCGCGGAATCGCACAACGACAATTCGCTGGCCGATCCGACGCCGTTCGTGCAGACGAACGTGATGGGCACGTTCTCGCTGTTGCAGGCCGTCCGCGCACACGACGTCCGGTATCACCACATCTCCACCGACGAGGTGTACGGCGACCTCGAACTGGACGACCCCGAGCGTTTCACCGAGTCGACCCCGTACAACCCGTCGAGCCCGTACTCGGCCACCAAGGCATCCAGCGATCTGCTGGTGCGGGCCTGGGCGCGGTCGTTCGGGGTGCGGGCCACCCTGTCGAACTGTTCCAACAACTACGGCCCGTACCAGCACGTCGAGAAGTTCATTCCGCGCCAGATCACCAACCTGATCGACGGGGTGCGCCCCCGCCTGTACGGCAGCGGGAAGAACGTGCGCGACTGGATCCACGTCGACGACCACAATTCGGCCGTCTGGACGATCCTGGAGAAGGGGAGTCTCGGTCAGACGTATCTGATCGGCGCGGACGGCGAGGTCGACAACCGGACCGTCGTCGGAACGCTGCTCGAACTGTTCGGCCGCGACGCCGACGATCTCGACTTCGTCACCGACCGCCCGGGCCACGACCTGCGCTACGCGATCGATTCGACGCGGCTGCGCACCGAACTCGGCTGGACGCCGCAATACAAGGATTTCCGCAGCGGGCTCGAGGCCACCGTGCGGTGGTATCGCGACAACGAGTCGTGGTGGCGGGCGCAGAAGGAATCCGCGGAGAAGGCGTACGCGGCCACGGAATCCGTCATCGGCTGACGGTTCCGCGGAACGCCCACGCTCTCGCGGTCAGTGCGATCCGGCCTGCGTCGTCGCGCCTCGAGCGGGAATCGAGCAGGTCGCGCAGCGCGTCTCGCCGCAAGGCGGGCAGGGACGCGCAGTACCCGGGCGCCGGTCCCTGCCCGCCCAGAAACGGGAGCCAGAAATCGTCGAAGTCGGCGAACACGGTCGGCACGTCGAGCGGGTGCACCTCTACCCCGGCCAGCCCCGCGGTGGACAGCGCATCGCGGAGCGGCTGCGGCCGGCAGAGCGGGAAACGGACGCCCTCGTCGAGGTTCGCCGTCGCCTCGTCGAGTTCGCGCGCGGCGTCCCAGAACGCGCGAATCATCTGCATCCCCTCGGCGTAGTCCCACACGTACCCGGCGACCGTCCCGCCGGTTCGCGTGACTCGGCACATCTCGGCGAGCCCATCGATCGGATGGGGAACGAAATTGAGGACCAGCCCGGACACCACGCGGTCGAACTCGCCGTCCTCGGCTGGGATGGATTCGGCGGTGCCCGACCGGACGTCGAACCGGGGATCGTCCGTGCCGGCCCGAGCCGCCGCCGCGAAGGGCCGCGACGGTTCGACGCCGACCACCCGGGCCGGATCCGCCGTGCGGAGAACGGTGTGGGCGAGGGCGCCCGTTCCGCAACCCACGTCGCACCACATCTCGTCCGGGCCCGCGGCCAGCCACCGCAGGAACTGCGTTGCGACCGGCCGGCTCCAGCGGCCGATGTAGCGCTCGTACGCGGGATCGATCTCCCAGGCGTCCGTCATCGCGATCTCCTCAGGACGGCTGCGGTACCCGGGAATCCTCGTGGACGAGGGCGTTGCGCAGCGAACGGGAACCGGCGATCGCGGCGACGAACCCGGCGAGCACCTCGCACAGCGTGAACACCAGGCGTGACGCGAGGGCCAGCCCGAGCGCGACCCCGCTGTCCATGAACGGGGACAGCGCCGCGACGACGACGGCCTCGCGGACCCCGATGCCGGACGGCGCGACCACCACCAGCACGCCGGCGCACATGCCGAGGGCGATCGCGCCGATGCACTGGACCAAGGTGCCCGCCGCGAATCCCACCGAACTCGACGCGAGGAACCAGAGGTGCACGCCGTAGAGGACCCAGCTGACGGCGCACCAGCCGAGGGCCCGCGCGATCTTGTGCATCGTCAGCTGCCGCTGCAGCGGGGCGCGCCGCAGGATCCGCAGGGCGAGGTTCACCAGCCGGGTGAGGACCGGTGGATAGCAGCAGACGAGGGCGATCGGGACGAGAACGATCACCGCGACCGCCGCGACGGTGCTGATATGGAACAGGGCGGGCAGCGCCAGCAGCCCGACGACCAGCGCCGACGTGATGCTCAGCCCGACGGTGACGAGGACGGCGACGAATCCGTTGGCCCGCGACACCCCGGCCCGGCGCACGAGCTCGGTCTGGAGGACGAACGCCCACACGCTGCCCGGCAGATACTTGCCGAGCTGACCGACCAGGTAGCAGCGGGCGGCGTCGAAGGCGGGGATCGGGTGTTCGAGGGCGCCGAGCGCGTGCTGCCATGCGCGCACCGCCGCGCCCATGCCGAGGAAGACGAACACCGCGGAGACGGCGAGGGCCCACCAGTCCAGCTGGGTGATCGTGTCCCTGACCTCGGCCCACTGCGATTTCACGGCGAACGCGACGGCGACGACGATCGCGAGGGTGACGAGGATCCGCAGCGCGTTCATCAGGACGGCGCGACCGCCGCGGTCCGGGACGATCTCGGGATCGGCGTCCACGAGGACCACCCCCTCACCGGCAGTGCGCTGCGACGGTGCAGCGTTCGTTTCCGACGATAGCAATCGGCGGGCGCCGGATCAGGAAACGAGCGGTTTCACCGCCAGCTCCCGCCACCAGGCGAACGCGCCGGCGAGCGACTGGGGGAGTTCCGCGTCGGCGTCGAGCCGCCCCGAGGCGTACAGCGCCGCCACGGCCGCGATGTCCCGGTCGGCGATCCCGGCGCGGCTCATGCCCACCCGGTTGGTGCCGCGCAGGCCGGCGGGATTGCCGAACACCGTGGCGAACGGCGGAATGTCCTTGGCGACGACCGATCCCATTCCGACCATCGCGCGCGCACCGATCACCCGCCGCTGATGCACCACCGCGCTCATGCCGAGATTGACGCCGTCGCCGAGGGTCACGTGACCGCCGAGGGTGCTGGACGGCGAGAGGACGCAGTCTTCGCCGATCCGGACGTCGTGCTCGACGGACGTGTGGTTCATGACGAATCCGCCGCGCCCGATGGTCGTCGGCCGCTCGGCGCCCTGCTGGACGGCGCTCATCTCCCGGATCACGGTGCCCGCGCCGATCACGACCCCCTGGTGCGGGCTGATCTCCGTCCACGTGCGGGGATGGGTCTTCCCGATCCATTCCGGCGGCGCCCCGAGCGTCGCGTGGGCGCCGATCCAGCAGTCGTCGCCGATGTCGAGCGGGCCGGTGAGGACGGCATACGGTCCGATGCTCACCCGGGCCCCGATCGTGACGCCGTCGCCTATCACGACGGTCGGGTGGATCTCGCAGTTTTCACCGATGGTCATGAAAGTTGGCGATTCCTTCCAGGAGCCGTGCAGACCGTGGGAACCTTCAAGAGGGTGCAATCTGTGAAGACGGTGTGAACGCACGTCAATCTATCGGAGGAACCGTGATCGCGATCTCGAGTATCTCTTTCGGAGAGGACGTCGAGCGCGAGGTTCTCGACACCCTGCGATCCGGGATGGTCGCGCAGGGACCGAAGGTCGCGAGGTTCGAGGTGGGGTTCGCCGAGCTCGTCGGCACCCGGCACGCCGTGGCCGTCAACAGCGGCACCACCGCGCTGATCGCGGCGCTGCGGGTGCTGGATCTCCAACCGGGCGACGAGGTGCTCACCACCCCGTTCACGTTCGTGGCCACGCTCAACGCGATTCTCGACTCCGGCGCGACGGCCCGGTTCGCGGACATCGGGGAGGCCGATTTCGCGCTCGACCCCGACGCCGCGGCGCAGTGCGTGAACGAGCGCACCCGGGTGCTGATGCCGGTGCATCTCTACGGGCAGACCGCGGACATGGGTGCGTTGATGCCGCTGGCCGGAACCGAGGGGCTCGCCGTCGTCGAGGACGCCGCCCAGGCACACGGTGCCACGTTCGACGGCAAGGGTGCGGGCAGTTTCGGGCTCGGCTGCTTCTCGTTCTACGCCACCAAGAATCTCACCACCGCCGAGGGCGGCATGGTCACGACGGACGACGACGCGGTGGCCGACCGGTTGCGGGTGCTGCGGAATCAGGGCATGCGCCGGCGCTACGAATACGAGATGGCGGGCCAGAACTTCCGGATGACGGATCTGCAGGCCAGTCTGGGGTTGCCGCAGCTGAGTTCCTATCTGCAACAGGTGGAGTCGCGCCGCCGCAACGCCGAAGCGCTGCAGACCGGGCTGAAGGACGTCGAAGGTCTCGTTCTGCCTTCGGAACTCGCGGGCCGCGGGCACGTGTGGCACCAGTTCACCGTGATCCTCGCGCCCGATGCGCCGATCGACCGCGACACCCTCGCGCAGCGCCTGAGCGATCGGGACGTCGGCAGCGGCGTCTATTACCCGAAAACCGTCTACGACTACGACTGCTACCGCGAGCATCCCCGCGTGATCGTCTCACCGACGCCGGTCGCGACGTCCGTGGCCCGCCGGTGCCTCAGCATCCCCGTTCACGCCGCACTTTCCACCGACGACGTCGACCGGATCGTCGCCGCGGTGCGCGAGGCGATGGAGGCGTGATGACGTCCACGCGACCGCGGATCGCGCTCGTCGGATCCGGCAAGATGGGTTCGCTGCACGCCCGCGTTCTCGCGCAGTCCCCGCTGTGTGACCTCGCCCTGCTCGTGGAACCGCGTGAGGAACACGGGCGGGAGGTCGCCGCACGGTTCGACACCACGTGGGCCGCGGATTTCGACGAACTGGACGGCATCGATGCCGCCGTCGTCGCGGCGGCGACACCCGCCCACTACGAGTTGGCGGGCCGCGTCCTCGACCTCGGCAAGCCGGTGCTCGTCGAAAAGCCGCTCGCCGCAACGTACGAGGAGAGCACCGATCTGGTGAAGCGCGCGGCCGCGACCGGTGTTCCGCTGATGTGCGGCCTGCTCGAGCGATACAACCCGGCGGTCCGGACGGCCCGCGAATTCGCCGGTGACGTGTGGCAGGTCAACGGAATCCGTCACTCGCCGTTCGTCTCCCGCATCCCCACCGGCGTCGCGACCGACCTGCTGATCCACGACGTCGACCTCGCGATCGGTTTCGTCGGGTCACCGCCCGTCGGCGTGAAGGCCGAGTTCGGGTACTTCCACGACAGTTCGCGGCGCAACGAGGCCGAGGACTGCGCGGAGGCGGTGCTGCGTTTCGAATCCGGTGCGGTGGCCACCATCTCGGCCAGCCGGGTGAGTCAGCGGAAGGTCCGGCAGTTGTCGCTGTTGGAGCCGGACCGCCTGATCGAGATCGACCTTCTGCGCCGCGACATCACCATCTACCGGCACATCGACGACGACCTGCCCGCCGACCGCGACGGCTACAAGCAGCAGACGGTGATCGAGATCCCCACCCTCCGCTACAGCGACGAACCCCTCGCCGCCCAGCTCGCGCATTACGTCGGGCTGATCGGCGGCGAGGGAGACGCCGACGCGGAGCGCGACTCGATCCTGCCCGCGCATCGCGTGGTCCACGAGGCGACGGTGTCGGCTACCGGCTGAGCGCTCCGGCGACCGCCAGGCGGGTGTCTTCCGCGATCAGGTCGGCGTTGAGTGCAGCCGCGGCACTCAGGCCGGCTCCGGCGGCGACGATCACCTGCGCCTTCGGGTCTGCGACGTTGCCGGCCACCCACACCCCCGGGACCTCGGTGGCGCCGGTCGCGTCGGCGGCGACGGCGGTGCCGATCACGTGTCCGGCCATCTCCATCTCGGTCGTGTCCAGGCCCAGGCTGGTGAGGAAGTCGGCGCGGGCCCGGAACAGGGGTGCGACCACTACGGCGGTCACGGGGAAGACCTGACCCGTGCGCAGCCGGACCCCGGTCAGCCGGTCGTCCTGCACGTCGAGCCCGGCCACACCGCCGTCGATCACGGCGATACCGCGTGCGGCGAGCTGCTCGTACTCCTCGCCGGTGGGTTCGTCCGCGTCGTTCAGGAACAGCGTCACGTTCTCTGTCCACTGTCGCCACATCAGAGCCTGGTGCACCGCCAGCGGACTGCCGGCCAGGACGCCGACCGGCTGGTCCCGGACCTCCCAGCCGTGGCAGTACGGGCAGTGCAGGACGTCGCGTCCCCAGCGCTCGGCCACCCCGGGGACATCGGGGAGCACGTCGACGAGGCCGGTGGTCACGAGCAGTCTGCGCGCCCGCACGGTCGCGCCGTCGGCGAGCGTCACCCGGAACTGGCCGTCCCCGACCTTGTCGGCGGACGTGACGGTGCCGGTCACGATCTCGCCGCCGTACCCGGCGACCTCCTCGCGTCCGATGGCCAGTAGTTCGCCGGGCGGGGTGCCCTCTCGGCCGAGGTAGTTGTGAATGTGCCCGGCCGGTGCGTTGCGGGGGGCGCCGGCGTCGATCACGAGCACCGAGCGGCGTGCCCGCGACAGGGTCAGTGCCCCGCCGAGTCCGGCCGCGCCGCCACCGACGACCACTACGTCGTAACTGTCTTCCATCGCGTTCTCCTTCGTTCGTCGACCTCGTGACGTCCACTGTCCGGGGAGCCAGCGAAACTGGCAAGCAAGTTTGCCGCTGTGGCAACATGTGGGTGTGAACGACGACGTACCCGATCTGGACGGCGTCCTCGACGCCGTGGGACCGCGGCTGAAAGCCCTCCGCCAGCAGCGCGGCGCGACCCTCGCCCAGCTGTCCGAATCCACCGGGATCTCGGTGAGCACCCTGTCGCGGCTCGAGTCCGGCCAGCGGAAACCCACTCTCGAGCTGATGCTCCTGCTGGCCCGCGCCCATCAGCTGCCCCTGGACGAACTCGTCGACGCACCCGCCACCGGCGACCCCCGCGTCCATCTGCGGCCCCTGGAGCGGAACGGCTCGACGATCATCCCGCTGACCCGCAGGCCCGGCGGGATCCAGGCGTTCAAGCACGTGATCCCGCCGGGTGACCCGAACGGCATCCCGAACCTGCAGGTCCACGAGGGCTACGAATGGCTGTACGTCCTGTCCGGCCGGCTGCGACTGCTGCTCGGCGAACACGACGTGATCCTGACCCCGGGGGAGGTCGCGGAATTCGACACCCACGTCCCGCACTGGTTCGGCAACCCCGGGCCGCAACCGGCGGAGATCCTCAGCCTGTTCGGTCCCCAGGGCGAGCGGGCGCACGTCCGCACGGTCCCGCGGGGAACGGCAGCCGAGCGCGACCGTCGGTAGAATTCGTCCGGACCGGTGACGAGCGCTCCCTCCGAGGCGCAGGACGTGATGGGGAGGCCCCGTGCGACGCTGGATTCTCGGTGTTCCCGTAGCGGTCCTGATTCCGTTCCTCGCCGGCTGTTCCACGACTGTGGCACCGCCCGTGGCGCAGCCGCAGCCACAATCGCCGCCCGCAGGTGCGACCCTCGTGGGCCTGGGGGATTCCATCCCGGCCGGTGACGGATGCCCCGGCTGCACGCCGTTCGTGGAACTGTTCGGCGATCAGCTGTCCGGCGACGACGCGCTGCCGGTGCAGGTCGCCAACCTGGGCGTCGGGGGCTGGACGAGCACCGACCTGCTCGACTCCCTCGAACCCGGCGAATACGACGCCGACGCCGTCCGCGACGCCGACCTCGTCACCGTCACGATCGGCGCCAACGACTTCTACGCCGAACTCGACGACTACCTGGACGGCGACTGCGGTGGCGATGACGGCCTCGGCTGCTTCGAACCCGTTCTCCCGCAGCTGCAGACCACGCTGACGTCCGTGCTCGACCGCATCGCCGAACTGCGGGCCGGGCAGCCGACCGCGGTGCTTGTCACCGGGTACTGGGACGTCTTCCCCGACGGCGACGTGGCCCGCGAGTTGTACGGCCCGCAGTTCCTCCGGGACAGCGCCGTGCTGACGTTGCGCGCCAACGACGTCATCTCGGAGGTCGCGGGTGCCGAGGGCGCCACCTACGTCGACCTGTTCAGCACGTTCAAGGGGACGTGGGGCGACGGCGACCCCACCGGACTGCTCGCCGACGACGGCGACCACCCGAACCAGATCGGACACCAGCTGATCGCCGACGCGTTGTCGTCCGCGGCGGTCGCGGGATCCGGTTCCACCGAGGCGTCGGCGTTCACGTCGTCCGAGTGGTCTCCGCGCTGAGCCTGCGCCTGCGCAGCACCGCATCGACGACGGACAGGATCAGCACCACGACCGTCGCGGCGCCGAACGCCGCCACGGACAGGTTCTGCCGCGGCGGCCGGAACGTCACGACCAGTTCGTGGTCACCCGGCGGCACCGGCACCTCGAGCAGACCGTGCCACCCCGCGGTCGCGTCCACCGGCTCGCCGTCGACGGTGGCCGAGTAGCCGGGCCACGCGAGGCGCGCGAACCAGACGGTGCCGCCGCTCCCTGCCACCCGCACTGTCTCCGTCGCCGCGCTCGTGTCGGACGAGAGCACCCGGACGCCGTCGGACGCGAACGCCACGCGTCCGGGCAGGGGCAGCGGCCGGTCCCGCTGCAACACCGTCCGGGAGTCGCTGCGTTCGGTGACGTGCCAGCCGGGTGGGGTCGGTGCCGTCGCGACCTCGGGCACGAGCCCGTGCTCCACGACGAGCGTCGACACCCGGAGGTAGTCGATCAGCGGGATCGGGATGTCCGCGTTCACCGGCTGCCAGAGCGCCCCGTACACCCCGGGGCAGACGGCGCCGCGGTAGTCCATGCACAGGGCTTCCTGGAACTCGGTGAACCCGATGCCGGTGTAGGCGTTGATGCTGCCCTCGACGGACGACGCCATGATCTCGTTGCCGAACAGAATCCGGCCGGCGGTGACGTCCTCGTGGGAGGTGTCGTCCAGGTCGGCGAGTTGCAGCACGGTGCCCTGGTAGCGGTCCGTCTGCTCGGACAGCACCGATGTACTCGCCGGGTCGACGCGGCTGTCGCGCTCGACGTCACGGGTGAGGGACCAGACCTGCGCGGCCGCCACCACCACGGTGCCCAGGACCAGGGCAGCGACGAGAGCATTCGGGCCCCGCGTGCGCCAGGCGGTGTACGCGAGCACGCACAGCGCCGCGACGAGCAGCGCGAACAGCGTGTGCCGCAGCGTCAGGGCGGGTGAGGACGAGAACGCCAGGTAGAAGCCCAGCGCGATCAGCACCGCCGACGCCGTCGCCCGGTGACGCACCCGGTCGCGAACGATGCCCAGCGACAGCGCGAGCGCCAGGCCGATCACCACGCACAGGTACAGGTATTCGACGAGCCGGATCGGCCACCGGAACATCCCGACGTTCGACGGTCCGAACGTGAAGAGGAAGTAGACGACCGCGATCACGAGCAGGCTGATCAGTGGTCGCCCGTGCGCGCGACGGAACTCCGCGGACGCGAACAGCGCGCGGATCCGGCCCCACGGCAGCCACGGCAGCAGCGGCAGCACGAACCACGCGAGGTACAGCGACGGGATCACCTCGACCGGCCCGCCGAACGTCATGATGACGGGGAGATACGACGGGCTGCTCATTCCCGCGAGGCCGCCGATCTGCGGCTGCAGGAACGTGTCGTTGAAGATGCCGGTGCTGCCGGCGCGGGTGGTGACGTCGACGCTGAGGAACAGCGGCAGGTACGTCACCAGCGCGGCGGTGCCCGCGCACGCGCCGGTGATCACCAGCACGAGCAACCGGAAGAACTGCCGCTGCGCGAGGAGGCCGATCCCGATGCCGAGGAGAACGACGACGGCGCCCAGGGCGGCGTACGGGTTGCCCATGCTCACCGTCAGTGCGCCGATCGCGAAGGTGACCAGCGGGTTCGTGCGACCGTGGGAGAGGCGGAGCGCCGACCACCAGAACAGCGTCACCCACGCGACGGCCATCATCCCGGACGGCCAGCCCGCCGCCTCGTAGAACAGGGTGAAACCGCTGAACGGAATGGTCAGTCCGGCGAGGATCGCGGGACCGCGGCGGGCGCCGTATTCGCGGCACAGCAGATACGTCGCGAGGGCGAACAGCGCGAGGAACTCGGCCATGATCACGAACGCCGCGACGGACAGGTTCTCGAAGTTCGCGGCCAGGACGTAGTTGGCCAGGTTGACCGGGTTGTAGAGGCCGTACGCGGCCTCGCCCGCATAGTTCCCGCCGATCCAGGCGTCGGGATTGACGGTGAGCCACCGCCCGGCCAGGAGTTCCGTGCCGATCCGGTGCCAGGACGGCACGAACGATTCCAGCATGTCGCCGCCGTAGTAGAAGCGGTCGTACACGATCCGGGGAATCGTCGCGATTGCCGCGGCAGCCACCGCGACCGCCAGTGCCACCATCCACTCGGGCATGCGGTGTATCGATCGGGTGAACGTCGAGGACACGAATGCGGAGGGTGCCACGGACTCCGAGCCTACGAGTTAGGCTGCGCCCGTGCGCCTTTTCGGTTGTTCCCACGACCAGAAAGGCGCACGTGCGCCGAAGGCGCTGTCGGTCGTCGTCCCCGCCTACAATTCCGCCGCCGTCATCGAGCAGACCGTCCACCGGCTGGCCGAACGACTGGCCGGTCACGACGTCGAGATCATCGTGGTGGAGAACGGCTCCACCGACGACACCGCGGACATCTGCGGCCGCCTGACCGCCGACTGGGCACCCGGACCCGTGTCGCTGACCGTCCTGCGGAGCGAGAAGGGCATGGGCAACGCGTTGCGGACGGGAGCGGAGGCGAGTCGCGGCGCGCACGTGCTGCTGACCGCCGACGACCTGCCGTTCGGGTTCGACGACCTCGACGGTGCCGAGACGCTCGCCGCCGGCCACGACGGCCGGCTGCCCGAAGTCGTGATCGGTTCCAAGGCCCACCCCGACTCGCAGGTGCGACGCGGCGCGCTCCGGGGAACCCTGACGTGGGGTTTTGCGGCGCTGCGCCGCGTGGTTCTCGGGATGCGCACGGGCGACCCCCAGGGCACCGTCCTGATGGACGGCGACCTCATGCGCAGACTGGTTCCCGACCTCGTCGAGCCCGGGTTCCTGTTCACCACCGAACTCGTCTACCTCGCGGAGCGGGCGGGCATCGTGCCGGTCGAGGTCCCGGTGCGTCTGAGCGCAGATCACGACAGCCACGAAACCCGCATATCCAGGGCCGATGTGCTCGCGATGGGGGTGGGGCTGTTCCGGCTGCGGGCCCGTCACCGGGACGGAGGGCGCCTCGCATGGTCGGGGAGCGCGTCGCGGGGTTGATACCCTGCGAACCGAGAAGAGGATCGTGCCGTCGCCGTGGCGCGGTCCAGCCCACCTCTCGCGGGGAACAGTAGGAGCACTATGAACGAGTCTGCGTCGGTAGCACCTGTGGACGGGAGCACGGCCGCGGTACGGAGTGCTCTCACCGAGCATCGCGCACCCGACCGCCTCGTGGTGGCGCGAGGTCTCTTCACGGGACCGACCACCCGGGTCAAGGACGACCTGTACGCCAGGATCGTCAAGGGCCGCGCCCACCGCGAGCGCCACGTCGTGAACCTCGAGAAGGGTGCGACGGTCGACACCGACACCTACTTCGGCCGGTTCGCGGCCAGCTACTACCAGCGCTGGACCACGGTCACCGACGTGACCGTCGGGTTCCACCACGAGGCCGACGGACGCGCCGTGGTGGCGCTGCGCGGCTCCGATTCGGGCGGAAACTCGCGCATCCTCGCGACGACGCAGATCGACGGCTCGGGCACGGCGACGCTGTCGGCGAAGCTGGACGCGTACCTCGACGGCGGCTCCCTGTGGGTGGAGTTCACCGCCGTCGACGGCCCCCTCGCGGTGAGCGAACTGGAGTGGACCGTCGCCGCACCGTCGGTGATCCGGCCCGCCGCGATCGCGATCTGCACGTTCAACCGCGCCGACGACTGCGCCGAGACCGTCGCCGCCATCGCGAACGACTCGACGATGGCGTCCGGCATCGACGCCGTGTACGTGGTCGACCAGGGCAGCGACCACGTCTCGGACCGGG
This sequence comes from Rhodococcus sp. G6(2025), assembly GCF_058628105.1. Taxonomy (NCBI): domain Bacteria; kingdom Bacillati; phylum Actinomycetota; class Actinomycetes; order Mycobacteriales; family Nocardiaceae; genus Rhodococcus; species Rhodococcus sp. G6(2025). The sequence continues at coordinate 465,389 of NZ_CP179750.1, forward strand.
AGAAGTTCACCGAGGTCGCCGAGATCCTGGGCGACAAGCTCGTCTACCTGCGGCAGCCGAATCTCGGCGGGGCCGGCGGATTCACCCGCGGCATGTACGAGGTCTCGGGCATCAACGAGCACGCCAACCTGATCCTGATGGACGACGACATCCTGTGCGAGCCGGAGTCGATCCTGCGGATGAACGCATTCGCCAACGTCACCACGGAGCCGACGCTCGTCGGCGCGCAGATGCTGTACCTGATGAACCCGGAGCACCTGCACGTCAGCGCCGAGGAAGCGGACCTGTCGAAGCTGAAGGCGGGCCGCTGGGCGGCCGGGTCGCGGCACGACATCAACCTGATCAAGAAGAAGCAGCACAAGCGCGTCGACGCCGGCTACAACGCGTGGTGGTCGTGTCTGATCCCCGCCGAGGTGGTCGCGCAGGTCGGGCTCCCGCTGCCGATGTTCTTCCAGTGGGACGACATCGAGTACGGCATCCGCGCCCGCGCCGCCGGATTCGTCACGGTCACCCTGCCCAACGCCGGTGTGTGGCACGCGGACTTCCACTGGAAAGACCGCGATGACTGGGCCAAGTACTTCAGCATCCGCAACTCGCTGATCGCGGCCGCGCTGCACAGTGACTTCGACGCCAAGTCGCTGAGCAAGAGGATGACGCGGGAGATCACCCAGTACCTCGTGTCGATGCAGTACGGGTTGGCGTACACCATGATTCGCGGTATCGAGGACTTCCTCGAGGGCCCGAAGGTGCTCGAGGACGGCGGTCAGGCCGTGCTGGCGTCGATCCGTGAGGAGCGCAAGCGGTTCCCCGAAACCGTCAAGCACCCCGCGTCGAACATTCCCGGTGTCCGCAACTCCGACCTCGTCACCCGGTACGCCGGTTTCGAGCCGGACAAGAGCAAGATCGACCTCGTCCTCGCCAAGCGGGCCGCGTACCAGTGGCTCGGCCGCACCCAGCACGATGTCGCGAGTATCCCTGTGGCCGAGGCACACTGGTGGCACGTGTCGTTGTTCGACACCGCGGTCATCACCGACGCCTCCCAGTCCGGGGTGCGGGTGCGCCGCCGCGACAAGGAGACGGCCCGGGAGCTCACGGCCCGGACGGCGAAGCTGATGAAGCGGTTCCGCGAGGATGCGGCGTCGACGCAGCGCCAGTACCGGGATGCGTTGCCGCAGCTCACCAGCCGGGAGAACTGGGCTCGCCTCTACGGTCAGTGACGTCGGCCGGACCGTTGCAGGCCCGCGATGTGCGGGGGCTGCTCCGGGATTCGTTCCTCGTCTTCGCTGTCGGTGTGGTGCTCGGCGCGGCGTGGAGTTGGCGTCCGTCGTTCTGGTACGACGAGGTCGCGACGCTGTACTCGAGTCAGCGGTCCCGCCCCGACCTGTCGAATCTGCTCGGCCACATCGATGCCGTGCACGGGCTGTACTACGTCGGGATGCGCTACTGGTTCGCGACGTTCGGTGCCTCCGAGTTCTCGGCCCGGTTCCCGAGCGCCCTGGCCGCGGGCGCGGCGGGCGCAGGGGTGGTGGTGCTCGGTGCGCTGATCTCGACCAGGCGGGTGGCGGTGCCGTCCGGGATCCTGTTCGTGATCCTGCCCAGCGTCACGTGGGCGGCCGCGGAGGCTCGCGGCTACGCGGCCACGGCGGCGGCCGCGGTCTGGCTGACCGTGATTCTCCTTGCGGCACTGAGGCTCCGGCGGTGGTGGCTGTGGGCGCTGTACGCCGCCGGCCTGGCGGTGTCGATCGTGTTGTTCGTCTACCTGATCACCCTCGTTCCCGCGCACCTGCTGACGATCCTGCTGCTGCGCGAGGCCCGGCGGTCCTGGCTCGGATGGACGTTCGCCGCGGCAGCGGGGGCGCTGGTCGCGGCGCCGTTCGTGGTGCTGGTGCGCCGCGAATCCGTCCAGGTGGCGTGGATCCCGCCGCTCGACGGGCACCTGCCGCGGGCCGTCGCCGAGTACCAGTGGTTCGTCGGCGCACCGTGGTTCGCGGTGCTGTTCGCCGTCCTGGTGGCGGCCGGGTCGGTGGCGCTGGTGCGCGGTCGCCGTCTGCCCCCGGTGCTGTCCGTCGCGCTGCCGTGGATCGCGGTGCCGATGGCGGCGCTGCTCGCGTATTCGCTTCTGCGCAGCCCGGTGTATCTCCCGCGGTACTTCACATTCACGACGCCCGCGGTGGCCCTCGTCGGCGGACTCTGCCTGGCCGCCCTGACCCGGAAGTGGTGGCAGTCCGCGGCGGTGATCGCGGTGTTCGCGGTGGCCGCATCGCCGAGTTACCTCGACCAGCGCGAGCAGTGGGCGAAACCCAGCGGCATGGACTTCAGCACCGTCAACGGTTTCGCCGGGGAACACCTCCGTCCCGGCGACTGCGTGCTGTTCGACAAACCGGCCTGGAACCCCACATCGCTGCGGCTCGTGAAGAACGTGCGGCCGGAGGCATTCGACGGCACCCGCGACATCGGGCTCGGGACCACGGCCGCGAGCCGGGGGTCGCTGTGGGACGACGAACTCGCCGTCCCGGACCTCGCGGGCCCGATCGACTCCTGCTTCGTGGTCTGGTTCTTCACCGACTACGACCGCGACACCGAGCGCGTCATCCGGCACACGTCCAACGAGGTGTGGACGCTGCCGCCGTACCACTTCGAGGAGACCGAGGCGTTCGCCGTGCTCGCGCGGTCCGGGCTGCGGATCGACGAACGCGCGACGTTCAACGTCACGCAGGCGGTGAAGCTGGTGCGGTGATCCGCACGACCACCTGCTCGTGGTTCGCGGTGTAACTCAGGTACTCGAAGCGGACGCCGGTGCGGTCGACGAACTCCGTCCACGCCCGGTACTCGTGCTCCTGCCAGCCCGGGAAGTTGAAGAACTCGTCGAACACGATCACCGTGCCCGCGACCAGCCGCCGTTCGAGCCGGTCGAGCACCGACTTCGTGGACGAGTACAGGTCGGCGTCGAGATGCACGAACGACACCGGTCCAGGGTGCTTCTCGAGGAAGCCCGCCAGCGTGTCCTCGAACAGTCCGGGCACCAGCTGCGCGCCCCGCACGTGCGGCAGTTTCTGCTGCGCGAACTCCCCGGCGGGAAATCCGGTGCGCCAGGTCTGCGGCAGACCGGAGAACACGTCGAACCCGAACACCTCGTGCTCGGCGTCCTTCAACTGTTCGACGATGATCCGGAGCGTGGTGCCCGACGCCACCCCGAACTCGAGGGCCAGTCCCTCGACCTCCACCTGCGACAGTCCGTAGCGCAGTGTGTCCTGCGGATTCCAGAACACGGGCGCCTTCGGCATGTGCTCGAGCACGAACGCTGCGGCCTCGTTCGTGGCCCGCACGTCCAGCGCCTGCGTGATGTCGCGGCGGGCCTGCTGCTCGAGTTCGCCGAGCCGCTGCTGGACGTCGGAGATCTCCATGCGGGCATCGGACAGCTCGGACAGCACCCGCGCGAGTTCCTGGTTGGTCGCGCTCAGCTCGGCCAGGGTCTGGTCGTGCTGGTTCTCGGTGAGCTCGCGGGACCGCCGATCCGATTCGGCCACCACCTCGGACATGGCACGTTGAAGCTTGAGACGGGCCTTTCTCCGAAGATCGAACATATACCCATGTTGCCAGTCCGCATCCCGGCTCACCGCTCGAACCGGGATGCGGGTCGGCGCCCGTGTCAGTTACCGCGACTGCGGTACATCTGCCGCTGCCAGCGGGCGATGCTCTTCCACTCGCGTTCACGCTCGGCTCGGAGCCTCGCGTCGGTGCGTGACGCGATCCACCCGTTCTCCCGAATCAGCTTGCGGTAGCTGGCAAGCCTGCGCTCGGGCAGTGCGCCGCGCTCCAATGCGTCGAGCACCGCGCAGCCGGGTTCGGCCGTGTGCGAGCAGTCCGCGAACCGGCACTGCGCCGCGAACTCCTCGATCTCGGGAAACGTCTTGTCGATGCCGTCGGCGGTGTCCCACATGCCGACACCCCGCAGTCCCGGCGTGTCAATCAGGGCACCCCCGGAGGGCAGCGGCAGGAGTTCGCGGTGCGCCGTCGTGTGACGTCCCTTGTGGTCGCCCTCGCGGACACGACCGGTGGCGAGCACATCCTCGCCGAGCAACGCGTTCGCGAGCGTCGACTTGCCCGCGCCGGACGGTCCGATGAGCGCGACCGTTCCGTCGATGACGGCGGTGAGGACGTCGATGCCGTCGCCGGTGTCGGCGCTCACCGCGAGCACCGTCGCACCCGGCGCTACCGCCGCCACCTCCGCGGTCGCGAGGGAAACATCCTGCACGGTATCGGATTTGGTGAGCGCGACCACCGGTTGGGCGCCGCTCTCCCACGCCAGGGCGAGCAGGCGTTCGATGCGTCCGAGATCGAGGGCGGTGTCGAGTGCGGCGGCGATCACCACCGTGTCGACGTTGGCCGCGAGGAGCTGGCCCTCCGACCGGCCGGACGCGGACGACCGGACGATCGCGCTGCGCCGGGGGAGCAGGTCGGCGACGGCAATCTCGTCACCGTGAGGGTGGAGCGTCACCCAGTCGCCGGTGCAGAGCGGGTGCTCGCCCGCGAGCGCGCGGACGACGCCCGCGGGCGTCGCGACGTCGCAGCGACCGCGGTCCACGCGGATCACCCGACCGGGCTCGCGACCGTCGGCCGGGTAGTTGTCGAAGGTGTCGGAAAGTGTGTCGTTCCAGCCGTAGGGCAGGAGTTGTCCAGGGTCGAACATGGTGGGTGTGATCCTCGGGTCGATGAGCGCCGACCGGACCACTGCGCGGGTTCGGTCAGGCGAGGGGGAAGGGGGAGTGGACGCACACGGCGTCGACCGACGAGACAGTCATCGGACACTCACTCCTTCGCAACACATCGAGATTCTCAGACCGGAACCCCACGATGCTCCCACCCGGCGGAACCCGGGCGCAACCGAATTACGGGCGCTCGAACCGCTCCTGACGGCCCAGCTTCCGCAACCGCATCCACTCCCGCAGACCCTGCGGATCACGCCGCGTGACGAGGAAGTACCACCCGAACCGCACCCATTCCTGCGGCAGCAGCTTCCGCATGCCCGGCTGGGACAGCAGATAGCCGCGGTTGCGGTAGGTGAAGAACCGCTTCGTCTCGTTGTCCGGGTACTGCGTGTGCATCCGGCCGCCGAGGATCGGCTTGAACTCCTCCGCGCCGTTCGGGTGCACGTACGCCGTCTGCAGGCAGGTGCCGAACGGCAGCCCCGACCGCACCAGCCGGCGATGCACCTCCACCTCGTCGCCGCGGACGAACAGACGCAGGTCGGGAACGCCGACCGTGTCGATCGCCGACGCGCGGAACAGGGCGCCGTTGAACAGCGACGCGATGCCCGGCAGCAGGTCGGCGGAGTCGTCGCCGTCGGCGAACAGTTCGGAACGCAGCCGTCGCCACTCCACCCCGCGGCGCAGCGGGAACGCGAGACGGTCGGGGTCGTCGATGTCGCAGACCACGGGGGAGACCTCGGCCAGCCCGTGCCGTTGCGCGCAGTCGAGCAGCGTCTCCAGGACCTTCGGCCCCTCGGGCCGTCCGTCGTCGTCGGCGAGCCACACCCAGTCGGCGCCGAGCGAGAGGGCGTACAGGATGCCGAGCGCGAAGCCGCCCGCCCCGCCCAGGTTGTGCTGCGAACCGAGGTAGCTGACAGGGATCCCGGACGATTCGACGAGCTCACGCACGTCGTCCTCGGCGGCGTTGTCCACGACCACCAGATGGTCCAGCGGACGCGTCTGCGAGCCGAGGACCTTCAGCGACTCCGCCAGCAGTTCGCGGCGCTTGTGGGTGACGACGACACCGACAATCCGCTCGGCAGCAGCGCTCACGCGGACTCCGCCTCGGCTTCCGCGGCCGTACGAACGGGTCGCTCGTTCGATCTGTCGCTACGGGCGTCCCGTTCGGCCGAAGCGGTGAGCCCGGACTTCTCCCGGTCCATCTCGTAGATGACGTGGCGGACGTGGTCGGCGGCGTCGTCACCCTCGTACGCGCGGACGACGTCCTCGATGCCGCCCTGCTGCCGGATCTGACCGTGGTCGATCCACATCGCCCTGTCGCAGAGCTGGGCGAGGAACTCGTTGGAGTGGCTGGCGAACACCAGGATGCCGGAGCGCTCCACCAGCGCCTGCAGACGCACGCGTGCCTTCTTCATGAACTCCGCGTCGACGGCGCCGATGCCCTCGTCGAGCAGCAGGATCTCCGGGTCGATGCTGGTGACCACACCCATCGCGACGCGCACGCGCATACCGGTGGAATACGTGCGCAGCGGCATCGACAGGTACTCGCCCAGCTCGGTGAACTCGGCGATCTCGTCCATCTTCGCGAGCATCTGCTTGCGGGTCTGCCCGAGGAACAGTCCGCGGATGATGATGTTCTCGTAGCCGGAGATCTCGGGGTCCATGCCCACACCGAGGTCGAAGACCGGGGCCACGCGGCCGCGGATGCTCGCGCTGCCGCGGGTGGGTTCGTAGATGCCGGACAGCAGCCTCAACAGCGTCGACTTGCCGGCGCCGTTGTGGCCGACCAGGCCGATCCGGTCGCCTTCCTTCAGCGACAGGTTGATGTCGCGCAGGGCCTCGACCACCACGACGTCCGAGTTGTTGCGCCCGATCGACCCGCCGGCCTTGCCGAGGAACGCCTTCTTCAGCGACCGGGACTTGGCGTCGAAGATCGGGAAGTCGACGCAGGCGTCCCGCGTCTCGATACTCACATGCTCTGTCATTGCTTCAGACCCCTAAACCCAGTAGGGCACTCGGGCCCGGTACTTGCGAAGCGCGAGGATGGCGGCGGCCCACCCGACGACGGTGATGGCCAGCACGATGTACCAGTGGTACGCCTGCTGGTCCTGACCGATCATGGGCGCGCGCACGATGTCGAGGTAGTGGAACAGCGGGTTCAGCTCGGCGAGCTTGACGCGCTCGGCAGCCTGCCCGCCCTGGGCTTCGAGGCTCTGCGTCGTCCACATGATCGGTGTCAGCACGAACAGCAGCAGCGTCATGCTGCCGAGGATCGGCGCGATGTCCCGGTACCGGGTGGAGAAGATGCCGAACATGATCGACACCCACGCCGCGTTGACGACGATCAGCGCGATCGCCGGGATCGCGGCCAGCGACATCCAGGTCAGGTGCCGCCACACGCCGAACGCGAACAACATGACCACGTAGATCACCAGGTTGTGGGCGAACAGCAGCAGCTGCCGCCACACCAGCCGGTAGACGTGGACGCTCAGCGCCGACGGCAACTGTTTGATCAGCCCCTCGTTGGCGATGAACACCTCGGATCCTTCGAGGATGCTCGCGCTGATCAGGTTCCAGACGATCAGACCCACGGTGACGTACGGCAGGAACTCGTCCAGCGGGATGTCCAGCAGGGCGGAGTACAGGATGCCCATCGCCGCGGCCTGCACGCCGGTCGCGATCGTGATCCAGAACGGGCCGATCACCGACCGGCGGTAGCGCTGCTTGATGTCCTGCCAGCCGAGGCTCAGCCACAGCTCGCGCTGAGCGAAGCCGTCCCTGAGGTCCTTGAACGCGCGACGGAAGGTCTGCGAGTCGGACGCCGGGAGCGGGCCGCCTGCGGCCTCGGTTTCGATAGCGGATGCTGACACGGGCACCGAGCCTACCGGGAGTCGAGTTCCATGCTGTTTCGCCCGTTGCTACAGGTACTGGCCGGTACCGCTCGACTGCGACCCCGGATCGTGATTGTGCGCCCCGTGCGGGTTGCCCATGCTGATGCCCGGAGGCAGTGCTCCCTGACGCATCTGTTCGAGCTGGGAGCGGGCCGCCATCTGCTGGGCGAACAGGGCCGTCTGGATGCCGTGGAACAGTCCTTCGAGCCACCCCACCAGCTGCGCCTGCGCGATGCGGAGTTCGGCGTCGGTGGGGGTGGTGTCGTCGGTGAAGGGCAGGGTGAGACGTTCGAGCTCGTCGCGCAGCTCGGGGGCGAGGCCCTGCTCGAGCTCGTGGATCGACGACTTGTGGATCTCCTTCAACCGGTTGCGGCTGGCGTCGTCGAGCGGTGCGGCGCGCACTTCCTCGAGGAGCTGTTTGATCATCGTGCCGATGCGCATGACCTTGGCCGGCTGCTCCACCATGTCGGCCACCGACTCCGTGCCGTTGCCGTTCGCGTCCGCGGCGGATTCGGAGCCCTCGGGCTTGGTCGCGGCCTCGGCGACGGGGATGGCCATGGGCTGACCGTCGGGGCCGATCACGACGACGTGTTCATTCTCCGAGTTCGTCATGCCTCCATCTTGGCTGTTCCCGCTCGGCAGTGCGAAGGTGCGTCCGATTTGGGCCCATTCCACCTTTGTTGCACTCCACAACAATCGACGGCTGGCTTCGACCGTATTGACTTGGGGTCTTAGAGTGTCGGGCATGGCTTACGACGTTGCCCGCGTTCGGGGACTCATCCCCTCACTCGGCGACGGTTGGATCCATCTCGATCCGCAGGCCGGCATGCAGATTCCGGACGCGGTGTCGCGCACTGTCTCCACGGCCTTCCGGGCGTCTGCCTCTTCGTCGACCGGGCGACATGTGTCCAGTCGGCGCAGTGCGGCGGTACTCGATGCGGCCCGAGCAGCCGTCGCCGACCTGGTCGGAGGTGATCCCGCCGGGGTCGTACTCGGACCCGACCGATCCGTTCTCCTCGCCTGGCTGGCGGAGTCGCTGAGCACGCGACTCGGCCTCGGAACCGGGCTGGTGCTCTCCCGCCTCGACGAGGAAGCGAACGTCGCGCCCTGGCTCCGAGTCGCCAGCCGCTACGGCGCCCAGGTGCGGTGGGCGGAGGTCGAGATCGAGACGTGCGAACTCCCCAGTTGGCAGTTCCAGGACCTCATCACCACCACGACGCGTCTCGTCGCACTCACCGCCGCATCCCCGATCGTCGGATCGGCGCCCGACGTCCGCGTCGCCTCGGACCGCGTCCACGAAGTCGGGGGACTGATGGTCGTCGACGCGATCGGCGCCGCCCCGTACGCGCACGTCGACATCAACGAACTCGGAGCGGACGTCGTCGCCGTCGGCGCCACCTCCTGGGGCGGGCCGCAGGTCGGGGCGCTCGTCTTCCGCGACCCCACCCTCCTCGACCGCATCCCCGCCGTGTCGCTCAACCCGTATGCGCGGGGTGTCGAACGTCTCGAGGTCGGGGTGCACCAGTTCGCGCTCCTCGCCGGCCTCACCACGTCGATCGACTTCCTCGCGAACCTCGACGAATCGGCCACCGGTTCCCGGCGTCAGAAACTCGAGACGTCCATCAGCTCGCTGCAGAATTACCAGGACACCCTGTTCGACCACCTCATGTCGTCGCTGAAGCGGCTGCCGCAGGTCATGGTCATCGGGCGCTCGCCCAGCCGGGTCCCGACGCTCAGCTTCACCGTCGCCGGAGTCTCGGCCGACAAGGTCGCGTCGCACCTCGCCGACAAGCGCATCGCCACCGTCAGCGGCGTCCACGGCGGCTCCCGGCTGCTCGACGCACTCGGCGTCAACGACGAGGGCGGCGCCGTCACCATCGGTCTCGCGCCGTACACCACCCGCTACGAGATCGACCAGCTCGTGAACGAGCTCGCCACCCTGGGCTGAGCCCGCCGCCCGCTTTGCCCGCTGCGTCCGCCGCCCGGTGCGCCCAATGTGACATTCGTTCCGCTCGAGTGGACGAATGTCACATCGGGCGACGGAAGCAGGCAGACCGTCAGTTCCGCGGGATCGTCAGGATCACCTTGCCGACGGTGTCCGCCGAGTCCAGCAGTTCATGCCCGCGCGGAGCCTCGGTGATGGGCAGTTCCGCCGAGACGATGGGCTGGACCGCGCCCTCTGCGATCAGCGGCCACAGCCGCTTGCGGACGTCGGCGACGATCTCGGCCTTGCCCTCGTGTCCCGACTCGGCCCGCCCCCGCAGTCCGGCCGCCGTCACGTGGCCGCGCTTGGACAGCAACTTGCCGAGGTCCAGTTCGCCCTTGCGGCCGCCCTGCATGCCGATGACGACCAGCCGGCCGTCGGCGGCAAGCACGTCGACGTTGCGGTCGAGGTACGAGCCACCCATGTTGTCGAGGATCACATCGGCGCCGTGTCCATCGGTCGCCTTGCGGATCTCGTCGACGAAATCGGCTTCGCGGTAGTTGACGAGGATGTCGGCGCCGAGTTCGCGGCAGCGCGCCAGCTTCTCCTCGGAGCCGGCGGTGACGGCCACGCGCGCCCCCAGTGCGACGCCCACCTGGATGGCGTGGGTGCCGATGCCGCCGCCACCGCCGTGCACCAGCAGCACGTCGCCGCGGGACAGTCCGGCGCCCATCACGACGTTCGACCACACCGTGCACGCGACCTCCGGCAGCGACGCGGCGACGAGCAGGTCCACCCCTTCGGGCAGCGGGAGCAGCTGCGACGCGGGGACGGCCACCTTCTCCGCATATCCGCCGCCGGCCAGCAGCGCACACACCTGGTCGCCGACGGACCACCCCGACACTCCCTCGCCGAGTTCGGCGATCGTGCCGGAACATTCGAGCCCGAGGATGTCGCTGGCTCCGGGCGGCGGGGGATAGAACCCCTGACGCTGCAACAGGTCGGCGCGGTTGACGGCCGTCGCGGCCACGTCGAGGAGGACGTGGCCGGGTGGAAGTTCCGGGTCGGGCTGCTCCGCCCACTTCATGACTTCGGGGCCGCCCGGTTGATCGATCGTGATCGCATACATGGGGACGACGCTAGCGAAATGCGTCGGCGCCCGGTGGATGTGACCGATCACAGCGGTCCCTCGGCGTTCCCGGGACCGCACGCTACTGGAAAGTAATGTCGCACTACTAGACTGTGAACCTGTGACAGCAGAAACCTCCGACGCCGAAGCCGCGACCAATTGGTTGACCCCGGCCGAGATGCGCGCCTGGCGCGGGTACATGGACGGCAATCAGCGGCTGATGGACGTCCTCAACCGGGATCTGCAGGAGAAACACGATCTGTCGCTGGCGGATTACCGCATTCTGGTGCTGCTGTCCGAGTCGCCGGACGGTTCGCTGCGCATGAGCGATCTCGCGGACGGCGTCCTGTCCTCCCGCAGCCGACTCACCCACCAGATCCGGCGGATGGAAGCGCAGGGCATGGTCACCCGCGACACGTGCCTCGAAGATGGCCGCGGAGTGCTCGCCGTCATCACCGACGAAGGTCGCGCCCGGCTGGCCGAGGCGGCCCCCACCCATGTGGCCGGGGTGCGCAGCAACCTCGTCGATCTGCTCACCAAGTCTCAGCTGAAGGTTCTCGCCGAGGTGTTCGAACGCGTCGACAAGGCCATCGGCGACCGCTGACCGGTTGCCCGCCGACGCCTCCCTACCGATAAGATCGCCCACGGAAGCGTGGCAGAGCGGCCGAATGCACTCGCCTTGAAAGCGAGCGTCGTGAAAGCGACCGGGGGTTCAAATCCCTCCGCTTCCGCCAACGACCGGCAGCCCTGATCTGGTTTCTTCCAGGTCAGGGCTGTTGTCGTATCTCTACCTCTTCCGGGGTTTCGGCTGCTTCGGCGGCAGTGCGCCGATCTCGGCGATCGCGCGTTCCACCCACGGTGCGGCGCGGTTCGGGGTGTCGCGCCACCGGTCCGGCAGGGCCAGGTACTCGCGTAGCGGCTTTTCTCCCGGACCGAACGGGCCGACGCCGTCGGACGACGCCAGCTCGTCCCTCGCCTGCTCGGTCAGGAATCGCACCCCGACTTTCGGTCCGAGGAGTCCGGCGAACATGTTGCCGTTGACGAACGCGCCCAGGTTGCCGAACATCGGCTTCACCTCGATGCCGGGGGTGTCGGGGATCAGCGACCGGAAGAACTGTTTGTCCTCCTCGGAGGGTCTGGGCATCTTCACGGTCTACTGATCCTGACGTTCCTCGGGCGTCATGATGCTGAAGATCGCGCCCTGCGGGTCGGTGACCGCGGCCATGCGACCGACGGTGGGGATGTCCATCGCTTCTTCGACGATCGTGCCGCCGAGTTCGACGGCCTTCGCGGCGCTGGCGTCGACGTCCTCGACGGCGAAGTACACCCGCCAGTGGTTCGGGGTGCCGGGCTTCATCGGCTCACCGCATCCACCGACCTGGTCGTCGCCCACCTCCAGCAGCGTGTAGGTGTACTCCGGTCCCATCGGCATCTTCGACGACGTGATCCCGAAGACGCTGTTGTAGAACGCGAGCGCCGTGTCGACGTCGTCGGTGTTCAGTTCGTTCCACAGGCAGGCGCCCGGGTCGCCGACGAGGGTGGCGCCGATGTGCTTGTTCGCCTGCCACAATCCGACGGCCGCCCCGGTGGGGTCGGTGACGAAGGACATGCGGCCCGCTTCCCCCACGTCGAACGCGGGCATCAGGACCTGGCCGCCTGCGCCGGGGACCTTCGCGACCGTCGCGTCGACGTCGTCGACGGCGATGTAGGTGTTCCAATTCGCCGGCGCCCCGGCTGCGGCCGCATCGGGTTGTAGTGGCGCGATGGCGGCGACGTTCTCGCCGCGCACGGTGGCCATCGAGTAGACGGGGCCTTCGGGCATCGGCCGGTCGTCGTATTCCCAGCCGAGCAGTTCCGCATAGAACTTCTTGGCGGCGTCCTGATCGCTGGTTTGCAGGTCTACCCAGTCCGGTGTTCCCTGGGCGTATTCCGACTTGATGGGCATGACTGGACCCTTTCCGTGTGAGGTGTCAGGCCGCCGGGACGGGGCGGCGACCGGTGTAGGCGATGAGCCGGGTGACCGCGTCGCTGGTGTGCGGGGCGGGTACGGGGTCATCGAACCCGACGGCCTTCCTGCCTTCGGGCGTGATGATCTTGTGGGTCAGCGACAGCACGTATTCGGCGAGAGGCTCGGATACGGCCACGTCGCCGCCGATTGCTGCGGCGAAATCCCAGGCGTGGACGAGGAATTCGATCGAGAGGATTCCCGCGGCGACGGTGGCGGGAGGGTGGTTCGTCCCGATCGTCACCGTGCCGTCCAGCCCGCGAGTGCGCCACGCCTCCAGCGCGGGTTGCGCGAGGTCGGCGATTCTGGCCTCGACAGGTTTGCCGGGGTCGTCGTCGAACGTCGCGCCCGCCGCGCCTCCGAGGGCCGTGATCGAACCGACGAGATGGTCGGCGAGCTGCGAGACGGTGAACTCGGTGCACGCCGTCTGCTTGGACATGTCGTCGGCCGTGACGTCGCGCAGAACGCGTTGGACGACGGCCAGTGTCGCCTCGGCACTGGACAGTTCGTCGAGTGGATCGGGCGCGGCCGCCCAGTCGTCGGGTCCGGCGTCGCTCTTCTGCGCGGCGGCGACGAGACGGTCGAGGTAATGGTTCCAGCCCTCCGCGTGGCGGACGGCCTGTTCGTCGGTGAGTCCGTCGTGCACGAGTCGCACCTCGGTCCCGCCGGCGGTGGGGGTGAGTGTCACCGTCACGGTGGACGCTCCCGGTGGGAGTTCGTCGTCACCTTCCCAGCCCCACGTGTACACCACCCGCTTGCCGGGCACGACCTCGCGGAACGTGCCCGCGGCCGAATGTCCGGGAACGACGGTCCACCGGTACTCGCCACCTGCCTGCAGGTCGACGCGGGCCGCGACGGTCTGCCATCGCCGCAAGCGTTCCGGTCGGGTGACGAGGTCGAACGTGGCGTCCGGGTCCAGCGGGACGACGACGGTCTTGTCGAATGGCATCAGCTGTCTCCTTTGGAAGCTGCTTCCTCGGTGGCGTCCGCGACGAGGCGGTCGAGTTCGTCGATCCAGAAGGAGTCGAACAACGCGCGCAGTTGCGCGAGTCCCTGTGGGTCGAGCCGGTAGTACCTGAAGCGTCCGTCCTTGCGCGCAGTAACCAGCCCGGCCTCGGTGAGCACCCGGAGATGTTGCGATATCGCCGACCGGCTCGCGGGGAAGTGTGCGGCGAGGTTGTTGACGGTCTGTTCACCTGACGTCAGCAGTTGCATGAGGCGTCTCCGGGTGGGCTCAGCTGCGACTTCCAACTGATCGAGCACGACCAATACGTTAGTCGTGACTAACACGTTGTGCAATGGGTCTCGCCGCAGCGGTCGTGAGGTGGGAGAATTCATGGCGACGAGGGAGTGAGAAATGACAACGTCAAGCCCCTGGCCCACGATTCACGACGAACGCCGCGCCCTGGTGGACGACCTCGAACCGCTGACCGATATCCAGTGGTCGACGCCGTCGCTCTGCGAACGGTGGACCGTGCGGGACGTGTTCGCGCACATCACGGCGACGGAGAAGATGACGCCGCCGAAGTTCGTCGGAAAACTCGTCGGGTCGGGATTCCGGATCAACACCATGTTCGAGAAGGACATCGCACACGAAGAGGAAGGAACACCGGCGGAGTCGCTCGACGAGTTCCGGGCGCACATGAGTGACTCCACGCGCCCGCCCGGCCCGATCGACGCCATGCTGGGCGAGATCATCGTCCACGCCGAGGACATCCGCAGACCGCTCGGGATCGCACACGAGTACCCGATGGACGCGGTCGTCCGCGTCGCCGACTTCTACAAGAACTCGAACCTGCTGATCGGGTCGAAGTCCCGGGTCGCGGGACTGACGCTGCGGGCAACCGACACCGACTGGTCCACCGGATCGGGGCCCGAGGTCTCCGGGCCGATGCTGGCGCTCGTGCTGGCGATGACGGGTCGCCGCGCCGCGCTCGACGAACTCGGCGGCGACGGTCTCGACCAGCTGAAGTCCGCCCTGCCCAAGTAACGGCAAGTCATCCACACGCACCCCTTCTGAGTAGCCGCACCCGTCAGGGCCCCGGAAGGGGTTCGGCTGCGTGAAACGGGTGCGTCTGCCGAGGCGGATGAGCCCGGACGACCGGCCGCGGACCGTGATGACTACAACCCGATCACGCTGGAGCACACAGCTGTCACAAAACCTCTAAGCTCTTGTTGACCGGACGCAGTTTGTACTGTGCAATCGGGGTCCACACAGTCCGGGGAAGAGGGATTTCTTTATGCGTCGCGAAGCATTGGCTGCCGTCGGTCTGGCAGTGTCACTGACCCTCATGGGGCCGGCGTTCACTGCAGTGGCCGATCCGGCGCCTGCTCCGGTCGCGCCTCCGTTGAATGGCGTCGCGAGCGTCGACAAGATCGTGCCGCTCACCGACACCCGTAGTGCCGTCTTCATCAATTCCCCCGCCATGGGCCGCGTCGTGCAGGTGCAGGTGCTGCACCCCGCCGGTGGCGGATCCAGGCCGTCGCTGTACCTGCTCGACGGGGTCAGCGCAGGCGCCGAGTCGGACTTCCGGGAAAGCACCTGGACGCAGAAGACGGACGTGGTCCAGTTCTTCGCCGACAAGAAGGTCAACGTGGTGCTCCCGGTCGGCGGCACCGCCAGCTACTACACCGACTGGCAGCAGCCCGACCCCACGCTGGGGGTCAACAAGTGGGAGACATTCCTGGCCAACGAACTCCCGCCGATCATCGACAAGAACTTCAGCGGCAACGGCGTCAATGCCGTCGCGGGTGTGTCGATGGGCGCGATGGGAGCCGCCAACCTCGTCACCCGGCACCCGCAGCTCTACCGCGGGCTCGCCGCCTACAGCGGATGCCTCGACAACACCCAGCCCAGCTCGCGGGACTCGGTGCGGGGCACGGTGGCGTTCAAGGGCGGCAACCCGGCCAACATGTGGGGTCCCGACACCGATCCGGCCTGGACCGCGCACGACCCCTCGGTGAACGCCGAAGCCCTGCGCGGCAAGCAGATCTACATCTCGACGGGCAACGGGCTCCCCGGACCGTACGAGATCAGCGGAGACATCGCGTCCACGATCGCGGTGGGCGGCCCCCTCGAGGCGGCGGCGAACCTCTGCACGCAGACGTTCCAGCAGCGCCTGACCCACCTCGCGATCCCCGCGACGTTCATCTACCGCCACTTCGGCACGCATTCGTGGCCGTACTGGCAGGACGAACTGCGCACGTCGTGGCCCGTCCTGAAGAGCGCGCTCGGCGTCTGACCGGCGTCTCTAGCCGACCACGGTGATCCGGTCGGTGTTCGGTGTCGTCACCGGTGAATTCGTCCCCAGATACGCCGTGAACGCGTCGAGGTCGCAGCCCGCGTGCACGGCCTCGGCGCGGGTGCGGAAAGCGTCGAAACCGTCACCGCCGTCGGCGAGGAACTTGTTGACGGCCACCCGGTAGGTGCCCTCGGGGACGACGGCGTCGCCGTTCACCCGGATGTCCGAGATGCGTTCGCCGACAGTCGCCGAACGATTCATGGTGTACGCCAGCGAACTCGACGGGGCGAGGATCCGCTCCGTGATCGTGCCGTCTCCGCGCGGCTGGAACTGCTGCTCCAGGGCAGTTTTCAGGGTCGTGCCGGTGACTGCCAGGACCTCGAGGGTATTGCCGAAGGGCTGGGCGGCGTAGGCCTGCCCGTAGGTGACAGCGCCGTCCGGGCCGCGCAGCAGATCCTCGCGGAGTCCACCCGGGTTGGTGAGTGCCACCTGGGCGCCGTGCCCGGACCCCGCCGCGAGCTGGGCGTCGGCGACGACGTTACCGAGGGTGGACTCGCCGCTGCCGGTCTCGTCGCGGGTGAGGTCGCCCGACAACGACGCCACGCGCGCCGCACCGATCTCGGAGGCCTGGGCGGCGGCACCGTCGGCGAGCGCCTGGATGTCGGGGTCCGACGGGATGTCGTGGGTGACCACCTGATTGAACGCCGACGCGCGGTCGCGCAGGACGTCGCGGGTGGTGCGGTCGACCGACACGTCGACCACCGACACGATGCGCCCGTGCGACGCGCCCTGCATCATGACGCGCGGGTTCCCCATCGGGTCGGGAAACGAGCAGTTGTACTGCTGGTGGTTGTCGGCGGTGAAGATGACGTCGACCTTCGGGGACGCCCGCAGTGCGAGGTCGCGAGCGGGGCCGGATGTCACCTCGCACGAATTGGGACCGTTGTCGGCGATGGGTTCGGCTCCCTTGTGCATCAGCAGCACGATGGCCCGCACACCGAAGAAGTCGAGGAGATCCGCGGTCCGGTCGACGGCCGCGAGTTCGTCCGTGAAACGCAGCCCTCCCACCCCCTCCGGGGTCACCATCGTCGCGGTGTCGGCGGGCATGGTCGCGATGACCCCGACCGGGATTCCCTCGACGTAGTCGACGGTGAACGGCAGGGTCGCGGGCGCGCCGTCGTCGAACTCCATGTTCGCTGCGAGGAGCGGAAAGTTCGCGCCCTCGAACGTGTTTCCGAAGCGGCAGCCGTCGGTGGGGTGGCAGCCTCCGGTCTGCATACGCCGGAACTCCGTGTATCCCTCGTCGAGTTCGTGATTGCCGATCGCGGACGCGTCGACGCCCATCCTGTTGAGCAGCTGCACGGTCGGTTCGTCGTGGAACATCGCGGATTCGAGCGCCGACGATCCCCAGCTGTCGCCCACCGAATACAGCAGTGAATGCGTCGCCTGGCCGCGCAGCTGATCGACGTACGCGGCCAGGTAGGCGGCACCGCCGGCCGGGACCAGCGAGCCGTCGGCGTGCTTCACCTGACTGCGGATGCCGGGCGGCGGTTCGAGGCTGCCGTGGAGGTCGTTGAAGGCGAGGAGCCGGACGGAGACCGCGGTGTCCTGCGCCTGCGCCACGGACAGCCCCGCCGTCACCGAGATCGCCAGCGCCATCGCCAGTCCGGCAGCCGGCACGGCAGTGCGGAGCGCGGCGCGGCGACGCATGTGGGGGCTCCCTTCGGCAAAACCTCACTGAGTCTGCCAACAAGGAGTCACGAGCGTTATACCCGTGGGTAACGTTTACGTCTCGAGCGTTACGCCCGGACCGCGACGTTCGCGATCGAGCGGGCCTCGGTGCTCGTCGCGAAGGCGAGGAACGCGTCGTTCTCCGCGGGATCGCCGATCGTGATCCGCACCCCGTCGTCGCCGTACGGGCGCAGCAGCACACCGGCCTCGGCGCTGGCGGCGGCGAACGCCCCGGAGTGGGTGCCCAACGGGAGGTAGACGAAGTTGGCGGCCGATTCGGGCACCTCGTACCCGGCGGCGAGCAGGGCGTCGCGCACCCGGTTCCGCTCGGCGACGACCCCGTCCGTGCGTGCCAGCAGTTCTCCGGACGCGGCCAGCGACGCGATGGCGGCGGCCTGCGCGACGGCATTGACCGCGAACGCGATGTGCACCTTGGTCAGCGCGGTGACGACCGCGGGATCGGCGACCGCGTACCCCACGCGGATGCCGGCGAGACCGTAGGCCTTGGAGAACGTGCGCAGCACCACCACGTTGGGGCGCCCGCGGAACAGTTCGATGCCGTCGGCGTCGGACCGGTTGTACTCGAAGTAGGCCTCGTCGAGGGCCACCAGGACGTCGGCGGGGACGGCGTCGAGGAACCGCTCGAGTTCGGCATTCGTCAGCGCGGTGCCGGTGGGGTTGTTCGGGTTGCAGACGAAGATCAGCCGGGTGCGGTCGGTGATCGCGGCCAGCATCGCGTCGAGGTCGTGACCGTGGTCGGCGGTGAGCGGAACCTTGACGGGCGTCGCCCCGGCCACCTGCGTGACCACGGGGTAGGCCTCGAACGACCGCCACGCGAAGATGACCTCGTCACCGTCGTTGCAGGTGGCCTGCACCAACTCCTGGCACAGGCTCACCGAACCGCAACCCGCGGCGATGTTCTCGGTGGCCACCCCGAGGTGGTCGGCGAGCGCCGCGATCAGGGCGACGTGACCGTTGTCCGGGTACCGGTTGGCATTGGCGGCGGCGTCCGCGATGGCGTCCCGCACGCTCGGCAACGGCCCCAGTGTGGTCTCGTTGCTCGCCAGCTTGATGGCGCCCGGAAAGTTCTTGCCGGGGATGTAGGCCGGAATCGTCTCGAGGTCTGCCCTGGTTCGCGGAGTCACCAGGCGATTATGCGCCTCCCGATCCACTGCGCCGACGCCCCCTTCGTGCCAAGGTAGGGGCATGTCGGGATTCTTCAGGGACAGTGCAGCCCTGCGGACGTCCGGAGACGCGCCGGAAAGCCCTCAGGTGCGTGTTCCGCTCACCGCGGTCGAACCGGACGGTCCGGCGCGGGGCGGGATCGTGGTCCTGCACGAGTCGCGTACCTTCAGCGAACCTCTCCTCGATCTGATGCGCTCGCTCGCGATGGAGGGGTGGGTGGCGGTGGCGCCGCACCTCTTCCACCGGGAACCGGCGCCGAGCGATGTCGAGGTGTTCGGCGACGCCCTGTTCGCCGACTTCGACGCCACCTTCGACTGGCTGATCGCGCGGGGCATCTACGCCGACTGCGTGGGCGTGCTGGGTTTCGACGACGCCGGGACCGCCGCCCTGCTCGTCGCGACGACGCGTCCGGTCGGCGCAGCCGTGAGTGTCGCCGCCCGCGGGATCGTCGAGCCGCTGTCGGAGGACGCGCCTGCGCTGGTGCACGCCGCCCCCGACCTGAAGGCCCCCTGGCTCGGTCTGTACGGGGAAGACGATCCGTCCACGCCGCCCGATCAGGTCGAGCGGCTGCGCGACGCCACCGCCAAGTCGGACGTCGCGGGGCTCGTCGTGAGTTATGCCGGCCTCGCGCACCGGGCCGACGAACCGCCCCAGGTGCCCGACGGCAGGGACGACGACCCGGGTGCCCAGGCCATCGTCGACGCACAGCGGCGGATCTTCGACTGGTTCGACAGCCACCTGCGATAAAGCGGCCATCCATGCGCTCTGACCAGCCGTTTTGCCTTTGTGGTGGAAAGGTGTGTAATCTTTCGCACCGGCGGTCCGAAGGGATCGGAACCACCCCAGGGAGGCGTGCCAGAGCGGCCGAATGGGACTCACTGCTAATGAGTTGTCCCTTTTACGAGGGACCGGAGGTTCAAATCCTCTCGCCTCCGCCACACCGGGCCTAGTCGGCCGGTGCAAGCTAGACAACTGAAGAACATGCGCCCGTAGCTCAACGGATAGAGCACTTGACTACGGATCAAGAGGTTAGGGGTTCGAATCCCTTCGGGCGCACAAAGAAACCCCGTCAGCTGCAGTGATGCAGGTGGCGGGGTTTCTCTTTGTCGCCGATCCGGGCCGTCGCCGCCTAGCAGCAGGACGTGCCCGCGGAGGCTTTCGCCCCGTCCGCGGTGCCGCAGCAGGTGGCCCCCTCGGCGTCGGGGTCGAGGTGCCGGGGGCTCGACCCGAACGTGTCGGAGTCGGCGAGCACGGTGTAGACCTCCCACTTCTCGCCGGCGGGGCCGGTGACCCACACCTTGTCCTGGGTCGCGAAGCAACAGGTGGTGCCGATCTCCTCGTCGGTGAACAGGCCTTCCCCGGACAGCCGTGCGATCTCCTCGTGCACCCGGGCGCTCGATTCGACCTCGACGCCGAGGTGGTTGATGGTGCCACCCTCGCCGGGGTTCTCGATCAGCACCAGCTTGAGGGGTGGCTGCGCGATGGCGAAGTTCGCGTAGCCCGGCTTCAGTTTCGCCGGTTGTGTATCGAACAGTTTCGAGTAGAACGTGACTGCTTCCTCCAGATTGTCGACATTGAGGGCGAGTTGGGCGCGGGACATGACAACCTCCACCTGTGTGACATATGTCGAATTACTTGCATCCATAGAATCCCACCTTTTTGACATATGTCAAGAAGCTGGGACGATGGAGCCATGCCCAAGACGTTGCCGGTCGTAGATGTCTCCGCGCCGATCTGCTGCGCGCCCGTCTCGGCCGCCCCGATGACCGACGAGGCCGCCCTGCACCTCGCGCTGCGCCTGAAGGCGCTGGCCGACCCGGTCCGCATCAAGCTGATGTCGATTTTGCTGACCGCGAGCGACGGCGAGGTGTGCACGTGCGATCTCGCGACCGGCGTGGGCCTGTCCGAATCGACCGTCAGTCACCATCTCGGCCAGCTGAAGAAGGCGGGAATGGTCCAGCCCGTCCGCCGCGGCATGAACGTCTTCTACAGTGCGCGGGCGGACGCCCTCGACGCACTGCGGGTGGTCCTCGACCCCAACTGCTGCACCTGACGCCGGCCGGGATCGGTCACGACGTTCGCGTGCTCGATTCGAGACCGATCGTGGTGGTGGTCGAACCGAGACCGATCCGTGGCCAGCCTGCGGTGACCGCGATGAATCCCGACGCGGGTATCGCGTCCAGCCAGTAGTGCGGTTCGGTGCGGTACTCGGGCGGCCCGCTCCGGCACGGCTTCGACGCCGCCGCCGGATGGTAGGGATCGGCCTCGCCTTCGATGTCGTCGACGCGCGCCCGCACCGACAGATAGGACCACCGCGTCGAGGGATCGTCGGGGTCGGACAGCGGGCGGGTCTCGTATTGCGCCAGCTCCGCGGGCCTGCCCGTCGCGGTCAGGGCCATCCGGAGGTGGAGACCGTCCGGGAACGCCACCACCTCGAACAGCTCGAGCGTGAGGTGGTCTTCGGCCGTGAGCAGCAGGGGGCCGTGCACCTGGTGTCCTCCGGTGGTGGGTGGTGCTACTGCCGGCCAACGCGGTCTGCGCATGACCCCTATAGTCCCACCGATCCGAATGCAGATGCAATGGTGGACAACGAAGTTCATGCCGTGTAGGGGTCGGCGCAGCCGCGACCTCAGCGGGTGGGCGGGACGAACTCCGGCTGGTCGAGCAGTCGGAGCCAGCTTCCGTCCGGTTGCCTGCGGACGACCTGCGCCCGCGCGCCGGATCCGTCCTTGGGTGGGGTGGACGTGAGTGCGATGTCGTCACTGATCAGCGTGGGGAGTGGCGTCTCCGGTTCGAAGTGCGGCGCGTTCGCGAGCACCGACTCCCACAGTTTCTGGATGGCTGCCCGGCCGACCGTCCGGCTCCCGGGCGGATACGCCATGACGGCGTTCTCCTCGTAGAGGGCGGCCACTCCGGCCGCGTCGCCGGCGTTGCTGCGCTCGACGAACAGTCGGGTGAGATCTTCGGGGTTCAGGGCCTTCTCGTGGTCGGACACGGGGATCCTTTCGTGGGTGAACCGCTGTCACATCCCAGAGTGGTGTCGCCTCAACCGGAAGTCCAACAGATAGTTCTGCTGAATACTAGAATTACTGCTTATGGAACTGAGGCAGCTGGAGTACTTCGTCGCGGTCGCCGAGGAAGCGAACTTCACCCGTGCCGCGGAACGCGTCCACATCAGCCAGTCGGGGATCAGCGCGCAGATCCGGCAGCTCGAGCACGACCTCGGCGCCACGCTGATCGACCGGTCGAGCCGGACGGCGACACTCACGTCCGCGGGAGAAGCGGCGCTCGTGCACGCCCGCGCGGCACTCGCCTCGGCCGGCGCGATGCGGCAGGCCGTGGACGACGTGAACCAGCTGATCCGGGGCCGGCTCGTCGTGGGGATGGTCACCGCCTGCACGGTGAAGCCGCTGTTCGACGCGCTGTCCGCGTTCCACGTCGCGCACCCCGGGATCGAGATCACGCTGACCGAGGACAGTTCCGACCGCCTCGTCGAACGGGTCCGCGCCGGTGCGATCGATCTCGCTCTCGTGGGCACCGCGACCGCCCCGCCGGACGGGCTGGACGCCTTCCCGATCATCAGCGAGGGGCTGGTCGCGGCCGTGCCGCCCGGGCACCCGCTGGCCGGGCGTTCGCGCGTCACCCTGGCCGAACTCGGCGACCATGCGATCGTATGTATGCCGACCGGAACGGGGATCCGAACGGTCTTCGACCAGGCGTGTGCGGCCGCCGGCCTCCGCCCCGACATCGCCTTGCAGGCGAGTGCGCCCGACGCCGTCGCCGACCTCGCGATCCGCGGACTGGGGGTCGCGATCCTCAGCGAGTCGATGGCGACGGACTATCTGGGGCGGTTGACGGCGGTCGCACTGGACGACGTCGACATCCCGGCCGTGCTCGCGCTGGTGTGGAAGAGTCTCGCTGGTCCGGCGCTCCGTGAACTCGTCCAGCACACCCGCCGCTCCTTCGGGGAAGTGCCGGCCGCGGTCGGCCGGTAAATCCTCACACCACCGACGTCATCCCGCCGTCGATGAAGATCACCTGACCGTTGACGTACCGGGAACCGTCCGACGCCAGCCACACCGCCGGACCGACGAGATCGTCCGGGGTGCCCCACCGGCCTGCCGGCGCGCGGCCGCGGAGCCACGCGTCGAACTCGGGGTCGTCGACGAGGGCCTGCGTCATCTCGGTGTGAATGTAGCCGGGCGCGAGGCCGTTGATCTGCAACCCGGACGCCGCCCATTCGGCCGTCATCGCGCGAGTCAGATTCCGCAGTCCGCCCTTCGCGGCGGTGTACGGCGCGATGGTGGGCCGGGCCAGGTCGCTCTGCACCGAGCAGACGTTGATGATCTTGCCGCTCCCTCGGGCGATCTGAAACCGTGCGACCGCCCGCCCGACAAGGAAGGCGCTGGTGAGGTCGGTGGTGAGCACCCTGTTCCAGTCCTCGAGGGTGACGTCGAGAAGTGGCTGACGGTGTTGCAGCGCAGCGTTGTTCACCAGAATCTCGATCGGCCCGACCCCCGATTCGATCCGTTCGACGGCGTCGGTCACCCGCTCGGGATCCGTGACGTCGAACGCGTACGCGTGGACGCGGGTCTCGCCGAACTGCTCGCGGAGGCGCTCACGTGCCTGTGCGAGGCGCTCGGCCGACACCCCGTTGAGGACGATCGTGGCGCCCGCCTCGGCCAGGCCCCGCGCGAGTGCGTAGCCGATTCCCCGGCTCGAACCGGTGACCAGGGCGATGCGCCCGGACAGATCGAAGAGGTTCACAGCGCACGCACCGGGTTGGCCAGCGTGCCGATACCGTCGAGCGTGATCTCGGCACGGTCACCCGGTTTGACCGGGCCGAGCGTGAACGGGCAACCCGTGAGCACGACGTCTCCCGGCCCGAGGGTCAGATACCGGGTGAGATGGACCAGTTGCTCGGACACGTTCCACGCGAGCTGCCGCGTGGACGCCTCCGCCACGGTCACGCCGTTGACGCGCACGGTGATCGGAACGTCCCCGGAGCCGAGATCCGTCTCGATCCACGGTCCCAGCGGGGTGAAACCGTCGCCGTGCTTCGCCTGGGTGAGCTTGTCGTCCAGCGCTATCTGCTCGACGGCGGTGACGTCGTTGCCGATCGTGTACCCGAGGATCGCGGACGGGACGTCCTCCGGGCGAAGCCTGCGGCACGTGCGGCGGATGACGACGGCCAGTTCGCCCTCCACGTTGACCTGC
The DNA here is from genome assembly GCF_058628105.1 of Rhodococcus sp. G6(2025). Taxonomy (NCBI): domain Bacteria; kingdom Bacillati; phylum Actinomycetota; class Actinomycetes; order Mycobacteriales; family Nocardiaceae; genus Rhodococcus; species Rhodococcus sp. G6(2025). The sequence goes on from NZ_CP179750.1 coordinate 489,422, forward strand.
CCCAGCCCTTCGTCGACGACGATCGGATCGTCGGGGCCGATCACCGTGCGCGTCGACTTCATGAACGCCTGCAACGGCAGGTCGCGATCTCCGGGTGCGCCGTTGTGGGCCATCCCGAGCAGGACCCGCGGTTCGGCGGGCGCGAGCAGCCGTGCGCCGTCGATGCCGTGTGCGGGTCCGGTGAACGTCAGTGTATCGGCGTACGGATCCGCCACCTCGTGCCAGCGACCGTCGCGCAGGCACACCGGCCGCGGTCCCGAGTCGGTGGCGATGCGGGCCAGTCTCATGCGTCGACCCGATCCTTCGACTCGGTGGTAACGGCATCCGGTCCGTGGACCGGGTCGGCCATCGCATCCCAGGCCAGCCCGAGGTCGCGGCCACGGGTTTCGGGTGTCACGAACGTGGTGGCGAACGTGACGACGCTGAGGACCAGAACGTAGATCGCGAGCGGCACCCACGAGTTGTTCAGCAGCGACAGCAGCAGTGCGCCGACGAAGGGGGCGATGCCGCCGGCGAGGATGGCGCTCGTCTCCCGGGCGACGGCGACGCCGATGTAGCGGTGGCGATTTCCGAACAGTTCGGGCAGGGCCGCGCACTGCGCGCCGAGCATCACGTTGACACCGATCCCGTAGCTGACCGCGAGCGTCGCCACCACGAGGTACGGGTTGCCGAGCGAGAGCAGCCACCACGACGGGACCGCGAGGACGAGCTGCAGCGCCGCACCGAACCGGTACACCCGCATCCGGCCGAAGCGGTCCGACAGCGCACCCGAGAACGGTATGACGAGCATGCCGATGGCGGCGCCGCAGGCGATGGCGAGCGGTCCGATCGACTTGCTGACACCCACCACGGTCGTGACGTAGCTGATGCCGAGGGTCTGGAAGATGTACGAGCCGCCGTTCTCGGCCATCCGCAGGCCGATGCCGCGGAGCACGCTGGGCATCGAGCTGCCGATCAGTTCCCGGAACGGGCTCTCGCTGATCTGATCCTGCTTCTCCAGCTTGATGAACGTGGGGCTCTCCTGCATGCGGAGCCGGATGAACACGGCGACCGCGATGAGGAAGACCGACGCCAGGAACGGCACCCGCCACACCCAGGCGAGGAGGAGTTCGCGATCGATCTGGCCGAGGATCGCGAAGACCCCGGACGCCATCAGGGTGCCCACCATGATCCCGACGAACGGGAGTGCGGAGAAGAATCCGCGGCGCTCGGTGGGCGAGTACTCCGCCATCAGCGTGGTGGCACCGGCCTGTTCGGCGCCCGCGCCGAAGCCCTGCAGCAGTCGCAGCGCGACCAGCAGGATCGGGGCCCAGATGCCCACCTGCGCGCCGGTCGGCAGGACCCCGATCAGCGTGCTCGCACCGCCCATGATCGCGATCGTGATCATCAGGACGGCCTTGCGTCCGAGGCGGTCCCCGAGGGCGCCGAAGAACAGGCCGCCGACGGGCCGGGCGAGGAAGCCGACGGCGTACGTGCCGAAACTGGCCATCAACGCGGCCGACGCACCCATGGCGGGGAAGAACAGCTGGCCGAAGATCAGTGCCGACGCCAGGCCGTACAGGGCGAAGTCGTAGTACTCGAGCGCGCTGCCGATGGAACTGGCGAGCGTCGCGCGTTTGAGGTTTGCGGCGTACTCCGGGTCGTCGGAGGCGCGCACCGGTGGGGTGGAGTGGCTGCTGCCTTCCGGCATCTTCGAGTCTGCGCCTACTTGAATCTTCGATTCTGGGGACATCTTCTGCTCCGTTGTGGGACGGGACCACGTCGAGCGCGGTCACAAACAGGTCGGTGTAGTGACCCAGGTCACTGGCGTGTCGAGGACGATACCGCGCGGACGGCTATTTGTCATACATAACTGAAAGTGTTGACTGAATCACATGATTAGTGCAAAGTTTTTGATCTGAACATATGGTCAGCAACGGCCCGTACCGGAGGAATCTGCAGTGAGCGCACACGACCCGAAGCCACTCGACGGGCGACTCCGCGTCGTCGCCGCGACCCCCGTGAGCGAAGAGCTCATCAGTCTCGTCACCCGGGCGGAACCGCGCATCGACTTCATCCGCGAGCAGGATCTGCTGCCGCCCTCCCGATTCCCGGGTGATCACTCCGGCGATCCGTCGTTCTCCCGGACCGCGGAGCAGCAGAAGGCCTTCGACGACCTGGTCGATTCGGCGCACGCCCTGTACGGCGTGCCCGACGAGAATCCCGCGGCACTGACGAGGACGGCAGGCGCCAACCCCGACCTCCGCTGGGTGCACACGATGCCCGCCGGCGGCGGGGCCCAGGTGAAGGCGGCCGGGCTCACCGACGAGCAACTCGACCGCATCGCATTCAGCACCTCCGCCGGTGTGCACGCGGAACCGTTGGCCGAGTTCGCCGTCTTCGGCCTGCTGGCCGGCGCCAAGACCCTCCCGCGTCTCCTCGCCCAGCAGCGCGACAAGGTGTGGAGCGGCCGCTGGGCGATGGGAACCGTGTCCGGGCAGCGCATCGTCGTCGTCGGACTGGGCAGCATCGGCCGTGCGACGGCACTGAAGCTGAAGGCCCTCGGCGCCACCGTCGTGGGAACGAGCAGGCGCGACACCGCGGTCGAGGGCGTCGACGAGATCGTCCACCCCGACCGGCTGGCCGATGTGGTCGGGGACGCCGACGGCATCGTCGTGACGCTTCCCGGAACCAGCGCCACCGAAGGCCTCGTCAGCGCAAAGGTATTCGGCGCGGTCAAGCCCGGAGTCACGGTGGTGAGCGTGGGCCGGGGCACCGTCGTCGACGAGGTCGCCATGACCGCCGCGATCGGGGACGGGCGGGTCGGGTTCGCCGCGCTGGACGTGTTCGCGTCCGAGCCCCTGGCATCGGACAGTCCGCTGTGGGCTCATCCGAACGTGCTGGTCAGCCCGCACACCGCGGCGTTGAACCCCGCGGAGGACCGCCTCATCGCGGAACTGTTCGCGCGCAACGCCACCCGGTTCCTCGACGGCGAGGAGCTGATCAACCGCGTCGACACCGTCGAGTTCTACTGACGATTCCGGTGCATGTCGGCGGCGCGGCGGCGTTCATCCCTCACGGATGATGTCTCGTCGTCCGGGCTCTGTGAGGCTCGAACGCAGTGCTGTGTCCGGCGGTTCGAGAGACGGGGTGATGCATGCCTTCCGTGGGAGCGTCGCTGTTCTGGATCGTGGCATGCGCCGTGATCGCCCTGCTGCTCGCCGGGTTGTTTCCCCGGAAGCTGGTGCCCGAGGTGGTACTTCTGCTCGTCGCCGGGATCGTCATCGGCCCCCACGTGTTCGACATTGCGGTCGAGGGCAGTGAGATCGAGCTGCTGCGCGACCTGGGGCTGGGTCTGCTCTTCCTGCTGGCCGGGTACGAGATCGACACGGCCGAGATCACCGGTCGCGGCGGCAGGAGGGCCCTGCTGACGTGGCTGGTCTCGCTGGCCCTGGCGTTCGCGGTGGTGTCGCTGCTGAGCCTCGTCCACGTGGTCGACGCCGGAACCGCGGTGGCCATTGCCCTGACGTCGACGGCGCTCGGCACGCTGCTCCCGATCCTTCGTGACGCGGGCGCCCTCGACACCCGGCTGGGCCGGACGATCCTCAATCACGGCGCGTTCGGCGAACTCGGACCCGTCGTCGCCATGGCGGTTCTGCTCGGCTCCCGAGGGTCCGTGGCGTCCATCGTGGTCCTCGGACTGTTCACGGCCGCGGCGGTGCTGGTCGCGTTCATCCCCGCCCGAGTGCGGCGGGAGGGTTCCCGGATCACCGCGATCATCCGGTCGGGATCGGAGACGACGTCGCAGACCACGGTGCGACTGACCATGCTGCTCCTCGTCGCACTCACCGTGCTCGCGGCGTCGTTCGGGCTCGACACGATCCTCGGTGCCTTCGCGGCGGGGTTCATCCTGCGGCGGGCCACGCCCGAAGGCGACGAAACGCTCGAAACGAAGCTCGACGGCCTGGCGTTCGGGTTCCTGATCCCGATCTTCTTCGTGACGTCCGGCATGGCCATCGACGTCGCCGCGGTGGCGTCCGAACCCGGCGTCCTCATCGCGTTCGTCCTGCTGATCCTGCTGGTGCGGGCAGGCCCGGTCTATTTCGCCGGGAGATTCGACCGGGGTGCCGACGGCACGGATCCACCCTTCACCGCCCGCGAACGCACCCAGCTGGCGCTGTACGCGGGAACCGGCCTGCCGCTGATCGTGGCCGTCACCGGAGTGGCCGTCGACTCCGGTGACATGACGTCCGCCAACGCCTCCGTGCTCGTCGCGGCCGGCGCGATCACCGTCCTCCTCTTCCCGCTCGCCGCGTCGCTGCTCGCGTCGAGCCCCGAACCGGCGGCCGATTCGGCGGGTCCACGAGGAGACCAGAACCCCGGGAGCAGACAGTGACTCGAACCGAGACGACGCAGGCGCCGGCCCGCGCGACGCTGATCCTCGCGACCCTGATCCTCGTCGCCGCCGTCGCCAACCTGAATTTGTCGGTCGCGAACGTCGCGCTCCCAGACATCGGCCGCGCTTTCGACGCGAGTCAGACGCAGCTGAACCTCGTCGCCGTGGCGTACTCCCTCGGGCTCGCCGCGTCGGTTCTCTATCTGGGGGCGCTCGGCGACCGCTACGGGCGTAAACAGATGCTGGTGCTCGGCATGTCGCTGTCGCTGCCGGCGTCGGCGATCGCGGGCTTCGCCGGGAACTTCGAAATACTGTTCCTCGCACGTGTTCTCGGCGGTGTCTCCGCCGGGCTCGCGTTCCCCACCACGCTCGCGATCATCACCGCGCTGTGGTCGGGACCGCCCCGGACCAAGGCGATCGCACTGTGGTCGGCGCTCGGTGGTGCGATCTCCTCGCTCGGGCCGATCGTGTCGGGCGCGCTGCTCGAGCACTTCCATTGGGGCTCGGTGTTCCTCGTGACCCTTCCGCTCGCCGCTCTCGCCCTCGTCGCCGCCATCCTGTGGGTGCCCGCCCACGTCAACGAGACGACCGATCCCGTCGACAATCTCGGCGGCATCATCTCCGTCGTCTTCATCGCCGCCCTCATCCTCGCGATCAATTTCGCGCCGGTGGACGGTGCCGGGGCGCTCGCCGTCGGTCTCGGGTTGATCGCACTCGCCGCGGGAGCCGCGTTCTTCCTGCAGCAACGACGGGCGGCGCACCCACTGTTCGATCTGCACGTCGCCGCCCGACCGACGTTCTGGGTGGCCGCCGTCGGCGGGGTGATCGTGTTCGGCGCGTTGATGGGTGCGATGTTCATCGGGCAGCAGTTCCTCCAGAACGTGCTCGGGTACTCCACGCTCGCCGCCGGATCGGCGATCATTCCGGCGGCCGTCGCGATGGTCGTCGTCGCACCCCGCTCCGCGAAACTCGTCGAATCGCACGGCGCCCGGTTCACACTGCTGCTCGGCTACCTGTTCGTCGTCCTCGGACTGGTTGTCGCGCTGGTGTGGTGGGACGAGGACGCAACCTTCTGGTGGGTGGCTCTCGCGTACGCGTTCGTGGGCATCGGGGTCGGGTTCGCCGGCACCCCGGCGTCGCGGTCGCTCACCGGTTCGGTGCCGGTGTCGCGGGCGGGCATGGCGTCCGGCACCTCCGACCTGCAACGCGACCTCGGCGGCGCGATCATGCAGTCGATCCTCGGAGCGGTGCTCACCGCCGGCTACGCGAAGTCGCTGTCGGCCACGATCGCCTCGTCGCCGGACTCGAGCCAGATCACCCCGGAAACCCAAGCGGTGCTCACGAAGTCGTATTCCAGCGCCGAAGTGCTCGCGGAACGCTATCCGCAGTACGCCGAGCAGATCATCGCGGCCGCCCGCAACGCCTTCCTCGACGGCGACGATCGGGCGTACCTCGCCGCGATCCTGGTGGTGTGCGCCGGGGCCGTGGTGGTGTTCTTCTTCTACCCGCACCGGGAGAAGGAGAAGCGGCTGCTGGCCGAATACGCGACCGACAGAGCACAGTAGGGCGAATGTATCGCCGGTCGCCTCAGAAGCGCCGAAAGGTACATTCACCCGGCGGTCGCGGAGTAAGTTCCCGGGAGGGGCACCTCGACGACGGGACGCACGATGACAGCTCAGGTCGTGACCAGGACGAATCGGCGACGCGGCCTCGCGGCGGCTGCAGCGGCCCTCCTGCTGATAGTGCCCGCGGCGTGCTCCGACGACTCCTCCTCCACAGGCACCTCCGCTACCTCCACGACGACGCAGACGGGATCACCGAACGCCGGGGCCGACGCGCAGATCGACCCCGGTGTCGCGGACCGACTCGACGAGGCGATCGAGAAGACGATGTCGATGGCGGCGATTCCCGGCGCGATTGTGGGCGTGTGGGGGCCTGACGGTAACTACGTGAAGGCGTTCGGCGTCGCCGACAAGACGACGGGCGCGCCGATGGAGACCGATTTCTTCCACCGAATCGGCAGTGTGACAAAGACGTTCACGGTCACGGGTCTGTTGCAGCTGGTCGACGAAGACAAGGTTGCGCTCGACGACCCCATCTCGAAGTACGTGGAGGGCGTGCCGCTGGGTGATCAGATCACGCTGCGCCAGCTTGCCCGGATGCAGAGCGGGCTGGCGAACTACTCGGCGAACGAGGACTTCCAGAAGGCGTTGCTCAGCGACCCGCAGGCCGCGTTCACCCCGCAGCAACTGCTGGGGTACGCGTTTGCGCAGCCCGCGACGTTCCCACCCGGGCAGGGATTCGAATACTCCAACACGAACACGACCCTGCTGGGACTTGTCATCGAGAAGGTCAGCGGGCTGCCGCTCCCGGAGTACGTGACGCAGAAGATCGTTCAGCCGCTGAAGATGGCGGACACGAGCTTCCCGACCACCAACGCGTTCCCCGAACCGCACGCGCAGGGCTACACCGAGCAGACCTTGGACGACAAGGAAGCCGTGGCCACCGACTGGAATCCGTCCTGGGGATGGGCGGCGGGCGCGATGATCTCGACCCTCGACGACCTGCACATCTGGGCGCCCGCGCTGGCCACCGGCACACTGCTGCAGCCGGCCACACAGGCGCAACGGCTCGAGACGGTCAACGCGCCGGGTCTGGCATCGGACGTCGGCTACGGGCTGGGCATCTTCGACGTCGCCGGCTGGATCGGGCACAACGGCAGCCTCCCCGGGTATCAGACGGTCTGCGTCTACCTTCCGGAGCAGGAGACCACCCTCGCGATCATGATCAACACCGACGTCCCCTACCAGGGCAGCGAACCGAGCACCGCGCTGGCGGGGGCCGTCACGGAGATCATCTCGCCGGAACACATCTACAAGCTCAGCGCCGGAGTGCAGAATCCGGACGCGTCGACCCCGGTCACGCCGACGCCCTCGGAGGCCCCGGCGACGTCCTCGACCTCCGCCCCGCCGACCAGCTGACCCCATGTGAGTGGCAAAGCGTGCGCGAGCACACTTTGCCACTCACATGCCCTCCCGCGGCGGTAGCGTGCTGGGCATGACGATTCTCGTGACGGGGGCAACCGGGAACATCGGCAGAATGCTCGTCGACCACCTGCTCGCGCGGGGTGCGACGGACGTCCGGGCCCTCACGAATCATCCTGACAAGGCGCAACTTCCGGGCTCGGTCACCGTCGTCGAGGGATACCTCCGCAGACTCGACAGCCTGCCCGCGGCGTTCGAGGGCGTCGATTCCCTCTACCTCGCACCGACTCCCGACACCGCCCCGGACGCGCTCGCCCTGGCGAAGCAGGCCGGGGTCCGGCACGTCGTCGACCTGTCCGGTCCTCACGACGGCCATTGGGGTGACGTCGCACGGGCCGTCGAGGCGTCCGGCATCGAGTGGACGCACCTGTGGCCCGGCGAGTTCATGGAAAACGCGGGAATCCTGGCACCGCAGATCGCCGCGGGAGACACCGTGCGTGAGCCGTACCCGACGGCGGCGAACGCGCCGATCGCCATGAACGACATCGCCGAGGTCGCGGCCGTCGCTCTCCTCGAGTCCGGGCACGTCGGCGCGTCGTACGAACTCACCGGCCCCGAGACGATCACCCGCGCCGAGATCGTCCGACAACTCGGCGCCGCCCTCGGCCGGAACATCGAGTACCGGCAGGTGCCGCTGGACGAGGCCGTCGACGTCCTGACGCCGGCGATGGGGGAGTACGCACGCTGGTACCTGGAAGGGATGGCGAGCCTGGTCGACGCTCCCCAGCAGGCGAACCGGCTCGTCGAACAACTCACCGGACGCCCCGCGACCCCCTTCGCGCAGTGGGCGTCGGAGCACGTCGACGAGTTCCGCTGAGCGCCGGCGTGGTTGATCCCGTTCCGCTCCCCGCCAAGGTAAACCGTCGTCAGGCCCGGCGAACTGCGTGCAGAACGGTGTCGTGAACGGTGACGGGTTGTCCCTCGGGGTCATGCGCCTCACGCGAGGGTGCCGCCGACACCAGGATGTCCCACTCCGCGGGGTCCAGCACGGCAGCGACCTGTTCCGGTGCGAACAGCATGTCGGGAACATTGGGCCGCCCGACGGACGTCTCCGGATCGGAAGGGTGATGTCCGACGACGAGAAGTCGCCCGCCTCGTCGGACCGCTCCGGCGAGGCGACGGTGCAGGGTCTCGCGGGCAGGCCCAGGCAGGTGCATGAAATGTGCCGACACCAGGTCGAATCGGTGGGTCGGCGGCTCCCACTCCAGGATGTCGGCCTGCTCCCACGTCGTCCGGTCCGCGATGTCGGCGCCGGCCGCGGCGGCCCGGTCGGCGGCACGTTCCAACGCCACCGTGGACACGTCCACTCCGGTGACGTTCCATCCGCGGGCCGCCAGCCAGATCGCGTCGGCGCCCTCGCCGCTGCCCACGTCCAGGGCGCTGCCCGGGGCCACGTCCGCGACCTGCTCGACGAGGTGCGGGTTGGGTCATGCTCCCACTGTGGCCGCCGGGCCCGCCGAACAGGGAATCCCGTTGCCGGAGCGGCAACCGATTACGGGCTGGAGAACGTGTAGATGCGGCAACCGCTCATGTTCGCCGCCGACACGACCCCGTCGGCACGCGCGTAGTCGCCCTTCGAGGCAAGGTTGTTCGCGAGGGCGGCCTGGTCGTCGCAGAAACTCTGGTCCGTCGGGTTGGCTGGGGGATTGCTGATGTAGGTGTCGCCCGGTGCAGCCACCGCAAAGGGTGCCGGACCGACGAGTGGGACGGCCGCTGCTGCAAAGGCAATGGAGGCCGCCGCGACGATTCGGCGGATCATCATGCTCCTCCGAAGGGGGTCCGAATGGTTGCTGTTGAGACCATCCTGCACCGATCCGTCGTCGGCGACCAGACCCCTAGGGGTGGAAAATTCAACACCTCGACCTGCCACCGCCTGCGAAGTGGGGGTCACGCGTCGTCCAGGGCTTCCTGGACCCTGTTCGCCGCGACCACCGGATTCTCGTGCTCCCAGACCCGCACCACCGTCCACCCGGCGTCGGTCAGCCTCGTGTCGGTGTCACGGTCGCGGGTGACGTTCCCGGCGAGTTTCTCGGCCCACCACTGCGCGTTGTTCTTCGGGAACGTGGCGTGCTGCGGGCACCTGTGCCAGAAGCACCCGTCCACGTACACGGCCACCTTCCGCCGCGGAAACACCAGGTCGGCGCGCCGCCGGACGCCCTTCATCGGCGCCCGGTCCACGTAGTACCGGACCCCGCGCCGGTGCAGTTCCCTGCGGAGTGCGAGTTCGGGTGCGGTGTCGCGACGCCGCTGCGCCCGCATCCGGGCGCTGGTTGCGGGATCGGTGGCGGGCATCGCGGGTCCGTCCGCTACGCGGCGGCCTCGGGGAAGCCGCCCATGCGGTCGAGGTGGCTTTCGACGTCGTCGATGAACCCCGGAACGAAACGCAGATTGCCCATCCGCGCCCGCTTCAGGAAGCCGGCGGTCGCGCGCGCCGACAGCAGCCGGGTGTCCTCCAGGAATCCGCTGAGATCCTCGTACGGCTCCTGCATAGGCCACGTCGAGGTGTGCACCCGGAACGCCTGACGATTGCTACCCCACGCTGCCACCGGCCACGCGTCGCCGGGCTTCATCGGCGTCTCGATACCCCGCTCGTAGTCCGCCGGCTCGAGCAGACGCCGACCGACCCACGACGCCATCCGCACACTCACCGCGTTGCCGACGAGCTTCCACCGATGACTGTTGCGAAGCCCGGGGACCAATGCGGCGGGCGCCGTCCAGTCCGGGTCGAAGCCCTGCAGGCGTTCGGCGTCCACGAGCCCGGGCGTCACGATCTCGCCCGACGGCAGTCGCACGGCGGGTGGGCTCGCGATACCGACGGACGAACCGCCCTTCAGCGTGGGGACCGCGTTGACCGCCCAGCCGAGACCGCGGGTGCCCTCGGTCCAATAGAAACCGCACGGGAAGTCGGCATGGTCGTCGACGGGGCGTTCCCCGGCGTCCTCACCGAACAGCACCGCGCGGGGGTCCTCGGTGCGCGAGGCGAGCATCAGGACCCGCTGACGGCGCTGGGGGAGTCCGAACGCGCGCGCATCGACCACCCGGTACGCCCACGTGTAGCCGAGGTCCTCGAGGGCGTCCGTGATATGCCTCATAGCCGCCCCGCGCCCCAGCTGCAGCATGAACGGCACGTTCTCGATCAGGAGCCAGCGCGGACCCTTCTTCCGCTTCACCAACCGGAACACCTCGTCGACGAGGCCGGAACGCGAACCCGTGATGCCGGCGGTCCGGCCGGCCTGCGAGAGGTCCTGGCACGGGAAACCGGCGGCGACGAGTTCGATGTCCTGGGGGAGGGAACGCAGCTTGGTGACGTCGGAATGCACAGGGACGTCCGTGAATCGGGTACGCAGAACCGCCTGGGCGCCCGGGTCGATCTCACAGAGCAGTTCGGTGTTCCAGCCGTGCTCTCTCAGACCCAACTCGAGCCCGCCGATACCGGCGAACAGGCCCACCATGCTCCCGGTTGACGTCACGGCACCCTTCCTCACGAACCAGTCACCCGAGAACGTTACTCGAGATCTGTGCCTGCTTTGACCAACGACCCGTGAGTACTTGTTAACCGCGGGGGGTTAACAAGTACTCACGGGTGGCGAAGCCACATAGACTTCGTGTAGGTGGGAGCACAGGGAGGCGCCATGATCTCGGGTTTCCGGATCTCGGGTTTCCGGAACCGGTCGCACCTCCTGCGCGACGCCCAGGGCAGCGGCCTCGTCGAAGCGTTCGTCATCATCGGGATCGTCACGATCCTGCTCACCCGCGCCTACCTGCACCTCACCGGCTACCCGCAGGTCGGGGGTTCGTCGCTGCACATCGCGCACGTCCTGTGGGGCGGGCTCGGCATGGTCGTGGCTCTGGTGACCGTGTTCTCGTTCCTCGGGATGAAACCGCGCGTCCTGGGCGTGGTGATCGGCGGCATCGGGTTCGGGTTGTTCCTCGACGAGATCGGCAAGTTCGTCACCAAGACCAACGACTACTTCTACCGGCCGTCCGTCGCGATCATGTACGTGGTGGTCGTCGTGTTGCTGCTGGTCAACCGGTCGCTGCACGACGTCCGGCCGCCGACCCCGACGGAGGACGTCGCCAACGCCGCCGCCATCGCGCTCGGCGGCCTGGACCGTGGTCTGGACCACGTGCGCCGGGAGCAGGCGCTGGCGCAACTGCGCCGGGCGGCCGCCGCCGGCGCGGACGAGGCGACGCTGACATCGGTTCGGGATCTGCTCGCCCACTGCCCGGACCGGAACGGCCGGACCGTGCCCACGGCCCGGGAGCTGGCCCGGCGCGCTACCCCCGCCTTCGCCAAGGGGCCCGGCATGCTGTGGACCGCGGCCGTACTCCTCACCCTGTTCTCCACCCTGGGACTGCTCAGCGCCGTGGTCACGCTCGACGAGGACCTCCGCGGCGACGAAGGAACGGACATCACGACGGTCGGCCAGCTCACCGGGTCCGCGATCGCGTTCGTCCTGTGCTGGTCGGCGATCGTGCGACTGCGGAACGGAAAGCTGTGGCCGTTGCAGTTCCTGCGGGCCGCGGCCCTGGTCACGGTGTTGCTCACCGAGGTGTTCGACTTCGTCGCCCAGGAGTTCGGGGCATTGCTGAACGTGGCGGTCGGACTCGGCGCCCTCGTCGTCTTCTCGTCGCGCATCGCGGTCACGGAACGAGCCCGGGCATTGGCTCTCGACAACTCTGCTGCAACGAAACTCGGCCCGTTGCCACCCCGGGAGCCGTCGTCGCTTACCGTAGACAGGTGAGCATCCAAGCCTCCGGTGCCTCGACCTGGCCCGCAGTACTGACGTGGCGGGCGGACAACGCACCCCGAATGGAATCGGTGCGCGTCCAGCTCAACGGCGACCGCATCAAGGCAGCAGGCCGGATCATCGGCGGCGAGTGCCCCGAGCATCCGGCGTTCAGCGCGTCCTACGACCTCGTCACCGACGAAAGCGGCGTCACCCGCCGGCTGTCGCTGCGGACGTCCGTCGCGGCCGGTGAACGGCAGATGTCGATCAGCCGCGACGAAGAGGGCACGTGGATGGTGGAGCACGGCGCCAACCACCAGCGGTCCACGTTCGACGGCGCCCTCGACGTCGACATGGTGCTCAGCCCGTTCTTCAACGCCCTGCCCATCCGGCGGTACGGACTGCACCTCGGGTCCGAGGACGTCGAGGTCCCCGTCGTCTACGTGAACCTCCTGGACCTGCGGGTCGAGGGCGCGATCCTCACCTACAGCAGCGGTCCGGACGGCATCCACGTGCTGTCGCCGGTGTCGAGTTCCTCGGTGACCGTCGACCGTGACGGGTTCATCATCGACTACCCGGGCCTGGCCGAACGGATCTAGGCGGCGCAGCCGCCCGTGCCCCTTTTTGGTAGCTCCGGCAACCAGAAAGGCTCACAGGCGGCGGAGCCGCCCTCCCCGCCGACCCGCATCACGCATGTCGTCGATCCAGCCTTCGCGGCCGGGAACGATGCCGGTGATCTCCCACGTCTCCTGGTTGTCGTACGTCAGGCGAGCGGTGTGGCCGGCCTCGACGAGCGTCGCCGTCGACGACTGTTCCGCCAGTTCGGTCCGCGCGTCCTGCAGCAGTACCAGCGCCTCGTCCAGGGCGATCAGCAGGGCGTCCCGGTTGCCTTCGCACATGGCCCGGACGAGTCCGGGAGCGCTGCCGGCCACGCGGGTGCCGTCGCGGAACGAGCCGGCCGCCAGGCCGAGGGCCAGCGGTCCGCCGCGGGCACCGGTGATCGCGAGGGTTTCGGCCAGTAGGTGCGGCAGGTGCGAGATGCGTGCGACCGCCCGGTCGTGTTCGGCGGACTCGGCGGGTACGACGACGGAACCGCAGTCCAACGCGAGTTGCGCGACCTGTGTCCAGATGGCGGGGTCGACGCCGTCGTCGGTGCCGACCACCCACACGGCCTCCCGGAACAGGTCGGCGCTGCCGACGCTCCACCCGGACGCCGACGTTCCCGCCATCGGGTGACCGCCCACGTAGCGGTCGGCGAGTCCCTGACGGGCTGCCGCCGCCGCGACCTCCGCCTTGACGCTGACGACGTCGGTGATCGAGCAGTTCGGGGCGTACAGGGCGATCGCGGTGAGGGTGGCGGCGACGGCGGGCACGGGGACCGCGATCACGATCAGCGCCGACTCGGCCGACGCGCGCTGGAGCACCGCGACCAGATCGGTGTCGGCGTCGAAACCGTCCGCCCGGGCGGCGTCGACGGACGGCGCGGATCGGTTGTGACCCCACGCTTCGCGGCCGGCCCGGACCGCCGCACGCAGCAGTGAACCGCCGATCAAGCCCAGGCCGAGCACGCACACCGGAGGTGCGGAAGGGGTATCAGACACCCGAACAGGTTGGCACATTCGAGTGCGGACTTCATTTACCGGCACCCCGCGGGCTACCGTTGCGCTCATGGGTGCACAGCGCGCGGAAAACAACAGCGCCTCCTCGGATCGGGCAGAGGATCTGGAGGGCTTCGGTGTCGCGGTAGTACACGAGGACGGCCGGTGGAAGGTCAAGGCCCTCACTTCGGCTGCTCTGACCAGTCTCAGCGTCGCGGAGGAGGAGCTTCGGGCCCTCCGTAGCGCGGGCGCGTTCTTCGGTCTGCTGGACGTGGACGACGAATTCTTCGTCGTGCTCCGGCCTGCGCCGTCGGGAACGCGTCTGCTGCTGTCCGACGCCACCGCGGCCATCGACTACGACATCGCCGCCGACGTCCTCGAGGCGCTCAACGTCGAGGTCCCGGACATCGACCCGGACGAACTCGACGACATCGAGCCGTGGGAGGAAGGCGACCTGTCGCTGCTCGCCGACCTCGGTCTGCCCGAACCCGTTCTGGCTGTCATCACGTCCGAGACGGACCTGTATCCCGACGAGCAGCTCGGGATGATCGCGCAGCGGCTCGGGTTCACCACGGAGCTGGCCGGGGTTCTCGACAAGCTTCCCCGGTAGTTCCACGCGCCGTGACTCTTCAGGACGACGAGCGGATGATCCGCGCGGCGATCGAGGCGGCCCGGGCCGCCACCGACGCCGACGTGCCCGTGGGTGCGGTGGTGTTCGACGCCGACGGTGTGGAGGTGTCGCGGGCCGTGAACTCGCGGGAGGCGATGTCGGATCCGACGGCGCACGCGGAGATCATCGCGTTGCGGGCCGCAGCGCGGGTGTACGGCGACGGGTGGCGCCTCGAGGGGGCGACGCTCGCGGTGACGCTGGAGCCGTGCACCATGTGCGCGGGTGCGCTCGTGCTGGCCCGGATCTCCCGGGTGGTGTTCGGGGCATGGGAGCCGAAAACCGGTGCGGTCGGCTCACTGTGGGATGTGGTCCGCGACCGCCGCCTCACCCACCGACCGCAGGTCAGGGGCGGTGTTCTCGAGGACGAATGCGCCGGCATCCTCGAAGACTTCTTTCGTGAACGGCGCTGACCGGTTTCAAACTCTTTCGTGGGGTACTCGACACTATGTGGCCGGGTCCGCATGACCCGTGCTTCTCTGGAGACAGGCGCCGACGAGGCGCCGCCGGACCCGTCCCCGGGTTCGAAATCGGATTCACGGAGGTATCTCGTGGGAATCGCAGACAAAGCTTCGAACAAGGCGGAAGACCTCAAGGGCCAGGCGAAGGAAGCCACCGGCAAAGCCACTGGCGATCCGGACCTGCGCGACGAGGGCAAGGCCGACCAGGCGTCCTCGGCGGTGAAGGATGCCGGCGAGAAGGTCAAGGACGCCGCCAAGAACCTCAAGGACAAGCTGAGTTAAACGGCTTCACCTGGCGATTTCGGGCTCGGGCGTCACATCCGGTAAAGTCACCGGCGGTGGCGTGTCCGAGCGGCCTAAGGAGCACGCCTCGAAAGCGTGTGACGGGTAACCCCCGTCCGAGGGTTCAAATCCCTCCGCCACCGCCAAGGCTCCCCACCTGCACACGCAGGTGGGGAGCTTTTTTGTGTATCCGGGCCGGGGATATTCGTTAGCGTGTCCTGGAGGGAAGGGGCAGGCGACATGCGCATCGACTCGACGGGCAGAACGGCGCTGGTCACCGGATCGACGCAGGGCATCGGCGCCGCGATCGCAGCGGGCCTCGCCCGCTCCGGCGCGCGGGTGGCGATCAACGGCCGCACCGAGAAATCCGTGGGCGAGGCGATCGAACGACTGCGGGCCGAGGTCCCGGACGGCGAATTCGTTCCGGCGGCCGCCGACGTCACGACGGACGAGGGCGCGCGGCGGGTCCTGGAGATCGTTCCGGGCGTCGACATCCTCGTCAACAATCTCGGGATCTTCGGCTCCCAGCCGGCCCTGGAGATCGACGACGACGAGTGGCGGCGTTACTTCGAGGTGAACGTGCTGTCGGCGATCCGGCTGACCCGCCTGGTCCTGCCCGGCATGGTCGAACGGTCCTGGGGCCGGGTCCTCGACATCGCCAGTGACTCCGCGATCGTCATTCCCGCCGAGATGATCCACTACGGGATGTCGAAGACGGCGCTGCTGGCGGTCTCGCGGGGCTTCGCGAAAGAGGCGGCGGGGACGGGGGTCACGGTCAATTCGGTGCTGGCCGGCCCCACCCACACCGGCGGCGTGGAGGATTTCGTCTACAGCCTGGTCGACACGGACCTGCCGTGGGACGAGGCGCAGCGCGAGTTCATGAGGAAGTACCGGCCGCAGTCGTTGCTGCAGCGCCTCATCGAGCCGGAGGAGATCGCGAACATGGTCGTGTACCTCAGTTCGGCGCAGGCGTCGGCGACCACCGGCGCCGCGGTGCGGGTCGATGGCGGCTACATCGATTCCATCGTCCCGTGACCGACGTTCACAGCCCTCTCCCAGGTCGTACCGAGTGACATCCATTGAAGCTGCAACTAGCCTGATCCCATGAAAAAGCTGTGGTGGTTGGTCGGCGCAGTCGTCATCGTCGTGATCGCGGTGCTGGTGGGCCCGTGGTTCTACGGCCAATTCATCGCAGAGGACGACGCACCGGCGGCCTCGGTGTCGACCGAGGGCGCGGAGGCGGCCACCGGAGCGGTCGACGGGCAGTGGACCGTCACGCCGGGGCAGGGCTCCAATCAGACGGCCGCGGGGTACACCGTCCACGAGATCCTCAACGGCGCCAGCGTCACGGTGGTCGGGTCGACGGGCGACGTGACGGGCAACGCGACCGTCGAGGGTGAGAAACTCACCGCGGGCGAGGTGACCGTGCAGGTGGCGACCATCGCGACCGATCAGTCCCGCCGCGACAACCAGTTCCGCGGCAACGTCATGGACACGGGCACGTTCCCGACCGCCACGTTCACCGTCGATTCCCCGGTCGATCTGTCGGGGCTGCCTGCGGACGGTTCCGTGGGAACGGTCACGGCCCAGGGAACGCTGACCCTCAAGGGGCAGTCGCGTCCGGTGACCGTCGACATCGACGTGCTGCGTTCCGGCGACGACCTCATCGCCTCGGGCAGCATCCCGGTCACCTGGACGGACTTCGGTGTGACGCCGCCGTCACTGGGCTTCGTGACCGTGGACGGCAACGGCACGGTCGACTTCCTGGTCAGCTTCGCGCGTTCCTGACGGCGCCCACCCGGGCGGCCCGAACACGTAGCCCAGCTTGTCGCGCCACGACGACGCCCGGCGCCAGTCCCGGACGATGGCACCGTATTCGCGGGTCTGCAGCTTCCAGATGTTGTAGGTGCCCACCGGTGTGGTGAGTCCGTAGGTGGGGCGGTGGGTTTCGGGTTGGAACGTGCCGAACATCCGGTCCCACACGATGAGGATGCCTGCGTAGTTGCGGTCGAGGTATTCGGGGTCGCAGCCGTGGTGAACGCGGTGGTGCGAGGGAGTGTTGAACACGAACTCGACGGGCCGGGGCAGCGTGTCGATGCGCTCGGTGTGGACGAAGAATTGGTAGACGAGGTTCACGGAAAATCCGATGAACACCATCCACGGCGGAATGCCGATCAGCGGCAACGGAATCCACATCAGGATTTCGGCGCTGTTGTTCCACTTCTGGCGGAGCGCGGTGGAGAAGTTGAAGTACTCACTCGAATGGTGCGCCTGGTGGGTGGCCCAGATCAGGCGGATGCGGTGCGCCATCCGGTGATACGCGTAGAACAGCGCGTCGACGCCGAGGATGAGGATCGCCCAGGTGTACCAGGCGTCCGCGGGTAGGTGCCACGGCGCGAGGTACACCCAGATGGCGGAGTACCCGATCAGGGCCAGTAGCTTCCAGAACGTGGTCGTCAGGATGGACACGGCGCCCATCGACACGCTCGCCCGCGCGTCGCGGCGCTCGTAACCGCCGCGCACCGGGCGGGACCGTCCGTCGGGGTCGAATGTCGCGTCCTCGAGGTGCCGGGCTGCGAACCATTCGATGGCGAGGAACAGCACGAACGCCGGGATGGCCAGCGTCACCGGCTCGTGCAGGGGCGTCAGCAGCGCCGAATTCCACGCCGACGTCACGGTCTCCCACATGCTGCTTCCTCCACACAAGACGATCGTCCAGTTCAATGTACCTCGGAGTGACACGCATCACTATCCGCCCCTGATCCGGAGAGGGAAACAAAGTGCTCATTGGATGCGCACTTTGCCGCGGAGAATGAATTCCGTCAGCAAGAACCGGATCAGTCGAAGGGATTCATCATGTTGCGAGGACTCACCACCGTCAGCCTCTTCGCCGACGACATCGCGGCGGCCCGCGATTGGTACAGCGCGCTGCTCGGTATCGCCCCCTACTTCCAACGCCCCGACTCCGAGAACCCGGCGTACATCGAATACCGGATCGGCGACTACCAGCACGAACTCGGCATCATCGACCGTCTATACGCCCCGCACGCAGCCGCGGACAGCCCGTCCGGCGTGGTGGTGTTCTGGCACGTCGACGACGTGACCGCCGCCGTCGAGAAGCTGCTGTCGATGGGGGCGAAAGAGCACGAGCCGCGCACCGAACGTGAGTCGGGATTCGTCACCGCCTCGGTCGTCGACCCGTTCGGCAACATCCTCGGCGTCACGTACAACCCGCACTACCTCGACGTCCTGGGTTCGCGCGGCGAAGCGTGAGTTGCCCGTTTTCATACTTGGATGGTAGGAATTCGGTGTGCACATCACCGCAAAGGTGGACTACGCCGTGCGGACGCTGATCGAACTGGCCGCTGCCGGGCCGTCCCCGTCCAAGGCCGAGTTCCTGGCACAGTCGCAGACCATTCCGCACAAGTTCCTCGAGGCCGTCCTCGCCGACCTTCGGCGCGGGGGACTGGTCAACAGCAGACGCGGACCCGACGGCGGCTACTGGCTGGCCCGGCCCGCCGAGGACATCACGATCGCCGACGTCATCCGGACCGTCGAGGGTCCGCTCGCGTCGGTGCGGGGGGAGCGCCCCGAGGACGTCGACTACTGCGGGCCGGCCGCCAAACTGCAGGACGTGTGGATCGCCGTGCGGGTGAACCTGCGCGCCGTGCTCGAAAACGTGAGCCTCGCGGACGTGGCGAACGGGCAGCTGCCGGGTTTCCTCACCACGCTGACGTCCGATCCGGGGGCCTGGGAGCGTCGCACCCGGCCGGCTACGACGGCTGACGAGGGCGCAGCGCGCGGCTGATCGTCCGGCCGGCCGCACGCACCAGCGGGACCAGCGCGTTCAGTGACGCATTTTCCGCCGACACCACCAGCGACACGGCCGCGACCGCCGCTCCGGGACGCTCGAAGATCGGTGCCGCAACGGAGACCGCGTCCATGGTCACCTGACGATCACTGATCGCGACCTCGGATCGGCGGATCTCGGCGAGCGTCCGCCGCAGGACGACGGGGTCGGTGACGGTCCGCTCGGTGAACTTCTCGATCGGCCCGCTCAGCACCTGCTCCTGCACGTCGGCGGGCATGTACGCGAGCAGGGCAAGGCCGATGCCGGACGCCGTAAGCGGGAACCTGCCACCGACGCGGGTCTGGACGGGCACGGCCTTCTGTCCGGCGATGCGTTCGACGAACACGACCTCGGTGCCCTCGGCGATGCCGAGCTGGACGTTCTCCCGCGTGATCTGCGACAGGTCCTCCATCACCGGCATCGCCAGCTCGCGGAGCATCGTGCCGCGCGGGGCGAGCGACGCGATCTCCCACAGCTTGAGCCCGACCGTGAAGCGGCCGCTGCTGTCACGTTCGAGGGCGCCCCATTCGATGAGGTCGCTGGTCAGCCGGTGCACGGTGCTCAGCGGATATCCGGACTTCCGCGACAGATCGCTGAGGGTCAGCCGCGGCGTGGACGGGGTGAAGAGCTCGAGGAGCCGCAACGAGCGAATGGTCACCGATCCGGTGATCGCCATTGCTCGTTCTCCGTCTCACAGTTCCAGCGTCAGGCGTGGACAGCTCGCACGCGAGACGCAGATCATCATGGTGTCGTTGGCGGCCTGCTCGTCCGCGGTGAGCAGGGAATCCCGGTGATCGACAGTACCGCCGAGCACGGCCGTCTCGCAGGTTCCGCAGGTCCCTTCCTCGCAGGACGACAGGACCTGGACGCCGGCGGCGGTGACGGCCTGCAGGATCGACTGCTCGGGTGCCACCGTCACGGTCTTGCCGCTCAGTGTCAGCTCCACCTCGAACCCCTCGGCCCGAACCGGTTCCTCGAGATCCTTGGCCGCGAAGCGCTCGATGTGCAGCGCGCCGGACGGCCAGCTGTCGCAGTGACCGGTGACGGCGTCGAGCAGCGGCGCCGGCCCGCAGCAGTAGACGAGGGTGTTCTCCCGAACGTCGCCGAGCAGCCCCGGTAGGTCGATGAGGCCGTGCTCGTCCTCGGGGTGCACCACCACCCGGTCTCCGAACCGCTCGGCGAGTGCGTCGGCGAACGCCATCGAACTGCGGCTGCGTCCGCCGTAGACGAGGGTCCAGTCGGCGCCGGCGTTCTCCGCGGCGTGCGCCATGGTGAGGATCGGCGTGATCCCGATGCCGCCCGCGACGAACACGTACCGCGGTGACGGCTCGAGCTCGAAATGGTTGCGCGGTCCCCGGACCGTGACGCGGTCGCCCTCGCTCAGCTTGTCGTGCACGAACTGCGAACCGCCGCGCCCCATCGCCTCCCGCAGCACGGCGACGCGCCACGTCCCGGTCTCGGCCGGGTCGCCGCACAGCGAGTACTGGCGGGTGAGCTCCGGCGTCAGCACCAGATCGATGTGCGCACCCGGCGTCCAGGCGGGCAGGTCGGCGCCGGAAGGGTCGCGGAACTCCAGGACGACGACGCCGTCGGCGCCGGTGGTCTTGGTGGTCAGCTCCAGGTCGAGCACGGGTTCGGGTGGGGTAGGCATGGCGGTTTCTCCGGGATCAGACGGGAACGGGAGCGGATTCCGGCGCCGCGGGCGGCGGCGTGGCGGGCACCGGCGGATCGGCGGGGTGGTGTCCCTCGGGGTGGGCGAGCAACCACTCCCAGAGGGCGGCGGGTTCTTCCGCGACGTGGCGCGCGCCGCAGTGGCACTCGCCCTCGAGCAGGTCCGACCCCGGAAGCCAGACGATGCGCATGACGTTGGCGCCGCGGAGCATCCTGGTCGGTTCCACGGTTCAGCCCACCGCCGCGGCGGTCACGGCCTGCGGCGCGTCGACCAGCTTCTTCAGGATCCGGCGTGCGCCGAGGCCGCCGGCGTCGATGTTGATCGACAGCTCCTGGTAGCCGTCCTTTTCCGTGTCGAGCGCCTTCTGCAGGATGTTCAGCGCCACGACGTCCTGCATCACGACGGTCCGGTTGTTCTCGGCCAGGAACGTCGTGACGGCGTCGTCGCCGACCGCGAAGTCGCGGGCCACGGCCCAGAAGTCGAGGGTGGAATTCTCCGTCGACGGGGTGATCGCGTACACGATCTCGCTGTGGAACGCGTGCGGGTCGGAGCCGTCGTCGCCGGGCAGCGGTGCGCCGATCGGGGCGATGCGGCTGTGCAGCAGGTACAGGCACGGGGGCGTGTACTCGATGTCCTGCCAGCGGGTGATGCGTCCCTCGATGCCGGTGGACTTGGAGTAGAACGGCGGGCACTCGGCGTCGTCCATGTGCCGGGACACGTAGATGACGTTTCGGTCCTCGTCGATCTCCGTGGTGATCGGGGTTTCCGCTACCTCGGGGGTGCCGATGTAGCCGCCGTGCAGGTACGTCTCGTGCGACAGGTCCATCAGGTTGTCGACGAGCAGGCCGTAGTTGCAGTCGATCGGTTCCATGCCGCTGACCACGGTGTAGTCGGGGGAATCCATCCACGGTGCGCGGGGGATGCGGGTGGGATCGCCCTGCTGGGGGTTCTGCGGGTCGGCGATCCAGACCCACACGAACGAGTCCTGCTCGACCACCTGGTACGAGCGCAGCCGCGCGGTGCGGGGAACGCGCGCCTGGCCGGGCACGAACACGCAGCCGCCGTCGCTGCCGTAGGTGAAACCGTGATAGCCGCAGACCACCTTGTCGCCGTCGAGCCGGCTCGGCGCCTCGGACAGCGGGTACCGGCGGTGCACGCACCGGTCGCTCATCGCAACGGCCTCGCCGGCCTCGGTCCGCCAGAACAGGATCGGCTCCTCGCAGATGGTGCGCGAGAACAGTTCGCGTCCGACCTCACGGCCGTAGGCTGCGACGTACCACTGGTTGCGGGCGATCGTGGACATGTGGGCCTCCGGAATATGCTGGGCTGCTGCGTTATTCGTGACGCCGGACTCGGTGAGGCGTCAGCGTCGTCTCCACCACTGTGCGGCACCGGAGGTGATCCACCACACTCGGTTTCCGAATGTCGGAAGGGTTTCGTCAGGGCTTGCGGACGAGGTAGGCGAACATCGTCACCGACATGTGGAAGTCGCCGCTGCGGGCGGCGGCGTTCAGCTGCTCCAGCAGCTCGGCGCTCTGCGCCTCGGTGATCGCCCCCTCGGCGATCGCCGCGGCCGTCATCATCTGGACGAGTGGGCCGGTCACATCGCCCGGATCCTGGATCAACGCCTCCGTGCCGATGTCCTCGACGACGAGCCCGGCGGAGGTGAGCTGCCCCGCGAGCAGCCGTCCGGAGTGCGGGTTCGCGGTGTGCGAGAGCATCACGTCCATGATCCGCTGCAGGATCTCGGGGTCGCCGGGGTGCATGATCGCCGTGCCCCAGTCGCTGTCGACGATGACACCTCGCCCGCCCGGTCGCAGAACACGGGCCACTTCCGCCGCCGCGCGGTCCGGCTCGCTCAGGTGCTGGAACACCCGCTCGCTCCGCACGATGTCGAGGCGGTCGTCGGGGAACGGCAGCGAGTAGGCGTCGCCGATCACGAACTGCGCCGTCGAGCCCTCCACCCCGGCCCGCTCCCGGGCGAGGAGGGTCATGCCGGGATTGGGATCGAGTCCGATCGCGCGACCCGACGGGGTGACCGCCGCGGCGAGGGCCCGCGTCTCCGACCCCGTGCCCGATCCGAGGTCGAGGGCGCTCTCGCCCGGCCGCACGTGCAGGGCGGCAAACGACCACTCGCGCAGTCGCCGGATTCCCGGGCGCGCGGCCTGCAGGTCGAGGACTGCGGCGAGTTGGTCCAGGGCGGCGCGGTCGATCTCGTCCGCCCGGAACGACAGCGGCGCCGTCGGATCGGACATGAATCCACCGTAATGCCGCGGTGACTCCCAACACAGTGCTGCGCGGACTGTGGGCAAGAACATAAAAGTTGCACTGTCGCGCAAATTTGCAGAGCTCTGCAAGTTCTGTACCGTCGGTGTAGTGATTTCGGAAATCGGACTGCGGGACCGCAAGAAGGCCGCCACGCGCGCAGCCCTCAGCGGCGCCGCCGCACGCCTGGCCCGCGCACTGGGCATCGAATGCGTCACGGCCGACGCCATCGCGTCCGAGGCGGGAGTCTCGACTCGGACGTTCCACAACTACTTCTCCAGCAAGGAGGAGGCGGTACTCGCGCACTTCGAGCAGTCCGTCCACGACTGGGTGGACCTGCTCCGCGCCCGCCCCGAGGACGAGCCGATCTGGGATTCCCTCGAGCACGTGGTGGTCCAGATCGTCACCGATCCGGCGAAACCGCTCGAAGAGACCGCGGTGATGATGGAACTCGTCGAGACCAGCCCCGCACTGCTCGCGAAGAAACTCGAAGTGCACCTGCGCGTCACCCGTCTGGTCGGTGAGGTGATCGCCGAACGCACGGGCACGAACATCGACACCGACCTCTACCCCAACCTGCTGCACCTGGCGGTCGGATCGGCGTGCAAGGCGTCGCTCGACCTGTGGATGAGCGGCAAGTCCGGTGCGAGCGGACCCGAAGAACTCGTCCGCGACGCCATGCGCCAACTCCGTCAGGGAATCCCGCAGCCGTAGCCGGCTGCCCCGAATCACTCTTCGTTCCACCGACTCAGAAGGAGCCTCTCGTGGCCACCTATCTCTATCGGATCGGCAGATTCGCCTACCGGCGAAAAGGTGCGGTCCTCAGCGTCTGGTTGGTGATCCTGGTCCTCATGGGCGTCGGGGCGGCAACGCTGTCCGGGCCCACGAAGGACTCGTTCTCCATCCCGGGCACCCCCGCGCAGCAGGCGCAGGACCTGATGGCCGAACGGTTCCCCGAGGCCGCGGGCAGCGACCCGATGAACGCCGTCAGCGCGCGTTACGTGTTCGCCGCTCCCGAGGGGCAGACCCTCGAGAGCGAGCAGAGTCAGCAGGCGATGGACGCGGTGCTCGCCAAGGTGCGCGGCATCGACCAGGTCCAGGACGCCGCCAAGGTCGATCCCGCCACCGCCTCGGGCGCCGACGCCGCGAAGGCACTGGTCAACCCCGTCACCGCGAACGAGCAGCTCGTCGAGATGGCGAAGTCGACCGCGGCCGACAAGGGAATCAGTGAAGACGCCGCCGTCGCGAACGCGCAGGCGCTGTCTCCGCTCAACGCCGACAAGACCGTGGGCTACGTCGAGGTGCCGTTCAAGGGCGGCATGGGCGACGTCGACCAGGCTCTGCGCGACCAGATCTCGGCCGCGGCCGACGCCGGCCGCAACGCCGGACTGACCGTCGAGATCAGTGGCTCCGCAGCCAACGAAGCCGAGCCGCCCGGCGGCGCCACCGAACTCGTCGGTATCGGCGTGGCCGCGGTCGTGCTCGCGCTGACGTTCGGTTCGCTGGTCGCCGCGGGTCTGCCGTTGATCACCGCGATCATCGGCATCATGATCGGCAGCCTCGGAATCACCGTCGCCACCGGCTTCACCGACCTCAGCTCGATGACCCCCACGCTGGCCATCATGATCGGCCTGGCCGTCGCCATCGACTACTCGCTGTTCATCGTGTCCCGGTTCCGACACGAGCTTTCGCTCACCGACGACCGCTCGGAAGCGGCCGGACGTGCCGTCGGCACCGCCGGTTCCGCCGTGGTGTTCGCCGGTCTCACGGTGATCATCGCCCTGATCGCGCTCCGCGTCGTCGGGATCCCGTTCCTCTCCGACATGGGTGCGGCCGCCGCGTTCACGGTGTTCATCGCCGTCTCGATCGCATTGACGCTCCTGCCCGCGATCCTCGGGCTGTTCGGGAAGAAGGCGTTCGCAGGCAAGATCCCGTTCCTCAGCAGTCGTGACCTCGAGGACGACGAGGGCAAGCCGAGCCTCGCCCTGCGGTACATCAGTGCCGTGGTCCGCAGGCCCGCGATTCCGCTGATCGCCGGAGTCGTGGTGCTCGGGGCGCTCGCCATCCCGGCGACCGGCCTGAGCCTGGCCCTCCCCAGTGAGGGCACCGGCGACCCCGCCACCAGCTCCCGGCAGGCCTACGACCTCGTGAGCGAAGGCTTCGGACCCGGCAAGAACGGTCCGCTGCTCGTCGTCGTCGACGCCAAGGACGTCACCACCGGCACGCCGTCGGAGGCGTTCGGGGAGGTCGTGAAGACCATCACCGCGCAGGACGACGTGTCCAACGCTCAGGTCGTCGGCGTGAACAAGGCCGGCGACACCGCGCAGATCCTGGTGACGCCGAGCAGCGCCCCCAGCGATCCGGCGACGATGGACCTGGTGAACAACATCCGCGGTGCGGAGGCGGAGCTGCACGACTCGATCGGCGTCAACTACGGCGTCACCGGGCAGACCGCGCTCGAAGGCGATGTGTCCGAGACGCTGCAGGACGCGCTGATCCCGTATCTCGCGGTGGTCGTGGGCCTCGCCTTCCTCCTGCTGCTGCTGGTGTTCCGCTCGGTCCTCGTGCCGCTGACGGCCACACTCGGCTTCCTGCTCAGCGTCGCGGCCACGTTCGGTGCCACCGTCGCGGTGTTCCAGGAGGGCTGGGGCGGCATCATCTCCAACCCGCAGCCGATCGTCAGCTTCATGCCGATCTTCCTGATCGGCGTCGTGTTCGGTCTCGCGATGGACTACCAGGTGTTCCTGGTGACCCGGATGCGGGAGGAATACGTCCATGGCGCGACGGCGAAGCAGGCCGTCACCGTCGGTTTCAACCACGGTGCCCGGGTGGTCAGCGCCGCCGCGGTCATCATGATCTCGGTGTTCGCGGCGTTCATCGCCGAGCCGAACTCGTTCATCAAGTCGATCGGTTTCGCCCTGGCGGCGGCCGTGTTCTTCGACGCCTTCGTCGTGCGCATGGTGATCATCCCGTCGGTGATGGCATTGCTCGGCGACAAGGCGTGGTGGCTGCCGAAGTGGCTGGACAAGATCCTGCCCAACGTCGACATCGAGGGCGAGAAACTGAAGAAGGTCCTGCACGACGCGGACGAGCCGCTGCAGCCCGTCCGGTAGGCGCTTCGCGCCCGTGCGCCTTTCTGGTAGTGCCTGCTACCAGAAAGGCGCACGGGGCCGGAGGCCCCGAAAATCCGCGGGCCTGCGGTCGTTTCTGTTGGTAACCTTCGGACATAATGATGACCCGCCAGGATCGCTGCCCATGTTGAATGCCCTGCTCACCACGTACCTCCGCCCGTACAAGCGGGACCTCACGGCGGTCGTCCTGTTCCAACTCGTCGCGACCGCGGCAGCCCTGTACCTGCCCAGTCTGAACGCCGATCTCATCGACAACGGCGTCACCAAGGGCGACACCGGGTACATCCTGTCCACGGGCGTCATGATGCTGCTCGTCACCGTCGTGCAGATCATCTGCTCGATCGGTTCGGTGTTCTTCGGCGCCCGCGCCGCAATGGGTTTCGGGCGCGACGTGCGCCGCGCCGTGATGCATCAGGTCGGGAGCTTCTCGTCCCGCGAATTCGGCCGCTTCGGCGCGCCGTCCCTGATCACCCGCAACACCAACGACGTGCAGCAGGTGCAGATGCTCGTCGTGATGAGCTGCACGATCCTGGTGATGGCGCCGATCATGTGCGTCGGCGGCGTCGTGATGTCGATCCGCGAGGACGCCGGGCTCGCCTGGATCCTGGCGGTCACCGTGCCGGTACTCGCGCTGTCCATGGGTTTCGTGATTTCGCGGATGGTGCCCGCGTTCCGGGAGATGCAGACCCGGATCGACGGGGTCAACCGCGTGCTGCGTGAGCAGATCACCGGTATCCGCGTGGTGCGGGCGTTCGTCCGTGAGCGCTCCGAGGTGGCGCGGTTCGGCGACGCGAACGAGCAGCTCACCCAGACCGCCCTGCGGGTGGGCAGGCTGACGGCGGTGATGTTCCCCCTCGTGATGGTCATCGCGAACATCACCAGCGTCGCCGTCATCTGGTTCGGCGGTCACGAGATCAACAGCGGCACCATGCAGGTCGGCTCGCTGACCGCGATGCTCAGCTACATCATGCAGATCCTGATGTCGGTGATGATGGCGTCGTTCATCGCGATGATGGCCCCCCGCGCCACCGTCTGCGCCGAACGCATCGGCGAGGTGCTCGCCACCGATTCCACCGTCGTGCCGCCGGTCGACGCAGTCACCGTGCTCGAGAACCCTGGTGTGGTGGAACTGCGCGACGCCCAGTTCAAGTTCCCTGGTGCCGACGAACCGGTGTTGCGCGACATCAGCTTCCGCGCCGAGCCGGGCAAGACAACCGCGATCATCGGCGGCACCGGTTCCGGTAAGACGACGCTGCTGTCGCTGATCCCTCGCCTCATCGACGCCACGTCGGGTTCGGTCACCGTGTCCGACACGGATGTGCGCCGCATCGACCTGGACGTCCTGCGGTCCGGCATCGGACTCGTTCCGCAGCGGCCGTACCTGTTCTCGGGCACCGTCGCCACCAACCTCCGGTACGGCAAACCCGATGCCACCGACGACGAACTGTGGCGGGCACTGGAGATCGCGCAGGCCGCGGATTTCGTCCGCGCCATGCCCGAGGGTCTCGACACTCCGATCGCGCAGGGCGGCACGACCGTGTCCGGCGGTCAGCGACAGCGACTCGCCATCGCGCGGGCGCTGGTCCGTCGCCCGTCGATCTACCTGTTCGACGACTCTTTCTCCGCCCTCGACCTCACCACCGACGCGCGGCTGCGTGCGGCGCTCAAACCCGAGACCTCGGACGCGTGCGTCATCGTCGTCGCCCAACGTGTCTCGACGATCGTGGAGGCCGAGCAGATCGTGGTCCTCGAGGACGGCGCGGTGGTCGGAATCGGCACGCACGACCAACTGCTCGAGACGTGTCCGTGTTACGTCGAGATCGTCGAATCCCAACGATCGGTCCAGGAAGCACTATGAGCGATCGCGCAACCACCACCACTGCCGAAAGGCCCGCCGGCCCCCGTATTCCGGGACCGGTCGCTCCGGGTGCCCCGGGGTCCAAGCCGAACGACCTGTGGCCGTCCACCAAGCGGTTGCTGAGGCGGCTGGGTCCCCACCGGATCGCCGTCGGCATCGTTTTCCTGGTCGCTGCCGTGTCGGTGGTGCTCACCTCGATCGCGCCGCGGATGCTCGGTCAGGGCACGAACCTGATCTTCGACGGCATCATCGGCGCGCAGTTGCCCGCCGGGATGTCGAAGGATCAGGCCGTCGCCGCACTGCGGGCCGACGGGCAGAACACGTTCGCCGACATGGTGTCCGGCATGGCCGTCGTGCCCGGTGTCGGTATCGACTTCAGCGCGCTCGGCCGGGTGCTGGCGATCGTGCTGGCCCTGTACCTGGGGTCGTCGGTGTTCATGTGGCTGTCGGGTTTCCTGCTGAACATCATCGTGCAGGGTGTCGTGAAGAATCTGCGCGCCGAGGTCGAACGGAAGATCCATCGACTTCCGCTGCGCTACTTCGACTCCCACTCCCGCGGCGACCTGCTGAGCCGGGTCACCAACGACATCGACAACGTCTCGCAGTCGTTGCAGCAGACGATGAGTCAGCTGATCGTGTCGGCGATGACGGTGATCGGCATCCTCGTGATGATGATCGTCATCTCGCCGCTGCTCGCGTTGATCGCGGTGCTGACGGTGCCGCTGTCGATCCTGGTGACGGCGCAGATCGCGAAACGGTCCAAGACCCACTTCGTGTCGCAGTGGAAGTCGACGGGAGTGCTCAACTCTCACGTGGAGGAGGCGTACACGGGCCACGAACTGGTCACCGTGTTCGGTCGCAGCCGTGAGGTGGAGGCCCGCTTCGAGGAGCAGAACGAGGCGCTCTACCAGGCCAGTTACCGGGCCCAGTTCATCTCGGGCCTGATCATGCCCGCCATCATGTTCCTCGGAAACCTCAACTTCGTGGCCATCGCCGTGCTGGGTGGCATGCGGGTGGCGTCCGGCACGATGAGCCTCGGCGACGTGCAGGCGTTCATCCAGTACTCGCGCCAGTTCACCCAGCCCCTCACTCAGATCGGGGCGATGGTCAACCTCATGCAGTCGGGTGTGGCGTCCGCCGAGCGGGTGTTCGCCATCCTCGACGAGGACGAGGAGGAGCCCGACCTCGCCGAAGCGCCCACACCGGCGGAGCCCCGTGATGCGGGTCGCGTCCATACGTTCGGCCGGGTGGAGTTCTCGGACGTGTCGTTCAGCTACTCGCCGGAGAAGCCGCTGATCGAGAACCTGTCGCTGGTCGCGGAACCCGGTCAGATGGTCGCCATCGTCGGACCCACCGGCGCCGGCAAGACCACACTCGTCAACCTGATCCTGCGGTTCTACGAACTCGACGGCGGCAAGATCCTCCTCGACGGTGTCGACATCGCCGAGATGTCGCGCGACGACCTGCGGTCCCGCATCGGCATGGTGCTGCAGGACGCCTGGTTGTTCGGCGGCACCATCCGCGACAACATCGCGTACGGACGTCCCGACGCCACCGAGGACGAGATCCAGGCGGCCGCACGGATCAGCTACGTCGACCGGTTCGTGCACTCGCTGCCCGACGGCTACGACACCGTCATCGACGAAGAGGGCAGCAACATCAGTGCCGGTGAGAAGCAGCTGATCACCATCGCCCGCGCGTTCATCTCGCAGCCGTCGATCCTGATCCTCGACGAGGCAACCAGTTCCGTCGACACCCGCACCGAGTTGCTCGTGCAGCACGCGACGGCGGTCCTGCGCAGCGATCGCACGAGTTTCGTGATCGCACACCGGTTGTCGACCATCCGCGACGCCGACCTCATCGTCGTCATGGAGGACGGTCGCATCGTCGAGCAGGGCAGCCACGACGACCTGCTCCTCACCCGCGGCGCGTACTACCGCCTCTACAACAGCCAGTTCGTCGGCGCCGAGGTCTGACGACTTGTGAGTACTTGTTAACCACGGGCGGTTGATAAGTACTCACAGGCACGCAGTGCTTCCCCCCGCTTCGAAGGTGGCGGTGTCGCAATAGGCGGCGCGCGGATAGTACGGACCCATCGTGGCGGCCGGGTCGGTGTGATCGTTCTGCGAAGCCTGCACCGACTGGGGGTAGAAGGCGTCGGACGGCAGCATGTACCGCAGGAACAGGACCTTTTTCGCGACGTCGGTGGAGCCCCAGGGGATGACGGTGACGGCCGGGTCGGACGCGGCGCGGGCGGGGACGTCCTGCGGTGCGGCGACGACGTACGTGTAGTTGCCGTCGCCGTCGGTGCGTGTCTGGAAGTCGGCGGCGCACGCGACGACCGGGTACGGCGTCGCCTGATCGTTCTGGCACATCGACCAGTACCGCACCTGGCGGCCGGGTGCGGTGACGGGTTGGCCGGCACGGGTGTCGGGGAACGTCGGTGCCCGGCCCTGCACGACGACGATGCGTCCGGGCTGGTACGTCAGGCCGGCCCCGACATATTTGTTGTCGCCGTTGGGGAACAGGCCCGACGTGCTCGCGGGGTTCACGAACGTCGCCTCGGGCACGTTGCCGGGGAACGCGCCGGACGCTGCGCCGGCGATGATCTGGTCGAATGCGGCCTCCGCGATCTGTCCGAGTGGTCCGTTGTCGTAGGCGGTGGGGTCGAATTCGGATCCGCATGTCGGCACCGGCGACGTTCGGCCCCCGAACGTCAGCGTCACGTCGGGTAGTGGAACACCGCCGGTCGGCGATGCGGGGTCGTCGGGGACGTACACCCGGATGATGAGGAAGCCGATGGGTACCGACTGCGTGTCGGCGCCGGCGGGCAGGGCCTGAATCTGGTTGCGGGAGTGGTCGGCCGGACCGGTCACGACCGTCGCGTGCCAGCGCTTCTGCGTGGCGGGCAGGGCGCCGGCGGCGGCGTCGGCGAACGGGTTTTCGCTGCCGGGGTCGGGTCCGATCTGGTTGTCGCGCAACGTGTCGACGGTGTCGAAGTTCGTCCCATACGTATTGAGCGAGAAGTACCGGGCGGCCGGGTAGGTGCCGCTCAGTTCGATGGTGTCATCCGGCCCCAACGCGTAGGGCAGCACCCAGTACGTCGCGTTGGCGTCGGGGAAGGCGACGTCGAGCACGGTCGAGTCGGACATGAATTGCCACCCGCACTGCGCGGTCGGTGGGGGCGCCGCGGACGCGGGGGAGGTGCCGCCGGACCACAGCAGCAGAACCAGCACGGCGGCAACGACTTTCCCGGCCATAACCGTCAGAACACCTCCCCGAACGCGGTCAGCTTGTCGATGCCCTCGCGGTCGATCTCGCCGGGCGTGTACCGGTTGATCAGCTGGATGTAGGCGAGGTAGCGGGCCATCGCGTCGGCACCCTGCTGAGCGAACGCCGGGGGGAGCGGCGCGGCGAGCTGAGTCGGCAGGTACTGGGTCATAAGCTGCGCAGCCATGGCCGGACCGCGCGGGTCGTGATCGAAGGTGTTGTCGAGTTCCGCCCGGCCGCGTTCGGTGGCGTAGTCGTAGAACTCGTACTGGAACGACGCCGGGTCGACGTAGGCGGTGGGCCCCAACCACTTCGAATACACCGCGACCTTCGCCTCGGGGGTGCGCAGCACGTAGATGTGGGTGGGGGAATTGTTCCAGTTGACCCCCTGCGGTGCGTGCTCGTTGGTGGCGAGGACGACGTGGTCGCGACCGGCCGCGGTGTTGCTCCGCAGCAGCGGCATGAGGTCGGCGCGTTCGGCATAGGTGGCGAACAGGTCCCCGGACATCCAGTTCCGGTCGCCGTGCCCGAGCGTCGCGAGCAGCGGCACGACGTCGACGCTCGACGTGAGCTGGCCGCGCGGGGTGTCGGTGTCGCCGGTGAATCGCCCGGTCGGGTCGGCGACGATCAGCGGGATGTGGAATGCCTCGTCGTAGGCGGTGGACAACTTGCCCGCGACGAAGCCGTGCGCCCCGGCATATTCGCCGTGATCGGATGTCATGACGAAGACGGTGTTCGCCGCGACATCCTCCGGCAGCGAGTTGATCACCGTGCCGATGTGGTGATCGACCATCGACAGCACGTTGGTGTAACTGTCCAGGGCCCGCTCCCAATACGTGTACGGCGCGAACGCGATGTGACGGTCGGGATCGGTGCCCTGGCCGTAGGGCTGGAGGTAGTAGTTCGACAGATTCTGGATGTCGTCGGTGACGCCGCCCCACACCAGGGCCTGGAACTCCCGGGCGAACACCTGGGTGCTCGGTTTCGACTGCAATGCCTTCTCGGGTTCCCAGTTGGGCGGCACCGACGGATAACCTAGGCGCGGAGGGTCGCTCTCGGCGGTGGTCACCGACCAGGCCCGCGCGGGACTGAGCGGGGGAACGTTGTTCGCGTACAGCGACTGATACCGTTCCGCTTCCGTTCCGGCCCAGAAGAACTGCTGGTCGTGGGGATTGACGAAGCTCGCAGTGAGACAGAACGGGCCGTCCCCGGGCTTCCGTGTCGACAACCACGCCGCGGCCTGGTCGGCGATGTGCCCGTCGAATTCGAATCCCTCACCGTTCATTCCGATGATGTCGGGCATGGTCAGTCCGTCGAACCCGTACTCCTCGAGGTAGCCGGGGGCGAGCCCGGAGTCCTCGTCGGGGGACGGCGACAGATGCCACTTGCCGACGTACGGCGTGACGTACCCCGCCTGCCGCAGCAGCTTGCCGTACGTCGGAAAGTCCCGTCCCATCGCGGGCGACGGGACGGGGGAGGCCCGATTACCGGTCCGTGTCTGCAGCATCCAGTTCTGCAGCGGATACAGCCCGGTGACGAAACACGCACGGCCGGGGCTGCACGCCACCCCGGCCGTGTAGTGCTGCGTGAACTTCACCCCGGGCGCCCACAGCGTGTAGAGGTTGGGCATGAACCGCTGCAGAAACTGGTCGGCAGTGGTGATCCCCGCGGGAAAGACCTGGGGAAACCGCATCTCGTCGACGACGATGAACACGATGTTGGGCTGCACGTAGTTGCTGGGCTGCCGGTGCAGCGGCTTCTCCGATGCGTCCGCCCGACGGTCGAAGAGGCCCGACATCACGGTCACCCCGCCGGCGACCGCCGCACCCGAGAGAAAGGTTCGCCTGTCGATCCGGTGGCCGGCCTGCTCGTCGCTCATGGCGGTTCCTCCGGTCGAAGGGATGGGATCGTCTCACTCTCTGTACCCACTATCGAACGAAGTAGTGATGTGTCGCCGGAAATGTCGCCCGTGATTGGATACACCCGTGAATGCCGTAGTCCCGACCCCGCCCGATCCGTTCTTCACCGTCGGTACCCGACTCGACGGGCAGCTGGGTCGTACCGGAACCATTCACACCCCGCACGGTGACATCGCGACGCCGTCGTTCGTGGCCGTCGGCACCAAGGCCACCGTCAAGGCGGTGCTGCCGGAGAGCATGAAGGAACTGGGCGCGCAGTCGCTGCTCGCCAACGCGTACCACCTGTACCTGCAGCCCGGGCCGGACATCGTCGACGAGGCCGGCGGTCTGGGCAAGTTCATGAACTGGGACGGCCCGACGTTCACCGACAGCGGCGGATTCCAGGTCATGTCGCTGGGCGTCGGGTTCAAGAAGGTCCTCGCGATGGAAGCGGTCGGGGTGCGCTCCGACGACGTCATCGCGAAGGGCAAGGAACGCCTCGCGACCGTCGACGACGACGGTGTGACGTTCAAATCGCACCTGGACGGGTCGCGGCACCGGTTCACCCCCGAGGTGTCGATGCAGATCCAGCACCAGCTCGGCGCCGACATCATGTTCGCGTTCGACGAGCTCACCACGCTGCTGAACACCCGCGGGTACCAGGAGCAGTCGGTGGAGCGGACGCAGGCGTGGGCGGTGCGCTGCATCGCCGAGCACGAGAAGCTCACCGCCGAGCGCGCCCATCGCCCGTACCAGGCGCTGTTCGGGGTTGTGCAGGGCGCGCAGTACGAGGACCTGCGGAGGCAGGCGTGCCGGGGGCTGGAGTCGATCACGGGGGAGAGCGGCCGCGGGTTCGACGGATACGGCATCGGCGGTGCGCTCGAGAAGCAGAACCTCGGCACCATCGTCCGCTGGTGCAACGAGGAGCTTCCCGAGCACAAGCCGCGGCACATGCTCGGCATCAGCGAGCCGGACGACTTCTTCGTGGCCATCGAGAACGGCGCGGACACGTTCGACTGCGTGAATCCGTCACGGGTCGCGCGCAACGCCGCGATCTACCACCCGGACGGCCGGTTCAACATCAACACCAGCCGCTTCCGTCGTGACTTCACGCCCATCGACGAGAACTGCGATTGCTACACCTGCGCGAATTACACCAGCGCCTACATTCACCATTTGTTCAAGGCGAAGGAAATGCTGGCGTCCACGTTGTGCACCATCCACAACGAACGCTTCACCGTGCGGTTGGTCGATCAGATACGCGCCAGCATCGAGGGCGGCTACTTCGACGAGTTCAAAGCCGAAACCCTGGGCCGCTTCTACCGCACGTGAGTGGGAAAGCGTCCTCGGGCACACTTTCCCACTCACGTGGGGGTCAGAGCTGGTAGGTGGGTTCGCGCTTCTTCACGTACGCGATGACGCGGTACGTGATCGGCATGACCAGTACCTCGACGAGGGTCTTCCACAGGAATCCGACGATCACGTAGTTGACGAAATCGCTCCACGTGCTGATGCCGATCGCGCCTGCGGCGATGGAGCAGAAGATCAGGGTGTCGGCGAACTCACCGACGATGGTGGACCCGATGAGCCGCGCCCACAGGTGCTTCTCCTTGGTGCGCTCCTTGATCAGGACCAGCGTCACCGAGTTCAGCATCTGCCCGACGAGGTAACCGGCCAGCCCGGCGAGCAGCAGTCGCGGGTAGACGCCGACGACGGACCGCAGCGCCTCCTGGTTCTCGTAGAAGTCGGCGGACGGCAGCTCGATGAGGAGCCAGAAGCAGAACGCGGCCAGGATCAGGGCGCCGAAGCCCAGGTAGATCGCGCGACGCGTCGACTTGAACCCGTACACCTCGCTGAGGACGTCGCCGAGAATGTAGGCGAGCGGGAACAGGAAGAAGCCGCCGTCGGTGATGACGGGCAGGATCTGCAGCGGCCCGATGGTCAGCGACGAATCGGCGAAGAACGCGACGCCCTTCGTCGCGCAGATATTCGAGATCAGCAGCGTCGCGGTGAAGAGGGCGACGAACGTGGGGTAGTACCCCCGGCTGACGTGCGCGAACGTCGCGTGGTCGTCTGGTTTGGTCTGCTGATCTGAGGCTGTCACGCCGCAATCCAAGCACCTGCAGGTGGAAGGGCGCGAATCAGGAACGGGTGAACGTACCTTTTGTCCGATCTGACGCGACGAAAGATACGTTCACCCGCACGGTAGGACGGGTTCGGACTAGCCCTGAACGACGCGCGTGCCGCCGGCCAGTTCGTCGTGCTTGCCCTGCTTGGTGGGGCTGCCGTTGATCGTCACCCCGATGACGATCGCGGCGACGACGCCGAGCAGACCGAACAGGAACCCGAGGAGCGGGAACCCGCCGAGCGCGGACAGGACGTAGAAACCGTTCCTGGTCAGCGACTGCTGCTGGGTGGGGAGTCCGCCGGTCGGGCCCTCGACGCGCAGACCCAGGAGCTGCTTGCCCAGGGTCTGCCCCCTCGTCGTCTCGAGGAAGACGAAGTAGCCGACGGCGGCGGCCGCGGTGAGGATCGCGCCGAGGACGCTGCCCAGGAAGTTGCCCAGCACCAGCGCGAGGACGGTGCTGACCACGGCCATCGGGATGCCGACGATCAGGCCGTCGATCACCCGTGCGCCGAGGCGGGGAAGAAGTTCACCGGGACGGGACGGGTCGAACCC
Organism: Rhodococcus sp. G6(2025); assembly: GCF_058628105.1. Taxonomy (NCBI): domain Bacteria; kingdom Bacillati; phylum Actinomycetota; class Actinomycetes; order Mycobacteriales; family Nocardiaceae; genus Rhodococcus; species Rhodococcus sp. G6(2025). Next base: position 525,203 of record NZ_CP179750.1, read on the forward strand.
GAAGTCCGGCTGCGTGAACGGCTGGGTGCCGAACTGCTGTGCCGAATCGAACTGCGGCGGTGCGCCGAACTGCTGTCCGTACTGCTGCTGCCCCGCCCCGTTGTAGTGCGGTTGCCCGTACTGCTGCCCGCCGAACGGCTGTTGTCCCTGGCCTGGATCGAATCCACCGGTAGTCATGTGTTCCCCCTCGAATCTCGAGTCCTGAATGTCTCGGATGACGCCTGAGCACCTTACGCAAGGGGTGGAAGTGACTCGAGTGACGGGAGTGGCAAAACGGGTGAGCGTACTTTCCGTCCGCGAAGGACAGGAAGCACACTCACCCGTGGGAGCGAGCGGTCAGGCCGCGACGTAACGGCCGGTGAGCACGCGGTACGCGTAGGTCGACGCGATGATCGTGATCGGGATCGAGACGAGAAGTCCGACGCCGCAGAGGAGTGCACCGACGATGTTGATGCCGACGAGAGCGAGGGCCAGCAGCAGCACCGGGCCGACGTTCTGCGAGATCACGCGGAAACTCGACTTGATGCCGGTGATCGCGTCCTCGTTCTGATCGATGACGAACTGCAGCGTCCACCAGGTCAGGAAGATGACGATGAGACCCGGGATGATGAGCAGGACGAAACCGATGGTGGCGGCCACACCGATGATCACGCTGGCGATGATGATCGCCCCGACATTGGTGAACTGGAAGAACGAACCGAACGCCGGCTTGTTCCCGTCCACCTCGTGCAGTGCGCCCCGCACGAGAGCCGCATTGATCAGATAGCCGACGATGGTCGTGACGATCGTGCCGATGATGCGCCACACCGAGAACGCCGCGCTCATGTCGGACGACGTGCTGAAGCCGCCGAAGACGAGGTTCAGCACCACCTGGATGATGGCGGCGATCAGCAGGATGCCGATCCAGATGAGCGCGTTGTCCTTGAATTTGTTCCAGCCGTAGCCGATCGCGTCGCCCACGGAGAACTGCCCCGGCGTCTGCCCGGGCGTGCCGTAATCCGACATCGGCGGAGGCGGCGGATATCCACCGGGCGGCGGTCCCTGGGGCGGCGGCGGGTAATTGCCCTGCGGCGGCGGGTAATTACCGGGAGGCGGCGGATAGTTTCCGCCGGGGGGCGGCGGATAGTTTCCGCCGGGCGGGGGCGGGTAGTTTCCGCCGGGCGGCGGTGGCGGATATCCGCCGGGCGGCGGTCCCTGCGGCGGCGGAGGGTAATTCCCCGGGGGCGGCGGATAACCACCGGGCGGCGGTGGAGGATTGCCCCGCGGGGGGCATCCGCCCTGGTCACCACCTTCAGGTTTGTCGTTAGGGTCGTATCCACCAGTCGTCATGTGATCCCCTCAGCAAGAGTTGAATGCTCGCGCGTGACAGTGCGAATAAACACTACGTGGACAATCCTTTACTCGCCTCCCTTTGGTCTGCTTCTTCTCCTGCGGTTTTGATGCTTTACGCTGGTTATCGTGACTAATTCTGGGGGATCGGACGATTCGAATCCGTACAACGGGCAAACACCACCCACTTATGGCGAGGTTCCCGGCTTGCCGCGCGACGGATACGGGGTCGACGAATCCGGTTATCCCACCTATTCGGCGCCCACCGAGAAGTACCCCGACTATCAGCAGCCGGGCGCGTATGGGACTTCTCCGAATCCGTATGCCGCGCCGAATCAGAATCAGTACGGCGGCGACCAGTACGGGGCGCCGAACCAGCAGTACGGGACGCCCAACCCGTATGCCGCCCCGAATCAGTACAGCGCCCCCAACCAGTACGGCGGCGCGCCCAACCAGTACGGGGCTTCGGGCCAATACGGCGGTCCCGCCCCGCAGTACGGCGCACCGAACCCGTACGGCGCGCCCTACCCGCGGCCGCTGGGGACGAACGGTCTCGCGATCGCGTCGCTGATCACGTCGATCGTCGGCGGATGCTTCTACGGCCTCGGCTCCATCGTCGGCATCATCCTCGGCATCATTGCGCTGGGCCAGATCAAGCAGTCCGGGCAGGAGGGCCGCGGACTTGCGATCGCCGGAATCGCCATCGGCGGCGCCTACGTCGTCGGCTGGATCCTGTTCTTCCTGATCATGGTGATTGCTGCGGCGTCGGGAGCCTGACCACCCACGGTTCGCGGTGCAGGCGGGCCGGGTCGAACCGGTCGAGGAGTATCCCGAGATCCACGACCTCGCCCGGTTCCGCGAGCGCGAGTGACGTCGCCAGCACTCCGAGGACGTCGCTCGGGGTGCGTCCCAACGCTTTCTGGTCGGCGAGCGTGACGGCGCCGTCGCGTTTCGCGAGCCGTTTGCCGTCCTCGTTGAGTGCGAGGGCCACGTGCGCGTAGGTGGGGGCGGTCAACCCGAGCAGCCCGGCGAGGTAGGCCTGGCGGGGCGCGGACGAGAGCAGGTCGTCGCCGCGCACCACCTGATCGATTCCCTGGGCGGCGTCGTCGACGACCACCGCGAGGTTGTAGGCGGGTGTCCCGTCGCCGCGCCGCAGCACGAGATCGTCCACCATGCCGGAATAGCTGCCGTGCAGGACGTCGTCGATGGTGAACGACGTGACGCCGGCGCGCAGCCGCAGCGCGGGGGGTCGGCCGCCGGCGAGCCGGTCGGCGCGTTCGTCCGGTGTCAGGTTGCGGCAGGTCCCCGGGTACGCGCCCTGCGGTGCGTGCGGCGCCGACGCGGCTTTGAGGATTTCTCTTCTCGTGCAGAAGCACTCGTACGTGAGGCCGGCGGCGTGGAGTTCGGCGATGGCAGCGTCGTACCGCGACAGTCGGTGCGACTGCGACACGACGTCGCCGTCCCAGTCGAGGCCGAGTTCCGCGAGGTCGGCCAGTTGCCGGTCGCGGGCGCCCTCGTGGACGCGGTCGAGGTCTTCGACGCGCAGGAGGAACTTCCGGCCGGTGGACCGGGCGAACAGCCACGCCAGCACGGCGGTCCGCAGGTTGCCGAGGTGCAGGTCGCCGGACGGGCTGGGCGCGAACCGCCCCGCGCCCCCCGCCCGATGTGACAGCGGTTCACTCTGACGAGACGGATGTGACATCGGCCGAGGGGTCAGCTGGCCAGTTCGATCGACGACGACGGCACGACGTCGGCGCCCTGCAGAATCATGCCGATCTGAATGTCGAGGGCGTGCTCGAGGTACTCCGGCGGGTACAGCGCCGGACTGCCGATCGCATCGAGGGCGAGGCCGTCGACGGTGGCGAGGAGAAGCGCCGCACGGGTTTCCGCCTCCGGGGTGCCGATCCCGATGAGCACGGCGGACAGTCCGGTGCGGATGGTGAACAGGGTCTTGCGCCGGATCTCGGCGAGCGACGGGGAGGTCGCGGCCCGGACGGCGAATGCCGCCATGACGTGCGCCTCCCGCGACCGCGCCTCGTCGAGCGGCAGCAACTGGGACATCGCGGCGAACAGGGCCCGGGCGGGATCCCCGCCGCGCTCGACCTCCGACAGTCGGGCGAGGAGTTTGTCGACGAGGGTCCGCAGGGCGAACGCGAACATCTCGTCCTTCGTGGAGAAGTGGTGCTGCACGGCTCCGATGGACACACCCGCCCTCTTGGCGACCTCGCGCACGCTGGCGCCCTCGAGCCCCGACTCGGCCGCGACGTCGAACAGGGCTGCGGCCAGGCGTTCGGGGCTGGTGGACGAGTATCGGCGTTCGCGCATGCCTCGAACATTACTGACGTATTGAATCAATACATGCGTCAGGTGCCCGTGTTGCCGCGAGTGGCGGGTGTGACTTCGTTTATCGGCGGACGTACGTCAGGAAAATCATCCCGCTCTCGAAGGCGCGGCTCGCGGCCAGCCGGAACCGCTGAGGGCCGAATTCGCCGTCGAACAACGGAATGCCGGTGCCGATCGCCACGGGGTTGAGCTTGATCCGGAGCTCGTCGATCTCGGGTTGGACCGCGGCGGCGAGCTTGCCGCCGCCGCACAGCCAGATGTCCTTGCCGTCCTCCCGCTTGAGTTCGCGGACCTTCTCGATCGGATCGCCCGAGACGATCTCGACGTCCGGGTCGGGCGACTCGGTGATCGTGGTCGAGAAGACGTACTGCCGCAGATGCGCGTACGGGCTGGTCATGCCGAGGTCGAGGCCGGGCTGGTAACTGGCGCGGCCCATGAGCAGTGTGTCGAAATGTTTGTTGGGGGCGTCAATTCCCAGCGGTGCCCGCATGTGGGTGGGGACCGTCTCGGGGTACTCGGCGATCATCACGGGCATGTGATCGCCGTCGATCTCGAAGATGGTGCCGGTGGGGTCCGAGCCGTCGGCGCCGGCGATGAATCCGTCGATGGTGGCGGCGGCGTAGTAGACGAGCTTTCGCATGTGAGTCCTCCCGTGGTCGGTAACAACTCCATTTGTAGTACTATGACTGAAGTGGTTGCAAGTCCTTTTCGTCGAGGAGTGTCGATGGCGCAGAATCCGGAACGACGTGCGGCTCTCGTGAACGCCGCGATCGAAGTGCTTGCGCGCGAGGGTGCGCGCGGCCTCACCTTCCGCGCCGTCGACGTCGAGGCGAACGTCCCCAAGGGGACGGCGTCCAACTACTTCGCCAGCCGCGACGACCTGTTCGACCAGGTCGGCAAGCGGATTCACGAGCGGATGGGTCCCGACCCCTCGGTCGTCGAAGAAAGCGGGCGCAACCCGCAGAATCTCGAGCTCGCGATCGAGTACATGCAGGGGCTGTTCGGCAGGATCACCCGCGACCGCACGGGCTATCTCGCGTTGCAGGAATTGCGACTCGAAGCGGTCCGGCGTCCCGAGTTGCGGACCACGCTGACGCGCACGATCTCCGAGAATCTGGAACGCGACATCGGTTTTCACCTCGACTCGGGACTGCCCGGTGATCGCAGCACCGTGCTGATGCTCTACCTCGCGATGAATGCGCTCATCGTCGAGCACCTGACGCTGCCCGGCGTGCTCGAGGGGGTCGACACGGAGCGGCTCGTCGCCGATCTCGTGACGCGTGCCGTCGCTACGCCGGACGCCTGAGCGCGTAGTCGTCCACGTACTCCTGCCCCGACAGTGTCATGAGGGCGTGCATCAGCTCGTCCGTCGCGGCCCGGACGACGTGCCGGTTGTCGCGTAGCTCGGCGAATCGGGTGAAGTCGAGCGGTTCGCCGACGGTCACCGTCACCTTGCCGAACCGCCACATCCGCGATCCGGCGGGGTTGACCTGCCGGGTGCCGTGCATGGCGACGGGCACGACCGGGGCGCCCGTCGCGAGCGCGACCCGGGCGATTCCGGTCTTGCCCTTGTGGAGTCGGCCGTCGGGAGACCGGGTGCCCTCGGGGTAGATTCCCCAGACCTTGCCGTCGTCCAGGATCTTCCGCGCGGTGTTCAGTGCGGATTCCGCCGCGGAGGCCCCGGATCGGTCGATCGGCACCTGGCCGGCCGCGGTGAAGAACCAGCGTTTCGCCCTGCCTTTCGCGCCGCTTTCGGTGAAGTATTCGCTCTTTGCCACGAACGTGATGCGCCTGCGCACCATCAGGACGAGGAAGAACGAGTCGACGACTGTGAGGTGATTGCTCGCAAGGATCACCGGACCCGACGCCGGGATGTGGTGTGCACCGTCGATCGCGGGCCGCCCGAACATGCGCAGCACCGGTCCGATCAGCACGTACTTGAAGATCCAGTACCACACGGTGAACTCCTCACTCGGGCGCCATTGCGTGAGTAGACATTGTCTACTCACGCAATGATAGACACTGTCTACATGAGTGGAGAAGTGCAACCCCTGCGCGTGCGGCTGATCGACAGTGGCCGCGAATTGCTGGACCAGGGCGGCATCGACGCCGTCGGGCTGCGCGCCGTCGCCCGGCACGCGGGTGTCTCGCACGGCGCGCCGCGACGGTACTTTCCCACCCACAAAGCATTGCTCGCCGCGATCGCCGCCTCGGGATTCGCCGAACTGGCCGACGAGCTCCGGTCGGCGATCGCGTCCGAGTCGGACCCCCTCGCACGCGTGCGGCGGACGGCACGGCAGTACCTCTCCTTCGCCGACACCCACCGCACCCTGTTCGAGTTGATGTTTCGGCACGACCTGCTCGAAGGGTCGGGCGAGGACCTGCGGCAACACTCGAAACCTCTGTTCGAGACGGTCGTCGCACTCGTCGCGGACACCGGCTCCGACGAGCCGCGCGTGGTCGCGTTGAACCTGTGGACCCAGCTGCACGGGGTGGCGACCCTCTGCGCCACCCGCAGCATCGAAGTGATCGCCGGCGACTTCGACGTGGACAGCTTCGTCGCGCAGCTGATCGACCTACATCTCAGGGCGTAGGCATGACGGCGCGCGGCAGGTCGGCCCGCAACTCCACATCGGTGACGAAGTCCCCGTCATCCGGCTGGTAGCGCCGCTGCGGATCGAAGTCCTCCACCCGGAAGCTGTCCAGCGTGGGGGAGTGCGTCGTGACGGCGAGGGTTCCGCCGTCGAGATCGAACTGCAGGAGTCGCTGGAACCCGGTCTCGCGGCGGGTGTCGACGGTGAAGTACTGGTAGTCGGCGAGCAACTCCACGACCTTCCGGTCCGTGTCGCCCACCTCCCGGTCGGTGACCGTCGTCTGCCCGTCGACATGTCCTGCGAGGACCAGGAACACCGTGTCGAAGGGAACGACGAGCCGGTTCCAGATCTGCTGTCCCGCACTGCTACCGATGTCGCCGAACCCGCTCATCCGCAGCGAGCCGTCCTCGTCCAGGTAGTAGTGGCTGCCGATCATCACGTTGCGGTCCGGGTGGTCGGCGAGCACGTCCTCGGCCCACTGCAGTACGTGCTCGGGCGGGTTGTAGCCGATGTAGAGCATCAGGAACTTCGCGCCGGCGATGTCGAGCAGGTCGTAGTGCGCCGAATTGTCCGTGTCCGTGACGGATTCGCCCCAGTACGGCCGGTCGCGGTACCGCCACGGCCCGAAGAACTCGTTGTAGAGGGCGTGATTCTTCTCGTGCTCGCCGGGAATGAGCCGTCCGCCGACGTTCCACAGGTTGTCGTGGTTGCCGGGCAGGACGCCGTAGGGAATGCCTGCCTCTTCGAGCGTCGCCATCGCCTTGTCCGCGACTTCGAACTCGGGCCGGGCGCGGGACTCGGGTGCGCCCGGGCGAATCCAGCTCTGGACGAGGTCGCCGGTGTGCATGGAATAGGCGATCTTGCGTTCGGCGGCGTTCTCGGCGGTCCAGCGGGTCATGTCGAAGTACACCTCCGGCCGGTCCCGCGAGACGTACTGGGTGTCGGAGATGTGCTGCAGCGCGAAGTCGTACGCGTTCGGGTCGGCGAACTGCTGATCGGCTGTCGCGTTGGCCTCGCGGAAACTCCGGTCGCGTCGCGGACCGTCGATGACGAGGATCTGCGCGGAGTCCTCGCCCTCGATCCGGGTGGTCAGGGTGACCGGACCGCCCGGTTCGGACGCCTGCGCCGTCGCGACCGGCTCACCCCAGCTCTGCGCCTCCTCGTCCCACACGTGCATCGCGAGGTCGTCGAGATTCACCGAACGTCCGTGCCAGGTCACGTCGGTGCCTGCGGGCTCCGGACCGAACCGGACCTCGTACCGCATGTACGGGTACTCGTCGAAGCGGTGGCTGGTGGCCGACATACCGTTCGACTCGTCACCCGGAACCCGCTGTGAGGGAGCGGCGTCGCCGGTGGTCCCGGCGAACATGACCGCGGACGCGAGCGGCGCCGAGGTGACGAGGCCACGCGCCGGCAGACCGGATGCGCCCCGGGGTTCGGGATCGGCCACCGCGACCACGTCACCGCCGAGCAGCGCCGCGGCCAGTGACACCGCCGTCAGCGCGGCAATCCTGCCCGGCACGCTCATGACCCGAGGTTACAAGCGCGACCGGGCAGGCGCTCGGGTCAGGCCTTGCGGCCGAGGAAGGCCAGGACCCGGGTCTGCTCGTCGGCGTCCGCGGAAACGTCCACGGCTGGACCGCACACCCCGGCCGTGCGGATGCTCTCGCCCATCTGCTCCGCGACGCCACCCACCCAGGTCAGGTCGTCGGCCGGGATGGTCTCGTCGAGGCCGGTGGCCCGGGCGAGGTCCCAGCCGTGGATCACCAGGTCGAAGCAGTAGAAGCTGTCGATGGTCTTTCCGAGGTCGGTGCGGCCGAAGTGCCCGTCGTACTCGCGGCTCACCAGAGCCGGGTCGTTCAGGATCTCCTGCATGCCGTCGCGCGTGGCCGCCCATGCGGCAACCGGGTCGTCGTCGACGGACGGCGGTTCCGGCAGTTCCAGATCGACGACGGTGACGATGTAGCGCTGCGTGTCGATCACGTGCCGCACGACGTCGCGGGCCGTCCAGCCGTCACACGGGGACGCGTCGTCCCAGCGTTCGGCGGGCACGGATTCGACGCGCTTCGTGAACTTCGCGGCGAGGTCTCGGTAGTGGGCTGCGGGGGTTTCGGTTGTCGAGGTCATGCTGCCGATTCTTCTCCCGCCCGGGGCCCGAGGGCTTGAACATTTCCGACATCGACGACGGATTCCGTCCCGTGCCAGTCGGGGGCCTCACTGGCGAGGAGGTCGGACGGGGTGAGCGAGGAGATCCGCCGGCATTCCCGCGACAGGTGCGCCTGGTCGCTGTAGCCGGCGGTGGCGGCGAGGTCGGCGAGCCCGGCCCGCGTCCCCGACTGCGCCAGCGCCATGAACCGCTGCAGCCGCAGGATGCCGCGGAGGGTCGCGGGCCCGTATCCAAACGCGTCGTTGCATCGCCGCTGCAGTTGCCGCTCCGTGACGGAGGCGGCGTCGGCGAGCGCGCCCACGTTCCACGAGTGCCGGGCCAGGGCCTGCCGGACGGTGCCGATCAGCGGGTCCGCGTCCGGTCCGCGATTTCGCCACGCGCGCACGGCGTTCTCGAACAGGGCGATTCGTTCCGCGTAACCGGGCGCATTGTCGAGCCGGTCGGTCAGCGTCCGTTCCCACGTGGATCCGAGCACGTCCCCGAGACCGACCCGGATGTTGCGGACCTCGGCCGCCGACGTCCGCAGCAGATGCGAGGCGGCGCCGGGACGGAAACGGACGCCGACGGATTCGGTGCCCGGCGGCAGCGTGAACGACCACGCCGTGGTTTCGGGACCGCACACGCGGATTCCCACACCCCGGATCCACAGGATGTCCATGCACGCATCCGGCACCAGCAGATGCTCGCCCTGCGTGCGCGCGGACCACCCGCACACCAGGGTGCCGGTGAGATCGGGCGACGGTGCGGTCGGCGTGTACCAGCCCATGCACAGGAGCCTAATCACGGATACCGACACGTGCGGGCCCGTCACATCGCCCGAAGTGCCCGCACCGGCACGCAACTCGAGGTGAACTGTATGCACGGGTCCGCAGAGGTTCCCCGGAGGCCCGCCACTTCGCCGTCACAGAGAACGAGGACTCCATGAGACGAACATGGGCGCTGGCAGCGATCGCCGCCGTCAGCCTGACCTTCTCGAGTTGCGCCTACGACAGCACCGATTCCGGCGACACGGGCGGCAACGCCCCGGTGTCGCCGACGCCGACGTCCCCGCCAGCCGCGCCCGGCACACCCGTACTGAAGATGGGACCGACGACGCTCGGCGAGGTGATGGTCGACGACGGTGGCATGACGGTCTACGTGTACGACAACGACGAGGTCGGCTCCGGCGCCAGTTCGTGCCGGGACACGTGCCTGCAGTCGTGGCCGCCGGTCACCTCCGTCACCGAGAACCCGACGGTCCAGGGGTTGCAGGAAGTCGTCATCGACACCATCCCGGCGCCGGACGGCACCCATCAGCTCACCGTCAACGGACGCCCCGTGTACCGCTACAAGGACGACAACGAACCCGGCGACGCATTCGGGCAGGCGGTCGGCAGCGTGTGGTGGACCCTCGACTCCGCAGGCAACCCGGTCACGACAACTGCGGGCGGCGAGTAGCGCGGTCGATCCTCAGGTGGACGGTGACGGTCAGCGCTGCCGACAGGACGGCAGCGAACCAGAGGGCGTCGAGCCCGATCCAGTGGTGCGCGAGGGCGCCCGTCACCGCTCCCACCACCAGACCGGCCCACAGCGCGAAGTGTCGTAGCCACGCCCACCGCGGCCCGCCGAACAGTGCTCCGGCCAGCCGATGTCCCATCTTCACGAGCGCGCCCGTCATGTAGGTGAGACCGATGGTCACCTCGCCGTCGCGCTGGAAGAAGGAGTTCTCGGCGCCCATCGCGAGCAGCATCGCGCCGACGGCCACCGTGCTCGCCCCGACAGTCGCGGCCACCGCGCCGACGATCAGCAGTCCCGACACGACAGCGAGCACCGTCGTCCGGACGGGCAGGCGCCGACGATCGGACAGGTGCACGACCACGGCGCCGAGGGCGCAGCCGAGAACGAACATGCCGATCACCGCGGCAGCCGTCGCCGCGTGCGCCCACGCGGCGTCTGCGAACCCGACACTGAACCGGGTGAGGTTGCCGCTCATGAACGCGACGAAGAACCCGCCGAGCGTGATGAATCCCAGCGCGTCGACGTAACCGGCCAGCGTGGACAACACCACCGCCAGCGCGAGTATCCGCCTGCTGTCGTCGATCGGCACACCCCACATCAAACACCGCAGCCGACGACAGTGGCCCCCGATCCGGAGATCGGGGGCCACTGAGGCGTAGGTCAGGCGATCACGACGCCTGGCTCAGGAGGTCCCGAGGGCGGGTGCCAGCGTGTTGGCCCAGGACTCGTGCAAGCGGTCCTGCCAGTAGTTCCACGTGTGGAGGCCGTCGTCGGTGATGTGGGTCTGCAGCTTGGCGCCTGCGCGCTGCGCCGCGGGCACGAACACCTTGCTGCTCAGACCGGAGGCGGTCTCGAGGGGGACCGTCTGCGAGAACTTCACCGGGTCGAACGAGGCGCTGTCCGGGTCGACCGTCGGATCGCCCGCCGCCGAGCCTGCGCCGGACGAGATGTAGACGGACTTGCCGCGCAGCGCGCCGACGTTGAGCAGCGGGTCGTTGCGAAGCCACGCACCCGACGGCCAGAAGCCCCACATGTTCAGCGCGTTGCCGCCCATCTGAGCGACGGAAACCTGGATGCCCTGCGCGAAGCCGGGCGAGCTGGCCGTCGGGTAACCGCTGTACGACGCGACCGCCTTGTAGAAGTCGGGACGGTGAGTGGCGAGGTTCAACGCGGAGGTGCCGCTCATCGACAGACCCGCGACCGCGTTGTTCACCCCGTCGCTGCCGAACTGGGAAGCCATCACCGGGGGCAGCTCATTGGTCAGGAACGTCTCCCACTTGACGCGGCCGAGCTTCGGGTCGTCGCGCTGCCAGTCGGAGTAGAAGGTGCCGCCGCCGCCGAACGGGATGACCACGTTGACGTGCTTGCCGGCGAAGAAACTCTCCACGTCGGTCTCGATCAGCCAGCCGTTGTTGTCGTCCGGTGCCCGCAGACCGTCGAGCAGGTACAGGGTCGGCGCGGGACCACCGCCCGCGGCCTTGAGCACCTTGACGGGAATGTCCTTGTCCATCGACGGTGAATACACCGAGATCAGGGCCGAGTCGGCGTGGGCGACGCCGGTTCCGGCCAATACGGACACGAGGCCCGATGCCAACACTGCGACCAGGCCCACGATCAGTGCGCGGGTGCGACGAATCGCCATACGAATGTCCTTTTATCTCGAATCGACACACAGCACAGCGAACGCTGCACCGCAGACGATAACAGGAAGATAACGGGTTGTGCCCGCTGTGGCCAGGACTTTCGGCTCCGACAGGCGATCGGTCGTCGCTCGAAGACAGAAAAAAGAAACCCCTGCGAACCGCTTCTCAGCAGTTCACAGGGGTTCCTGTGGCGGAGGATAGGGGATTTGAACCCCTGAGGGCGTTAACCCAACCCGCGTTCCAGGCGAGCGCCATAGGCCACTAGGCGAATCCTCCGTGGAGGAGCATACCCAACGACGGCGGCTCACCGTTAAACGACCAGGTAGCCGCCCGTTCTAGGCCCACTTCAGCTGGGTGAGGGCATGCTCGGCGAGAGGGACGGACCGGTCGCAGGACGTGTCCGCGTTCGCGGTGGCGTCGAGACCGAATTTCGTCTCGATCGACAGGGTGCCCGCATCGGTGGTGACCTCGAGGATGCACTGGTACTTGCTCTCGGCGAGCGCGCGCCCCTCGAGCCCGCCGACGTCGATCGTGCGCAGCGGGTCGACCGGTTCCGGCGCGCTCGTAGTCGTGATCGTCACGGTGTTCAGCGCCTCGGGCTTGCCCCACGTGCAGGCGCGACGTTCGGGACTGTCGGTGGCGGTGCCCTCGCCGGCGCCTGCCGTGAGGAGCGGTGCGAGCGTCGCATCGTCCGCGAGCGTGCACGGCTCGGCCGCGTCCCAGCTCACCGCGTCCGACGTGGCTGCGTCGTCGCTGCCTCCGCCGCACGCCGACAGTGCTGCCACGACGGCGGCGAGTGTCACCGTGTGTGCTGTCCTTCTGAGTTTCATCCCGATCCTTTGCCGAAGGTGGCCGAATGCGGGGGCGACGGTAGCACTGGCCGTGGTCAGAGGTGCGGCGTCGGGCCCGGGCCGGGGTGGATCCCGACCACGTCTCGGGGCCGTCTACACTCTGTGGTGGATCCCGCGCGGCGCGCATCCTGTGAACTCCCCCAGGGCCGGAAGGCAGCAAGGGTCAACGGGCTCTGCCGGGTGCGCGGGGTCCCCTATCTTTCGCATACCCGACCCACGACGTCGGTGAGAGGCCGCTCCTGATGACCAACCAGACCCAGATCGGGTTGATGAGCCATGAGGAACTACTTTCGGAGCACGAGCGCCAGACTGCGAGTTACGCGCAGCTGAAGACGGAGAAGCTCACGCTCGACCTCACTCGCGGCAAGCCCTCGCCCGAACAGCTGGATCTGTCGGCGGCGCTGCTGACACTGCCCGGTGACGGCGACTTCCGCGACGGCAACGGCACCGACACCCGCAACTACGGCGGGCTGACCGGGCTGCCGGAGCTGCGCGCCATCTTCGGTGAACTGCTCGGCATCCCCGTCGAGAACCTGCTCGCCGGCAACAACGCCAGCCTCGAGATCATGCACGACAACGTCGTGTTCGCCCTGCTGCACGGCACCCCCGACTCCCCGCGCCCGTGGTCGCAGGAGGAGAAGGTCAAGTTCCTGTGCCCGGCACCCGGTTACGACCGGCACTTCGGGATCACCGAGACGTACGGCATCGAGATGATCCCGGTGCCGATGCGCCCGGACGGCCCCGACGTGGGCGTCATCTCCGAGCTGGTGGCGAACGATCCGCAGATCAAGGGTCTGTGGGCCGTCCCCAACTACTCCAACCCGACGGGCGCGGTGTACTCGGAAGAGGTGACGCGGACGCTGGCGTCGATGCCGGCCGCAGCCCCCGACTTCCGGCTGTTCTGGGACAACGCCTACGCCGTCCACCCGCTCGTCGGCGAGACGGCGCCGTCGCTGGACATCCTCGGGATGGCCGCGGAGGCGGGCAACCCGAACCGGCCGCTCGTGTTCGCGTCGACGTCGAAGATCACGTTCGCCGGTGCCGGCGTCAGCTTCTTCGGTTCCTCGACCGCGAACCTGGCCTGGTACCAGAAGTACCTCGGCAAGAAGAGCATCGGTCCCGACAAGCTGAACCAGCTGCGGCACCTGCGGTTCTTCGGTGACGCCGAGGGCGTGCGCGCCCACATGGAGAAGCACCGCGAGATCCTGGCGCCGAAGTTCGCGCTCGTCCTGAAGATCCTCGAGGATCGTCTCGGGGCGTCGAAGGTGGCGTCGTGGACGGAGCCGAAGGGCGGATATTTCATCAGCCTGGACGTCGTCGAGGGCACCGCGAAGCGCGTCATCGCTCTGGCGAAGGACGCGGGGATCGCGCTCACCGCCGCCGGATCGGCGTTCCCGTACGGCGTCGACCCCGAGGACAAGAACATCCGGCTCGCGCCGAGCTTCCCCTCGATGGAGGATCTGGACAAGTCGATGAACGGTGTCGCGACGTGCGTGCTGCTCGCGGCCACCGAGTCACGCCTGGACCTGCCGAAGTCCTAGTAGAAGACGTCCGGCCGCTCACCCTTCATGGGTGAGCGGCCGGACGTGTCTCTACATCCTGGCGTAGCGCGCCATCACGAAGCTGTACAGCCCGTACGCGGCGATGCCCAGTCCGGCGAGGACCAGGAGGAACTGCCCGAACGGCGCCGAGCCCAGTGTCTTGACCGCGCCGTCGAGGCCGGTGGCCTTGGACGGGTCGGCGTTGACGACCGCCACGATCACCAGCACGCCCGCGCCCGCGATGACGAGCCCCTTGGCGACGTAGCCGACCACTCCGAGGGGCTCGACGAGCTTCGACGGGGTGCCCTTCAGGTCGTCCAGGAAGTTCTTCGACGCCCCCTTGTAGATGTGGTAGCCGCCGATCGCGATGGCGACGAGACCCACCACCACGAGAAGGATCTTGCCTCCCCCGGATTCCATGAGGCGTGCACTCATTCCGGCGTTCTGCTGACCGCTCGATTTACCACCGCCGCTCGCGAACTGGTACGCCGAGAAGGCGAACGCGAAGTAGACGACGGCCAGGCCGAACGCCTTCGCGCGGTCCAGCAGGGACGTGTCGTCGCCGTCGCCCCCGGAATTCTCGGTGACGTGGGGGCCGAGAACGGTCTCGGCGAGCCGCCACAGCGCCATCGCGATGAACGCGACCATCGCCACCCACAGCACGAACCGGCCACCGGGTTTGGCGGCCAGGGCGCCGAGGGCCCCGGACTGATCGGCGTTGCCGCCGGTGCCGAACGCCAGCTGAACGATGATGTACGCGATCAGCAGGTGGACGAAACCGCTCATCACGTGGCCGGCGCGCGCGACCCGCTCGAAAGTGTTGCTGTCGGTTGCCCTGTCGACGGCGCGGCTCATCCCGTTGGCTCGATTCGTTTCGTTCTGGGCCATCGGGTGTCCTTCGGGTTGTGTGAACGGACCGGAGTCCCTGTGACGTAGAGGTACCCGATATGGGCCGCGCCGACACGGGGTGAGCGCTATCGCACTGCGTTCGTGACCCGGTCGATCAGGTTGGACGCGCTGTAGTAGTCGAGGCGGAAGCTGTCCTTCCCGAGCCCGATCACCTGCTCCTTCTCCACGGACGGCGTCTCCCGCAGCGTCGGATCGGTAAGGAACCTGTCGGCGTCCGCTGCTTCACCGATCACGATGAACGTGGTGTTGCCGGGCACGGCTCGCGGCAGGTTCTCCTGCCCGGCCGGCACGACGTCCTTGCGGCCGGCCATGATGCCCTTGTCGGCGGCGGTGAGGTCGGACGGCAGCTCGGCGAGCGAGAATCCGAGGCGTTCCAGCAGGATGCCCTGCGCCGATTCGGCAGTGAAGATCCGCGACTCCTCCGGCGAGTTGTATGCGAGCACATTCACCGGGTTCGCCGCAGCGACCGTGTCGCCCAGCGCCGCTTTGGCGTCGTCGAGTTGCTGGTCGAATTTCGCGACGAGGGCGTCGGCCTGTGCCTCGGCCCCGATGGCCGCGGCGATCTGTCCGCTGAGGTCCTGCCACGACTTGTCGTCGTATCGCAGCACCACGACGGGCGCGATCTGCTTCAACGTGTCCACCTGATCGAGCGCCGAGTCGCCGCCGGTGGCGGACATGAAGATGAGGTCCGGATCGGCGGCGGTGATCTTCTCGACGTTGGGTTCGCCCTGGTACAGCGTGTCGACGCCGCGCTCGGCGGCGATGTCCGCCCACTGCGTGAACAGACCGTTCTCGTCGGTCACGTCGCTGGCTCGCTGCGCGCCGGTACCGATCAGTGGGGCGTCGAGGGCGAGCAGTGAGCCCGTGAGGGTGACGCTGGTGGACACGATCCGCTCGGGCTTCTGTTCGATCGTGATGCTGCCGGTCTCGTCGGTGACGGTGCGCGGCCAGTTCTGGTCGGACGCGGCGGTGGTGCCGGTGGTCGCGGCGTCGGAATCGGGATCGGATGAGCACGCGGCAGCGCCGATCCCGACGGCGAGGACAGCGACGGCTGCCAGTGAGCGACGAAGTTTCACGGTAAGACTCTCTTTCGCACGGGTAAGGAAGCTGATTTAGGCTAGCGTTACCTACATTCGAATGGGGAAGTGGATGCTGCAACGAGTGCCGGGACCCGAGCGTCGCGTCGTGCGCGCACGGTCGATCGACGACCTGACGCGTGACGGCGTCCCCGCGTTCTGGGACCGTCTCACCGCCGCGGGCAGTCCCCTCATCGAGCCGGACGGGGCAGGCCCCGGCTGCGTGATCGCGACGTTCTGCTGGCGCGATCCGGACGGTGACGAGCGCACGTCACGCACGCGGCACGTCTACCTCGACGCCAACGGAATCACCGATCGCTCCCGCCTGGGACAGGCCGCGCTGTCCCGGCTACCCGGCACCGACCTGTGGTCCCTCTCGATCGAGGTCCCCGAGAAGTGGCGGGGTGCTTACCGTTTCATTCCCCGGGCGGAACCATTGACAGTTCCCGGCGGCACCCCGGGCTGGCAGTGGTGGCGGAGGGTGCTCGCCGACGCGCAACCCGACCCGTTCAACCCACTGCCGACGCGGGTGGTGCAGACCGGTGACAGCTCCGAGGCGGTGATGCCGGCGGCGCCCGCACAGCACTGGTGGACCGACCGGCCCGGCCGCGGCGCGCTTCACGAGACGGCGTTCACGCTGTCGGGCACGCGTCGGTCGGTGTGGGTCTACGAACCGCCCGGACTCACTGTTCGGAATCGTCCGGTTGTGGTGTTGCTGGACGGCCGGACGTGGGCGGTCGACCTGCCGATCGCGGGCGCCGTCGACGCACTCGGACGTGCCGGGCACCGGGTTCCGCTCGTCGTGATGGTCGACAGCGTCGGACCCGAACTGCGATCCGAGGAGCTGGGCTGCAGTGCCGCGTTCGCGTCCGGTCTCGTCGGCGAACTGCTTCCGTGGCTGCGGCGGGAATGGGGTGCCACCGACGATCCCGCGTCGACGATCGTGGCCGGCTGCAGCCTGGGCGGACTGACGGCGTGCCACCTCGCGCTGACGGCCCCGCACGTGTTCGGCTGCGCCGTCAGCCTGTCCGGATCGTTCTGGTGGCCCGGCTCGGGGCCGGGAGTCCCGTTCCAGGACCGCGTCCGCGCCGCTGCCCCGTCGAACAGCCGGTTCAGCGTGGAGGTCGGGACCCTCGAATGGATGCTCGTCGAACCCAACCGCGAGGTACGCGAACTGTTGGCCTTCACCGTGCGGTACCGCGAGTTCTGCGGGGGCCACGACGTCCTGCACTGGCGCGACGGTCTGATCGCCGGCGTGGCCTCGATGCTGGAGCGTACCGACCGGTAATGCAGTGATGTGGATAACTCTGTGAATAAACCGCGCGTCGAGGTGAAGGGCGCACCCGCCCGATGGTGGGATGGCAGGATCAGAGCATGGCACGCACGCTGAATCTGGTAGGGGATCCGGACGCCGACGCGCTTCTGGCGAGTGATCCGCTGGCGTTGCTCATCGGGATGTTGCTCGATCAGCAGGTTCCGATGGAGACGGCGTTCGCGGGTCCGAAGAAGCTGGACGACCGGATCGGCGGCCTCGAGGTGCATCGCATCGCGGAGATGGATCCGGAAGAGTTCGCGGCCGTCTGCTC
The DNA here is from genome assembly GCF_058628105.1 of Rhodococcus sp. G6(2025). NCBI lineage: Bacteria > Bacillati > Actinomycetota > Actinomycetes > Mycobacteriales > Nocardiaceae > Rhodococcus > Rhodococcus sp. G6(2025). Next base: position 542,739 of record NZ_CP179750.1, read on the forward strand.
ACAGACACCGGCGGTCCACCGGTTTCCCGGATCGATGGCCACCCGCATCCAGTCGCTGTGCGCGTTCCTCGTCGAGAACTACGACGGCAGCGTCGAGGCGTTGTGGACCAGCGGCGACCCCGACGGCAAAGAGGTCCTGAAACGGCTGAAGGCGCTGCCGGGTTACGGCGATCAGAAGGCGCGCATCTTCCTGGCACTGCTCGGCAAGCAGATCGGTGTGGAGCCGAAGGGCTGGCGGGAGGCCGCAGGCGACTACGGCACCGAGGGATCCCGGCGGTCGATCGCGGACGTCGTGGACGACAAGAGCCTCCACGAGGTCCGCGAGTTCAAGAAAGCCGCGAAGGCCGAGGCGAAGAAGGCTGCGGCAGCGAAGAAGAAGTAGCCGCCGCTACTCGGGATCCGACGGCTTCTGCTTCCGCTCGGCGTCCAGGTGCCGCCGGCGTTCGGCCTCGTGCATCCACGGGAAGACACTGTTGCCCTGACCGCCGCCGCCCGGACCGTGCCCGAGCACACCGTGTTCGTACGCCGATTCGGCGTGCAACGCGAGGTCGATGCCGGACGACTCGTCCTCCGCGCTCACCCGGAACCCGAAGATCCGGTCGATCAGTTTGCCCAGCGCGTACGTCACTCCGAACGCGTACAGGGCGACGACCACCACGGCCAGCAACTGCTTGCCGAGTTGCGCGAAACCGCCCCCGTAGAAGAGGCCTTCCGGTCCGTCGGTCATGACCTCGGTGGCCAGCAGTCCGATCAGGAGGGTGCCGACGATGCCGCCCATCAGGTGGACTCCCACGACGTCGAGCGAGTCGTCGTACCCGAGGCGGAACTTCCAGCCGACGGCGAACGAGCAGACCACACCGGCGACGGCGCCGACGACGAGCGCCCCGACCATGCTGACGGTGCCGCAGGACGGGGTGATCGCGACCAGACCCGCGACGACGCCGGACGCCGCACCGAACGTGGTGGGGTGACCGTCCCGCTTCTGCTCGACGAGGAGCCAGCCGAGCAGGCCCGTGCACCCGGCGACGAGGGTATTCAGGAAGATCGCGGCGGCGGTGCCGTCGGCGGCGAGCGCGGAGCCGGCGTTGAAACCGAACCAGCCGAACCACAGCAGGCCGACGCCCAGCAACACCAGCGGAAGGTTGTGGGGGCGCATCGACTCGGACCGGAAACCGAGACGCGGGCCCAGCACCAGCGCCAACGCCAGGCCCGACGCTCCGGACACGATCTCGACGACCAGTCCGCCCGCATAGTCGAGGGCGCCGAACTGCGCGATCCAGCCCTGCGGGTTCCACACCCAGTGCGCGACGGGTGCGTAGACGACGAGGGCCCAGACGGGCACGAAGATCATCCAGGCCGAGAACTTGGCCCGATCGGCGATCGCACCGCTGATCAGCGCGGCGGTGATGATCGCGAACGTCAGCTGGAACGTGGCGAACAGGATCTCGGGCACCTGCCCGTGGACGGTGGTCGGGTCGATGCCCACCATCCCCAGGTGCTCCAGCCCGCCGATCAGTCCGCCGCCGATGTCGTCGCCGAAGATGAGGGAGTATCCGGCCACCAGCCACGCGACCGTGACCAGCGCGATCGACACGAAGCTCATCATGATCATGTTCAGTACGCCGGTGGAACGGACCATTCCGCCGTAGAACAGGGCGAGCCCCGGCGTCATCAGAAGGACCAGCGCGGTACTGATCAGAAGCCAGGCGGTTGCTCCGGCGTCGATTGCAGGCACGACATTCTCCTCACACCCCGGGACGAAACCCGGCGCGGAAAGTCACGATGACCGTGAGCGGTTTCGACTGTGCTGCCGCTGCGTTGCGAACGTGTTACGCAATGCGGTCAGGTTCGGACTTCCGCCTGTGAGTAGCGCCCCGAGCGGTTGCTGAGCGGGTGCTTCGACCACCCGGCCCGGACTGTCGGGGACCGCCGGTAGTCTTTCCGCGTGGCCCTGTACCGGAAGTACCGACCCGCATCCTTCGCCGAGGTGGTGGGGCAGGAGCACGTCACCGAACCACTGAGCACCGCTCTCGACGCCGGACGGATCAACCACGCGTATCTGTTCTCCGGTCCCCGCGGCTGTGGCAAGACGTCGTCTGCCCGCATCCTGGCCCGATCGCTGAACTGCGTCGAGGGTCCCACCTCGACGCCGTGCGGCCAGTGCCCCTCGTGCGTGGCCCTCGGCCCCGGCGGATCGGGCAACCTCGACGTCACCGAACTCGACGCGGCCAGCCACGGTGGTGTCGACGACACCCGTGAGCTGCGCGACCGCGCGTTCTACGCGCCCGCCGAATCCCGGTACCGGGTGTTCATCGTGGACGAGGCCCACATGGTCACCACGGCCGGTTTCAACGCGCTCCTCAAGATCGTCGAGGAGCCGCCGGAGCACCTCATCTTCATCTTCGCCACCACCGAACCCGAAAAGGTGCTGCCGACCATCCGCTCGCGCACCCATCACTACCCGTTCCGGTTGCTCGCACCGGCGACGATGCGCGGGTTGCTGGAGAAGATCTGCCACCAGGAGAGTGTGCCGGTCGCGGACCCGGTGTATCCGCTGGTCATCCGCGCGGGTGGCGGTTCGCCGCGTGACTCGCTGAGCATCCTCGATCAGCTGCTCGCCGGCGCGGGCGACGAGGGTGTCACCTACCCGCGCGCTCTCGCGCTGCTCGGCGTCACCGACGTCGCGCTCATCGACGACGCCGTGGACGCGCTCGCCACCGGCGACGGTGCAGCGCTGTTCGGGACGGTCGACCGCGTGATGGACGCCGGGCACGATCCACGCCGGTTCGCCGTCGACCTGCTCGAGCGTCTGCGCGACCTCATCCTGATGCAGGCGGTGCCCGACGCCGCCGAACGTGGCCTGGTCGACGCGCCCGGCGACGTGCTCGAGCACATGCGCGCCCAGGTCCAGCGGATCGGTCCCGCCACGCTCACCCGCTACGCCGAGGTGATGCACGCGGGCCTCGGTGAGATGCGCGGCGCCACCGCCCCCCGCCTGCTGCTCGAGGTGATGTGCGCCCGGATGCTGCTGCCCTCGGCGTCCGATGCGGAGTCCGCCGTGCTGCAGCGACTCGAACGGGTCGAACGCGGACTTCCGCCCGCCGGGTCGGCGCCGGCCGTCGACGCGGCCGAGCGGCCCGCGGCGGCTCCTGCGCGTGCGCCGCAACAACCCGCCGAGCCGGAACCGGAACCGAAGTTCCAGCGACCGTCGATGCGCCAGGCCGCGGCGGCCACCGTGCCCCCGCCGCCCGAGCCGGAACCCGAACCGATGCCGCGGCCGGTTCCGGAGCCCGCGCCGACGCCCGTTCCCGAACCGGAGCCGCAGCCCGAACCGACCCCTGTCCCCGAACCGGAGCCGCAGCCCGAGCCGGCCCCTGTTCCCGCACCCGAGCCCGAGCCGACTCCCGCACCGGCGCCCGCTCCGGTCCCGGAACCCGAGCCGACCCCTGCGCCGGAACCGAATCCTGCGCCGGAACCGACTCCTGTGCCGGAGCCGACTCCCGAACCCGAGCCGGAGCCGCCGATCGCCCCCGAGGTGGAGGCGGCGCCCGCCGCATCCGCCGGCCCGGATGCTGCCGCGCTGCGGGAAGCCTGGAATTCGCTGCGCGAAAAGGTGAGTCAGCGGAACAAGATCCTGCCTGCCATGTTGTCGGCCGCGACGGTGCACGACGTTCAGGGCAACCGCCTGATCCTGGCGCACCCCGTCCCCAACCTGGGCGCTCGCATCGCGTCACCGCACAACGCCCAGGTGATCACCGAGGTGCTCGCCGAGATGTTCGGCGGCACCTGGGAAGTGGAGTACCAGGCCGGCGCTCCGACGGCGCCGCCGCCACCGGTCGCGAAGGCCGCCGCAGCGCCGACGAAACCGGCAGGCGCACCGCGGTTCTCCCGGCCCAGCCAGGAGCGGACCGCACAGCGCCCGCCGCAGCAGCAGTCCGACACGCAGCGCTCCGACTCGGGCCCGGGTGCGGGACAGGCACGTCCGTCGTCCGAACCGGACGACGACATCCCGCCGCCGGAGGCACCCGACTACCCGGACGATCCCGGGCCGATCGACTACGAGGCTTCGGCGACCACGCCGCCCGTCTCCACACCCGAGGACGAGGAAGAGATGTTCGCGGAGGCGGCGGAACCCGTCGACCCCACGACGCGCCGCGACCCGGAAGACGTGGCGTTCGAACTGCTCAAGGACATGCTCGGGGCAAAGAAGCTCGAGGGCTGACCCGAAGGGCCGTCGGCGGTCCCGCCACATCGGGACATCCGCCCCTGGTGCCCGGGACGCCGGGTGGCCGATTCTCGTCCCATGAGCACAGTGAACGTTCCAGACGGCGTGCAGAACGAGGTCCCGGCGACGGCACGACCGCGAAGTGGCAGCCGGTGGTGGGCCTACGTCGGGGTCCTCGCCGGCGTGGCCGGAATCGTCGGCATCCAGGCGAGCATGTCGATCGACGCCGTCTACGCGGAGGCGTCGGCCGGCGACGCGGTCGCCATCATGAACGGCCTCGCCGGACAGCGCACCGGGATCCTCGTCATGCACGTATCGATCATGACCACGGCGCTGCTGATCCTCGTCTTCGCCGCCGGGCTGTCCCAGCGGCTGCGGGCAGCGTTGCCCGCCGAGAGCATCCTGCCGTCGGTCGCGGCGTTCGGTCTGGTCCTGACGTCGGCGGCGTGCCTGCTGGGAACCGGCCTGACCACCGAGTTGGTGTTCGGTCTCGGTGACACGGACCAGTTGGTGCCGGCGTTCGCGGTGGTCGGCGGTCACTGGATGGGCACCATCCCGTGGCTGTGGGCGGGGGCGGGCGTCAGCGCGCTGGCGGTGGCCGTCGCACTGCTGCGCGGACAGGCGGGCCCGCAGTGGATCGGCTGGGTCAGCCTGGTCCTGGGCCTGGTGACGGCCGTCATCGGCGTCTCGCCGCTGCAGTACCTCGCCGGGTTCACCGGACCGCTGTGGGTGCTGGTGAGCGCGATCGGATTCGCTTTCGCCGACACCGTGCGCGAGTAGGGGCGATACTCGTTCGCATCATGGTGAAGCAGAAGGACACTCGAATGACCGAGGGGTCGGCGGGTACGGGCGGTGCGCCCGTACCTGCTGCTGTCATGGCGGTGTCCGCGTGGATTCTGGTCGTCCTCTCGGTGGTGGCGTTCGTCCGGGCCGATCCGGGCATCGATTCGAACCAACTGTTCTTCCTGGTGGACGTCGTCGGGGCGGCGGTCTACGGGACCGTGGCGGGCGTCGTCCTCGCGCGGCGGGTGCACCCGGTGCCGATCATCATGGGGCTCACCGCGATCGGCGTGGGTGTCGCCGCGCTGAGCTACAACTATTCGCAACTCGCGCTCGTGCGTCCCGGGTTGCCGTGGGTCGACGTGCTGTCGCCGCTGCAGAACACCGCGTGGATTCCGGGGACGCTCAGCCTGTTCCTGATCGTGCCGTGGCTGATCCGCGACCACCCGCTGGGCGTCGGCGCGAAACTCGGCGTCCTCGCGGGTATCGCCGCGACGGCCTGGTACTTCTGGTCCCGCACGTTCACGGACATCCCCGCGGTCTGGGTGATCGCGCCCGTTCTCGTCGTCGGCTCTGCGGCGGCCGCGGACTGCGGGTGGCGGTGGCGTCACGGCCCACCCGACGAGCGTGTCGGGCTCGGATGGATGTGCCTCGGCACGGCGCTGATGACCGCCGCGTACGTTCCGTTGGCGCTGCCCGCGTCACTGCCGGGTCTGTGGGTGCTCAACCCGTTGGCGCACTTGGCCGTTCAGGCGTTCTATCCGGTCGCGATCCTGGTGTGCATCCTGCGCCAGCGCATGTGGGGGCTGAACCTCGCCGTCAGCCGCGCGACGGTGGCCGGCACCCTCACCGTGCTGCTGCTGGTGCTCTACGTGGTGGTGGCCACGGCCGTGACGGCGCTGCTGCCCGAAGGCGATTCGGTGGGGGCGCAGGTGGTCGCGGCGGGTGTCGTCGCCGTCGCGGTGCAGCCGGTCCGGTTGTGGCTGCAGCGGCGGGTGCACCGCCTCGTCTACGGCGAGGGCGCGGATCCGGCGCGGGCCGTCCGGACCCTGGGCCGGCAGTTCGGCAGTGCCGAGACCCCGGAACAACTCCTGGAGGGTCTCGCTGCCGGGGTGGGCGTCGCGTTGCGGCTCGAATCCGTGTCCGTGCGTCGCGCCAACGGGGTTGCCGCGGTGTGGGGTTCGGCGACGGGGCACGCCGAGTCGGTGGAGTTGGCCCACCGCGGTGCGGTGCTGGGGACGATGGTCGTGACGGCGCCACCGGGGGAGTCGCTGGGGGCGCGCACCCGCCGGTCGCTCACCGAACTGTCGGCGGTGGTGACTGCCGGTCTCGTCGTGCTGCAGTCGGCGGAGAATCTGCAGGAGGCGCGGCGGCGGCTCGCGTCCGTGCGACTGGAGGAGCGGCAGATGATTCGCCGCGAACTGCACGACGGGCTGGGTCCGTCGCTGGCGGGTATCCGACTCGGTCTGCAGGGCGCCCGGAACCTGCTCGGCTCGGATCCCGCCGCCGCCGCGGAACTCATCGACGCGCTGCAGGAGCAACTCGACCATCAGGTGGAGGGCGTCCGGCAGCTGTCCCGCAGCATGTTCCCGCCGGTGCTCGACGAGCTCGGATTGGTCCCGGCGCTGCACGAACTGGCGGCCAACCAGTCGCGCAGCGGATTCCAGCTGCGAGTGCAGGCCGAACCGCCGCCGAGGCTGGGCGCGGAGATCAGCGCCGCGGCGTACGGGATCGTCGTCGAGGCCGTCACCAACGCGCGCAGGCACAGCGGCGCCGACGGCTGCCGGGTCGACGCCACGTTCGCTCGGGAGATGCTCACCGTCGTCATCCACGACGACGGGTGCGGGTTCGATCCGGCCGGGGGCGGCGGCGTCGGAACCCGGTCGATGCGCGAGCGGGCCCACGAACTTGGTGGCACGCTCCACATCGAATCCGCCCGTCCGACAGGCACGGTGGTCACGGCCCGGTTACCGTTGACCGCATCATGAGCGCCGCCACGGATTCCACCACCTCGTCCATCCGGGTCGCCGTCGTCGACGACCACCCCGTGTTCCGGCTGGGGATGGTCGCGTTGCTGTCGACGCTGGACGGCATGGAGGTGGCCGCGCAGGCCAGCTCCGTCGCGGAGGCGCTCGACGTCGTCGACGGCGACATCGACGTGGTGCTGATGGACCTCGAACTCGGGGACGGTTCGGGGGTGGACGCCACCCGGCGGCTCGTCGAGCGGCATCCCGCACTGCGGGTGCTCGTGGTGACCATGCACGAGGACGACGAGTCGCTGGTCGCGTCGGTGCGTGCCGGGGCTCGCGGCTACCTGGTGAAGGGGGCCGACCCGGGGGAGGTCGAACGGGCGGTCCGGGCGGTCGCCAACGGTGAGGTGATCCTCGGCGCCGCGGTCGCGGCCCGCGCGATGAGCTTCATGGCCGCCTCACGCAGGGTGGGCCCCACGGTGTTTCCCGAGCTGACCGACCGGGAGCGTGAAGTCCTCGACCTCGTTGCCCGCGGCTACGACAACGCGAGCATCTCGCGGCGGCTCGTGCTGAGCCCGAAGACCGTGCGCAACCACGTGTCGAACGTGCTGACCAAACTCGGTGTGCCCGACCGTCCCGCCGCGATCGTTCGGGCACGGGACGCGGGTCTCGGCCTCGACGCCTGACCTCGCGAGGTCACACTGCCGCGGTCGACGTCGTCGGCACGAACCGGATGCCCGGGCCCGTGTCGTCCGTGTTGGTCGCAGTCGGTCCGGCGCCGGGGGCCGCTACCCGCACCTCGGGGATCCGCCGCGGCGCCGGGCCGAGCGGCGGCGTGTCCCGCCACACCGGCTGCGCCTCCTGCAGTTCCAGGACGATGGAGATCAGCGACGCCTCGGACCACGGAAGACCGCCCAGTTGCACGCCGAACGGAATGCCGGTGGCCGCGGACCGGCCCACCGGGGTGCAGACGACCGGTGCCCCCGTGTAGTTGGCCCAGAAGTAGTTCTCCCGCGCACCGGCGAACACGCTCGAATCGGCGAGTGCGTCGCGCCGCACGCCGTCGGTGAGTGCGCCGGGACGCAGAATCGCATCCAGCCGGTGCTCGGCGAACATCCGGTTGTAGTCGTGCTGGAAGCGCAGCCGTGCGCGTTCGAGTGCGAAGTAGTCGGCTACGGGCAGGGCGAGGCTCGCCATCGCCGCGGTCGCGGCGAGCGCCGACTCCGGGCCGTATGCCGGGAGCCGGTCCGCGAACTGCTGGTGATACGAGCCGAACTCGGCATAGTCGCCGCTCAGCAACCCCTTCGGGACGTCGGGCTCGGTCACGTCGACGATCTGGCCGCCCAGTGCGCGGACGAGGTCGAGGAAGCCGGCGAACAGGGTCCCGATCGGGCCGGGCAGGTCGTCGGCGACACCCCGAGGCAACCCGAAACGCGTGCCGGACAGTGGGCGTGACCCGCCCGCGGCGGTCAGCGGGTAACCCTCCGCGGGAACGCCCGGACCCACCGACGTGCTGGGGTCGTCGACGTCGACGCCCGCCATGTGGCTCAGGAGCAGCGACGCGTCGGCGACACTGCGTCCCATCGGACCGGTGTGATCGCGCGTCCAGGTCAGCGGAATCACCCCGCTGGTGCTGCACCGGCCGAACGTCGGTTTGATCGACGTGATTCCGCACGCGCTCGCGGGAATGCGCAGCGACCCGCCGGTGTCGGTACCCGCCGCACAGGGCGCGAACCGTGCGGCGAGGGCGGCTGCGCTGCCACCGGACGAGCCGCCCGGCGAGTACTCGACGTTCCACGGGTTCCCCACCTGCGGTGTCGCCGTTCCGATGGCGAACTCGTGAGTGTGCGCGTGGCCCATCAGCACCATGCCCGCGTCGCGCAGCTGCCGCCACACCCCGGAATCGCCGGCGGCGATGTTGCCCTCGAGGACGCCGCTCGACGCCGTGACGGGCAGCCCGGCCACCGCGTACAGGTCCTTCAACGCGATCGGCAATCCGCACACCAGCGGCGCGGACCCTTCCTCGAGTCGCCGGGCGGCGGACTCCGCGGCCTCGTACGCCTGCTCGGGGTAGATACGGATCCACGCCCCGATGCCGCCGTCGTGCGCGGCGCTGCGCGACAGGCATGCGTCCAGAAGTTCGCGCGGATGCAGCGCCCGGGACTGCAACAGCGACGCGGCCTCGACCGCGCTGAGGAGAGCCGGATCGGACGCCGTGATCGCGGCAGGCGACGGCAGCCGACGAGCCGGATTCGCGGACGCCGCGGCACGCCCCAGCCCGACGACGGTCACCGCACCCGCGGTCGCGGCGCCGAACAGTTGCCGGCGGGACAGTCGGGTGGTCACAGCGTGTTCTCCTCCGCTCGGGTCGGGTCGAGCGCCGCGTCATTACAGCACGAAAGGCGGGCCGGGCAGGGCGCAGACCGGCCGATCGTGATCGCCTGGGTCACGATCCAGGATCGCTTCGGTCCTTCCTTCCGTTTTGCAACACGTTCTAAGGTGGACGTGCCGGGGTATGCCCCGTGCAGAGCGCCGTGTGCACGGTCGGCGTCGACGCAGATAAGGAAGGAACACTCCACAGTGACCACAGAGGCATTCATTTATGAAGCCATCCGCACCCCGCGTGGCCGCGGAAAGAAGACCGGTTCGCTGCACTCGGTCAAGCCGATCTCGCTGGTCACCGGCCTGATCGACGAGCTCCGCGCCCGCTTCCCGGACCTCGACGAGGATCGCATCTCGGACCTGATCCTCGGCGTCGTCACCCCGGTCGGCGACCAGGGCATGGACATCGCGCGCGTCGCGGTCAACGACGCCGGGCTGCCCGACACCGTCGGTGGCGTCCAGCTGAACCGGTTCTGCGCGTCCGGCCTCGAGGCCGTCAACACCGCCGCGCAGAAGGTCCGCTCCGGCTGGGACGAACTGGTCATCGCCGGCGGCGTCGAGTCGATGTCCCGCGTGCCGATGGGCTCCGACGGTGGACCGTGGGCGCTCGACCCGGCCACCAACTACGACAACTACTTCGTTCCCCAGGGTGTGGGCGCCGACCTGATCGCCACGATCGAGGGCTTCTCCCGCGAGGACGTCGACGCGTACGCCGTCCGCTCGCAGGACCTCGCCGCGAAGGCGTGGACCGGCGGCTACTTCGCCAAGTCCGTCGTCCCGGTCAAGGACATCAACGGCCTCACCGTCCTCGATCAGGACGAGCACATGCGTCCCGGCACCACGCTCGAGAACCTCGCGGGCCTCAACCCGTCGTTCGCCGGCGTCGGTGAGATGGGCGGCTTCGACGCCGTGTCGCTGCAGAAGTACCACTGGGTCGAGAAGATCAACCACGTCCACCACGGCGGCAACAGCTCCGGCATCGTCGACGGCGCCGCACTGGTCCTCGTCGGATCCGAGCAGGCGGGCAAGGACATGAGCCTGACCCCGCGCGCCCGCGTCGTCGCGACGGCCACCAGCGGTGCCGACTCCACGATCATGCTCACTGGCCCGACCCCGGCCTCGAAGAAGGTCCTCGCCGCCGCCGGTCTGACCGTCGACGACATCGACCTGTTCGAGATCAACGAGGCGTTCGCGTCCGTGGTGCTCAAGTTCCAGAAGGACCTGAACATCCCCGACGAGAAGCTCAACGTCAACGGCGGTGCCATCGCGATGGGACACCCGCTCGGAGCCACCGGCGCCATGATCACCGGCACCATGATCGACGAGCTCGAGCGCCGTAACGCCCGGTACGCCCTCATCACCCTATGCATCGGCGGCGGTATGGGCGTCGCCACCATCATCGAGCGCGTCTGACCGCCCGGACCATCAGGAGACTTGAAGCAGTGAGCGAGCAGAACATCATCAACTGGGAGCAGGACGCCGACGGCATCGTCGTGCTCACCATCGACGATCCCAACCAGGGCGCGAACACCATGAACGACGCCTACATCTCCTCGATGAAGGCGACCGTCGACCGCCTCGTCGACGAGAAGGACTCCATCACCGGTGTCGTCATCACGTCCGGCAAGAAGACGTTCTTCGCCGGCGGCGACCTGAAGAACATGATCAAGGTCGGCCCGGAGAACGCCGACGAGATCTACAGCCACAGCGTCGCGATCAAGTCGGACCTGCGCCGCCTCGAGACGCTCGGCAAGCCTGTCGTCGCCGCCATCAACGGTGCCGCGCTCGGTGGCGGACTCGAGATCGCCCTGGCCACGCATCACCGCGTCGCCGCGGACGTGAAGGGCGTCAAGATCGGCCTGCCCGAGGTCACCCTCGGCCTGCTGCCCGGTGGTGGCGGCGTCGTGCGCACCGTCCGCATGCTCGGCCTGCAGAACGCGCTCATGCAGGTGCTGCTCCAGGGTCAGCAGCGTGGACCGGTGCAGGCCAAGGAGGTCGGACTCGTCGACGAGGTCGTGTCCTCGGTCGAGGAGCTGGTCCCCGCCGCGAAGGCGTGGATCAAGGCCAACCCCGAGGGCGGCGTCCAGCCGTGGGACAAGAAGGGCTACCGGATCCCCGGCGGCACCCCGTCCACCCCGGCGTTCGCAGCCAACCTGCCCGCGTTCCCCGCGAACCTGCGCAAGCAGCTCAAGGGTGCTCCCATGCCGGCACCGCGCGCCATCATGGCCGCCGCCGTCGAGGGTTCGCAGGTCGACATCGACAACGCGCTCCTCATCGAGGCCCGCTACTTCACGTCGCTGGTCACCGGCCAGGTCGCGAAGAACATGATCCAGGCGTTCTTCTTCGACCTGCAGGCCATCAACTCCGGCGCCTCCCGCCCCGAGGGCATCGAGAAGACCCCGATCACCAAGGTCGGTGTGCTCGGTGCCGGAATGATGGGCGCGGGCATCGCCTACGTGTCCGCGAAGGCCGGCTTCGACGTCGTCCTCAAGGACGTCACCATCGAGGCCGCCAACAAGGGCAAGGCGTACTCCGAGGGCATCGAGGCCAAGGCCCTCTCGCGTGGCAAGACCACCGAGGAGAAGTCGAAGACGCTGCTCGACCGCATCACTCCGACCGCCGACCCCGCCGACTTCGCCGGTGTCGACTTCGTCATCGAGGCCGTGTTCGAGTCGCAGGACCTGAAGCACAAGGTGTTCCAGGAGATCGAGGACATCGTCGAGCCGACGGCACTGCTCGGCTCGAACACGTCGACCCTGCCGATCACCGGCCTGGCGACGGGTGTGAAGCGTCAAGAGGACTTCATCGGAATCCACTTCTTCTCCCCCGTCGACAAGATGCCGCTCGTCGAGATCATCCGCGGCGAGAAGACGTCCGACGAGGCCCTCGCGCGCGTCTTCGACTACGTCCAGGCCATCCGCAAGACGCCGATCGTCGTCAACGACTCGCGTGGCTTCTTCACCTCGCGCGTCATCGGCACGTTCATCAACGAGGCCATCGCCATGCTGGCGGAGGGCATCGAGCCCGCCACCATCGAGCAGGCAGGCATGCAGGCCGGCTACCCGGCGGCACCGCTGCAGCTGTCCGACGAGCTGAACCTCACGCTGATGCAGAAGATCCGCAAGGAAACCGCGGAAGCTGCGAAGGCCGAAGGCAAGGAACTGCCCGCCGATCCGGCAGGCGACGTCATCAACACGATGGTCGACAAGTTCGACCGCAAGGGCAAACTCGGCGGCGCCGGCTTCTACGACTACGCCGACGGCAAGCGCACCGGCCTGTGGTCCGGGCTGCGGGAGAACTTCGGTTCCAAGGAACTCGAGGTGCCGTTCCAGGACCTCATCGAGCGCATGCTGTTCATCGAGGCCATCGAGACGCAGAAGTGCTTCGACGAAGGTGTGCTCCTCACCACCGCCGACGCCAACATCGGCTCCATCATGGGTATCGGCTTCCCCGCCTGGACCGGCGGTGTGTCGCAGTACATCCAGGGCTACGAAGGCGGCCAGGCCGGCTTCGTCAAGCGTGCCGAAGAACTCGCCGCCAAGTACGGTGAGCGCTTCACCCCGCCGGCCTCGCTGAAGTAGCAGGCGGCTCCGCCGCCCGTGCGCCTTTTTGGTAGCTGCAACAACCAAAAAGGCGCACGGGGCGGGTTATCCACAACTTCGCGGTTATCCACAGGCAGCGTGGATAACCGCGTTTTTGTCGGCATCGGAGTCGGACGCGCATCGCACGATGCGCCGTATGACCGACATCGACCTCCACGACTTTCAGCGCCTCGTTGACACCCAGTTCGGGATCGTCACGCAATCCCAACTCGAGCCGTTCGGCTTCTCCAGAGGGAGGGTTCGCCATCTCCTCGACTCGGGGCAGTGGCGCCGTGTCCTCCAAGGCGTCTATGCCGTCACCAACGGCCCGTTGACCCGAAACATGATCCTGTCCGCCGCTCTCCTCTACGGCGGCGGCCATTCGATGCTCAGCCACATTACCGCGGCGGAGGAATGGGGGATGGTCCCTCGCCGCGACGGCGAACCGATCCACATCACCGTGCCGTACGGGAAATCGTCGCGGTGCCAGAGCTCGACGGGCATGCGTCCGTCGCGTAAGCCGGGCAATCCGATCGCTCCGTCCTCGCCGTTGCATCCGGGAGTTGTCGTGCACAGGTCGAGGGCCCACGATTACATCGCCGTCGACACGGATCCGCCTCGTACGGCGCGAGCCGACACTGCACTCGACCTCGCGATTGCCGAGCCCACGGCCCGTGACGCATACACCAGGCTCATCGCCCTCGTGACCAATGCCCGGATCCCCCTGCGCGACATCCGGCGACGCATGGAGGAGCGACGACCACGTCGGTATGGCAAGGCGCTCGTGGATGCGGTACGACTGCTCGCCGACGGCGTCCAGTCGGTGCTCGAGTACCGCTACGCCACCGACGTCGAGGATGCGCACGGGCTACCACGGGCGCGGCGCCAGTCACCCGTTGTCGTGGACGGGCGGACCCTCTTCGAGGACTGCGACTACTCCGACCACGGTGTGCCGCTCATCGTGCGACTCGACGGTCGCCGCGCGCATGCCATGGCGGAGGTCGCGTTCCGGGACCGCCGACGCGACAATGCCGCGGAACTGCAGGGACGGCCGCGACTCGTCTACGGGTTCGACGAGGTGACAAAGAATCCGTGTGCGGTGGCCCGCGAAGTCGAGACCGTCCTGGTGCGGGAGGGGTGGATCAGGCCCGGCGAGAGGCCCTGCCGGGCCTGTGCGCCTTTCTGGTTGCTCTAGCTACCAAAAAGGCGCACGGGCGGCGGAGCCGCCTACTTCCACCACGGACGCAGCGGGACGTGCGCCTCGCCCTTGGGGCCGAGCTTGACGGCGAGAACCTGGTGCAGCTGAACGACGTTGCGTTCGAAGCCCAGCCGCGACCCTGCCATGTAGAGGCCCCACACGCGTGCGGTGCCTTCGCCGACCTCGGCGACGCAGGCGTCCCAGTTGTCGACGAGGTTCTGGCACCATCCGGCGAGGGTGAGTGCGTAGTGTTCGCGCAGGTTCTCCTCGTGCCGCACCTCGAGTCCGACGTTCTGGATCTCGGTGATGATGCGTCCGGAGCCGGTGAGTTCGCCGTCGGGGAAGACGTACCGGTCGATGAATCCGCCTGCGCGCGCCTGACTCTGGTTGTCGGGCCGGGTGATGCAGTGGTTCAGCAGCCGGCCGCCCTCGCGGAGTTTGCTCTGCAGCAGCCCGAAGTAGGCGGGGTAGTTGCCGACACCGATGTGCTCGGTCAGGCCGATCGAGGAGATGGCGTCGAATCCGGTCTCGGGGACGTCGCGGTAGTCTGAGAACCGGACCTCGGCGAGGTCGGACAGTCCTTCTTCGGCGATGGCCTTTTGCGCCCATTCGGCCTGTTCGCGGGACAGGGTGGCGCCGATGACCTTGACGCCGCGGCGGGCGGCGTACCGGACCATCGATCCCCAGCCGCAGCCGATGTCGAGCAGTCGGTCGCCGGGCTGGAGGCCGAGCTTCTCGAAGACGAGGCGGTACTTGTTGTCCTGTGCTTCTTCGAGGGTCTGCTCGGTGTTCTCGTAGCAGGCGCAGGTGTAGGTCATGGACGGGCCGAGGACGTACTCGTAGAAGGTGTTCGAGACGTCGTAGTGGTGGTGGATGACCTCGGCGTCGCGGGACTTGGAGTGCCGCAACCCTTCCGCGACTCGACGCCACCGCGGGAGATGCTCCTGCGGGGGAGGGGCGATGGGGCGCAGCAGATCCCAGCCGAGCGAGCGCGTGATCGCGGCGAGCGTGAGCGCGGACGGACGACGGAAGTGCAGTTCGTCGCCCATGACGCGGAGGATCTCGTAGGGGTCACCGGGGTGGACGCCGCGGGCCTCGAGGTCGCCGGACACGTAGGCCCGCGCCATGCCGAGGTCGCCGGGGGCGGTCGCCAGGTAGGTGGTGCCCCGGGTCGTCTTGAGGTGGAGACCGTAGGGGGCGTCCTCCGGGCCGGCGGCGCTGCCGTCGTAGGCGGAGAACCGCAGCGGGAGCATGCCGTCGGACAGAGTTTCGAGAATCTCTGCGATGGTCAGCTTGTGATCTTGGGAGCGTGAAGCTTTCAGAGTTGTCATCGACGTTGCACCGCCTTGGAGAAAAGGTCCAGTAATCGTGATTTCGGGTCGTAGCGTTTTTTCAGTTCCGTGTATCGATCGCCGCCGTAGTAGAGGCGTTCGAAGTCTTCCCGTGAATAGTACGAATCGGAGTAGAGGGACTTGTGTCCGTCGAAGTCGCTGACCTTGTCTTCGATCAGCCGATTCGCCGCCCCCTCGGGTCGGCCCGGAACGATGGGCACCGACGACCAGAATCCGATGTTCACGTATGTGCGTTTCGGTTCGAGGGGGTACAGGGGCCAGGGGCGCTGCGAGGACGCGCCGGCGGGGGCGGGTTCCCGCAACCGCAACGGGCACAGCCACAGCGGTTCGATCGGGATATCGTCGAGGAACCAGCGGACGAAGTCCGCGGTGCGGTCGATGGGTACTTCGACGTCCTGCACGACGCGTTCGCGCGGCGGGTTGCCCTTGCGCTTCTCGAGGCGGTCGCCGATGTCGTACTTGTGGTCGAGGGCGATGAGCTTCCAGTAGAAGCTGCTGCGCAGGAGGTTCTTCGGCCACAGCCGGCGGATGGTGGGGTTCTGGGCGCCGAAGGCGCGTGAGCACCAGAACCAGTCGGTGTCCCAGCGCCACAGGTAGTCTCGGATGATGAGTTTGTCCGTTTTGGGGTGGTTCACGGAACTGTGCTGGATGGACCGGTAGAAGATGTTCTGTCCGGTGTAGTCGCTGACGGGGCCGCCCTCGTCAGTCTGGTGGCCCAGCGTCAGGTAACTCTCGGATGCGGTGAACACGACGCCGTCCAGGTAGTCGACGGGGATGTCGTCGTGGATGCGCTCGGTGACGATGCGATCCATCGCCGACTGCAGTTCGTCCAGGGAGTCGAAACGCAGATGTCGCAGTGCCACATACCGTTTGACGGGCTCGAGCTGAATGCGCAGTCGTGTGGAGTAGCCGAGGGTTCCGTAGGAGTTGGGGAACCCCCAGAACAGGTCGGAGTTCTCGCCTTCCGGTGTCGCGGTGACGATGTCGCCGCTGCCGGTCAGGACGTCGATCTCGAGGACCGATTCGTGGGGGAGCCCGTTGCGGAACGACGTGGACTCGATGCCGAGGCCGGTGACCGCGCCGCCGAGTGTGATGGTCTTCAGTTGTGGAACCACCAGCGGCGCCAGCCCGTACGGCAGGGTGGCGTCCACCAGGTCTTCGTACGTGCACATTCCGGCGACATCCGCGGTGCGGGCCTGCTCGTCCACCGAGATGACTCCGCCGAGACCGGAGACGTCGAGGCCGGGTGCGCTGGTCTGGGCCCGGGCCCGGAACAGGTTGGACGTCTTCTTCGCGAGACGCACGGTGGCGTCCGTGGGAATCGCGCGGTAGGACGCGAGAAGCCGTTCGACGCCGGCGCGGTGAGCGTCGATCCCGGTGACGGGCAGAGTGCGATGCGCACGGAAGGGGCGTCCACCCTCCCGCATGCTTTTCAGTAGTTCAACCGAAGAGGCAGCCACACCTTGACGCTATCCCTCTCCGCGGGTTCAGGCCACGCATATCGGCGCGGTCGAGCGAAGATTCACACAAATGTCTCATCAATGTGCGGGTCGTGACCACGTCGAAGTGAGCTACCTCACAATAGATTGCCACGTCATCGCCCGGACTCGCCGACGGAAGGCAGGATGAGAGGAGGAAGCAGTTTCGTACAAATCGTACAAGAGGAGTCAGAACAGTGGGCCAGGTCAGCGCGAGCAGTTCGATCACCGTCGCAGCCACACCGGAGAAGGCGCTCGCGGCTTTGACGGACTACGAGACGGTGCGTCCGCGCATCCTCTCGGAGCAGTACCTGGACTACCGCGTCCTCGAGGGTGGGCAGGGCGGCGGCACCGTCGCGCAGTGGACGTTGAAGGCCACCGAGAAGCGGTCCCGCGACATCAAGGCCACGGTCACCGTGGCGGGCAACACGATCACCGAGACGGACGCGAACTCGTCGCTCGTCACCACCTGGGTCGTCGCCCCGAGCGGCAGCGGTTCCACGGTCACCACCACCACCGAGTGGAAGGGCGCGGGCGGCATCGGGGGCTTCTTCGAGAAGACGTTCGCCCCGCTGGGTCTGAAGAAGATTCAGGGGCAGGTGCTGGCGAACCTCGAGCGCGAACTCGCCTGACGCGACGCCGGTTCGCTCCGGCGCCGTCGGCGTGAGTCCCACGACGGCGTCGGTGCCGGACCGCACCGACGGTCACGGTCTACTCTGGCAGGGGAAACAGCAGAAAGGACCACGTCAGTGCAACCAGGTGGACAACCCGACATGTCGGCGCTCCTCGCGCAGGCACAGCAGATGCAGCAGCAGCTGATGGCCGCCCAGCAGGAGATGGCCGAGGCCGAGGTCACCGGGCAGGCCGGTGGCGGACTCGTGACCGCGACGGTCAAGGGAACAGGTGAAGTGGTCGGTCTGAAGATCGATCCGAAGGTCGTCGATCCCGACGACGTGGAAACTCTGCAGGACCTCGTGATCGGTGCGATCGAGGACGCGTCGAACAAGGCGCAGGAGATCGCGGCGCAGAAGCTCGGTCCGCTCGCGGGCGGATTCGGTGGGGGAGGCCTGCCCGGTCTCCCCGGTTTCTAGAGGCGCGGCGTGTACGAAGGTCCGGTTCAGGATCTGATCGACGAGCTCGGCAAGCTGCCCGGCGTCGGGCCGAAGAGCGCTCAGCGCATCGCGTTCCACCTGCTCAGCGTCGAGCCGCCGGAGATCGACCGGCTCAAGAATGCGCTGCAGCGGGTGCGCGACGGCGTCCAGTTCTGCGTGGTGTGCGGCACGGTCTCCGACAAGGAGCACTGCCGCATCTGCGCCGATCCGCGCCGTGACCGCACGGTGATCTGTGTGGTCGAGGAGCCGAAGGACGTCCAGGCCGTCGAGCGCACCCGCGAGTTCAAGGGCCGCTATCACGTTCTGGGCGGTGCGCTGGATCCGCTGTCCGGGGTGGGCCCCGATCAGCTCCGTATCCGGGAGTTGCTCGCGCGCATCGGCAATCAGGAGGACGGCGTCGACGTCTCCGAGGTGATCATCGCGACCGACCCCAACACCGAGGGGGAGGCCACCGCGACGTATCTGGTGCGGATGCTGCGGGACTTCCCCGGGCTGACGGTCAGCCGGCTCGCGTCGGGTCTGCCGATGGGCGGCGACCTCGAGTTCGCCGACGAGCTCACGCTGGGCAGGGCGTTGTCGGGGAGACGCACGCTGTGACGTCGGATCCGGGCACTGCCGCGCCGGTGAAGCGGACGGCCGAGCAGTCACGGTCGCTGATCGTCGACGCGGCGGGGCGGGCGTTCGCGACGCGTCCGTACCGGGAGATCACGCTCAAGGACATCGCCGAGGACGCCGGGGTCAGCGCACCGCTGATCATCAAGTACTTCGGGTCGAAGGAGCAGCTGTTCGACGCGCTCGTCGATTTCCGTGCCGCCGCGGAGATCGTGTTCAGCGGTCCGCTGGACGGTCTCGGTGAGCGGATGGTGTCGATGTTCGCGCGGCCGCTCGAACCGTACAAGCCGCTGTCGCTGAACATCCTGTTCATGAGCGGGCCGAGCGAGGAGAGCAGCCGCAAGCTTCGCGCCAACTATTCGGCGCAGATGATCGACGCGCTGGCCGAACGACTGCCCGGGCCGGATGCCCGGCTGCGCGCCGAACTGGTGATGTCGATGCTGACGGGTCTCGCCGTCATGCGTCGCAAGATGATGCAGGAGCATGCGACGGGCACCCCGGAAGAGGTGGTGGCGCACTACGCCCCGCTGGTGCAGGAGTTGCTCGACGGCTGAGGGCGGATTGTCCGGCTTGCGGGGTAAATGGTTGTTCACCTAATCTGGTGAACAACCATTTACCAGCTGTGCAAGGGGTGACGCTTGACGATCTCGTTGCCGCGCCCACTGTCGGCGCTTGCGGATCAGCCGGTCGCACCGCCGGACTCTGCCGGCGGATCGCGTTACCTCTTCCCGATTCTCGCGTTCGCGGGCGTGTTCCAGGCCGTCCTGCAGACCGTCATGGTGCCCCTCCTGCCCAGCATGCCGGCGTTCACCGGCGCGAGTCAGACGTCGGTGTCCTGGCTGATCACCACCACCCTCCTGGTCGGCGCGGTCGTCACCCCCATCTTCGGCAGGCTCGCCGACATGTTCGGCAAGAAGCGGATGCTTCTCGTCGCCTTCGTCTTCATGACGCTCGGAGCGTTGATCTGCGCCGTGACGTCCGACATCGCGTTCCTGATCTTCGCGCGGGGACTGCAGGGGGCAGGCGCCGCCGTCATCCCGGTCGGAATCTCGATCCTCCGCGACGAATTGCCGCGGGAGAAGGTCAACGGCGCCATCGCCATGATGAGCTCGACCCTCGGGATCGGCACCGCGCTCGGACTGCCGTTCGCGGCGTCCGTCGCCGAGTACTCCAACTGGCACGTCCTCTTCTGGGTCATCGCGGGAATCGGGCTCGCGGTCACCACGGCCGCGGTGCTGTTCATCCGCGAGTCCGAGGTGCGGTCCGGTGGGCGGTTCGACGGCGTCGGCGCCGTCGGTCTCACCGCGGCCCTCGTCTGCCTGCTCGTCCCGATCACCCAGGGCAGCTCGTGGGGCTGGGGTAGCCCCGCGGTGCTGGGCATGTTCGCGTCCGCGGTGTTCCTGTTCGCGCTGTGGGGACATCAGCAGCTGCGAAATCGGAACCCGCTGGTTGACCTGCGGGTGTCGGCGCGACGGTCGGTGCTGCTGCCGCATGTCACGGCGCTGCTCGTCGGGTTCGCGTTCTACGGAAACGCCCTCATCACCACCCAGTTGCTGCAGGCGCCCCGCGGAGACGCCGGCTACGGCCTGACGATTCTCCAGGCCGCGGTGTGCCAGCTGCCGACGAGTCTGTCGATGATCGTCTTCGCGCAGGTCGGGGCCCGGGTGTCCGAACGCTACGGGTCGAAGGTGACGATCCTGTCGGGCGCGATCTGTCTCGTCCTCGGCTACGCGCTGCACACGGTGCCGCACAAGGAGTTGTGGATGGTGATCGCCGCGCTCGGGGTCGCGGCCGTCGGCACCGCGCTGGTGTACAGCACGCTGCCGATGCTGATCGTCCGGGCCGTGCCGTCCACGCAGATGGCCGCGGCCAACGGCGTCAACGTCCTGCTGCGGACGATGGGTACCACCATGTGCAGCGCGGTGGTCGCGACGGTCCTGGCGGCGAGCATGGTGGGCGGTGTCGCCTCGGCCGCCGGTTTCTCGATCGCCTACGGGGTGTGCGCCGTGCTGGCGGTCCTGGTGTTCGCGGTGTCCCTGGCCCTGCCCGGGCACGATCGGGTGAAGAAAAGTCCGGTAGAGCCTCTTGTGACGTAGATCACTCGCGTGTATCGTCAGTGATGCGGATCGAGGAAATGTACCTGTGAGCAGAGAAAACTCGAGAAGCAGAGATCCGGCCGAGAATGCAGAAGCATTCCCGGCCGAACCCCTGTCTGGGGTCTTTACTCCTCCATCGATTCCGCGATCTGCTTGATGGCGGCCAGCCGGCGATCCCACTCGGCGCCGATCCGTTCCAGCGTCCGCGCCGTCTTGTTGAGCTCCGCGCCCAGCGCGCGGTAGCGGATCTCGCGGCCCACCTTCACCGACTCCACCAGTCCGCAGGCCTGCAGCGCATTCAAATGCTTCGCGATGGCCTGCCGCGACACCGGAAGCCGGGTGGCGAGCGACGACGCCGACTGGTCGGCCCGCCCGAGTTCGGTGAGGATCTCCCAGCGGGTTTCGTCGGACAGTGCCGCGAACACCGAGGCCAGTTCGGCGTACGTGCCCACTGTCACGCCTTCACGCCGTGCAGGTACGCGACCAGTTCGTCGAGTTCGGCGTGCCAGCCCTGGACGTTGCCCTTGCGGGCCCTCTTCTGGTCGGCCACGTCGCGGTCGAGGGTGTCGAATCCGGTCTCGACGACTGTCAGTTCGGTGCCGGACGCGTGCTCGGACAGCGTGAACCGCACCAGGGTGGAGTTGCCGATCACCGGGTCGGCGTCCATGTCGGCGGCCCAGCGGAAGCCGAACGCGTTCGGTTCGTCGACCTCCGTGACGACGGCGCGGGCGGTGCCGTGCTCGTCCCAGGTGAAGGCGGCCTTACCGCCGACGCTGAGGTCGAGCGACGTGCGCTGCCCGAACCACTGGCTGATCTTGTCGGGATCCGTGATCGCCGCCCACACCGCCGATCTCGGGGCGTTCACGACGACGGTCCGGGTGATGCTGCTCGATGCGTCCATGGTGGGTCACCTTTTTCGACAACGGTTGATGTGCAACTTCATGGTTGCACTCTTTTCGTCGTTCTGCAACCCTCTGGTTGCGCTCCGCACGTGAGTGCCGATGTGTACTCGGATGCGCATCGGCACTCACAGGGGTTATCCACAGGCTGTGGAAAAAAAATGGTGGTTAGGGGCGGTTCCTGTCGGGGCGGGCCGACACCGTTCCGAGCATGGAACACGACTCATGGCAGACCATTCTCGACGCCCAGGACGGCGTCGTCACCACGGCACAGCTCCGGGCGCACGGCGTCAGTGCCACCGCACTCCGACATCGTGTGGTGTCCGGCCAGTGGCTGCGGGTGCTGCCGCGCGTCATCGCGGTCACCAACGGTCCGCTCACCCGCCCGATGGCCCTCTCCGCCGCACTCCTGTACGGCGGCCGGGCGATCCTGAGCCACCGGACCGCGGCCGAGGAATGGGGACTGCTCCGCGTCGACGACCCGTCGGCACCGGTCCACATCACCGTCCCCTACAACTGCTCGGCGGTGAATCAGGGGCCGACGGTCCGCACACCCGGCGGTCCGCGCCCCACCTCGGTCGGCAACGCACTCGTTCATGGTGGCGTCGTGGTCCATCGGTCCCGCGCATTCGAGCACATCTCGGTCCCGTTCCGCCTGCCACGGACGTCGTTGGCCGACACGGTGATCGACCTCGCGGTGTCCGAGGCCACCCCGCGGGAGGCGGCCCTCCGGTTCATCGAGGCCGCCACGAGTGGCAAGGTCCACGTCGAGGTGCTCCGGCGGAAACTCGAGGTCCGGCGTCCACACCGGTACGCGACCGACATCGCCGACGCCGTGACGCTGCTCGGCGACGGCGTTCAATCGGCCCTCGAACATCGTTACGCACTCGACGTCGAACGGGCGCACGGGCTGCCGAGCGGGAAACGTCAGATGCCGCACGTCGTGGACGGCCGGATTCTGTACGAGGACGTCGATTACAGCCCCATGGGTGTGCCGCTGATCGTCCGGCTCGACGGGCAGCAGTATCACAGCGCGCAACAGTCCCGCTTCCGTGACCGTCGGCGCGACAACGCGGCGGAGCTGGCCGACCGTCCACGGCTGGTCTACGGGTGGGAGGAGACGACCCGCGACCCCTGCGGGGTATTCGAGGAAGAGCGCCGGGTGTTGGTCCGCGAAGGATGGGCCGATATGTCGCGCCGCTGTCCGGCCTGCCCACGTGAGTGAGAAAGAGTGCCCGGCCACTCTTTCTCACTCACCTGCGGAGGTGAGTGAGAAAGAGTACGGAACGACGCTGTGCCACTCACGTGCTCAGGCGCGCAGGCGCTCCCGGCGCAACTGCTCGACCTCGGGCAGGTCGAGGGGCGCGAGTTCGTCGACGCCCAGCGCCCGTTTCAGGAGCAGGTCGGCGAGTTCGGGGTTGCGGGCGAGCGCGGGTCCGTGCATGTACGTGCCGATCACGGAACCCTGGACGACGCCTTCGAGTCCGTCCCCGACGCCGTTGCCGACGCCGTGCGTGACCCGGGCCAGGCCGCGGGCGTCGGAGCCGAGTGTGGTTCCGCCGCGGTGGTTTTCGAACCCCGTGAGCGGCTGCGACAACCCGTCCATCTGTGGTGTCGTGATCACTTCACCGATGGAACGGGTCGCCTGCGGGGACGTGGTGACGTCGAGCATCGAGACACCCTCGACGCGTTCGCCGCTCGACGTCTCGTACCAGTTGCCGAGCACCTGGATCGCGGCGCAGATCGCCAGGACGGGGGCGCCGCGTTCGGCGGCCTTCTGCAGTCCGGGGTACTTGGCGAGGTGCCGGGTGGCGAGGCGCTGCGCCGAGTCCTCGGCCCCACCGAGCGTGTACACGTCGAGGGACTCCGGGACCGGGTCGTTCAGCGTGATCTCGACGATCTCCGCGTCGTATCCGCGCATGCGCAGTCGCTGCCGGAGGATCAGGGCGTTGCCGCCGTCGCCGTAGGTGCCCATCACGTCGGGCAGCACCAGGCCGATGCGTACGGTCGAGTCAGGCATTGCGCGCCTCCTTCGCGATGGCGGTGTTCAGGTCGCGGAAGGCGGTGTAGTTGGCGAGCACCTCGACGCGTCCGGGCGGGCAGGACGCGATGGCCCGCAACGGGTTCGGGTCGAGCGTGTGCTCGACGCCGGCGTACGTGAGACGGACGGCCAGGTCGGTGCCGCGTTCGCCGGCCGCCACCACCTTGACGCCCTCGAAGTGCTCGAACCGCACGTCCCACAACCAGGACAGGTCCTCGCCGTCGGGAACCTGCCCGTTGACGGCGATCACGAGTCCGTCGACGGTGGGGTCGATCATCGACAGCGCTTCCTGCCAGCCGGCGGGATTCTTGGCGAGCAGCATGTGCACGGAGTGCGACCCGACCTCGACGGTGCTGTAGCGGCCCGCGACCTCCTGGACGGTGGCTGCCGCGGCGACGGCGTCCTCCGCCTTCGCGCCCATCGCGACCGCCGCGGCGACGGCCTGCGCGGCGTTGCCGCGGTTGGCGCGCCCGGGCAGGGCGAGTGTCATCGGGATCTTCAGACCGTCGGGCCCGTGCAGGTTTTCGTCGTCCAGCCACCAGTCGGGGGTCGGGCGCGCGAAGTCCGAACCCGTGCTGCGCCAGTGCGAGCCCTCCCAGACGATGGGTTCACCGGTGCGCGGACAGCTGGCGGCGTCGCTGGCCCATCCGCCGCCCGCGGCGACCCAGACGACGTTCTTCGCGTCGTAGGCCACCGAGGTGACGAGGACGTCGTCGCAGTTGGCGATCACAACGGCCTCCGGGTGCGCGGCGACGCAGGCGCGGAGTTTGCGTTCGATCATGTTGATCTCGCCGACCCGGTCGAGTTGGTCGCGGCTGAGGTTGAGCAGCACCAGGGCCTCGGGGTTGACCGCGTCGGAGACGTGCGGGACGTGGAGTTCGTCGACCTCGAGGGCGGCGAGGGGCGCGTGGACGCGGGTGCTGAGCGCCGCGACGATGCCGGCGTCCATGTTGGCGCCATCCGCCTGCGTCGCGACCTCACCGAGGGTGGAGAGCGCCGCCGCGGTCATCCGGGTGGTGGTGGACTTGCCGTTGGTGCCGGTGATCACCGCGGTGCGCCGGCCTGCGCCGAGCTGCTCCATCAGTGTCGGGTCGATCTTCAGGGCGATCAGTCCGCCGATCATCGAGCCCTTGCCCCGGCCCGCCTTCTGCGACGCCCACGAGGCCGCCGCCGCTGCGCGCAGGGCGAGCTTGCCACGCGTCGTGATCCCAGTTCCAGTACTCACTCCGCGAGTTTTGCACAGGGTCCGGTCAGACGCCGACTCGCGCGGGGGCAGGTGAGTGCGAAAGTGTGCTCGGACGCACCCTGCCACTCACCTGGGTGGCGGCGGCACCGGCGATGACGACGGCCCCGCCGATCAGTGACAGGACGCTCGGCTCCTCGTGCAGCACCAGCCAGGACGCCCCGATCCCGACGATCGGAACCAGCAGGGAGAACGGTGCGACCATCCCGGCGGGGTAGCGGCTGAGCAGTGCCGTCCACAGACCCGAGCCCGCGACCGTGCCGAGAATCACGATGTAGGCGAGGCCAGCAAGCGCGAGCGGGCCGGTGCCCTCCAGCGACGACGTCAGGGAGTTCCAGCCCGCGGACGGTCCCTCCACGCCGAGCGACAGCGCCAGCATCGGCAGCGGCGGAATGACGCACATCCACAGCATCAGGCGCATCGGCTGGTCCGACGCGGCCTTGCGGTTGCCGATGTTGCCCACCGCCCACGACAGTCCCGCGAGCAGCGTCAGGGCCACCGGCAGCAGCGCGGCGTGCTGGGCGCGGTCCCAGCCGATGAGGGTCATTCCGGCCATCGCCACCAGGAGTCCGCTCACCTGTGCGGGCCGCAGTCGCTCCCGCAGCAGGACCGCGCCGAGGACCACGGTGAACGGTGCGGACGACTGCAGGACCAGCGATGCCAGCCCGGTGGGCATGCCGACGTGCATGGCCCAGAAGAGGAAGGCGAACTGGCCGACGCCGAACCCGAGGCCGTACACCAGCAGCCACTTCAGCGGGACCTGTGGCCGGGGAACGAACAGG
This sequence comes from Rhodococcus sp. G6(2025), assembly GCF_058628105.1. NCBI lineage: Bacteria > Bacillati > Actinomycetota > Actinomycetes > Mycobacteriales > Nocardiaceae > Rhodococcus > Rhodococcus sp. G6(2025). The sequence goes on from NZ_CP179750.1 coordinate 568,490, forward strand.
ATCACCGGGATCGCGATGACGAAGAATCGCAGCGCGGCGAAGAAGAACGGTGGGAAGTGATCGAGGCCCGCGCGAATGGCGAGGAAGTTGAGCCCCCACAGGACGACGACGGTGAGTCCGAGCAGCCGGTCGCGGGAGGTCATGCATTCCATCGTGAGGGCCTGAAATGATCAGGACAAGCGCATTAAAGTGCACTATCAATGTAGTTTTGCTACATGGATGCGACCCGGTTGCGCGTGCTGCGCGAGCTCGCGGACCGCGGCACGGTGGCAGCGACCGCGCAGGCGTTGTCGATGACGCCGTCGGCGGTGTCGCAGCAGCTCAAGATCCTGTCGCGGGAGGCCGGGGTGACCCTGCTCGAACCCGCCGGCCGCCGGTTGCGGCTCACGGACGCCGGTCAGGCGCTCGTCGTCCGCGCCGACGACGTCGTGGCCGCCCTGGACCGTGCGGCGGCGGAGATGAGCGCCTACCGCGGTTCGCCGCGCGGGCGGGTGCGGGTGGCGCTGTTCCCGTCCGGCGCCGCGCTGCTGCTGCCCGGACTGCTGGACGCGCTCGAAGGCAGTGGGGTGGACCTGCAGGCGCGCGACGAGGACCTGCCCGCCGCCGCGGTGCCCACCCTGCTCGCCGATTACGACGTGGTCCTCACGCATCGCGACGAGCGGGCCCCGGACACGTCCTCGCCGCGGGTGACGGCCGAACCGCTGATGCGCGAACCCATCGACCTCATCCTGCCGCCGGGCCATCCGCTGGCCGGCCAGGATGCGGTCCGCCCGGACCAGTTGGCGGACGAGCGGTGGATCAGTGTGCGCGGCGGGTTCCCCGTCGACGACGTGCTGATGTCGGTGGCCGCCGCGACCGGTGTGCAGCCGCATGTGGTGATGCGCATCAACGACTTCCGGGTCATCGAGGAACTCGTCGCCGGTGGTCACGGCGTTGCCCTGCTGGCCCGCCACGCGGTGACGAACCGCTCGGTGGTCCAGCTGCCGCTGGCCGGGGTGCGGGCGGCCCGTATCTACGAACTGGCTCGGCGGCCGGCCGCCGACGACGTCCCCGCGGTGGCGACGGTGCTGCAGGCGTTCCGGGACGTCGCGGCGCGGATGCGGGACTGACCCCCGACAGCACGAAGGCCCGCACCGGGGCGGGCCTTCGACGGTGACGGTGCGGGGTCAGGCCAGCGCCTTGGCCTTCAGCGTCTCGTACTCCTGCTGTGTGATGGTGCCTGCATCGAGCAGGGCCTTCGCGTCCGCGATCTGCTCGGCCGAGGACTTGCCCGCCACGGAACGGATGTAGCTGTCCTGGGCCTGCTTCACCTCCTGCGCGGCCGCCATCGACCGCTGGGCCATGCCGTCGCTCTTGACGATGAGGTACACCAGCGCGGTCAGCAGGGGGATGAAGAACAGGAAGATGATCCAGATGGCCTTCGCCCAGCCCGACGTCTTATGGTCGCGGAACAGGTCGGTGATGATGGAGAACAACAGGATCAGGTAGGCCACGAAGCCGAAGGTGACGATGATCACCCAGAGAAAGTCCCAGAAAGAGTCCATTGCAGCGCTCCATTCACAGTCGAATTCACTCTGCGCTGACTATCGCACCGGGTCGGGGCACCCGCGTCATCCGAAACAGGTGAAATGCGGCCGGTGCGGACTCCCCGCCCGCGGTGGCGGAAACGCCGAACGGCCGCGACACCGGTAGGTGCCGCGGCCGTTCGGGTGGGGACTACTTGCCTGCTTCGACCGCCCGGCGCATGCCGCGCTCGACCGCACCGATGATGTACGGACGCAGTTCGACGGCCGGGATGACGGCGTCGACGGAGCCGACCCGCTGAGCCCGCTGGATGTTGTGCACGGCCTCGAACTCGGCCGCGACCTCACCGAGCTTCTCGTTGCGCACAGCAGCCTGCTGGGCCGCCAACTCCACCCTCAGGTGAGCCTGCTGGGCGTCGTTCTGGGCGCCCGCCAGGTTGGCCTCGAGCTCCCGGATCGACGGGTCGGCGGCCACCCGAGAGTTGACCTCGCGGGTGAACACCACGGCCGCGGCGGGGGCACCACCGAGGACCGACGCGAACGAACCCTCGACCGCCAGCACCTCCATGTTGTCGTTCAGTGCTCCGGAGAACACCACGAACGCGCCACCGTGGTAGCGGGAGACGACGCAGAACACGATCGGGCCGTCGAAGTTGACGATGGCGCGGCCGATCTCGGCGCCGTACTCGAGCTGGATGTGCCGCAGCGAGTCCGGGGAACCGTCGAAGCCGGACAGGTTGGCCAGCACCACGAGCGGACGGCTGCCGCTGGCGGCGTTGATCGCCCGGGCCGTCTTCTTCGACGACTGCGGGAACAGCGTTCCCGCGGTCCACTGGTCGGGACCGTTGGCCGGCGACCATCCCTTACGGGCGATGGCCCGCGACTCGATGCCGATGACGCTCACCGGGTAACCGCCGAGGTGCGCGTCGAACACGACGGACGTGTCGGCGTCCGCCATGTCGGCCCACCGCTCCAGCACCGCGTGGTCCTGGTCGACGAGCGAACGCATCACCGTGCGAATGTCGAACGGCTTCTTGCGTTCCGGGTTCGTCTCCGCGGAGAAGATGTCGCCGACCGTGGTGAAGTCGCTGGACGGGTGGATGTGCGGGAAGGACCGCACGTCGCGCCCGATCGGGTCGCTGGTCTGCGCCCGACGCGGGAAGCGTTCTCCGGCAACGACGTACGCGTGGTCGTAGTGCGCGAACAGGATCTCGCACGCGGCGGGCAGGTTCGGCGCCCAGTACTGCGCCTCACCGTTCGGGCCCATCACGCGGTCGTAACCACCGATGCCGAAGTTGTCCTCGGCCGAGACGCCACCCGAGTAGTCGAGCGAGTTCTTACCGGTGAGCACCATGGCACTGTCCGGCGTCATGACGAGGATGCCCTTGGTGTGCATCAGCATCGTGGCTTCGGCGTTCCAGTACGGCTGCGCACCGACGTTGATGCCGGCCACGATCACGTTGACCTCGCCACCGTTCTGCGTGAACGTGATGAGGCGACGCAGGCCGCGGGACACCCAGTCCATGTTCTCGGTGCCGCTGTCCATGGAGATCGTCGCGCCGGACGACAGCGCGAACCACTCGACCGGGACACCCAGCTTCTCGGCCAGGTCCACACCGGCGACGAGGCGGGCGCACTCGGCTTCCGCGACGGTGCCGAGGGCCTTCGTCGGGTCACCGAAGAGCGCGACGCGGGTCATTCCCTCGGGATGCCGGTCGGTGCGGGCGGTGACCAGACCGACGACGAGGCCGGCCTTGTTCTGACCGTACGGACGCTCGACGGGAACCAGCTGGCCCGTCTCGTCCAGGTCGTGCTCGACGAAGCTGCCGTCGCGGCCGGTGAGCAGCGGGATCAGCTCGTACGGGTAGACGGTGCCGCGGGCACGTGAGCTGCGGACCTTCTGCGTGTACGCGTCGAGCGGCTGCAGCGGCTCGGTCGGCGGTTCGGTGACCTTGACGACCACGCCTGCACCGGTGCGGTAGGAGAAGCGCAGAGCCTTCTCCCGCGACTCCGTGCCGGGCTCGCCCTGGAGCCGGGCGATCACGGTGATCTCCTCGAGTCCGGCGCCCGCGGTGAGCGGTGCCGCGACCCGGGCGAACGCCTCGAGGTCCTCGACCGGGACGTCGATCTTCGGCCACACGTACAGCACGACGCGGTTGGCGTCGAGCTTGCGCTTGCTGCCGCGCGTGGCCTGCGCCCGGCGGATGCCGTCGAGGCACGACTGCAGGACGCGTTCCGCGGCGGGAACACCGATGACCTGGCCGTCCTCGTTGCGGACCGGCGTGATGTCGCGGATCTCGGCGAGCGCGATGAGGCGTTCGTCGGTGGGGTTGTCGCGCGAGACCAGGTTGAACAGGAACGTGTCGGCGACCGCGGGGAGGCGGGTGCCGTCGAAGTTCTTCAGGCGCCACAGGTCGAGTCGCTGGCCGGTGAGCGGGTGCATGTCCCGAATCAGCTTCTCTTCCGCGAGGACACCTGCGTCCGGGCGGTACGTGAACTTGCGGACGTCCACGTCGGTTCCGCCGAAGACGGACACCGTGACCCGGCGGCAGGTCGCGGCCAGCGGCAGCGCCGCCAGCGCCTTCCGCAGGTCCTCGGACATCGTGTTCGGGTCGGCGGGCGGTGCGGTCCACGACAGGTAGAGGTCGAGGACGAGGTTCTCGGGGTTCTCCGAGGCGACGGCACCGATCTCGTCGAGCGCACCGGGCAGTTCGGCGTACTCGGCGACGGCCGACACCAGGTTGAGGCGCTCGCCGAGCAGATCGAAGTTGCCGGTGACGAAACGCCGTCCGTTGCGGTCGAAGGACGTGACGTCCTCGAGCGTGCGGATGTCGTAGTAGCGACGGGTGACGACCTCGAGCAGCGGCCCGACGGTGGTGCTCTTGCGTGCGATCCGCTGCCCGAGGAGCTCGGTCAGCGACTGCGGGGTGGCGACCAATGCCTCGAGGCGTTCCTGGTAGTCGACGGCGTCGGGACGCTCGGCGAGGTACTCGAGGCTGCCGCGGACACCGTCGTAGACCTGCTCGCGGGCCTTGCGGATCTGCGGCTCGTCGAAGAACCGGAACCGCACGTTGCGGGCGACGTTGCCGATCACCGGGTAGCGGACCTGGGTGGCGATGATCAGCCGGTCCAGGACCTCACCGAGTCCGCTGGGTGCGCGGCCGGGAGCGTTCTTTTCGTTCAGCCACCGATCGAGCAGGGCGGCGATGACGGGAACCTGGTTGTCCATGCGCTGCTGCGCGAGGAACAGGCGGTAGACCGCCTCCTCCAGCTCTGCGGTGCGCTCGAGGTCGGTGACGTCGTAGTGACGCAGCGCCCGCGACAGCCGGGTCGTGAACGACTCGGGCAGGCCTTCGAGCTCGACGTCGAGGGTGTGGAGGTAGGTGTGGAAGTGCTCGCGCGGGCTGTGGACGCGCTCGTCACCGTCCTCCTCGGCTGCGGTCGGACGGTTACGTCCGATCTCGCAGATGTCCGCGAACGTGTTCAGCAGGGCGAGTTCCGCCTGCACGAGATCCGGGTCGCCAGCGATCTCGGCGCGCAGCTTCTCGTAATCGGCGAGGAGAACACCGGCCCGCTTCGCGCTGACGTCGTAACCGGTGAGCAGTGCGGCGAGTGCGTCGATCTGCTCGAGGGCATCGGCCCGGGTGTTCCCGTGCGAAGCGGGAGAACCGAGATCGAATTCGACGCGAGGCGACTTCGGAGCGGTGGACTCCTCGGAGCTCTCCTCGACGCGCAGCAGTGCCGTCCCGGCGTCGACCTGGGAGTTGACCATGGCGAGAACTTCCCGCACCCGGCCTGCGACGGGGGCGCGGACCGCGGTCTCCATCTTCATGCTCTCGAGGACGACCAGCGTGGCGCCGACCTCGACCTCGTCGCCGACGGACACGGGCACCGCGACCACGACTGCGGGAGCCGGTGCGCGGACGACGCCGGCCTCGTCCTGGCTGATCTGGTGGCTGATGCCGTCGACCTCGACGAGGTACTGGGCGCGGCCTGCGACCGAGACGACATGGTGGCGGCGGTCGCCGATCACCAGACGGCTCTCGAACTCGCTGAGGCGGTCGACCTCGACCTCGGTCTCGGGGGCGTCCCCGTCGACGCGGTAGGTGTGGGCGCCGACCTGCGTGACAGTGAGTCCGTAGGCCTGGCCCTGGTAGCTGAGCTCCACCTTGCGGCCGATGGCGTGGCCGGCGCGGGGGCGTCCACCGCGAGCGGACGACAGGAACGCCTCACGCTCGAGCTTCTCCTCGGCGTCGTAGACGTCGATGGCGGCGGCGATCAGGGCGACGTCCGCGGTCCGGGACGGGACGTTGGAGTTGCCTGCGTCGGTGCGGTCCAGCCAGCCGGTGTCCGCGGACGCCGAGATGACCTCTTCGCGGTCCAGCAGGTCCAGCAGGAACGACTTGGTGGTGGTGCCGCCCTGCAGCACGACCGTGGTCTCGCGGAGCGCGGTGCGCAGACGCGCGAGCGCCTCGGAGCGGTCGCGACCCCAGGCGATGACCTTGGCGACCATCGAGTCGTAGTCGGGCGGGATGACGTCGCCCTGGGCGATGCCGGTGTCGACGCGGAGACCGCTGCCGAGCGGGAACTTGAGCAGCTGCACGGCGCCGGGCGCGGGAGCGAAGCCGTTGGCGGCGTCCTCCGCGTTGAGGCGGGCCTCGACGGCGTGACCGAACTCGGGCGGGCAGTCGCCGACCAGCGGCTCACCGCTCGCGACGAGGATCTGCAGCTTCACCAGGTCGATGCCGGTGGTGGCCTCGGTGATGGGGTGCTCGACCTGCAGGCGGGTGTTGACCTCGAGGAACGTGAACGTCTTCTGCTCGGGCTGGTACAGGTACTCGACCGTGCCGGCGCCGCGGTAGCCGGCGGCGCGCACGAGCTCTGCGGAGACGGTGCGCAGGTGGTTCGACTGCTCGGCGGTGAGGAGCGGGGAGCTGGACTCCTCGATGACCTTCTGGTTCTTGCGCTGGATGGAGCAGTCGCGCACACCGGGAGCCCAGACGTTGCCGAAGTTGTCGGCAATTACCTGTACCTCGACGTGGCGTGCGTCGGTAACCAGTCGTTCGATGAACACGACGGGGTCGCCGAAGGACCGCTGGGCCTCACCCTGGGTGCGTTCGAGCGCGAGTTCGAGTTCGTCCTCGGACCACACCTTGCGGATACCGCGGCCACCACCACCGGAGCGGGCCTTGATGATGAGCGGGTAGCCGATGGCCTGGGCGTGACGGCGGGCGTCGGCGCGGGTGGCGACGGGGCCGCCGCTCCACGGCGCGACCGGGACCTCCACCTTCTCCGCGAGGAGCTTGGCCTCCACCTTGTCGCCCAGCAGGCGCATCGCTTCGGCGGGCGGGCCGATGAACGTGATGCCGAGCTGCTCGCAAACCTCGACGAACGCGGGATCCTCGGCGACGAAGCCCCAGCCGACCCACACGGCGTCGGCCTTGCTCTCGCGCAGCGCGCGGGCCAGCTCGGCGTGATCGAGGTAGGCGGTGCCGGTCTTGACTGTGCGCAAGCACACACCCTCGTCGGCCTGCCGAACGAACATCGCGCGGCGTTCCGCCTCGGTGTGCAGTGCGATCGTGCGGATGCCGTAGTTGTGCTCGGCGTTCAGTTCGCGCACCGCACGAATCAGGCGGACCGCCGCCTCGCCGCGGTTGACTATCGCTATTCGCTTGAACATCTGTTATCGCTCCGTTTCCGTAAAACTCATTGATCCGCAGAGTGTTTCGATGGCCAAGGCCATGTCCGCCGAGGACTGGGTGCCGCCTTCGCGGACACGTGCACCCCTGCACAACCCACTTGACTAACTCCAGGGGCGCCCCGAACGCGATCGTCGGACCTGCGCCATTGCGGGTCCGCTGCTCGGGGAATGCGAGCATAACGTCGAAAATATGTACCCGCGCGTAACTTCTGCGAGGCCCCGATCGGCTTGTCAAGCGTTCAAGGACTTGCGTGTCGACCCTACGAGAGAGTAATAACGCCGGAATTCCGTCGAACTGGGCGTCCTCCGTCGAGGTATCTGCAACGCTTTGTCACAGAGTCGTTTTCGTCCGGTTCCTCGAGAAGCTCTCGGGGAAGGGAACTTTCACGCGGATGTTACTGACGGTTTACCTTCGGGTCGGCGGACGCCGGTTCGGTCGCGTGCGCCACTGCGCCCCGCACACCCACGTGTGCCTCGCGGTGCATTCGGTCGACCATGTGCGGATAGTGCAGTTCGAACGCCGGCCGCTCGGAGCGGATGCGCGGCAGCTCGGTGAAGTTGTGCCGCGGCGGCGGGCAGGTCGTCGCCCATTCGAGCGAGTTGCCGAAACCCCACGGGTCGTCCACCGTGACCACCTCGCCGTAGCGGTAGCTCTTGAAGACGTTCCAGACGAACGGCACGGTCGACGCGCCCAAGACGAACGCGAACACCGTGGAGACCGAGTTGAGGACGGTGAAGCCGTCCGAGGGCAGGTAGTCGGCGTAGCGGCGCGGCATCCCCTCGGCGCCGAGCCAGTGCTGGACGAGGAACGTGCCGTGGAAACCGGTGAACGTGGTCCAGAAATGCCATTTGCCGAGACGCTCGTCGAGCATGCGGCCTGTCATCTTCGGGAACCAGAAGTAGATGCCCGCGTATGTGGCGAAAACGATCGTCCCGAACAGCACGTAGTGGAAGTGGGCGATCACGAAGTAGCTGTCGGTGACGTGGAAGTCCAGCGGCGGGCTCGCGAGGATGACGCCGGTGAGGCCGCCGAAGATGAACGTGATGAGGAAGCCGAGCGAGAACAGCATGGGGGTCTCGAACGTCAGCTGCCCTTTCCACATGGTGCCGATCCAGTTGAAGATCTTCACCCCGGTGGGCACCGCGATGAGGAACGTCATGAACGAGAAGAACGGCAACAGCACCGCGCCCGTCGCGTACATGTGGTGCGCCCACACGGCGATCGACAGGGCCGCGATGGCGATCGTCGCGTAGACGAGCCCGCTGTACCCGAAGAGCGGTTTGCGGCTGAAGACCGGGAAGATCTCCGACACGATGCCGAAGAACGGCAGCGCGACGATGTACACCTCCGGATGGCCGAAGAACCAGAACAGGTGCTGCCACAGCAGCACGCCGCCGGTGGCCGGGTCGTACAGATTGCCGCCCAGGTGGCGGTCGACGAACAGCCCCATCAGCGCCGCGGTGAGGATCGGGAACGCCACCAGGATCAGGATGCTGGTGATGAATATGTTCCACGTGAAGATCGGCATCCGGAACATGATCATGCCCGGGGCTCGCAGGCAGATGACGGTGGTGATCATGTTGACCCCGCCGAGGATGGTGCCGAGACCGGACAGCGCCAGCCCCATGATCCACAGATCGGCGCCGACACCCGGCGCATGCAGCGCGCTCGTCAGCGGCGAGTATGCCGTCCAGCCGAAATCCGCGGCACCGCCGGGGGTGATGAAACCCGCGATCGCGATCGTGCCGCCGAACAGGAACGCCCAGTAACTGAACGCGTTGAGACGGGGGAACGCGACGTCGGGGGCGCCGATCTGCAGCGGCAGGATGTAGTTGGCGAACCCGAACACGATCGGCGTCGCGTACAGCAGCAGCATGATCGTGCCGTGCATCGTGAACAGCTGGTTGTACTGCTCGTTCGACAGGAACTGCAGACCCGGGACGGCGAGTTCGCCGCGGATCAGCAGGGCCATCAGACCGCCGGCCATGAAGAACGCGAACGACGTGATCAGGTACAGAATCCCCAGGTCCTTGGGATCCGTCGTCGTGATCATCTTGTAGAAGAAGCTGCCCTTGGGGCGGCGCCGGGCCGGATACGGGCGGACCGGAAGATGCTGTTGAAATGCCAGATTCACGACGCCCCCCGAAGGGTCCGAGGCGGTTCGGGTCCGGTGTGGACTCCGTTACCAGGGTAGTCACCCGACGCCCGGAGGGAGCCGCTTTCCGGGGCCGGAAACGACGCTACCGCAGGTGCGCGTGGTGCGCGCCTGCGGCAGCGAGGGTCGGGAAGCGGTCAGTGCGCGCGGTTCACCGCCGACACCACGGCCCGCAGCGACGCGGTAGTGATCGACGTCGCGATGCCCACACCCCAGACCACGGTGTTCCGTCCGTCGGGAGCGGTCACCGCGCACTCGACATACGCGGCCGCCTGGGCGTCGTCACCGGCCGACATGGCGTGCTCGGAGTAGTCGAGAACCCGCACGTCGAAGTCGATCGTGGCGAGCGCGTCGACGAACGCGGCGAGCGGGCCGTTGCCCGAACCCGAGATCTCGTGCTCCTTGCCGTCGACCTTCACGGTCGCGGTGATGGAGTCGGTGCCGCCGTCCTCCTCGGACGCCGTGACCTTCTGCTTCATCCGCTCGAGCGGCGTGATCGGAGCCAGGTACTCCTCGTGGAAGACGTCCCACATCTCCTTGGGCGACACCTCGCCACCCTCGCCGTCGGTGATCCGCTGGACGGCCTGCGAGAACTCGATCTGCAGGCGACGCGGCAGCACCAGCCCGTGATCGGCCTTCATGATGTACGCGACGCCGCCCTTGCCGGACTGCGAGTTGACGCGGATCACGGCCTCGTACGTGCGGCCCACGTCCTTGGGGTCGATCGGCAGGTAGGGCACCGCCCACAGGATGTCGTCGACGTCCGCGTCCTGCGAGTCGGAGTCGAACTTCATGGCGTCCAGACCCTTGTTGATCGCGTCCTGGTGGCTGCCGGAGAACGCGGTGTACACGAGGTCGCCGCCGTACGGGTGGCGTTCGTGGACGGGCAGCTGGTTGCAGTACTCGACGGTGCGGCGGATCTCGTCGATGTTCGAGAAGTCGATCTGCGGGTCGACGCCCCGGGTGAACATGTTGAGTCCGAGCGTGACCAGGCAGACGTTGCCGGTGCGTTCACCGTTGCCGAACAGGCAGCCCTCGATGCGGTCGGCGCCGGCCTGGTAGCCCAGCTCGGCGGCGGCCACGCCGGTGCCGCGGTCGTTGTGGGGGTGCAGCGACAGGATGACCGAGTCGCGGCGGGCCAGGTTGCGGTGCATCCACTCGATGGAGTCGGCGTACACGTTGGGCGTCGCCATCTCGACGGTGGCGGGCAGGTTCAGGATCACCGGGTTCTCCGGCGTCGGCTGCAGCACCTCGGTGACGGCGTCGCACACCTCCTTGGCGTACTCGAGTTCCGTGCCGGTGTACGACTCGGGGGAGTACTCCCAGCGCCACTGCGTGTCGGGGTATTTCTTCGCCTCTTCGAGGGCCAGGGTCGCAGCGTCGGTCGCGATCTTCTTGATCACGTCGCGCTCGGCCTTGAACACCACCCGGCGCTGCAGGATGGACGTCGAGTTGTAGAAGTGGACGATCACCTTGTTCGCGCCCTCACAGGCCTCGAACGTGCGCTTGATCAGTTCCGGCCGGGACTGCGTGAGTACCTGGATGGTGACGTCGTCCGGAATCGCGCCGTCTTCGATGATCTCGCGGACGAAGTCGAAGTCCGTCTGGCTGGCCGACGGGAAGCCGACCTCGATCTCCTTGTAGCCCATCCGCACCAGCAGTTCGAACATGCGGCGCTTGCGGGCGGGGCTCATCGGGTCGATCAGCGCCTGGTTGCCGTCACGGAGGTCGACCGCACACCACTGCGGCGCGCGGTCGATGATCTTGTCGGGCCACGAGCGGTCCGGCAGCGACACCGGCTCCACTTCCTCGGAGAAGGAGCGGTAACGGAACGTCGGCATCGACGAATTCTTCTGCGTGTTCCACTCAGGCTGATCGGAGGGAGCAGGCTTGGAAGGCGGCGTGATGGTGCGCGTTCCGGATGTAAAGGCGTCAGCGGGGGACATGGGATTGATCTCCAGGTTCGATGTGGACTTTCTGAGTCCAACGGCTGTGTCGACCGGCGCACGAGAAACCCCGCGACGGGAAGCCAGTCTGGATCAGACCCCGTCGCGGCAACCAAGGAGGAGTGCGCGCTGCATACTCAGCACTGTACTCCGGGCACCATCGTTCGCGTGCCGGGGTTCGAAGTCCGAGTGAGGAGACAGCGGTGGGCCGCAGCGCGACGGTGACATCACCGCTGGTGGCCGCACTTTTTGCGGTACTGCTCACCTCCTGTGCCGGGGTGGTCGAGGGGGCGCCGAGCGTGGCGGGGGTCGGCGAGCCGATCTACGGACTGCCCGTCAGCGATCACAGCCGCGTCGAGTTGGCCGTCGCCGCCGCGGCCCGCGACATCGCCCCGTGCTCCCTGCTCGACGAAAATCTGGTCGCCTCGCTCGGGCAGGTCACCGCGTTCGGTCCCGTCGGCGATCTGTCGACGTGCCACGCCGAGGTGGTGCCACCCCGCGGCACGCCCGCCAACCCCGTCTGGGTCGAGGTGGCGGTGGGCGAACGCGAACCCACGGAAGAAACCGGTGCGGGCGAGGCGACGTCGGGAATCGAGGTGCGTCCCGCGGTCGGCGCACTCCCGGGCACGTGCACCCTCTACTTCGCGCTGCCCCCGGTTCCGGGAGTGCCGGACGACGCCACCGCCCCGGGGCGCTGGGGGCACGTGTCGTATCTCGACGGGGCGGGCGGAACGGGTGACTCCGCCGGCGGCGACGACTGCGCGGAGGCCCGCACGGTGCTCGGATCGATCACCGGCAGGCTGCGCACCCCGGTGCCGGTGCGTTCGGATATCCCTCTCGCGCAGCAGGATCCGTGCAGGGTGGTCGAGAAGATGTCCGGACGGGGCGTCGAGACGTTCACCCCGGGCAGCCGTCCCTACGAGTGTCTCCTCACTCTCCGCGGCGGCGACGCGGCGTCCGTGCAACTGGCCCTGTCGCCCGAACCGTCGCAGACCGGCGGCCCCGAAGCGGTCGAACTCGACGGCAAGACGTTCACGTACTTCCGGGACGCACGCGAATGCCACTACTACTTCTACCCGGGCGCGGTGTTCGACACGAACCTGCCGTCGAGTCCGGTGAGCGAACGGGACAAACGCACCAATCGGCTGACGGCGTCCGTGGCGGCGTCCGCGCCTAGCTGCGACGACGCGGAAACGCTGGTGCTCGCCGCGGCCGAAATGTTCGACTACTGACATGAACACACAGGTCGATGTCGCCCGGGCCTACCTGGACGCGTTGCTCAGCCACGACGGCAACTCGGTGCCCATCGAGCCGCGCGCCGTGCGCTACGAGGTGGGGCTGAAGACGGCGTTCTCCGGAAATCACCTGCGCCGAAGCCTGTCCGGCGGCCCCCAGTACCGGGTGATCCGGGCGATCCGCGGCTGTGTGTGGACGGTCGACGGCGACGACGTCACCGTCGACTACCTCCTCGACGCCGGACTGTTCGGCCGCACCCTCGTGACGGTCCGGGTGGTCGAGACGTTCCGGATCCCGCAGGACGACCTGCGTATCCACCGCATCGACGCGAAGATCCGGCGCCCCTGATCAGGGGCGCCGGACCGTCTGTCGCGCAGTGTCTTCCGCACGTGAGTGGCATTGTGTGCCCGGGCACGCTTTGCCACTCACGTGGGGTCAGTCGAGCGTTTCGTGCGCCGCGGGAACGGAACCCAGGCGGCCGGCCTGGAAGTCCTCGAACGCCTGCAGCACCTCGGCCTTGGTGTTCATGACGAACGGTCCGGCCATCGCGACCGGCTCGCGGATCGGCTTGCCGCCGAGGAGGAACACCTCGAACGACTTCGTCCGCGAATCCTGCGTGTCGGCCGCGGCGATCGTCAGCGTGTCACCGCGTCCGTAGACAGCCGTCTGCCCCATTCGGATCGGACGGCGCTCCGAACCGACGAGCCCCTCACCCGCGAGGACGTAGGCGAGCGCGTTGAACTCGGGGTTCCACGGCAGCGTCAGGCTCGCGCCCGGTGCGATCGTCGCATGCACGAGGCTGATCGGCGTGTACGTGGACCCGGGACCCTGGTGTCCGTCCACGTCACCGGCGATCACGCGAACGAGCGCGCCGCCGTCCGGCGAGGACAGCAGGGCCACCTTCTGGCCGGTGATGTCCTGGTAGCGGGGCGCGGCCATCTTGTTGTCGCGCGGCAGGTTCACCCACAACTGGACGCCGTGGAACAGGCCACCGCTCGTCACCAGGTGCTCGGGCGGGGTCTCGATGTGCAGGATGCCGCCACCCGCGGTCATCCACTGGGTGTCGCCGCCGCCGATGGTCCCGCCGCCGCCGTTGGAATCCTGGTGCTCCATGATGCCGTCGATCATGTAGGTGACGGTCTCGAAGCCGCGGTGTGGATGCCACGGTGTGCCCTTGGGTTCACCGGGTGCGTAGTCGACCTCACCCATCTGGTCCATGTGGATGAACGGGTCGAGGGCGGGCAGGTCGATGCCCGCGAACGCGCGGCGCACCGGGAAGCCTTCGCCCTCGTATCCGACGGGTGCGGTGGTGAGCGAACGGACCGGGCGGTCGACGGCGCCGGGAGCGGGTGCGTCGATACGCGGCAGGGCAAGGATGTTGTCGACCGTCACGGCAGGCATGGGGTGTCTCCTCGTACTCAGGTAATTGATTGTTCAACTACTTCATGGTGTGTAACACCCGCTGCGTCCAGGTATTCCCACAGGGGCGGCTCCGCCGCCCGTGCGCCTTTTTGGTAGCTGCAACAACCAGAAAGGCGCACGGGCGCGAAGCGCCTACTGCCTACTAGTTGAGGACATTCTCGTGATCGGGGCAGTACCGCGTGATCGCGCCGATGATGTACGGGTAGACGCCGTCGTTGGTGAGCATCGGCGTCCACTCCTCACGCACCCGATCGAGGGGCTTGCCCGCGTCGAGGGCGGTGCAGATCTCGCCGGCCTGATGGACCGCCAGGTCGTCGTCGGTGACGGTCTGGTTGTTCGCACGCAGGTAGGCCAGGTAGTCGGCGGCCGTCTGCGGGTCGTCGGCGACCGAGAAGACTCGGCTGCCGGGGGCGGTGGCGGCGGTCGTCCTCGCCGCAACGGACGCCGAGGCGGAAGTGGTCTCGGATGCGGCGGTGTCGCTGTCGCCACCGCAGGCGGTGAGGATTGCCGCGGAGCAGACGGTGAGGGCGGTCAGAGCAAGGGTGCGGCGCATGGGGCGTGTGATTCCTTTCGAGGCCTGTGACGGCGACGATCGTATCGCCTGCGGGGCCGGTGTTCCCTGCGGCGATCACCCGCACTGTTTCGGGTCAGAGACCGCGATCGATGAGGTCGAGGATCTCCTCACTCGTCGCGGCGTGAATCTTGTCGACGGCGGCCGCATGCGCATCGTCGGACGTGCCGACCTCGGCCAACAGGCTTCCCAGGCGCTGTGCGATGGCGGACCGCGCCTCGCTGTCCTCGCCGAGTTCGGCGATGGTCGCGCGCAGCCGGTCGACGTCGGCCAGGGCGACGGACATCGGGTCCGGGACGAGTTCGGAGCGCAGGAACTCGGCGACGGCACGCGGACTCGGGTGGTCGAACACCATGGTCGGCGGCAACCGCAGCCCCGTGGCGGCACCGAGATGATTACGGAGCGCCACGGCCGCCAGCGAATCGAAGCCGAGTTCCTTGAACGCCTGGTCGGGGTCCACCGAATCCGACGCGTCGTAGCCGAGCACCGTCGCTGCACCGCCCCGCACCAGATCGAGCATCAGGTGCCGCTGTTCGGGGATCGACCGGTCGGCGAGGCGCTGCGCCCAATCCGACGGCCCGGCCCCGCTCGCGGTCACGACCGCGTCCGACCCCGCGGCGTGCGGGCGCGATTCCCGGATCAGGCCACGCAGCGGGGCGGGAACGTACGGTGCGGCCGAGCCCGAGTGGTCGAACCGTGCGGCCGCGACCGTGGGTGCACCGGCGGCCAGCGCGCTGTCGAAGAGGGCCAGGCCGTCGGCCGCGGGCATGGGAATCATTCCGCTGAGGCGGGCACGGGCGAGGTCGATCGCGCCGAGGTTGTCGGTCATGGCGCTGGGTGTCGCCCACATGCCCCACGCGATCGAGAGACCGGGCAGCCCGAGGGCGTGGCGGTGATGGGCGAGGGCATCGAGGAACATGTTCGCGGCCGCGTAGTTCGCCTGCCCGGGGGCCCCGAGGATGCCGGCGAGCGACGAGAACATGACGAACGCCCGCACGTCGCTGTTCGCGGTCAGCAGGTGCAGGTTCCAGGCCGCGTCGACCTTCGGTCGCAGGACCGCGTCGAGCCGCTCGGGGGTGAGCGACGCGAGGGTGCCGTCGTCGATCACGCCGGCGGCGTGGATCACCGCCGTGAGTGGGTGTTCGGGCGGTATCCCGGCCAGCAGAGCGGCGACCGCCGACGCGTCCGCGGTATCGCACGCAACGATGCTCACCTCGGCACCCAGACCGCTCAGTTCGCTGCGCAGCCGGTCGCTGCCCTCGGCGTCGGGTCCGCGCCGGCTGGTCAGCAGCACGTGCCGTGCCCCGTGTTCGGTCACCAGGTGCCGGGCTACGAGAGATCCGACCGTGCCGGTGCCGCCGGTGACGAGGACGGTGCCGCCGGGATCGAACGGTGTCGGTTCGTCGACGGCGGGCATGCGCCGCAACCGCGGTGCGCGCAAGGTGCCGTTCCGGGCCGCCAACTGCGGTTCTCCGCTCGCCAGCGCCGACGTGACCGCGGCCTCGGCGTCGGATTCGTCGTCGAGGTCGATCAGCACGAACCGGTCCGGGTTCTCGTTCTGTGCGGAGCCGACGAGACCCCACACGGCCGCGGCCGCGAGGTCGGGACGGGCGTCGTGGTCGTGCCCGTCGTCGGTGACCATGGCGTTGCGGGTCACGATCACGAGTGGGCTGTCGGCGACGGCCTCGTCGTCGAGCCACTCCTGAAGCAGCCGCAGTACCCGAGCGCACAGGTCGTGAGCCGCGTCCGGACCGTGGTCGCCCTCGGTCGCACACCCGACCAGCACCGTCCACGGACGCAGATCGTCGTCGTCCGGCCGGGATTGCATCGCGGTCCGCAACGTTTCGAGGTCGGGGTAACCCGGGAACGTCGAACCGACACCCGGGTCGCCGAAGCCCTCGGCGTCGAGGACGACCGTCGGTCCGAGGGGCCGTTCGGACGAGGCCACCTCCACCGGGATCCAGGCCGCCCGGTGCAGTCGAAGGGACGGCGACCGGCCTGCGCCATCTCCGTCGACCGCCCTCTGCGCCACCTGCAGGGCATCGACGGTCAGCACCGGCTCACCGGCGGGGTCGACGGCGGCAACGCGATACCGCCCGTCCTCGCCGGGGGTGAATCGGGCGGTCATCGCCTCCGCGCCGACGGTGTGCAGACGGATCCCCGACCAGGTCAGCGGCCAGCCGTCCCACCCGAGGAGGGGTTCGATCGCCGCCTGCAGCAGCTCCGGATGGATGCCGAATCCAGTCGTGTCGGTGCCGTCGTCGAGGCGCACCTCGGTCTCGGTGTCGCCCGGGTCCTGCTGCGGCACACCGGCGGCGGGGCCGACGACGTCGTCGATCGTCGCCGAAGCGTTCCGAACCCAGCTGTCCGGGCCGTCGGTGTCACCCGACTTCGACGAGATCGTGACGGTGCGAGCGCCGTCGGTGCCGGGCGGCGACACCAGTACGCGAATCGAGGCCAGTCCCGACGGCGGGAGGACGAGCGGGTGGTCCAGCGTGAGTTCGTCGATGTGGTCGAGACCGACGTGGTGGGCCGCATGCAGGGCGAGTTCGATCGGCACCGCCGGCAGCAGTGTTTTCGCTGCGCCGGTCGCCGGCTGGTCGCCGTCGTCGATCGTCGGTGGCACGAGCCATGGATCCCGGTGCAGGGACAGCTGTCCGGTGAACAGGGTCGCGTCGTCGTCGAGGGTCACCGCGGCACCGAGCAGCGGATGATCGGCCGGGGTCAGACCCAGCTCGGTCGGGTCGCCGGTATGTCGAGTGGACGCCGTCGGCCAGTAGGAACGGCGCTGGAATGCATAGGTGGGCAAGGCTACCCGGCGGCGACCGGGCAGTACCCGATCCCAGTCGATCGTTGCGCCCTGCACGTAGGCGGCAGCGACCGCCTCGATGATCCCGTGTGTTTCGTCCCCGCGCCCGGGCAGCGTGGCGATCGTGTTCGGGACGACCTCGGCGGCCAGTGCCGCCAGTGCCGCGCCCGGGCCGACTTCGACGAGGCGGGTGACGCCGAGTTCGTCGAGGGCGCAGACGCCGTCGTGGAAACGCACCGCGTGCCGGATGTGCCGGGTCCAGTACTCCGGGGACATGAGTTCGTCGGCGGTGGCGACGCGGCCGGTGACGTTGGAGACGACCGGAATCTTCGGCGGCTGCGCCGTCAGCCTCGACACCACGGCGGCGAACTGGTCGAGGATGGGGTCCATCAGGGTCGAATGGAAGGCCCGCTCGACCCGCAGACTCGTGGTCTTCAGTCCGGCGGCGGACAGTTCGGAGGCGACGGCGTGCACGTCGCGTTCGCTGCCGGCGAGGACGACGGAGTCGGCGCCGTTGACGGCCGCGAGATCGACGCGGCCGTCGATCCGCGGCAGGACGTCTTCCTCGCGTGCCCGTACGGCGATCATCAGCCCCGGTTTGGTCGACTGCATCAACCGGCCACGGTCACCCACCAGGGCGGCGGCATCGGGCAGGCTGAACACCCCCGCGACGTGTGCCGCGGTGATCTCGCCGATCGAATGGCCGATCAGGTAATCGGGGGTGATTCCCCAGTCCCGCAGCAACCGATAGAGCGCGACCTCGACGGCGAACAGTGCCGGCTGGGTGTATTCGGTGCTGTCGAGCTTCGCACCGCCACCGTCGGACTCGTCCCAGATGACTTGCCGTACCGGGGTTTCCACATGTTCGTCGAGTGCGGAGCAGACCTCGTCCAGTGCCCGCGCGAACACCGGGTAGGCCTCGTAGAGGCCGCGGCCCATCCCGATGCGCTGCGCACCCTGGCCGGTGAACATGAAGGCCGTCTTGCCGCGGGCACTCGTCCCGGTGACGACGTTGCCGCCGGGGCGCCCCGTGACGATGCGGGCGAGGCCGTCGCGCAGGTCGGCGAATGTTTCGCCGATCACCGCGGCGCGGTGGGTGAAACCGGATCGGGTGGTGGCCAGCGAGTAGGCGAGGTCGGCCGGATCCGGGAGTTCGGACTCGTCCGTGTCGAGAAACTCCGCCAGCCGGGTGGCCTGCGCCCGCAGCGCGTCCCCGGTCTTTCCGGAGATCACCCAGACCAGCGGCGACGTCGACGGAGAGACCTCCGGCGCCGTGTCCTCGGGCGGTTGTTCGAGGATCATGTGCGAGTTGGTGCCGCTGATACCGAACGACGAGACGGCCGCCCGCCGGGGCCGTCCGGTCTCCGGCCAGGCAACCGATTCGGCGAGCAGCGAGACCTCGCCCGCGGTCCAGTCGACGTGCCGGGTGGGGACGTCGCCGTGCAGGCTCGGGGGGAGGATCCCGTGCCGCATCGCCATCACCATCTTGATCACGCCTGCGACGCCCGCCGCCGCCTGGGAGTGGCCGATGTTCGACTTGACGGAACCGAGCCACAGCGGCCGGCCCTCCCGGCCCTGCCCGTACGCGGCGAGCAGCGCCTGCGCCTCGATCGGGTCGCCGAGCGTGGTGCCGGTGCCGTGCGCCTCCACGGCGTCGATGTCTGTGGGGCCGAGCGAGGCGTCGGCCAGCGCCTGGCGGATGACCCGTTCCTGGGACGGCCCGTTCGGGGCGGTCAATCCGTTGGAGGCCCCGTCCTGGTTGACCGCCGATCCGCGGATGATCGCCAGCACCCGGTGGCCGTTGCGCCGGGCGTCGCTGAGCCGCTCCAGCACCACCATTCCCGCGCCCTCGCTGAGCCCGGTGCCGTCGGCCCGGTCGGAGAACGGCTTGCAGCGTCCGTCCGAGGCGAGCCCGCGCTGGCGGCTGAACTCGATCAGCACACCGGGTGTGGCCATCACCGTCGCCCCGCCGGCCAGCGCCAGCGCGCATTCCCCGTCGCGGAGTGCTCGCGCCGCCAGATGCATGGCCACCAGCGACGACGAGCAGGCCGTGTCCACGGTGACCGCGGGACCGGTGAAGCCGAGGGAGTAGGAGATCCGGCCGGACGCGACGCTGTTGCTCGTCCCGGTCATCAGATAGCCCTCGGCGTCGACGTTGCGCTGAGTCATCAGGTGGAAGCCGTAGTCGCCGCCCATCAGCCCGACGTACACGCCGGTGTCGGTGAGGCCGGGCGCGGTCGGCCGGATTCCGGCCTGTTCCAAGGCTTCCCAGGCGCTCTCGAGGAGCAGCCGGTGCTGCGGGTCCATCGCGATCGCCTCGCGCGGGCTGATCCCGAAGAACGCGGCGTCGAATTCGTCTGCGTCGTAGAGGAACCCGCCCTCCTTCATGTACGTGGTGCCGGCCCGGTTCGGGTCGGGGTCGTACACCTCGTCGAGATTCCAGCCCCGGTTGTGGGGGTACGCGCCCACGGCGTTGCGGCCGTCGTGGACGAGCCGCCACAGGTCCTCCGGGCAGTACACCTTGCCCGGGTATCTGCACGCCATCCCCACGATCACGATCGGGTCGTCGTCCCTGCGGGCACGTGTCGGCCCGGCCGGCTGCGGAGCCGCATCGTCCCCGAGCAGGCGCGCCACCAGTTCCTGGGTCAGCGCGTCCGCGGTGGGATGGTCGAACACCACCGTCGCGGCCAGTCGCACACCGGTGGCGGTCGCCAGTTGATTGCGCAGTTGCACGGCGGTCAGCGAGTCGAAACCGAGTTGTTTGAAGGCACGTTCCGGGTCGATCGCCTCCTTGCCTTCGTGACCCAGCACAGCCGCCACGTGGGTGGTGACGATGTCGAGCACCCGGCTGTGCCGCTCCCCGGGGTCCAGCGCCCGCAACTCCTCGGCCAGGCCGGTCGGGGAATCGGCCGCCGCGGCACGGCGACGACGGACGCCGAGCACCCGGCGCAGGATCGGTGGCAGCGACTCGCCCTCGGATCGAGAGGCCCTCGTCGAGAGCCGTATCGGCACGATCAACGGACGGTTCACGGCGAGGGCAGCGTCGAACAGGGCCAGACCCGATTCCGGGCTGATGGTGTCGATGCCGCTGCGCTGCAACCGGTCGAGGTCGGCCGCATTCAGATGGGACGTCATGCCGCTGGGCCGGTCCCACAGTCCCCAAGCCATCGACGTCGCGGGCAGCCCGCGGGCACGGCGGTGCTGCGCGAGTGCGTCGAGGAAGACGTTCGCCGCCGCATAGTTCGCCTGGCCTGCGCCGCCGAGCACCCCCGCCGCGGAGGAGAACAGCACGAACGCCGACACGTCGCGGTCCCGGGTGAGTTCGTGCAGATGCCAGGCACCGTCCACCTTGGGACGGAGGACGGCGTGCAACTGGTCCTCGGTCAGGGTGGCGGCGGTGGCATCCTCGAGCACCCCGGCGGCGTGGATCACGCCGGACAGGTCGGGAATGCCGGCAAGGAGAGCGGCCACCGCGGCGCGGTCGGCCACGTCGCAGGCGACAGCGCTGACCTCCGCCTCCGACTCGGCGAACTCGGCACGCAGTTCGGCCGCACTGTCGGCATCGAGTGCGTGCCGGCCGGTCAGCACCAGACGGCGCACCCCGTGCCGCACGACGAGGTGGCGGGCGATCAGTCTGCCGATGGTTCCCGTGCCGCCGGTGATCAGGACCGTGCCGTCCGGGCCGAAGCGTGCGGGTCCCGGTTCGGGTGCCGACGCGGCGGGCGTCACCGCGGCGAGCATGGGCGCCAGCAGTACACCGTCCCGGATGGCCAGCTGAGGCTCGTTGCAGGCCAGGGCCATGGCGATCAGCGAAGGGTCACCGGCGTGTACGTCCAGGTCCACCAGCGTGATGCGGTCCGGGTGCTCGTTCTGCACCGCGCCGATCAGTCCCCACGCGGGGGCGGCTGACACGTCGTCGACCGGATCGTCGTCGCGGACCGCCACCGCGAGCCTCGTCGTGACCAGTAACCGGGTATCGGCCAGGCGATCCTCGCGGAGCCAGGACTGGACCGCCCGCAACGTCGCCTCCGCGGCGGTGTGCGCTCGAGTCGGCGTGTCCGGTTCGTCGCCCGGTTCGCGGTCGAGCCACAGCACGCGACCTTCCGGATCGCCGCCGGCAAGCGCCTCCTCGAGCGGCATCAGGTCTGCCGGAGCCGTGCTGGACGCACCCACCGGCATCCATTCCACGCGGTAGAGGCTGTCTCGGACCCCGGCGGCGGGCACACCCGACTCCCCGAGCGGCCGCAGTGCCAGCGATTCAGCGGTCAGCACCGGTCCGCCTGCCGCGTCGTACGCGGAGACCCGGTAGCGCTCGGGTCCGGTCGTGGTGACGTGCACGCGCAGGGCGGTGGCGCCCACGGCGTGCAGCTGCACCTTGTCCCAGGCGAACGGCAGCCGGACACCGGTGTCCGCGGCCCCGAGCGCAATCACGTGCAGCGCCGCGTCGAGCACCGCCGGGTGGATTCCGTATCCCGCGACCGCAGCAGCAGGGTCCTCTCCGCTCAGCCGCACCTCGCCGAACAGGTCGTCGCCTCGCCGCCACGCCGCGCGGAGGCCACGGAAGGCCGGGCCGTATTCGTAGCCGGCCTCGTCGAGCACGTCGTACAGACCCCGGACGTCGATCGGCGTGGCATCGGCGGGCGGCCATTGCTGTTCGGGGGAATCGGCGGTGTCGACGGCCGCCGTGAGCGTTCCGGTGGCGTGCCGGGTCCACGGGGTGTCCTGCGCGGCATCGGCAGGCCGGGAGTGCACCGACACCGTGGATCGGCCCGATTCACCGTCGGCGAGCACGCTCACCTGCAATGCCGCCTCACCCTCGGCGGGAATCACCAGGGGTGCTTCGATGGCGAGTTCTTCGAGCCTGCCGCACCCCACGCGGTTCCCCGCGTGCAGGGCGAGCTCCACGAAAGCCGTGCCCGGCAGAATGACGGTGCCGCTGACACCGTGGTCGCTCAGCCACGGAAGGCGTTGTGGCGAAAGCAGACCCGTGAACACCGCGCCCCGGCCGTCACCGAGCTCGACCGACGCGGCGAGCATCGGATGCCCCCCGGTTTCCATACCGGTCGACGCGAAATCGCCCTGCGGAACCGGACTTTCCAGCCAGTAGCGGCGGTGCTGGAAAGCGTACGTGGGTAGGTCCACCCACTGCTGCCGATCGTCGTGCCGCGCCCAGCTCACCCGATCCCACTCGACGTGCAGTCCGTACACCTGTGCCTCGGCGAGTGCGGCGGTGAACTGGCGCAGGCCCGCGCGGTCGCGCCGGATGGTCCCGATGGCGCGGCCGGCGACGCCCGCCGCGTCGAGGGTTTCCTGCAAGGGCACGGTGAGGACGGGGTGGCTGCACGACTCGACGAACAGTCGATACCCGTCCGCGGCCAGCGATCTCGTCGCCTGCTCGAAGCGGACCGTCCGTCGCAGGTTCCGGTACCAGTAGTCCGCGTCCAGTGCGGTGCCGTCCAGCACACCACCGGTCACCGACGAGTAGAACGGAATTCGCGACCGGCGGGGAGTGATGGACGCGAGGACATCGAGAATGGGTTCCCGCAGGACGGAGACGTCCGCGCAATGCGACGCGTATTCCACGGCGATCCGCCTGGCCTGGACGCCGTCGCCCTGCAACTGGCCGACCAGGAGGTCGAGGGCGTCGACGGGTCCGGAGATCACCGTCGCGGACGGCCCGTTCATCGCCGCGACCTCGACGGCGCCGGCCCAGGGCTGAATCTTCTCCCGCACGATGTCCGCCGGCAGTGCCACCGAGGCCATCCCGCCGCCACGCCGGGCCGACGCGCCGATCACCCTGCTGCGCGCGGCCACGACGAGCGCCGCATCCGAAAGACTCAGCGCGCCCGCGACATACGCGGCCGCGATCTCGCCCTGCGAATGTCCGACGACGGCCGCCGGTTCGACGCCGTGGGAACGCCACAATGCCGCGAGACCGACCATCATCGCGAACAGCGCCGGTTGCACCACGTCGACCCGGTCCAGAGCCGCGGGATCACGGTCGCGCAGCACGTCCAGCAACGAGAAGTTGGTGTACGGGGCCAGCGCGTCGGCGCACTCCCGCACGGCGTCGGCGAACACCGGCGACGTGTCCAGGAGTTCGGTGGCCATGCCCACCCACTGCGAACCCTGGCCGGGGAAGACGAACACCGGCCGGTCGCCGGCTTCCAACGCCACGCCGGTGACGACGTCGGCGCTGGGCGCGCCTCGGCTGAGCGCGTCGAGGCCGTTCAGCAGGCCCTGCGGCCGCGCGCCGATCACGGCGGCGCGGTGGTCGAACGTGGCACGCGAACCCAGCAGTGCGCCTGCCACGGCGGCGGGCGTCAGGCCCGGGTGCTCGGTGACGTAGTCGCGCAACCGCTCGGCCTGGGCGCGCAGCGCGAGCTCGGTGTGGCCCGAGACGAACCAGGCCACGACTTCGTCCGGGGGAGAGGCTGATTCAGACGCCGTGGGCTCGACCGGTGGGGACTCCTCCAGGACGACATGGGCGTTGGTGCCGCTGATGCCGAACGACGAGACCGCCGCCCGCCGGGGCCGATCGGACGCCGGCCACTCCCGGTTCTCGGTGAGCAACGACACCGAACCGGCGGACCAGTCGACGTGCGGGGTCGGCCGGTCGACGTGCAGAGTCTGCGGCAGGACGCCGTGCCGCATCGCCATGATCATCTTGATCACCCCGGCGACGCCGGCGGCCGCCTGGGTGTGCCCGAGGTTCGACTTCACCGAGCCGAGCCACAGCGGCCGGTCGGCGGGGCGGTCGCGTCCGTAACCGGCCAGCAGGGCGGACGCCTCGATCGGATCGCCCAGCTTCGTGCCGGTGCCGTGCGCCTCGACCACGTCGACGTCGCCCGGGCCGAGTCCCGCATTGGCCAGCGCCTGCGCGATCACCCGCTCCTGAGCCTGCCGGTTGGGGGCGGTCAGGCCGTTGCTGGCGCCGTCCTGGTTCACGGCGCTGCCGCGGATGACGGCCAGTATCCGGCGACCTTTGCGCTCTGCGTCGGACAGGCGTTCCAACGCGACCATCCCCGCGCCCTCGCCCCACGCCGTGCCGTCCGCGGCGGCAGAGAATGCCTTGCACCGGCCGTCCCGGGCCAGCCCACGCTGGCGGCTGAACTCCACGAACACCGCGGGGGTCGCCATGACGGTCGCCCCACCCGCCAGCGCCAACTCGCACTCGCCGCTGCGCAGCGCCTGCATGGCGAGGTGAATGGACACCAGCGACGACGAACATGCGGTGTCCACCGTGATCGCGGGCCCGTTCAGGCCGAAGCTGTAGGCCACGCGGCCGGACGCAACGCTCATGGCGTTGCCGGTGATGAAGTACCCCTCGAGATCTTCGGGCGGCATGCCGCCCGCCCGCGCCGCGTAGTCGATGCCGGACAGCCCCGTGAAGACGCCGACCTGGCGGCCGTGCATCGACCGCGGATCGATGCCGGCATGCTCGAACGTCTCCCAGCTCGTCTCCAGCAGAAGCCGCTGCTGCGGGTCCATCGCCAGCGCCTCGCGCGGCGAGATGCCGAAGACTTCGGGGTCGAACCCCGCCGGATCGTCGAGGAAGCTGCCCTGCACCGTGTATGTCTTGCCGGCCTGCTCGGCCGTCGGATCGTAGAGGTCCGCCAGGCCCCAGCCCCGGTCCTCGGGGAACCCGGCGACGGTGTCGGTGCCGGACTCCACCAACCGCCACAGGTCCTGCGGCGATCGCACCCCGCCGGGGAACCGGCAGCCCATCCCGATGATGGCGATCGGTTCGCGGCTCACACCCTCGACCTCGCGCAGCTTTTCCCGCGCTTGGTAGAGCTCCGCGGTCACTCGCTTCAGATAGTCGAGGAGCTTCGCCTGATCGGCCATATCGGGGTCCTATCCGAGATCCGCCATACATAGCGCGGAAACCTCGATTGTATCCGCCACCACCATGCGGAGGCAGCGGTCCGAGCATCACCATCGATCGATCTACCTGGTCAATTCGGGCAGGTCACATGGGATACCCGCCGCCGCTCCGGTCCACACCACTTCCGGTTATTCGGATGCCCGGCGACCGCGGATGAAGGTAGTGTGGCGACTCCGAGCAGGATCCGTATCGAGGAGGTGAGACCTGTGTCCGTTCGTTCAGGTCGGGTGCTCTCACTCCGCGACCGCGCGGTCGTACCGACATAAGGTGACCGGGAGAGCGCCCATCGGCATTCCGGAAGGCTCTCCCATGTCAGTGTCTCTCTCACCGTCCCTCGAATTCGTTCTCGTCACGAGGCTTCGCGCCGCCGGCTGTGTGTTCGCCGAGGACGAGGCCCGTTTGATCGTCTCCGCGGCCCGGACGTCCGACGAACTCGCGTCGATGCTGGACCGCCGCGTCGCAGGCGTCCCTCTCGAACACGTCCTCGGCTGGGCCGAGTTCTGCGGGCTCCGGATCGCGGTCGATCCGCGGGTGTTCGTGCCGCGTCGTCGTACCGCGTTCCTCGTCGAGCAGGCCGCCGCCCTCGCGGGCGCGCACGCTGTCGTGGTCGACCTGTGCTGCGGTTCGGGCGCGGTGGGTGCGGCGCTCGCCGAGACGGGCGACGGCATCGAGTTGTATGCGGTGGACATCGACGCCGCCGCCGTCCGGTGCGCGCGACGCAACGTCCCGGACCCAGGCCGGGTGTTCGAGGGCGACCTGTACGAGCCGTTGCCCACCACGCTGCGGGGAGGCATCGACGTCCTGGTGGCCAACGCCCCGTACGTGCCCACCGACGCGATCCGGTTGATGCCGCCGGAGGCCCGGTTCCACGAGCCGCGGGTCTCGCTCGACGGCGGCGCGGACGGACTCGACATCCAGCGGCGGGTGACCCTCGGGGCACGCGACTGGCTCGCGCCGGGCGGTTATCTATTGATTGAGACCAGTGCGGGTCAGGCCCCGCTCACCGCGGAGGCGTTCGCGGACGCCGGGTTGATCACCCGGATCGAGACCTCGGAGGAGATGGACGCCACCGTCGTCGTCGGCGCCAACCCCAGGTGAGTGCCGAAGCGTCCCGGGGCACGCTTTGTCACTCACGTGCGGGTGGCTGCTCACTTTCGATCCGCACGCAGCAGTACCCCTCGGCGGGTGCCAGCGTGGCGCGGCGATCCTCGCATCCCGCGCCGTCGAGCAGTCCGGACAACAGCGCGAGGTTCATTCCGCACACCATGTCGGTGTGCTGCCGGGCGAGCGCGTGGAACGGGCAGTTGACCAGGACGAGGGTGCCGTCGCTGCGGCGCGGTTCGTAACCGCACGTCGCGAGCGCCGCGAGCAGATCGTCGTCCGTGCAGCCCGTGTCGGCGCCGAGGCCGCGCCCGAAGTCGTGGGCACGCGCGGAGAGGGCCGCCCGCGGTGATGCGCCGGTGGAATCCGCGTCCTCGATCGCCCGGGCGAGCAACTCGCCGGCGAGCGCGTACGCCCGCTCGGGCAGGTGTACCGAGAACTCACGGTCGGATCGTCGGTAGAGCTTGGCGGGCCGCCCCGCGCCCGGACCCGACCGCCCCCCGCGCCGCGCGAACTCGACGGCCAGCAGCCCCTCGTCGGCCAGCTTCTCGAGATGGAACGCGGACGTCGAGCGGGCGAGTCCCAGCGCCTCGGCGACGTCGTCGCGGCTGACCGGGGTCGCTTGCGCGCGCACGTGGTCGTACACCCGCCTGCGCACCGGTTCGTCGAGCGAGGAGACGGCCGAGACGTCCGAGCGTGGAGTGTCGTCCATGGACCCATTGTAAAACCGAGAATCGTTGACTTAATTGTGCCGGGAATTCTATAGTCAAGATACATAGTTTTTAGAAGGAGTCGTCATGGCTACCAACACACCCCACGAGGTCAGCCACGGTTCGCACACCCTGGCCGACCCCGGGTATCAGGCCTTTCTCGTACTGCGCACGGTCTTCACCGTGGCGCCCATCCTGTTCGGGCTGGACAAGTTCACGAACTGGCTCACCGACTGGCCGGCCTACCTGGCGCCGTGGATCGACGGCATCCTGCCGGGGACCGCGCAGCAGGGCATGTACGCCGTCGGCGTGATCGAAGTGGTCGCAGGAATCCTCGTCGCCGTGATGCCGCGGATCGGCGCTTGGGTCGTCGCGGCCTGGCTGGCCGGAATCATCGTCAACCTGGTCACGCTGTCCGGGTACTACGACGTCGCACTGCGCGACTTCGGGTTGCTCGCCGGTGCCGTCGCTCTCGGCCTGCTCGCCGCGGAATACGGGCGCCCGCTCCACCGCCCCCACGCCTGATCGGTACCGCGCACCCACGTGAGATGCACCTCATCGACTGTTTCGAGTGACTCGACCGCTCGTAGTCTGTGTGGTCGTGTCGGTAGGAGCGCAGGATCAGGGAACCGGGTCTCGGGATCACCGGGATCACGGTGTGCCGATCCCCGCGCCGGCCCCGGCACGGTCGTTGCTTCTGGGGGTGCCCAAGCAAGGTCGGCGCTGGCCGGGAGTGGTCCGCGCCGGAATGGCGGCGTGTCTGCCCGCGCTGGCGGGGGTCGCGCTCGGACACTCTGCGGTCGCCGCGACGGCGACTTTGGGAGCTTTCGCCGTCGTCTACGGCGAGGGCAGGGCGTACCGGGTGCGGTGGCGGGTGGTCTCGATCGCCGCCGCCGTGATGGTGCTCCTGGCCGGTGTCGGCGCCGCGGTCGGCGCGTTCGTTCACGACGCGACCGCGGCGGGCGGTTCCGCGCTGTGGGGGATGGCGCTCGTCCTCGCGATGACCGTCGTGGTGGCCGTCTGCGCCTTCGTCGTCGACGGGCTGCGGCTCGGAGCACCCGGTGCCTTTCTTCCGCTGCTCACGGTGGAGATCTCGTCCGCGCTGCCCGCCCTCGGTGTCTCCGTGGCGGAGGTGACGTCCTGGGCGGCGGCCGGTGCGGTGTCGGCGTTGCTCGTGTCGATGTCGGGGCTGCTCGCGCGTCCACGCACCCCCGAGCGGGCCGCGGTCGCGACCGCGGTCGCCGCGGTCGACGCCGCACTCTCCGGCACGCCCGCACCGAATGCCCGCCGGGACGCGGTGCGGTCGCTTCACGCCGCCTGGCAGTGCCTGCACGACGCCGCCCTCGTCGGCCGTGATCATCCACTGACCCGCACGTTGCGTGCGGCTCACCTGCGGTGCGCGGCCACGGTGCATGGCCTCGACGCGGACCACGCCTCCGACGAAGACGACCTGCGGCCGCAGGTACCGCTGCCCAGGCCGTCGATCCGCTACCGGCTCGCGCGGGCGGCCCATCTCCGGGGCCGGTCCTGGACGATCGTCGCACGACTGCTGGTCGCGTGCCCCGCGGCCGGTCTCCTGGCGCTGGGTCTCGGTGTCGCCCGGCCCGACTGGGCCGTGATCACCGCGGCGATGATCCTGCACCAGGGTCCCGACCGGGTGCTGGGGACGTACCGCGGGCTGCACCGGTTCTTCGGAACGGTGCTCGGACTCGCTCTGCTCGCCGCGCTCGCGACCCTCGACCTGTCGGCGGCCGCGCTGGTCCTCGTCGTCGCGCTCCTGATGGCGGGGACGGAAGCCTTCCTCGTCCGCAACTACGGCCTGGCGATGGTGTTCATCACCCCGCTCGCGTTGGTTCTCGGCGGTCTCGGAACGCACGTGGACCTCGTCGCGGTCACCCGGGACCGGCTTCTCGAGACCGTTCTCGGCGTGGCGGTGGCGCTCCTTGTGCTGTGGACCGTGCTTCCGGGCTCGTACCGGCGGATCCTGCGCGACGCGGACGACCAGGTGGCCGGGACGATCGGGCGGCTCGGCGATGCGCGGGAACCGGATGCCGTCGCGGAACTCTGCCGGGATCTCGAGTTCGATCTGCATGCGTCCACCACCGCCGCGATCACCGCCGCCCACACCGACCCGGCGTGGACCCGCGACCGGTGGCCCGAGCACCACCACCTCCATGAGCTCGGCTACCGAATTCTCACCCGGCACTTCGGACCTCGTCTTTAGCCGGTCGGCACCGGATCCCCGCTGTTAGGGTTCGGTGATGGGTCCTGTGACGGGAATCGGAACGGCAATTCGGGCCTCGTTGGCCGCGGCTCTCTGCGTCGGCATGCTGGCCGCGTGCGCGTCGGACGAGGAACCGCAGAGCGATCCGGCGGCCACGTGTGCGGACGTTCCCAACGGCACCCCGATCGCCAAGGCGCCGCCGCCCCCGGGCCCGGCGCCGACCACCCAGAACCTCGCGACCAACCCCGAGATCGCCACGGTGTACCGCTCCGGGATGGTGCCGGTGAACACCGCGTCGTACGCGGTCTCCACCGCCAATCCCGTGTCGACGCAGGCCGCGTGCGAGGTGTTGCGGGACGGGGGCACGGCCGCCGACGCGCTGATCGTGGCCCAGACCGTTCTCGGGCTCGTCGAACCGCAGTCCTCCGGAATCGGGGGCGGGGCGTTCCTGCTCTATTACGACGCCGGGCAGAAGAGCGTCGAGGCGTACGACGGGCGTGAGGTCGCGCCGATGGCGGCGACGGAGAATTACCTCCGCTGGATCAGCGACACCGACCGCACCGAACCCAAACCCGACGCCCGGGCGAGCGGGCGGTCCATCGGGGTTCCCGGGGTGGTGCGGATGCTCGAGCTGGCGCACCGCGAACACGGCCGGGACGAGTGGCGGGAACTGTTCGACCCGGCCATCTCGCTCGCGGACCAGGGACTCGAGATCAGCCCCCGGATGGGCGGGCAGATCGCCGAGTCCGCACCCGATCTGGCGCTCGACGAGCCGTCGAAGGCATACTTCCTCAATCCGGACGGCAGCCCCAAACCGGCGGGCACGAAGCTGACGAACCCGGCCATGGCCAAGACGCTCGGTGCGATCGCGGCGGGCGGTGCCGACGCCTTCTACACCGGGGCCATCGCCCAGGGCATCGTCGATGCGACGGCGACGGCGTCGGGCGGGCGCACCCCCGGACAGATGACTCTCGACGACCTCGCGAACTACCAGTCGAAGAAACGGACGGCGCTGTGCACGCCGTATCGGGACCACGAGATCTGCGGCATGCCCAACCCGTCGTCCGGCGGCACCGCGGTCGCGGCGTCGCTCGGCATCCTGGAGAACTTCGACCTGTCGGAGTACGGGCCCACGAACCTCGACGACAACGGCGGAAAGCCGACGGCGGAGGCCGTGCATCTCATCTCCGAGGCGGAGCGACTGGCGTACGCCGACCGGGACAAGTACGTCGCGGACCCCGATTTCGTTCCGCTGCCGGGCAATTCCCTCGACACACTGCTGAACGAGGACTACCTGAAGCAGCGGGCCGGCCTCATCGACCCCGGCAAGAGCATGGGCACCGCGCAACCCGGAGACTTCGGTCCGGTCCCGCTCGGTGTGCAGCCGCAGGACAAGGAACACGGCACCAGCCACATCTCGATCGCCGACCGGTACGGCAACGTCGCGTCGATGACGACGACGGTGGAATCGGCATTCGGCTCGTTCCACATGACGGACGGCTTCGTGCTCAACAATCAGCTCACCGACTTCTCGGCCCAGCCCGTCGGACCGGACGGGACGCCGCTCGCCAACCGCGTCGAACCGGGTAAACGACCCCGCAGTTCGATGGCGCCGACGCTCGTCTTCGACCGCGGCAGCGACGGTTCGCTGGGGGACGTCCAGTACGTGACGGGGTCGCCGGGCGGTTCGGTGATCATCCAGTTCGTCGTGAAAACGCTGGTGGGAATGCTGGATTGGGGTCTGAACCCGCAGCAGGCGGTGTCGGCGGTCGACTTCGGGGCCGCCAACACCCCGGTCACCGGCGTCGGTGGGGAGCATCCGAACATCAATGCGGCCAACGACGGCGCCGACGACCCGTTGATCGTGCAGTTGCGGGCGATGGGTCACCAGGTGTCGGTCGCGCCGCAGTCCAGTGGGCTCAGTGCGCTGCAGCGCCAGGACTCGGGGTGGGTCGGCGGCGCGGACCCACGACGGGAGGGCGCGGTGATGGGTGACGGTACGGGTTAACGCACCGCCACCGCAGGAATCACGCCTGCTCGACGAGCGGGGCCACCTTGGTGCCGAGCAGTTCGATCGCGCGCATCACCTTGTCGTGGGGCAGCGGCCCGACGCTGGGGTGCAGCATGAACCGTTCGATGCCCAGGGTGTCGCGCATGCCGACGATCTTCTCGGCCACCTGCTCGGGGTTGCCGAGCACGAGCGAACCGCCGGGTCCGCGCAGACCGTCGAATGCCTGCGGGTTCATCGGTGCCCACCCGCGTTCGCGTCCGAGGCCGGTCATGGCCGCGGCGTACGACGGGTAGAACTCCGACACCGCCCGGTCCTCGGTGTCCGCGACGTAACCGTGCGCGTGGACGGCGATGGGCTGCGGTTCGTGCCCACCCTCCGACACCGCACGACGGTGCAGGTCGGCCAGCGGTGCGAATCGGGCGGGTTGTCCGCCGATGATCGCGAGCGCCATCGGCAGGCCGAGCAGTCCGGCGCGGGCCACCGACTCGGGATTGCCGCCGACCCCGACCCAGATGGGAAGGGGACGTTCGGGCCGTGGGTAGACGGACTGGTCCGTCAGCGCCGCCCGGTGCCGTCCCGACCAGTTCACGGTCTCCGAGTCGCGAAGGGCGAGTAGCAGGCCGAGTTTCTCGACGAACAGGTCATCGTAGTCGGCCAGGTCGTAACCGAAGAGCGGGAACGATTCGGTGAACGAGCCGCGACCGGCCATCACCTCGGCACGCCCGTCGGAGATCAGGTCGAGGGTGGCGAATTCCTCGAACACCCGCACCGGGTCGTCGGAGCTCAGGACGGTGACCGCGCTGGTCAATGCGATGCGGGACGTCCGGGCGGCGGCGGCCGACAGCACGACCGCGGGTGCCGACGCGGCGAAGTCCGCGCGGTGGTGCTCACCGACGCCGTACACGTCGAGGCCCACCTGCTCGGCGAGGACGACCTCTTCCAGCAGATCCTTCAGGCGCTGCCGCGGGGACACCGCCCCGGTTCCGCCGGAACCGACCTCGGCGAACGTCGTCAACCCGAGTTCCATGCCACCACTCCTCGTGATAGTTGAACCATCAATTAGATGATGTAACTGCGCGGGCGGACGGGATATTCCGTCCGATGGTTCAGACCGGGGCGGGCGGGGAACCCGTCGACCATGGCGAAATACCGAGTGATCGATCCCCAGGGCAGTGTCGTCGAGACGAAGGAGATCCCGAGCGCCGGTGACGCGCACGCATGGTTCGTCGACGTTCGCGCAGACAATTCCGAACTCGGATGGCGGATGGAAGTCGACGAGGACGGCACCTGGGCGTTCTTCGACGACACCGAGGGTGCCACAGAGAAATAGAAATCGAGGCACATCGTGCTCGCCAGCGACCCACGGAAGGTGGGCGTCGAGGAGGAATTCCACCTCATCGATCGCAAGACCCGGCGCCTGACCACCCGCGCGCCGGAGTTGCTGGCACGACTTCCCGACGGGGTGTTCGTCGACGAACTCCAGCAGTGCGTCGTCGAGGTCAACAGTGGCGTGTACGCCGACCTCGCCGGCCTGCGGAACGACCTGGAGCGGCACCGGAGAGTGCTGATCGACGCGGCCGAGGGGCTCGGCATCGGCGTGGCGGCCGCGGGCTCGATGCCGCTGGCGCTGCCCGCCGAGATGCACGTGACGGGGACGCAGCGTTACCGGCGCATGCTCGCGGACTACCAGGTGCTCGCCCGCGAGCAGCTGATCTGCGGCACGCAGGTTCACGTCGACCTGCCCGACCGCGACGAGGCCGTGCAGGTCGCGCATCGCGTCGCTCCGCACATGCCCGTCCTCCTGGCGCTCAGCGCGAGTTCCCCGTTCCGGTCCGACGGTGCGGACACCGGCTATGCCAGCGCGCGGACGCTGCTGTGGTTGCGCTGGCCGAGCACCGGTCCGGCCGCGCCGGTCTCCTCGGCTGCCGAATACGGCACCCTGATCGACGACCTGGTCGCCAGTGGGGTGATCAGTGACCCCGGTATGGCGTATTTCGACGTCCGGCCGTCGGTGAAACTTCCGACCCTGGAGTTGCGGGTGTGCGACAGCTGCCCGCGACTGGACACGGTCGTGCTCGTCGCCGCACTGTTCCGTGCGCTCGTGGAACGCGAGGTGGAGGGTTTGCGCGCCGGGACGAAGGGAGTCGAGGTCGTCCCCACCCTGACCAGGGCGGCACTGTGGCGGGCGGCGCGGTCGGGGTTGGAGGAGGACCTCGTCGACGTGACGGTTCCGCAGGCCCGTCCTGCGGCGGAACTCGTCGGCGACTTCGTGAATTCGCTGCGGCCGCAGCTCGAGGAGACCGGCGACTGGGACACCGTGGTGGAGCTGTCCGCCGAGGCCACCGCCCACGGCAGCTCCGCCGCCCGGCAACGTCAGGCGCTCGGTCGCCGTGGCCGGCTCACCGACGTGGTCGATCTGCTGCTCGCGGAGACGGCGGGCCGCTCCGAGCACCTTCCCGAAGTGGAGGCGCCACCCGCGCCGCGCGAGCTCGGCCCGAGGTCGACCGGTGCCGGCCGAACCCGGCGATATTGGAGCGCGCGGTTCTGGGACCGCGGCGACACCGCCGACATGAACTGGACGGAGTCGACGGAGCTCGACGAGAAGAAGCTGATCGAGTGGCGCCGGGATCTGCACGCGCACCCGGAACTGTCGTTCGAGGAACGCAGGACCACCGGCGTCGTGCGCGCCCACCTCGTCGGTCTGGGGCTCGCACCCGTCCTGTTGCCCGGCGGAACCGGCCTGTGGTGCGACGTCGGTCCGGACACGGGCGAGTGCATTGCGCTGCGCGCCGACCTCGACGCGCTGCCGATCGCCGAGACGACCGGTCTCCCGTTCGAGTCGCGGGTGCCCGGGGTGTCACACGCGTGCGGTCACGACGCCCACACCACCATGTTGATGGGGGCGGCATCCGTCCTGGCGAAATACCCGCCGCCGTCCCGGGTCCGGCTCGTCTTCCAGCCTGGGGAGGAGACGACCCCCGGCGGCTCGGTCGACACGATCGCCGCGGGCGCACTCGACGGGGTGTCGAAAATCTTTGCACTGCACTGCGATCCGAATCTCGAGGTCGGCAAACTGGCCACCCGGACCGGGCCGATCACGTCGTCCAACGACTCTGTCACGGTGCGGTTGTGGTCGGCGGGGGGACATACCGCGCGACCCCATCTGACCGGCGATCTGATCCACGCCGCGGCCGTCCTGGTGACCGGTCTGTCGTCCGTGCTCGACCGCCGGATCGATGCCCGGACCGCGACCGTCCTCACCTGGGGGAAGGTGGCCGCCGGGCAGGTCGCGAACTCCGTTCCCGAGTCGGGTGAACTGGTCGGCACCCTGCGCAGCGCGTCCCGCGAGACGTGGGCCTCGCTCGAACCGCTGGTCACGGACACGATCGGTCACCTGCTCGCGCCGTACAACGTGCGGTACGAACTCTCCTATCTGCAGGGCGTCCCGCCCGTCGTCAACGATCCCGACTGCACCGCCGACCTACGGGAGGCGATCGAATCGGTCGTCGGCTTCGACCACCTGGCCGAGGCCCATCAGTCCAGCGGCGGCGAGGATTTCGCGTGGTACCTGGAGAAGGTTCCGGGCGCGATGGCCAGACTCGGCGTGTGGGACGGGACCGGCACCCGGCAGGAACTGCACCAGCCGGGTTTCAACCTCGACGAGCGCGCCATGATTCACGGGGTCCGAACGCTGGTGGCGCTCACCCGGCTCGAAGACCAGTCCGGGTGAGCGCGGCGTCAGGCCGGTTTGGCGGCGGCCTCCGCCAGTTTCGGCACGAGTGCCTCGACGGCGTACGGGAGGCTGAGGACGGTGCCCCAGGTGAGCGCGCCGGAGACGGTGGGGTCGTCGACGAACACGGCCCGCCCCGCCTTTGCCACCGGTAGCGACTGATAGACGGGGTCGGCGGTGATCTTCGCTTCGGCGCCGGGACTGCTGCCCACGTTCCAGACGAGGACGTCGACGTCGACGATGTCGAACTGCTCCTTGCTGATGGTGAACGCATCCTGATCGCCTGCGAGTTGCGCGATCCGCTCCGGGACGACGAACCCGAGCGACGTCATCAGGCGTGAACGAGGGTCGTTCGGGGAGCGGACGTAGAACGTGCCGGCGTCGCCCAGCTCGGCGACCGCAACCGTCTTGCCCTCGAACTCGGGGTGGGCGGCGCGTTGCTGCGCCACCAGGTCGTCCACGCCGGCGACGAGGTGGTTCGCCTTCTCGTCCTCGCCGAGGGCGGTGCCGACGATCCGGACGGCGTACTGCCACGGCATGCCGAAATCGGGGTAGTCCGGCGACGTCGTCACGGTGGGCGCGATGGCCGAGAGTCGTTGATACGCGTCGTCGTCGACGTCGATGTACAGCGCGAGGATCAGGTCGGGATCGAGTTTCGCGATGGCCTCGTACGCGAAATTGGCCTCACCGGTGAACTGTCCGCGGTTGAAGACCTCGGGGTGCGTCCCGCTCAGCGCGTCCTGAGCCCAGGGCCAGGTGGCGTCCGGGTAGTCGCCGTACCAGTCGGTGACGCCGACCGGCTGACGTCCGAACGCGAGGAGCGTGTCCTGGTCGGAGTAGCCGACCGTGACGATGCGCTGAGGGTTGTCCGGGACTTCGGTCGTTCCCTTCTTGTGCGTCACCGTCCGGGTGCCGCCTTCAGTGTCTGCTGCGGTTCCCGAGGAACACGCTGCGGCGACGACGGCAAGGCCGACCCCGGCGCTCACGCTCAGGAACTTGCGACGGTCGAGCGTTCGCATCCACATACCTCCCTGTAGGTGAGGCTAACCTACAGGGAGTGGTCCCGCCCGTGCATCTGCGGCGGAAACGGCGGAGTCGGCTCGGGAATCGGGGGCTGCGGAGGTCCCGGAGGTTCCGGCGGCTCCGGTTGCGGCCCGGGCTCGGGAGGTGCAGGTTCCGGCCCCGGCTCGGGCGGAAACGGGTGAGGCGGCGACGGCGTCGGCGGGACGGGCGGAGGGCTCGGATCCGGCGGCACCGGCTCCGGGTCCGGCACGGGATTGCCGAGCTCGTCGTGGGCACTCGTCATCAACTGACCACCTTCCGATCGGCTGATTGAGTGGTACCCGGAACGGGCATCCCGCAATCACGCGGTGAGCTGTGGCCGCCCGGGAACAAAACGCGGGATCGGTGCGTTGTCTAGCAACCGTGCCCCGCAAGTGTGGAATTTCACGACACGGGGAACATGAGCCAAAGGGAGGAAGTCATGGCAACCGACTACGACGCACCACGGGTTACCGTCGACGACGAACTCGCCGCGGACTCGCTCGAAGAACTGAAGACACGGAGGAACGACTCGCAGTCGTCCGTCGTCGACGTCGAGGAGACCGACACGGCGGAGTCCTTCGAACTGCCCGGCGCCGACCTGTCCGGTGAGGAACTCACTGTCCGCGTCGTTCCGAAGAGGGCCGACGAATTCACTTGCAGTAGTTGCTTCCTGGTCCATCATCGGTCGCGTCTCGCGTCCGAAGAGGGTGGACAGCCGATCTGCCGCGACTGCGTATAGGAGGCCCGAGTGGCCGAGGTCAGTAGAACGTTCATCGTCGCCGCACCGCTCGAGAAAGTCGTCGCGTACCTGCGCGACTTCGCGAACACCGAGGCCTGGGATCCCGGGACCGACACGTGCGAGCAGACCACCCCCGGTCCGGTGGCGGTGGGCACGGAATGGCACAACGTGTCGTCGTTCTTCGGCCGCACCACCGAACTCACCTACCGCATGACCCGCGACGACCCCGATCACGTCGCCTTCGAGGGTCGCAACAAGACGGCCACCACGTCGGACGATCTGGCGTTCGAGAAGGTGGACGACGCCTCCACGTCGATCACCTACCGCGCCCACCTCGAATTCACCGGCCTGGCGCGATTCGCCGACCCCGTCGCCCGCCTCGCATTCGAGGTGCTCGCGGCCAAAACCGTCAAGCAGATGACCGGGGTCCTCGAAGCGAGGTAAGCGTATTCACGATTCAACAGCGCCCTCACTCGACGAGTGAGGGCGCCGCTGCATATCAGGGCCGATCAGCTGAGGTGATGCACCTCCTGCAGCCCGTACACCGGTGTCGGGATCTCCTCGTGCCGGGCCTTGAGCTGCAGAGCGAGGTACAGCGAGTAATGCCGCGACTGGTGCAGGTTGCCGCCGTGGAACCACAGCGCTTCCTGCTGCGTCGGCTTCCACATGTTGCGCTGCTCGCCCTCCCATGGTCCGGGGTCCTTGGTGGTGTCCGAGCCGAGGCCCCAGCACTTTCCGACCTTGTCGGCCACTTCCTGACCCATGAGGTCGGCGGCCCACCCGTTCATGGACCCGTAGCCGGTGGCGTAGACGACGAGGTCGGCAGGCAATTCCGTCCCGTCGGTGAGAACCACGGCGTCCTCGGTGAGGTGGTCGACCTGCCCGGACACGAGGTGGATGCTGCCGTCTGCGACGAGTTCGGACGCGCCGACGTCGATGTAGTAGCCGGATCCGCGGCGCAGGTATTTCATGAACAGACCGGAGCCGTCGTCACCGAAATCGAGCTTGAATCCGGCCTTTTCCAGTCGGTCGTAGAAGTCCCTGTCCCGTTCGGCGATCTTCTGATAGATCGGGATCTGGAACTCGTGCATG
Source organism: Rhodococcus sp. G6(2025) (assembly GCF_058628105.1). NCBI lineage: Bacteria > Bacillati > Actinomycetota > Actinomycetes > Mycobacteriales > Nocardiaceae > Rhodococcus > Rhodococcus sp. G6(2025). Next base: position 606,393 of record NZ_CP179750.1, read on the forward strand.
ATCTTGTACGGCAGCGACGCGAACGTGAGGTCGGCCTTCTCCGTCGTCATGCCCGCCGCAACCGCGCGCTCCGAGTAGAGGTCGCCGAGGCCGAGGTCCATCAGCGAGTCCGACTTCACGATGTGGGTGGACGACCGCTGCAGCATCGTCACGTCGGCGCCGTTCTCGAACAGCGCCTTGCAGATGTCGTGAGCCGAGTTGTTGGCACCCACGACGACGACGCGCTTGCCCACGTAGGCATCCGGACCGGGGTGCCGGCTCGAATGGTGCTGCTCGCCCCGGAAGACGTCCTGGCCCGGGAACGACGGAACATTCGGCTTGCCCGACATGCCGGTCGCGAGCACCAGCTGCTTCGGGTGGAGCACCACGTCCTCGCCGTCGCGGTCGAGGACGACGGTCCACTCCTTCGTCTCCTCGTCGAACGTCGCGGACGTGCAGGTGGTGGACGACCAGTACGGAATCTCCATCACCTTGGTGTACATCTCCAGCCAGTCGCCGATCTTGTCCTTCGGCGCGAAGACCGGCCAGTTGTCCGGGAACGGCATGTAGGGCAGGTGGTCGTACCAGACCGGGTCGTGCAGGCACAGCGACTTGTACCGGTTGCGCCACTGGTCGCCGGGGCGTTCGTTCTTGTCCACGACGATGGCCGGGACACCGAGTTGGCGCAGCCGCGCGCCGAGCGCGATGCCGCCCTGGCCGCCGCCGATCACCAGAACGTACGGCTGGCGGGTGTAGCCGAGTTCCCGCTCCTCGATTTCCCGCTTCTCCGCCCAGCTCAGGGTGTCGCCGCCGGAGCCGTGGACGGCACCCTTGACGCGGTTCCGTCCGCGGCGTTCCTCGTGGCCCTTCAACTCCTGCATGGTGGTGAGGAAGGTCCACGCCTCGTCGCCCTTCAGGCGCAGGTGTCCCTTGCCCCGGCCCGTCGCGGTCTCGAACTCGATCCATGCCGAGGTGACGCCGTCGGCCTCGTCCGGTGTCTCGGTGGTGCGGAAGTTGACGGGGTCGGTGTCGTCCAGGCGTGCGTGGAGCATCGCGGCGACGGCGTCGCGTCCCTCGACCGTCTTGAGGTTCCAGGTGAACGCCACCAGGTCGCGCCAGAAGCTGTCGACTGCGAACATGCCCGCGGCGCGGTCGACGTCACGCGCGGCGAGAGCGGATTCGAAGCTCGCCAACCACAGGTCGACTCGTTCCTGAGGTGTCAGGGACGTCTGTACCGCAGTCGGCTGGACCGTCTGTGTCATGTACCTCTCCTTCGCTTGGTATGTGACATACAGCACACTCCGGAGTGGGGCGGGCGGCAAGCGTTGCATCGTGTTGCAGTCCCCGCCCGTGAGTACTTGTTAACCGCGGGCGGTTGATAAGTACTCACGGGGTGCGAATGTCGAAATGGGGGGTAGCCCGTTCGACGTACTGTGTGAGTCCACGGCACGAAGGCCGGGACCGACCACAATCGAGGAGGAAATCATGCGAGTCATGGTGATGATCGAGGGTGCAGGTGCCGACGAAGACAAGATCGCCCCGACCGAGGAAATGCTGGCGGCGATGGGTGCGTACAACGAGGAATTGGTGAACGCGGGCATCATGCTCGACGGTCAGGGTCTGAAGCCGACCAGCGCCGGCGCGCGGGTGGTGTTCGAGGGCGGCACGACGTCGGTGGTCGACGGCCCGTTCACCGAGTCGAAGGAGATCATCGCGGGCTACTGGATCTGGGAGGTGCGATCCCTCGAGGAGGCGATCGGGTGGGTCAAGAAGTGCCCCGCCGACCCCGGCACCGGACTGCGCCAGCTGATCGAGGTGCGGCCGATCTTCGAGTCGGAGGATTTCGGGGACGAGTTCACGCCGGAACTGCGGGAGAAGGAAGCCGCACTGGCGGAGCGGATCCGTGAGCAGCACCCGAACGGCTGAGTTCGGTGGACGTCCAGCGCACGGTCGAGGCGGTGTGGCGCATGGAGTCGCCACGCCTCATCGCGTCGCTCACCCGCCTCGTCCGTGACGTCGGGATCGCCGAGGAGATCGCTCAGGATGCGTTCGTGCTCGCGCTCGAACAGTGGCCGGAGCAGGGCGTTCCCGACAAACCGGGTGCGTGGCTGACGGCCACGGCCAAGCACAAGGCGATCGACCGCATTCGCCGTGACCGGTCGCGGCAGTCGAAGTACACGGAGATCGCCGTCGACCCGTCCGCGCAACCGCCGAGCGCCATGCCGGCGCCGGACGCCGTCGACGGCGTGGAGGATGACCTGCTGGCTCTGGTCTTCGTCGCGTGTCATCCCGTGCTTCCCCGGGAATCGCGGGTGGCGTTGACCCTTCGCCTGGTCGGGGGTCTGCGCACCGACGAGATCGCGCGGGCGTTCCTCGTCCCCTCGGCGACGATGGGGCAGCGGATCAGCAGGGCCAAGCGGACGCTGTCGGAGGCGAAGGTGCCGTTCGAAGTGCCTGCACGCGAGGAACTTCCGGCGCGGTTGGCGGCGGTGCTCGAGGTGGTCTATCTGGTGTTCAACGAGGGGTACTCCGCCACGTCGGGCGAGGACTGGATTCGGCGTGACCTCGCGTCGGAGGCGATGCGGCTCGCCCGTGTCCTCGCCGGCCTGCTACCGCGGGAACCAGAGGTGCACGGACTGGTGGCGCTCACCGAGTTGCAGGCTTCACGGTTCGCCGCCCGGGTGGGCGCCGACGGTGAGCCGGTACTGCTGCAGGATCAGGACCGGTCGCGGTGGGACCGAACCCTTCTGACGCACGGCAATGCCGCGCTGGAGCGGGCTGTCGGGCTCGGCCGCCCGCTGGGCCCCTATTCGTTGCAGGCCGCGATCGCCGGGTGTCATGCCAGGGCGCCACGTTTCGAGGACACCGATTGGGAGGCGATCGTCGCCCTGTACGACGCGCTGGCGCAGGTGGCGCCGTCGCCGGTGGTGGAACTCAATCGTGCGGTGGCGTTGCTGCATTCGGACGGGCCCGAGGCCGCGCTCGCTGCGCTCGATGCCGTGCGGGACGACCCTCGGCTGGCGCGCCTGCACCTCTACGGCGCCGTGCGGGGCGAAGTCCTCGAACGCCTCGGCCGCTGCGGGGAGGCGGCCCGGACCCTCGAGGACGCCGCGGCGACCGCACCGACGCGCCGTGAACGGAACCTCCTCATGGCCCGCGCCGCCGCCGCGTCGGAGCAGGCCGAACCGTGAGTCTCCACCATTGATTCACGATTTCCTGAATACAGAAATCGCTGTACAGTAAGAATCATGGAGACGCTGGTCCACCGGGACGCCCTCGCGCGTTTCGGATACGCGCTGTCGGACACCACCCGCACGCAGATTCTGCTGAGCCTGCGGTCCGGGCCCGGGTATCCATCGGAGTTGGCCGAGAAGATCGGGGTATCCCGGCAGATCCTGTCGAATCATCTGTCGTGCCTGCGTGGGTGCGGTCTGGTCGTCGCGGTGCCGGAGGGTCGGCGGAGCCGGTACGAACTCGCCGACCCGCGGATCGCACGTGCCCTCGACGACCTGCTCGGCCTGGTGCTCGCGGTCGATCCGTCCTGCTGCCCGGACGCGGAGACCGAAGGCTGCTGCTGATGGCGTCCGAACTCGGCATGCCCACCAGACCGTCCGGCGAACGCAGGCAGGTCCTGTCCCGCCGGATCCGGTTCTTCGTGGCCGCGACGATCTCCTACAACGTGATCGAAGCGATCGTGGCACTCACCGAGGGCGCACGGGTGTCGTCGACGGCGTTGATCGGGTTCGGCCTGGATTCGGTGATCGAGGTGTCGTCGGCGGCCGCGGTCGCCTGGCAGTTCGCGGGACGCGATCCCGAGTCGCGGGAGAAGGTCGCGCTCCGAGTCATCGCGTTCTCGTTCTTCGGGCTCGCCGCGTACGTGAGCGTCGACGCGGTGCGGTCACTGCTGGGGGTCGGTGAGGCGCAGCACTCGACGGTCGGAATCGCGCTGGCCGCAGCAAGTCTGGCCGTGATGCCGGTCCTGTCCTGGGCGCAGCGCCGGGCCGGTCGTGAACTCGGTTCCCTGTCGGCGGTCGCCGATTCCAAACAAACACTGCTGTGCACGTACCTGTCCGCGGTGCTGCTCGTCGGGTTGCTGCTCAACAGCACCCTCGGCTGGTCGTGGGCCGATCCGATCGCCGCCCTGGTGATCGCGGTCATCGCGGTGAAGGAAGGCGTCGACGCGTGGCAGGGCGACACCTGCTGCCCCGCGCCGGTCGGTGGTCGCGCGGTCGATCAAAATCCAGGTTGCGACTGCTGCGACTTGTGATCGCCGAACGGCTCGTCGCGTTCGCGGACGGTCTCACGGAATCCGGCGGTGGCCGAGCGTAATTGGAACGCGTACCCCTCGCGGGTGTGCCGGGACATGTCGTCGAAGACGGTGCTCACCATCGTCGAGTTGGCGACGCCCTGCGCCAGTAGCGCGCTGTTCAGTGCGAGTTTCACCATCATCAGCTGATTGACGGGCATCCTCGCGATCCGCTCGACGAGGTCCTCGGTGCGACGGTCGAGTTCCTCCGCGGGCGCCGACTCCACCGCGAGACCCCACTCGGCCGCCTGCCGCCCCGTGATGCAGTCGCCGGTGAGGAGGAGTCGCTTCGCCCGCTGGTCGCCGAGGCGGTGCGCCCACATTCCCGCAGCAGGCACACCCCATACCCGGGTCGGCGGATAGCCGATCTTCGTGTCGTCCGCGGCGACGATCTGGTCGCAGTACAGCGCGATGTCGGTGCCGCCGGCCACGCAGAATCCGTGGATCTTCGCGACCGTCGGCTTGTTCGCGTGGAGCAGGCTCGCGAAACCGCGGTTGAACCGGCTCATCATCGCGTAGTCGGCCATCGGATCCCAGTTGCCGAACGGATTGTGGTTGCGCGCCTGAACGATCGGATCGAGCACGGTGCCCGTCGTGCGGTCCGGTTCCTCGTCGGTGTGGCCGCCGTTCTCGGCGAAGATGCCCAGGTCGTATCCGCCGCAGAATCCCTTCCCGCGCCCCGACAGCAGGATCACGTGGACGCGGGGATCGAGGTCGGCGCGTTCCACGGTGGCGGCGAGTTCGACAGGAGTGTCGGCGGTGATCGCGTTGCCGTGGTCGGGACGGTTGAACGTGATCCGGGCGATCCGCCCGGTCACCTCGTAGGTGAGGGTTCGATACTCCGCCGCGTCGTCCGCCCGGTCCGGTTCACGACCCGCGAACAGGGAGTCGCCGCCCTCGTCCCAGCCGTCGCGCCAGGCCGCCGGACGGGTGCCGGCGTGGTCGTCGCGGCCGGTCACGACCCCACCTTGGGAGTGGCGCGGTCGATGATGGCGGCGGTGTCGACGCCGGCCGGCAGCGTCCCGAACACGGTGCCCCAGTCGCCGGACAGCCGGCTGACGCAGAACGCGTCGGCCACCGCCGGGTGTCCGTGGCGGATCAGCAGCGACCCCTGGAGGGCGAGCGCCATGTCGCCGACGATGCGCCTGGCCCGGTGCTCGAGCGTGTCGAGATCGCCGAAACTCGCCTTCAGATCCGCGACGGCGGTGTCGAGTCGCGTGTCGGCTCCCGCGGTGGAATCGAGTTCGTCGAAGAAGACCTGAAGCGTCTCCGGCTGTTTCGCCATCGCACGCAGAGTGTCGAGGGCGGCGACGTTGCCGGATCCCTCCCACACCGACAGCAGGGGAGCCTCCCGGTACAACCGCGGCATCCGCGATTCCTCCACGTACCCGTTGCCGCCCAGGCATTCCAGGGCCTCGGCGGCGTGGATCGGGCCGCGCTTGCAGACGAAGTACTTGCTGACCGCCAGCGAGATGCGACGCAGGGTGTTCGCGTGCTCGTCGCCGGCGGTCGCCCGGTCGGTGAGCGCGGCCAGCCACAGGGCGACGGTCGTGGCCGCCTCCGACTCGACGGCGAGGTCGGCGAGCACGTTCCGCATCAGCGGCTGATCCACCAGGTGGGCGCCGAATGCGCTGCGGTGCACGGCGTGGTGCGCGGCCTGCGCGGTGCCGACACGCATGCCGGTGGCGGTGCCGATGGTGCAGTCGAGCCGGGTCATGTTGACCATCTCGATGATCGTCGGAACGCCGCGGCCTTCCTCGCCGACCAGCCAGGCCACCGCCTCGTCGTACTCGACCTCGCTGCTGGCGTTGGAATGGTTGCCGAGCTTGTCCTTGAGGCGCTGCAGGTGCATCCGGTTGCGGGTGCCGTCCGGCAGCACCCGGGGGAGGAAGAAACACGACAGTCCGCCGGGGGCCTGCGCCAGCACGAGGAACACGTCGGACATCGGCGCTGACGTGAACCACTTGTGGCCGGTCAGGAGGTAACTGCCGTCGGACTGCGGCACCGCGCGGGTGGTGCCCGCGCGGACGTCGGAGCCGCCCTGCTTCTCCGTCATCGACATCCCGGCGATCAGTCCGGCCTTGGTCAGCGGTGGGTGCAGCGCCGGATCGTAGACCCGGGCGGTGAGCAGCGGTTCGTACTGTTCCGCCAGATCACGGTGGTGGCGCAGGGCGGGGACGACGGCGTACGTCATGGAGATCGGGCAGCCGTGTCCGGCGTCGACCTGGCCCCACACCGCCATCTTCGCGGCCCGGACCAGGTGGGCGCGCGGGTGCGGGTCGGCCCACGGTGCGCCGTGCAGGCCCATCTCGACTGCGGTGGTCATCAGCTGGTGGTACGCGGGGTCGTACTCCACCTCGTCGATGCGGTTGCCGTAGCGGTCGTGGGTGCGCAGGACGGGAGGGTGCGCCTCGGCGAGATCACCCCAGCGCTGGGCATCCTCGCTTCCGGCGAGGCGTCCGACGTCGTGCAGTTCCTCGAGCGCGTCGTGGGCGCCTTCGCGTTGCAGCGCTTCGAGGATCGGTGGGTAATCGGCCGCGTCGAAATCGACCAGTGGCGGCGCCTGGTTGACGACCTCGTGTGTGGCACTCATGTCGGGCTCCCGAGGGATCGAAGGGTGAAGGTGAGCAGGGCGGGGATGATCGCGCCGTCGGCGGCACCGCGGGCGAGGGGCAGAATCAGCGCTTCGCCGATGGCGCCGACGATGCAGGCTGCTGTCACCGACGCGTCCTGTTCCGGGATCTCCCCGGCCTCGACGGCGGCGGCGATCGCGACCGCGAGGGCGTCGCGGAAGGACTCGCGGAACAGGAGGCGTTCGGTGTCGACCTGCGGGTCGACAGGTTCGACGAGTAGCGCGTACGCCAGGGTGGGTGCGCGCAGCGCGCGTTCGGCGAACGTGCCGACGGAGGCGGATACCGCGGCGACGCAGCGACCCTCGGCGCCGCGGGCGGCGTTGCCGGATTCGACGGCGGCGCTCACCTCGCGGCTGCAGACGATGCGGAAGACTTCCGCGAACAGTTCGCCCTTGTTCGCGAAGTGCCGGTAGACGGTGCCGGTGCCGACCCCCGCCTCGGCCGCGACCGCGGAGATCGAGCACCCGGCGTATCCGTGGCGGGCGATCAGCCCGATCGCGGAATCGATGAGGGTGGTGCGGAGAGCGTCCAGACGTTCCTGGACGGCGGGTGTGCGCCGGTAGGCCATATTCAAGGAGTGAACACCCGTTCCGTTCTTCCGTCAAGGGTGCTAGCGTCGGCTACACCAGCGAGGAAAGGCGCGCTCGATGACTTCCGACGTGGTACTCGTTCGCAAGGACGGCCCGGTCACGACGATCGGCCTGAACCGGCCCGAAGTCCGCAATGCCGTCGACCGGCCCACCGCCGAGGCGCTCGCCGACGCCTTCCGTGCATTCGACGCCGACGAGGACGCGTCGGTGGCGGTACTTCACGGCGAAGGCGGAACATTCTGCGCCGGAGCAGATCTCAAGGCGATCAGTTCCGGGACCGGGAACCGGGTGGCGCCCGACGGCGACGCACCGATGGGCATCTCCCGGATGCGGTTGTCCAAACCGGTGATCGCCGCGATCGACGGGCACGCGGTGGCAGGCGGGCTCGAACTTGCGCTGTGGGCCGATCTGCGGGTCGCCGGTGCGGACGCCGTCCTCGGAGTGTTCTGCCGACGTTGGGGCGTGCCGCTCATCGACGGCGGAACCGTCCGCCTGCCGCGGCTCATCGGGGAAAGTCGCGCGATGGATCTCGTCCTCACCGGGCGGCCCGTCGATGCCGACGAAGCCCTGAGTATCGGGCTGATCAACCGGAAGGTCGCGGCGGGGGAGGCCCTCACCGCGGCCCGCCGGCTGGCCGCCGAGATCGCCGGCCTGCCCCAGGTGTGCCTGCGGCAGGACCGGTTGTCGCTGCTCGAGCAGTCGGGACTCACCGAGGATCAGGCCCTGCTGAACGAATTCCGGCACGGCGCAATCTCTCTGGCCAACGGGACGGTGGAGGGTGCCGCACGCTTCGCCGCCGGGGCAGGCAGGCATGGGGATGCTGCACCCGTGAGTACTTATTAACGGCGGGCGGTTAATAAGTACTCACGGGCGGCGGCAGCACCTCCGGTGGGCGGTGTGGTGTGCGTACCTGCTCGCGCTGGCCGCCACGATCTACACGCTGGGGCTCCCCACCGACCGCATCTACCAGGCGACGTGGATCGTCGCCGGCCTCGTCGCCTTCACGATCGATCGGCCGTGGCAGGACCATCTGCGCGTGGTGCGGGACTGGTTGCCGCTCATCGCCGCTCTCGTCGTGTACGACCTCAGCCGGGGCGTCGCCCACGAACTCGGGATGCCGGTGCGGGCGGAGGAATTGGTGACCGTGGAGAGCTGGCTCTTCGGCGGCGCGATCCCCACGGTCTGGTTGCAGGACACCCTCCTACCCCCGACGGGCGAGCTGCCGTGGTGGACTCTGCTCACGGGAATCGTCTACACCAGCCACTTCATCGTTCCGTGGGTGGTCGCGGCCGTCTTCTACGTGTACTCGCGTGACCTGTGGTCGGGGTACATGCGGCGGGTGCTCTTGCTGTCGTATCTCGGCCTGGTCACCTACATCCTGCTGCCGTCCGTCCCGCCGTGGCTGGCCGCCGAGGGGGACGTGATCTCCGGCAGCGTGGGCCGCGTCGCCGGTTTCGGTTTCGGTGTGGTCCCCACGGATGTCGGTACACGGTGGCTGGAGGCGCAGAGCAACCCCGTCGCCGCGCTGCCGTCCCTGCATGCGGCGTTCGCCCTGCTCGTGGCCGTCGCTCTCTGGCCGTTCGCGAAGAACCTGTGGTCGCGGGCGCTGCTGGTCGCGTACCCGCTCGCCATGGCGTTCGTGTTGGTCTACGGCGGTGAGCATTACGTCGTGGACGTGCTGGCGGGATGGGCGTATGTGGGACTGGCGGTCCTGCTGGCACGGGGGTGGGAGTCGCGCACGACGGCGTGGCCGGGCCGGGCCGTCACCGCCGGCCGCCCGCGACGTCGCTGGTGACCGACAGCTCGTCGAGAATGGGCTGGAGGAAGGGCAGGATGCGGCCGACGATCGCCTCGTTGTACGCGACCGGTTGCTGGTTCGGATTCGCGTGACCGGTCCCGTCGAGCTTCGCCACCAGCAGCCTGCCGTCGGTCCCGCCGGACTGTTCGACGAGGATCTTCTGCGTGTAGTCGACGTCGACCACCGCGTCCTTCCACCCCGCGCGGGGACGCACGAAGACGATCCCGGGCCGCGGCTTGTCGTCCGTCTCCACCGCCAGCGACTTCAGGTTGTCGATCGCACCGGACGCGACGATGGTCTTGAACTGCGATTCGATCAGCCCGTTGCTCGCCACGTCCTCCGACAGGACCTTCTCGGTGAGGACCTCGTCGACGACGTCGCGGAACTCGTCGACGTCGACGTGCGGATACCAGTCCGACTTCGTGTCGAGGAACCTGCTCTGCCGGGCCGCTGTCTCCACGAGCAGGCGCATCGTCCGGCTCTCACGCGCGCCGGGGAGCCAGCCGATCCACCGCAGCATGTCCTCGCCGCTGTCGCGGCTCCCGGCCCGGACGGCGTGCAGGTCCACCGGGGTGCAGTCGAGCACCACTCCGATGAGGTTGGCGTCCGTGTCCTCGTAGATGTGCTGCGCGACCTCCAGCGCGACGACGCCGCCCATGCTGTGCCCGGACAGGACGATGTTGTCGATGCCCTCGTCGGCCGCGCGGGTGGCGATCAGTTCGCTGATCACCTTGGTGTCGATACCGCCGTTGTCGTACTGGACCGCCCATACCCGCCCGATCCGGTCGTACGAGGACAGGGTGCGGGCGGTGTCGGTGGCATCCTTGTTGCCCAGTCCGACCAGGTCGACGACGGCGGTGTCGTGGTCGGCGGGCGACTGCGCGTCGTACACCTCGTGGATCTGTGGCTGGGTCAGCGCGAGTCGCTCGCGTTCGGGTTGCACGTCGTGCACCCAGTACTGTCCGCCGGCCAGGAGCAGGGGGACGGTCCCGAGCGCGACCGCGGCGAGGAAGCGCCGGGTGCGACCGAATTTCTGCCATTGGCGACCGAGCCGTGTCGCGTGCAGACGCGCCTTGCGGCGATCGTTGCTCCAGTCGGCCACGGTGGACGGATGGCGTGTCATTCTCTCCGACATCCACTCCGATGGTACGCGCGGGAGCAGAGGGGGCCTGCTACGCGCGAACGAGCTGGGAGTACTCCACCCCGGTCAGCTCGACGGACTTCTCCCACAGGGCCGCCGCGAGTTTCGTGTTCCGTGCCCCACCGGTGCGCGGCGAGCGCGCCACCGGTCCCCGAACCCCGAACAGTTGGTTCGGACCCAAGTAGTCGTCCGTGCGGACGTCGGGCATCGTCGCCGCGTAGAGCTGTCCGAGCGCACCGTCCTTCTCGTCGTTGCCGACCACCCGCAATCCGAGGTGGGTCACGGCGAGAGCCCCCGGGATCGGCGGAACCATCGAGTCGAAGAGATTGGTGGCGGCGATGCCGGGGTGCGTCGCCACCGAGAGAAGTGGAAGGCCGGCGGCTGCACTGCGCCTGGCCAATTCGCCACTGAATAGAAGGTTGGCGAGCTTCGACTGGTTGTACGCGCCCATCCGGGTGTACTTGCGGCGGTCGAAGTTCAGGTCGTCGAGCACGATCCGGCCGCGGCGGTGTGCGATGCTCGCGAGGGTGACCACGCGCGGGGCCGGGGCGGCGAGGAGCGCCGGGAGGAGCTGTCCGGTGAGCGCGAAGTGCCCGAAATGATTTGTGCCGATCTGCAGTTCGAAACCATCGGTCGTTCGGCCGAAGGGAACGGCCATCAGTCCCGCGTTGTTGATCAGCACGTCGATCCGCGGTGCGACGCCGCAGGCGTGCTGCGCCGCGTCGCGGACCGAGGCCAGGTCGGTGAGGTCCAGGGGAATCAGGTGGTGCTCGGCGTCGCTGCCCGCCTTGCGTATCCGGGTGAGTGCGGCGGCGCCGGTCTGCGGATTGCGGCACGCGAGCAGGACCGTCGCGCCCGCACCGGCGAGCGCCGTCGCGGCGTGGAGCCCGAGTCCGTTGTTCGCGCCGGTGACGAGGATCGTCCTGCCCCACTGGTCGGGGATGTCGCCGAACCCGAAGTGTCTGTTGTCGAGTGGTGTCATGAAGGAACCGTCTCCTCGGGAGGGTTGTCAGATATCCAGGACGACGCGCTCGCCCTGCGTGCGTTCGACGCAGAGCAGCATCTGGCCGGAGGTCCGGCCCTCGTGCTCCACGCGGACGGCACAGGTGCCGCAGAACCCCTGCCGACAGGAGAAGGCGAGCCCGGGACGCACGTCGGAGATCGCGTCGAGCGCCGTCCGGTCGGCGGGAACGACGACCACCTCGCCGGTGCGGGCGAGTTCGGCCTCGAACGGCCGTCCGTCGACGATCGGTGGGGGCGAGAACCGCTCGTAGTGGAATTCGGCACCAGGCGGCAGAGCGCCGTCGATGGCCTCGATCATCGGGATCGGACCGCAGCAGTACACCGCGGACGAATCGGTCACCGCGCCGAGCAGCTCTGCTGCGCTGGGTATTCCGCCGCCGTCGTCGTCGGTGCGCACCGTCACCCGGTCGCCGAACTCCGCGAGCTGGTCCAGAAAGGGCAGCGACTCCCGGTTGCGGCCGGTGTAGACCATCGACCAGTCGAGGCCGAGGCGATAGGCAAGGCGCACCATCGGGAGGATCGGGGTGATCCCGATTCCGCCGGCGACGAAATGCAGACCGTCGGCGGTCGATCCGTGTCCGGGCAATGCCAGGGGGAACGCGTTGTACGGGCCGCGGACCTTCACCGAGGCTCCGGGGTGCAGGAGGTCGTGGACCTCGAGTGAGCCTCCGCCGCCGTCGGGAATGCGCCGCACCGCAATGGTGTACGCGCGACTGTCTGCCGGGTCGCCGCACAGGGAATACTGACGCCGCCGCCCGGACGGCAGCTCGAGGTCGAGATGCGCGCCCGGCCGCCACCGGTCGAGTTCGCCGCCGTCGGGGGCGGCCAGCGTGAGGCTCACGACGTTCTCGTCGTGCGCCACCACTCTGCGCTCACGCACCAGCATTCTCCGGCCGCCGTCGCTGACCGGTGGGGTGAGGTCGGTGCGGTAGAGGAAGCGCAGCGACCGCATGTACGCGGTGGTGACACCGGCGACGGCACGTAGCAGCGGGTCGCGCTGCCGCTTCCCCCACAGATCACCCGGTACGGAGGTCGGTGCCGGATACGTCGGAGTCACTACGCCGCCCTCGCGGCCGGCGACTTGGCCAGGTAGGCGATCGCCTGCGCCGTGTCACCCTCGGCCTGCGGCGAGTACCGGGGGTTGAGGTATCGGAGCGCGCCCCGGAACAGGCTCGACAGTCCGGGCAGGGAACCGCGGCGCATCGCCGCGAACAGCCCCATCCACAGCGAGAAGTAGCCGCGGTCGCGCATGGTCGGGTCGGCGTGCACGATGAACTTCAGCCCGCGCGTCATCACCACCAGAAACGCGAGATCCGACACCAGCATCGCGAGGTTGCGGCGGAAGTACCCCACCCCGAAGTACATGGCGACGTCGTGAGCGACGTTGCGATGCTCGACCTCCTCCGCGCCGTGCCAGCGGTAGAGGTCGGTCATGCTCGGGTCGGCGTCGAAGTCCTCGAGGCGCGCGTTGAGGATCCAGTCGCCCAGGAACGCCGTCATGTGCTCGATCGCACCGATGAACGCGAGCCGTTCGACGAGTTGCTGACGCTGCGCGCGGGCGCTGCCCATCTCCCTGCGGCCCAGCACCTTCCGCATGAGGAATTCCGACTGCAGCACGAACGGCCGCGGATCCACGTCGTGTGCGTCCAGGAACTCGTACAGCACCACGTTGTGGGTCTCGGCGTGCATCGCTTCCTGCCCGATGAACCCGCGGACGTCGGCGCGGAGCCGGTCGTCGTTGATCAGGGGGAGCGCCTCGGTGAATGTCGCGCAGAACCACCGCTCCCCCTCGGGGAGGATCAGGTTGATCGCGCTGAGCGTGTGGGAGGCGATCGGTTCGCCGGGAATCCAGTGTAGCGGGGTCCGGGACCAGTCGAACTTCACGTTGCGTGCCTGCAGGGTCACGTCACCGGGGTCGACGTCGATCGCGTCGACCTTCTTTCCGTTCCGCAGTGCCATCAGTGATCTCCTCGAAGTCGGCTTCGGGCGAGGGGCGCCGTTCGGCCGCGTGGCCGCTGGTACCGCGAGACACGATGAGCGTTACCCGCGGTTACGTTTTGTGCGAGTCGAGTGTCACACCGGCGAACTTCGGTGTCAACCACTACTGCCGTTGTCGGAACACGGTCCCGTACCCTGGGTATCGGCACGCGGTCCAACGAGTATTCGGAGTCCAGGCGAAGTGGCAGAAACAGACACCCCGCGGTCGTGGGACCGGCGGGCACGCGCCCGTGAAGAGTTCATCGACGCCGCCTATCGGGTGATCGACACGCACGGCCCACGCCCGAGCATGAACGACATCGCCAAGGAAGCGGGGGCCACGAAGCCCCGGCTGTACCGGCACTTCGCAGACAAGGCCGACCTCTACAAGGCCATCGCCGACCGCACCACCCACGACGTCTACAAGCTGGTGGCGCCCAAGTTCAACTTCCTGCTCACCACACCGCACGAGGCGCTGAACCATGCCATCACCGGCTACGCCGAGGTGGTCGCCGAGCACCCGAACGTCTTCCGCTTCCTGGCGGACGGCGAGCTGAAACAGGACGGCGCGGGATCCGCCCTGTCCCTCGACGTCGAGCGCGACCTCACCGAGCGGCTGGCAGGCGTCGCGTCGACGATCTTCGAGTCCGTGTCCGCCGAAGTCTCCGACGTCCGGTTCACCGCCCGCGCCGCGGTCGGGATCATGATCTCGACCACCGACCTGTGGCTCGAGTCGTCGAAGGGTTCCGCGAAACCCGACACCGAGTACTTCGTCGGCCAGGTGGCGCCCCTCGTGTGGGGTGTGCTCGACGCGTTCCTCCGTCGCAACGGGATCGAACTCGACCCCACCGAGCCGCTCTATCTCGCGCTCGCCCGCATCAACGCCCCGTGAGTACTTGTCAACCTCCTGTGGTTGATAAGTACTCACGGCGGAAGTGGCTGGACTCCGGGCAGAGGGCGGCGACCGGTGCGACGTCGGTCGCGTAGTCGACGTCGCGGAGCGTCGGCAGCGACAGCACCTCGGCCCCCGCCGCGACGAGGGCCTCCCGGGTGAGGCGTCCGGTGTCCGGACTCGACGTGGGAACCGATCCGATCGCCTCCGTCGCCACGGCGTCGGGCACTCCGAGGATCCACCACCCGCCGTCCTCCGCGAGTCCGAGGACGCACCGGCCTCTCCGTTCGGTGAGCAGGTCCGCCGATTCGGCGAGCAGTCCCGCCGTCACCTGCGGTGTGTCCATGCCGATCTGGAGTATCGGCAGGCCGAACGCGTCGAACGTGTCGGCGTGGGCGTTCACCAATCGCGCCGCGAAATTCTCACCCCGCTGCGGCAGCACCGTGAAACAGTCCAGCGCCGAGGCGATGTCGGTGCCCCGGACCGCCCGGCCAAGGTCGCCCGTCATCGCCACCACCCGCTGCGCGACACCCGCACCGGTGACGGCGTCCAGGGTGTCCAGCAGCGAGGCGGCGGCGAGGTCGGCGGCCCGGGCGTCGCCGACGTCCCGCGCGAGCCGGGTCTTCGCGAACCCGGGTACCGGCGCCTTCGCGACCACGAGTACTGCGACGTCGAGGCTCACCCGATCACCTTCCAGAAGTCGTGGACGGCGACGACGGTGCCCTTCAGCGAACCCGACACCTTCGACGCGCCGGCGGTGCGCGGCCGGTACGTGATGTCGTGTTCCACGACCCGCCAGTGGGCGCGGCCGGCGAGCACGAGAAGCTGCAGCGGATAGCCCGACCTGCGGTCGTCGACGCCCAAGTCGAGGAGGTCCTGTCTGCGCACGGCTCGCATCGCCCCGAGGTCGTGGATCGGCAGGCCGTACCGGCGCCGGAGTCGTGCGGCGAGGACGGCGTTGCCGATCCTGCTGTGCAGCGGCCACGTGCCGCGTCGATCGGCCCGACGCCGTCCCACGGCGAGGTCGGCTCCCGAGCCCAGCGCGGCGACCAGTCGCGGGAGTTCACCCGCGTCCATCGAGCCGTCGCCGTCCAGCACGCAGACCACCGGTGTCTGCGCCGCCAGCACCCCGGCGTGCACGGCCGAACCGTATCCCGGGACGTGCTCCCGCACCACCGACGCACCGTGCGCGCCGGCGACTGCGGCGGTGTTGTCGGTGGAGTTGTTGTCCACCACCACCGTCCGGTAGTCGCGGGGCACCGCGGCCAGCACTCCGGGCAGGGATCCGGCCTCGTTCATGCACGGGATCACGACGGTGACGTCCCGCGCAGAGATCGGCTCGCGCTCAGACACGGGGAGGTCCCGCCGGCACCGCGTCCCTCAGGGGTGCGTGCGCGAACGCCGCGATTCCCTCGGCGGGCATGATCTGCGCCCGGAACCCCAGCCGCTCCCGGGCCAGCCGGGGGTCGGCGACGATGTGCCGCACGTCGCCGGGACGGTACTCGCCGGTCACGACGGGATCGGGGCCACCGTACGAACGCGCGAGCGTCGCGGCCACCTCCCCGATCGTGATCGGTTGCCCCGAGCACACATTGAACGCCGAGAATCCCGGCAGCGCAGACTCGACCGCGGCCACGTTCGCCGCCGCGACGTCGTGGACGTGCACGAAATCCCGCGTCTGCCTGCCGTCCTCGAACACGTGCGGAGGGTCGCCGTTCTCGAGGGCAGAACGGAACATCGCGGCCACCCCGGAGTACGGGGTGTTCCGCGGCATGCGATCGCCGTACACGTTGTGATAGCGCAGAGCCGTCACGGAACCACCGGTGGCCAGTGCCCAGGCCAGCGCATAGTTCTCCTGCGCGACCTTGCCTGCGGCGTAGAGACTCCGCGGCCGCAGTGGCGAGTTCTCCTCCACGAGGGCCCACTCCAGGGGCTTCCCCGTGTCTGGATCTGTCTCGTCGAAGATTCCCGCCGCCAGGTCCTCGGTCCGGCGGGCAGCCGGTTCCACGAACTCGCCCCGCCCGTTGCGGTACCGGCCTTCTCCGTAGACGACCATCGACGACGCGAGTATCAGCGTCTCGCAACCCGATTCGTGCATCGCGGCGAGCAGCGTCGCCGTACCGAGATCGTTGTGACTGGCGTAGGCCGGGGCATCACGCACATCCACACCGGCGCCGACGACGGCGGCCTGATGACACACGACGTCCACACCCCTCAGCAGTTCGATCAGAGCGGGACGGTCGCGGACGTCGGCCCGTCGCACACCGTCCGGTGGTTCGACGTCGGCACCGTGCGCGGACGGGAGCAGAGCGTCCACGGCCACGACGTCGTGACCGGCTTCGATCAGCGCGACGTGGACGTGACCGCCGATGAATCCTGCTGCACCCGTGAGCAGTACGCGTGTTCCCGTCATGGTAACTCGATCGGCAGTGTCACACCCTCGTGGACGCGACAGGCTTCGCAGGGGCCCTCGGGGGCGGCGGCGATCGCGGACCGCACCAGCGTCTTCAAGGACCCGAGATTGCGCTGGAACTCGGCGAACACGTCCACTGCGCGTACCCCGGCGCCGGCCTCGATTCCCGCATCGAGGTCGGTGACCAAAGCGATGGTGGCGTAGCACATCTCGAGTTCCCGGGCGAGGACCGCCTCGGGGTGGCCCGTCATGTTGACGAGGGTCCAGCCCTGCCGGGCGAACCACACGCTTTCCGCCCTGGTCGAGAAGCGCGGGCCCTCGACCACCACCAGCACACCGCCCTCCACGGTGCCCGGCCGGGCGGCGGCCTTGCGCAGGTCCGAGCAGTACGGGTCGGCGAACTGAACGTGCACGCCGCCTCCGTCGAAGAAGGTCTGCGTGCGGCCGCTGGTGCGATCGACCAACTGGTCCGGCACGACCATCGAGCCCGGTCCGAGGTCCGGGGTGAGGCTCCCGGCGGCGCAGGGTGCGAACACCTGCCGCGCGCCCAGTGTGCGCAGCGCCCACAGGTTCGCGCGGTACGGGATGGTGTGGGGCGCGAATTCGTGCCGGGCGCCGTGGCGGGGGAGGAACGCCACCCGCCTGCCCTCCACGTCGCCGACCGTGATCGGGGCGCTGGGGTTGCCGTACGGAGTGTCGATCGTGACTTCCGCGGCGTCCTCGTCGAAGAACGAGTAGAAGCCGCTCCCGCCGATCACGGCGACGTCCGCGCGGGCCGGTTCGCGTGCACTCATTGCGGTCATGCAGTCAATCCTCCGTCGTTATGCTGGGCGCGAGTGCGACTTTCGCCGAAGGAGATGACGTCATCGGATCCCCGCAGCGCGCCGAGGAGCGGAATTTCCGGTACCGCGACGTCGTGGGCGCCGCACTCGCCCTGATCCTGGTGGTGGTCGCGTTCGTCGTCCCGCGCCTGGGAAACGAGACGATCACCCCCATCGTCCACCGCACCGCGGAGAGTGTGCGGGACTTCGCGGACGCCGCGCCGCTGTTCGGGTTCCGCGACGTGCACGTCGGGTGGGGGACGCCGGTCGCCGTCGCCGTCGCGGCGGCGGTCGTGTTGTGGGGGCCGGGCCTGGCGCAGACGTTGGCGTGGCGTCGTCTCACGGTGGGAGTGTGGCTCGTGTCCGCCCTGTGGGCGATGGCGCTCGCGCTGGTCGACGGCTGGCAGCGTGGGTTCGCCGGGCGCCTGACCTCGACCGACGAGTATCTCCACGAGGTTCCTGGTGTCACGGACATCCCGGCGACGCTGCGTGGTTTCGCAGACAGAATCCTGGACCTGCAGCCCGATTCGTGGACCACCCACGTGTCCGGGCATCCGCCCGGTGCGCTCCTGACGTTCGTCTGGCTCGACCGGATCGGACTCGACGGCGGCGCCTGGGCGTCCGCGCTGTGCGTCGCGGTCGGATCCAGCGCCGGCGCCGCGGTGATCGTCGCCGTCCGTGCGCTCGGTGACGAGGCCATGGCTCGGCGCGCGGCCCCGTTCCTCGTCCTCGCACCCACCGCGATCTGGGTGGCGGTGTCGGCGGACGCGCTGTTCGCCGGCGTGGTCGCGTGGGGCATCGCCCTGCTGGCCCTCGCGGCGACTCGTACCGTCCCGGTGCCCGCGCTCGTCGCGGTGGCGGCGGGTGTGTTGCTCGGCTTCGGTGTCTACCTCAGCTACGGGCTCACGCTGATGGCGATCCCGGCGGTCGCCGTTCTGATGATCGCGCGCACGGCCCGCCCGCTGGTCGGCGCCCTGGCCGGTGCGCTCGCGGTGGCGGCCGTGTTCACGCTGTACGGATTCTGGTGGTTCGACGGCTACCAGCTGGTGCAGGACCGGTACTACCAGGGCATCGCGTCGGATCGTCCCTTCGCCTATTGGGGCTGGGCCAACTTCGCGTCGCTCGTCTGCGCGGTGGGGTTGGCGGTGCCCGCCGCACTGCCCCGGGCGTTCGCCTGGTCGCGGGTGCGGGCGCTGTCGCCGGTTCCCGTCCTCGTGCTCTCCGCGCTGGCGGCGGTGGTGATCGCCGATCTGAGCGCGTTGAGCAAGGCGGAGACCGAGCGGATCTGGTTGCCGTTCGAAGTGTGGCTTCTCGCCGCCCCCGCACTCCTGCCGCGCGGAAGCCATCGGTTCTGGCTCGCGGTGCAGGCCGCCGGTGCGCTGACCGTCAACCATCTGCTGTTCACGAACTGGTGACGGCCGGCGCATCCGAGGTGCCGTTCGGGGGCAGACGGTCACTTGGTCGCGATCGTGATGGTGGCGATTCCGACCAGCAACCCCGGCTTCACGGCGTCGGTCTTGAACGTCTCGTTCAGCAGTCCGGCCGCGTCCTCCGAGATCTTGACCTCGGTACCCTGCAGGATCGCGGTGTCGTTCGGGCCTGTCTGCAGCGGCTTCAACGTGCGGCCGTTGAGATCGAACAACACCGCATCGGTGGCCGCGGACGCACCGTTGACGCTCACGTCGCCGGTGAGAAGCGACGTGCCCGGGTCGATCGCGAAATCGGTGAGTTCGACGACGGTGCCGGGCGCCGCCAGCGACAATCCGCTGCCGTCGTGCATGATCTCGCCCTGTACGTAGGGGTCGACCGTGCCCGGCTCCCAGTACTTCACGTTGCCGCCGGTGATCGGGAAGCTGACCGATCCGTCGGCGAGGGCCGCCGTACCCACCACTCCGGGTGTGAGGCCGAGCGTCGTCAGGGCACCGGTGAAGCCGGAATCCAGTGCGACGGCGGTACTCACCCCGGTCAGGTTGTCGACCTGGGCGACGGGTGCGGGTTGCGTGGATGCTGCTGTGCTCACATTCGACGACGCATTCGAGTCGTTGCTCGAACACGCCGCGAGCGGGGTCAGGGCCAGGGTGCCGATGGCCGCCGCTACGAGTGCTTTTCGATAGTTCGACATGATGATCAAACAGCCTTTCCGGAGGAAGGGGGTGGGTGAATGTTCACTAGGTATTCGGTGCGACCTCGCCGGCGGATGGGAGCTCTTTACGCCCATTCCATCCGCACGAAGTACCGATTCGCGTGCTGCAGAACATCGATCACGCTCAGTCCGGCGGCGCGGGCGACCCCGGACACCGCCGCGACACCCACACTCGCCCAGGCGAACCATTCTCCGGCCAGATGCTCCGTCTCCCAGCGCAGTAGTTCGTGACGAACTCCTGTCGTGGTCGGCGGATCCACCTCGGCGATGACAATTCCGTGTGGTTGCAACAGGTCTCGCGCGCGGCTCAGTATCCGCACCGGCTCTCCGCCGATGCCGATGTTGCCGTCGGCGAGCAGCACCCGGTCCCAATGTCCGGACCGCGGAAGCGGCGCGAAGAGGTCGCGGTGCAGCGCGAGGCCGCCGCGGCGGATCGTGAGTTGGACTGCTGTGAAGGACGAGTCGACCCCCAGCGCCGAGACACCGGCCGAGACGAGCGCCGCGGTGAGGCGGCCCGGTCCGCATCCGAGGTCCACGGTGGCGCCGTGACACCCGGTGAGCATCACGCGGTCCGCGATCCGATCGGAGAGGGTGGATGCGTCCCCGCCCATCCACCGGCCCACCGGCAGGGGGCGACGCGTCCCCCGTGCGTCGCGCACCCAGCACGGGAGACCCGCGGACGCGCGGCGCATCAGGAGGTCCGTGGAGACGTCGGTTCTCCTCATGGGGCGCTCACCGTGTCACCAGTCCTGCGGGACAACGCGAGTCGCATGGCGTAGGCGACGGCGGACACCGCGAAGAACGCGGCGGTGAGCAGCAGCCAGCGTTCGAGGAAGGGTTCCTGCGTCAGCCCCGTCGCAGCGAGATACGCGTCGGCGCCCTGCTCGATGATCCCCGGCAGGAACAGCAGCAGCGTCAGACCGGACGCGAGCGCCGGCACGCGAATGTAGTTGAGTGCCGAAACCGACCGCGGTCGTGGAGTTCTCCTGCCCCGCATCGCGTTCAGCCCGGACGTCAGGGACCGGTCCGCGAGCGCGTACAGCGGAAACAGCACGAGGTCGTGCGCGATCACCGCGCCGAGGAACCACACGGCGATCGACTTCCACCACACGTCCTGATTCCACAGATTCTGCGGACCGACCACCGCCACCGCATATCCGGCGAGGGCGAACGTGAACAGTACGGCCAGCAGATGCAGCGGGTTGGCGCCGTAGAAGCGGGCGAATCGGCGCATCTCACGCCTCCCGGAATTCGATGGCCTGCACCCATTTGGTGTTGTGGACGCCGGGCAGGGCGGGAACGATGATCCGGGCGGGGTAGCCGTGGTCGAGGGACAGGTCCGCGCCGTTGACCTCGAGGGCGAGCAGGGCGTCCGCGTCGAGCACCTGATCGGATGTGAGCACCGCCTGGTTGAACGCCCCGGATCGTTCCAGCGACGTCACCTTCGCCGACGCGAACGCGGTCACCCCGGCGGCGTCCGCGAGGTCACGCAGTCGCACACCCGTCCACGTCTCGGTGGTGGACCATCCCTCGACGCACGCGATCGGAAGGGACGCGGTGTGCGACGGCATGGCGCGCAGCTGACTTCGGCTCAGCTGCACGGGTTCCGCGCCACCTGTCACCGAGAGCCGCCAGGTGTCGCCGGTCTGCTCCGGGGTGATCTGCGCGGCTGCGGCGGTGCGGTTGATCTGAAAGTCGTTGGGACCGTCGCCGTACGAGCGGCCGCGGGGGAGAAGCAGCGCGGCATTGCGCAGGAACCCGCCGGTGGTCTGCCCGACCGACAGGACGGCGACCAGTGCGGCGCCGCCACCGACCAGGGCGAGGGCGCCGCGGCGGCTGATCGTGGGCGAGGTGGGGTCTTCGGCCACGAGGCCGTTCTCGTCCGGCGGTTCGGGGCGCGTGTCCGCGCGGGAGGTGCGCAGCACTTCACGGAACGACCGGGAACGCAGCGACCTCACCATCAACGGCACCTTCAGGATCGTGTGCGTCACGAACCCGGCGATGAAGACCCACGCGCCCCAGTAGTGCGCCGTGTAGAAGTCGAAGCCGAAGATGTAGTCGTACTGGATGTTCAGCACCCCGGTGATGATCTCGAACAGCGCACCGCCGACCAGGGCGATCAGCGACAGACGTTCGAGCGCCTGCGCCGGCGACCGCACCGGCGGAAACACGAACAGTTTCGGGATCACCGACCACAGCTTGGCGAGCACGATCGGCACCAGGACCAGTCCGAGCCCGACATGCAGCCCCTGCGTGAGCCGGTACAACCACGACGGCCGGGTGGGCCACGCGAAGTACGGAAGGTGCAGCCACCCGACGTCGCCGGGACGGGCCTGCCCGAACTGCGGACCGTACGCGATGTACGAGAGCAACCCCGTGACGATGACGACCGGAAGTCCGATCAGCAGAACGAGGCCGAATACCGAGGTCAGCCACGGTCCGCGCAGTGGACTGCGTAATCGTGGGCCGCGAGAGTGGTCGGTCATGGTGTATCAATCCCTCCGGCTCGATCATCTCGAGCCTCAGAGGTAATTCGGTGCCGCCGCCGTGCAGGACTGCTTCCCCCGTGAGTACTTATTAACCGCGGGAGGTTAATAAGTACTCACGGGTGCGCGCCGTGCCGGATCTCGTCGCGGGGCTGGTCGTACCGGACCATTTCGTATCCGATCATCGCGAGCAGGACCGCGGTGAGCACGCCGAGGGTGGCGAGGGCCGGGATGTGCCAGACGACGGGGAGGAGCGCGATCAGGACGACCGCCGTCACGACGCGCGGCACGGTGACCGACCTCGTCGCGTAGGCCTTGAACGCGACCAGCGCGAGGAGGTACAGCGCCGCCCCACCGAACAGTGCGATCAGCGGCCAGCCGTACAGCGGGTCGGTGAGCCGGTGATGGTTGCCGTCGCCGACGTACGACAGGATCTTCTTCAGGCCGAGCGACAGCATCACGATCCCGATCACCATCGGCAGGTGCAGGAAGCTGTAGCAGTTGCGGGCGATCTTGATCTGACGCGCACCGGTTGCCTTCTCGAAGGCGTGCTCGACGGCCAGTGACGTGACGTCGAAGTACGACCACCACAGCAGCCCCGACACCGCGAGTCCCAGCAGCGAGGCGACGATGATCGCCCAGGAGATCGGCAGGCTCGCGACGCCGATGCCGATCGACACGATCGACTCACCGAGCGCGACGATGATGATGAGGCCGTGTCGTTCGGCGAAGTGGCTGATCGACCGCAACCGCCAGTCGGTGCCGCCGATCAGTGTGCCGATGTAGTCGCCGGCGAGGGCGAGGATCCACATCACGGTCTGCGCCGTGCCGGTGAGCTGCGACGCGATGAGCAGGAACACGGTGCCGGTGACCATGCTCGGCGCGAACCGCAGCACCTGACCGCGCAGCTGGGGGTCGGTGCGGCTGATCACCCAGAACATCACCAGGTGCAGCAGGCGGACGACGAAGTAACCGAGGGCGAAGATGACGGGGCCGTCGAGTCCGCCGGTCAGATCGTCGAACGCCTCGGGGATCGTCAGAGCAGTGATGAACATGGCGCCCATCGCGCCGAACATCACCACCCGCACGATGCCCTCGTCGGCGCGTACGAGGTTGCAGAGCCAGGCGTACCCCACCCAGCTCCACCACAGGACGGCCATCACCAGTGCGCCGCGCAGCAGGTTCACCCCGGTGGGGTCCTCGGCCATCAGATCGGTGACGCGGGTGAGGGCGAACACGAAGACGAGGTCGAAGAACAGCTCGAGCGGCGACACCGACGCTCGTTCTTCGACGAGGCGGGGACGCAAACGATGGGCGAAAGTCACGGAGAGAATGCTGCCACCGGACGGCGACGCGGCAAAGTCCTACGAACTGCGGCGGTCAGTGGGGTCGGGCGCAGCCTTTCGTTCGGGGGAGCCGACGGGGGTGCGGGGGATCCGCCCGGTGAAGAACAACGCCGCGATGGCGAGCAGTGCGGTGACGGCGTACGCCACCTGGAGTGCCTCGAGTCGCGCGTCGGAATTGATGTCGAGGATGTCCTGGGCGGTGGCGTCGGGGACCGACGCCTCCTCCAGGGCCGCCGCCAGTTGAGTGTCGGAGAGGAACGGGACACCGCTCGCCAGTTCGGTGGTCGCCCGCTCTTGGACCGACTGCGGAACGTCGGGATCGGCTTGGATCCCCGCGACGATCGAGGTGCTCAGGGTCGCGATGAGCACCGATCCGATGAGCGCCGTCCCCAGGGACGCGCCGAGGTTGGTGGCGGTGTTCTGCAGCCCGCCGACCTCGGCGCTCTGCGAGTCGGGGACGGCCGAGACCGTGACGGCGCCGAGTTGGGAGGCCAGTGCACCGAGTCCGAGCCCCATCAGCAGCATCGGAACGGCCACAACGCCGGCGTTGGCCCCGGGGTCCATCCCGGCCACGAGGAACAGGATGCCGACGATCATGGACGCCAGACCGAACCGGACCACCCTGCGCGGGTTGGCCTCGGGCCGGAGTTTGGGGATCCCGGCAGCGGCCAGCAGCAGTGCCACGGACAGCGGGATGAGCCGGATCCCGGTCTGGAGCGCGTCGAGTTCGAGCACCACGGACAGGAACAGGGGGACGGTGAAGAACACGCCCGCTTGGACGGTGAACTGGGCGAAGAACATGCTGAGCCCGCCGGCGAGTTGACGGTTCCGCAGCAGCCGGGGGTCGATCAGCGGCTCGCCGCCGGTGTCGGCGAGATGGGCTTCCCACCGCAGGAACCCGTAGAGCACCAGGAGACCACCCAGCACCAGCCACACGACCGGCGACAGTCCCGCGATCGCGGTGCCGCCGGGCTTGGCCTGCACCCAGCCCCACTCGCTCGAGCGGAGGACGCCGAACACGATCATCCCGAGGCTCACCACCGACAGCGCCGATCCGACCAGGTCGAGGCGCACCTTCGCCGGTGGAACGTCGTTGATGCGTCGGAGCACCAGCAGGATGAGGAGGACGATCACCACCTCGCCGGCGAAGACATACCGCCACGACGCGAACGTGGTCACCGCACCGCCGATGAGGGGTCCGGCGGCAACTGCCATCGCACCCGCCGCGGCCACCAGACCGTAGGCGGCGGGACGCCTTTCGGCCGCGAAGTTCGCCGCGACGAGGGCGACGATCGCGGGCATGATCAGCGCGGCGCCGATCCCTTCCAACAGGGACCATCCGATCAGCAGCACCGCCAGGTTGGGGGACAGCGCCGTGGTGAGCGAGCCCGCGCCGTAGACGATCAGGCCGAGTGCGAACGCCTTGCGCCGACCGATGATGGTGCCGATCTTGCCGCCGGTGATCATCAGCGTCGCCATGACGAGCGTGTACAACGTGATGGCCGTCTGGATGCCGGTGATCGTGGTCCCGAGATCCGACGCGACCGTCGCCATGGACACGTTCATCACGGAACTGTCCAATGTCATCAGAAACTGGCTGGACGCCAGCACCGTGAGCACCAGACCGGACCCGGCGACCGCGACCGACTCTTTGCCTGAACTCACGACGGCCTTTCCTGGGGCATCTCGAGGCTCGCTCCGGTGAACACTTCCGTGAGCTGCCGCTGGGGAAGGTCGGTCTCAGCGTCGCATGGAGGCACGCCCCGAAAATCATCCGAACAGGGTGAAAGCTCGTGAGACGGTCTCGAACCGGATTATGCTCGGAGAATGGCCGGAATTCTCGTGGGGGATCCCGGATTATTGTGACCGAGCCCTGATCCGGGGTGACATCCGCGGATCCCCTCGGCATGTACGAAGAGAGGTTTTCCGGTGAACGATATCGACCCGGAGGATAGCGGGCCCATCGATTATCTCGTGGTGGAGTTCCCTGCCGACCGAAGACCGGACGGATCAGCGCTGGCGATCCTCCGCGAACTCGTCGAGCAGGGCACCGTGCGAGTGCTCGACCTGGTCTTCCTTCGCAAGGAAACGGACGGCTCCGTCGTGGCGATCGACGTCGTCGACGTCGGACTCGTGGGCGATATAGATGTGTCGCTCTTCGCCGAGGCCTCGACCGGCCTGCTCGACCTGACGGACATCGCCGACGCCGGATCCGTACTCGAGCCAGGTGCTTCGGCTGCGGTACTGGTCTACGAGAACACTTGGGCCGCACCGCTCGCAACCGCCCTGCGTCGCAGCGGAGCGCAACTCGTGGCGTCGGGCCGCATCCCTGTACAGGGCATCCTGGCGTCACTCGACGCTCTCGAAGCCAGAAGCTGAAACCGAGGACAACACCATGCCTGGACTTCTCCGCGGGATCGCCCGCACCGCCGTCATCGCCGGAACCGCGACGTCCGTGTCGAATCGAGTGTCTCGACGTCAGGGCCAGCGGTGGGCGGCGAAAGAGCAACCGCAGCAGCAACCGCAGCAGCAACCGCAAGCCCCGCAGAACGAGGCCCCGGCCTACTCCCAGGCACCCCCGCCGCAGGCCGCCCCCACCCCCTCCTCGGGCGGAGGCAGCGTCGACCGGATCGCCGCGCTGAAGGATCTCGGAGAACTCAGAGCCCAAGGTGTGCTCACCGAAGCCGAATTCAGCGCCGAGAAGGCGAAGATCCTGGCGTCCTAGGACGACCCCGGCAGTCGCCTACTTCATCCACGGCATGAAGGTCGCGAAGCCGGTGGCGACCACCCGCTGATACGACGACCCGATGACGCGGGCCAGCACGTCGAGGGCCTTCGCCTCCCAGCCGATGATCACCCGGGCTTTCCCCTTGCGGACTCCGTCGAGGATCGACTTCGCGGCCATCTCCGGCGAGTGCAGGGCCAGCCGCTTGTCGAAAAAGTCCGCGAAGGTCTGTGCGTCCTCGTCCTCGGCGACAGTGGCGTTGCGGGCCACGGCGGTCTTGATGCCTCCGGGATGCACGCAGGTCACCTCGACGGGGTGCTTGGCGATCAGCATCTCCTGCCGCAGCGACTCGGTGAAGCCGCGCACGGCGAATTTCGCGGCGTTGTAGGCGCTCTGGCCCGGCACGGCGATCAGCCCGAACAGGCTCGAGATGTTGACGACGTGCCCGTCGCCGGACGCGATCAGATGTGGCAGAAAGGCTTTGGTCCCGTTGACGACGCCCCAGAAGTCGACGTCGATGATCCGCTCGATGTCCTTGAACTTGGACTTCTCGACGTTGCCGTTGTAGCCGATGCCGGCGTTGTTGTAGACCTGGTGGACCGTGCCGAACGTTGCGACGACGGAGTCTGCGTATTCCAGCATCTCTTCCCGTTCGGCGACGTCGATTCGGTCGGACCTGACCTCCGCGCCCAGCGCCTTGGCCTGGCGGACGGTGTCGGCGAGTCCGACGGTATCGACGTCGGAGAGGGCGAGCCTTGCGCCCCTCTTCGCGAGATCGAGGGCGAGGGCCCGGCCGATGCCGGATCCTGCTCCGGTGACGACGGCGACTTTTCCTTCGAACGTGCTCATGTGGATGCAACCTTTGCTGTGTCGGGGTGAATTTCCTGGATGTGACGGCGCAGTGCCGCGCCGAGGTCGGTGACCGCCTCGCGTGCCTCGGCGAGGAGGCTGACCTGGAGGTGGAAGTCGTGCCACAGGTCGTCGAACCGGCGATGGTGGAGGACGCCCGCCGCAGCGGCGACGGCTGCTTCGATCTTCTCCGCGTCGACGGAGATCGGATCGTCGCCGGCCGTGTGCATGACGATCGGCGGCAGACCTGTCATGTCGCCGTACACCGGGGAGATGCCGGGCGATCTCGGATCGTGCTGTCCGGCATAGCGCGGGGCCCATTCGGCCGTCATGGACGGCAGGATCAGGGGATCGCGCAGCACCGGTCGCGACCGGTCGACGTCGATCGCGAGGTCGGCCCACGGGCAGATCAGGCCGAGTGCGGCCGGGGCGGGGAGGCCGCGGTCACGCAGTGCCGTCGCGAGCGCCAGCGTCAGTCCGCCGCCGGCGGAATCCCCCGCGACGACGGTGGTGTCCGCGTCGAGGCCGTCGTCGAGTAGCCGGGAGTAGACCGCGACCATTTCCTCGAGGGCAATCGGGTAGCGGGATTCCGGCGAGCGTGAGTAGTCGGGGATCACCGCCGTCGTCCCGGCGGCTGCGGCGAGGTGCGCGACCAGGCCGCGGTACCCCTTCGCGCTTCCGAGGGCGTATCCGCCACCGTGGAGGTAGATCAGCGTCCCCCCGGTGGTGTGCGCCGGCCGCACCCGCACGACGGGGACGCCGGCGACCGTGTCGCGCTCGAACCCGGGTGCCACGAGGCGGGCGGGCGGCGGCCGTCACCATTTCGACCATGAGGCGCTTCGCCCCGACGGGCACGCGGTGGGACGCGAACAGGGGGCGTGCGCTGCGCAGGCAGGCCCGGATGGCACCTCGGCTGACGTTCCTCATGCCGGCGCGCCGAACTGCAGAATTCCGTCGTGAACAGGGTCGTCGAGGAGCATCGTGGAGTCCTTCTCGTAGTGCATGAGAACCTTCCACGGCTCCGCGGACCCCTGGCGGGGCATGACGTCCTTACCGCGCTGCACGTACCCGGACTGCAACTGATCGAGCATGCCGATGTCCATCGCGGAGTTCTCGACGTCGCGGGGCGTCGCGACGGTGTGACCGACCTCGTCCATGTACCGGAGGAGCCGGCACAGGTAGGCGCCCGCGATATCGGACTTCAGGGTCCACGGCGCGTTGGTGTAGCCGAAAACCCATGCCAGGTTGGGGATTCCCTCGACGAGCACGCCCTTGTAGGTCATCTGACCGTGCAGCGGACGGGGCTGCCCGTCCACGGAGAGTTCCATTCCGCCGAGCATCTGGATCTTCAGGCCGGTGGCGGTGACGACGACGTCCGCCTCCAATTCCAGGCCCGACTTCAGCAGGATGCCCTTCTCGGTGAACGTGTCGATGTGATCGGTGACGATCGACGCGTCTCCCGACGACAGCGCGGTGAAGAGGTCCGCGTCCGGCACCGCGCAGAGGCGCTCGTCCCACGGCATGTAGTTCGGCGTGAAGTGGCTCATGTCGAATCCGGGGCCGAGGCGTCGTCGCACCTGCCAGAGCAGGAATCGGCGCATTTGCCGCGGCCACCGTCGGCACGCCAGGTACAGCCCGCGCTGGAGGGCGATGTTGCGCTTGCGGCCGAACGAATACACCCACTCGGCGGGCAGGAATCGGCCCAGCACCTCGGAGATCTTGTCGAGGGCGGGGATCGAGAAGATGTACGACGGCGAGCGTTGCAGCATGGTCACGTGCTCTGCATCGCCGGCCATCGACGGGACCAGCGTGACGGCGGTGGCGCCGCTGCCGATCACGACGACCTTCTTACCGGTGTAGTCGAGGTCCTCCGGCCACTGCTGTGGGTGGACGCACCGGCCCCGGAATCGGTCCGTGCCCGGGAAGTCCGGCAGGTGGCCGGCGTCGTAGTCGTAGTAGCCGGTGCAGCTGACCAGATACCCGCAGGTGTAGGTGCGGATGTCGCCGGTCGCCTCGTGCAGGGCGGTCACCTTCCAGCGTTCCTCGGCTGTCGACCAGTCCGCCCCGACGATCTTCAGGCCGTAGCGGATCTTGTCCTCGATGCCGAACTCCCGCGCGGTGTCCGCGATGTACCGGCGGATCGACGCACCGTCCGCGAGCACCTTCGAGTCACGCCACGGCCGGAACTTGTAGCCGAACGTGAACATGTCGGAGTCGGAACGAATACCGGGGTAGCGGAACAGGTCCCACGTACCGCCCAGCCGCTCGCGGCGCTCCAGCACCGCGATGCTCTTGTGGGGGAACTCGGCCGTCACCTGGCAGGCCGTTCCGATGCCGGACAGTCCGGCACCGATGATCAGAACGTCGAAATGTGTCGTGCTCATGGCTTCCTCGCGCTTCTGCCTGCTGGATTCGCAGGATGGGGTACAAACAGAATGACTGTGTGCCACGTCACAGGTCTTGACACTTTCGGACATGCTTTTAGCATTTCCCGACATCGTTTCCGGCGAGAGGAGAGAGTTGACCCCGTGGGAAGTCTGATCCGGGCCACGAACCTCTGGGGGTACGGCGACCTGATGCGGGAGCTGGGCGCCGACCCGGAGTCGTCCCTCGCGCGCTTCCACATTCCACCGGGAGTCGAGCACGAGGAGGACGCGTTCGTGTCGTTCGAGGCGGTCGTGCACGTGCTGGAGGCCGGCGCCGCCGACCTGGGCTGCCCGGACTTCGGGCTCCGGCTCTCGCACTGGCAGGGCCTGGACATCCTCGGGCCCGTCGCCGTGATCGCGCGGAACGCCCAGACCGTGCACGGCGCATTCGAGGCGATCGCTCGCTACTTCTACGTGCACTCGCCCGCCCTGAAGCTGACCGTTGAGCCGCGCACCGCAGGCGACGTCCGGTTCGTCTACGAGATGACGGAACCGTCGCTGCCCTATCTGCCTCAGGGATACGAGCTGGCGATGGCCAACGGCGTCCGCATCCTTCGGCTACTCGGCGGCCCGGATGCGCGTCCCTCGCTGATCTCGTTCGTGCACGACCAACTCGGGTCGGACGCCGCCTACCGCGGCGCGCTGGACTGCCCCGTCCTGTTCGGTCAGACGTGGTGCGGGTTCGAACTGCCCCGAGTCCTGGCGGACCGGCGGATCGACAGCGCAGATCCGGAGACCCGGCGCATCGCCACGAAATACCTGGAAACGCATTACCTGCCGAGCACCGCGGCGCTGTCCGAACGCGTGGCCGAGTTGGCCCGGCGTCTGCTGCCCACCGGCCACTGCAGCGCTGAGGCCATCTCCGACCAACTGTCGATGCATCCGCGCACGCTGCAACGGCGGCTGGCCGAGGAGGGTGTGCGATGCCAGGACCTCATCGAACGGGAACGTCGCGCCCAGGCGGCGAGATACCTCGCCGAACCGGGATTTCATCTCGGCCAGATCGCGGGACTGCTCGGCTATACCGAACAGAGCACCCTCAACCGTTCCTGCAGGCGGTGGTTCGGGAAGACGCCGAGGCAGTACCGGGCCGACCTGCACCCGTGAGTACTTATTAACCGCGGGCGGTTAATAAGTACTCACGGGCGGCGGAGCCGCACGGGCTACTTGACGCCGCCGGCGGTGAGGCCGGACACGATGCGCCGCTGCAACAGCAGCACGATGATGACGAGCGGGATGGTCACGACCGTTCCCGCTGCCATCACGGACGTGAACGGCTCCTCGTGCGGCTTGCTGCCCGCGAATTGTGCGATGGCGACGGTGGCCGGCTGGGTCACGTCGTTGGACAGCTGACTGGAGATCAGGTATTCGTTCCACGACGCGATGAACGCGAGGATCGCGGTGGTGAACAGTCCCGGCGCGGCCAAGGGCAGCAACACCATTCGGAAGGCCTGCCGCCTGCTGGCCCCGTCGATTCGGGCGGCCTCCTCGAGTTCCCACGGCAGTTCCTTGAAGAACGCGGTGAGGGTGTAGATGGTGAGGGGCAGCACGAACGAGATGTTCGGGATGATCAGCGCCTGGTACGTGCCGAACCAGCCCATCGACGTGAACAGTTGGAACAGCGGTGTCAGGACGGCGACACCCGGGAACATCGACGCCGCCAGGATGATTCCGAGGACGACGTGCTTTCCCCGGAACTGCAGTCGCGCCAGCGCGTACGCGGTGCCGACTCCGACGACCAGACCGATCGCGGTGGTGACGGCGCCGATGATCGTGCTGTTGACGAGTGCCCTGGCGAAGTGGTTGCCCGCCTCCGTCGAGAACACGCTCGCGAAATTCTCCAGCGTGACGTGGGTGGGCCACGGGGTGGTGTCGAACGTGTAGTCGGAGTGGCGGAAGGCGGTGACCACCATCCAGTAGACCGGGGCCAGACCCCAGACGACGATCACCGCCAGGCCCAGGTAGGTGCGGATGGAGGCGAGCGACGGTGCCCGGCGCCGGCGTGCCACCGCGGCACGGGGGATCCCCGGTGTGACGACTGCTGTGGACATGGATCAGGCCTTTCGCTGCTGCTCTTGGGTGTCGATCACGTTGACGCCCATCACCTTCACCAGTACGTAGGCGACGGCGAAGATGAACAGGAACGTGATCGTGGAGAGGGCGGACGCGCTGTTGAAACCTTGGCGCATCTGGTCGATCACCAGGATCGACAGCGTGGTGGTGGCGGTGCCGTCGCCGCCACCGCCGCCGGTGAGGATCGCCGGGAGGTCGTAGATCCGCAGGACGTCGAGCACCCGGAAGAGGACCGCCACCAGAATGGCCGGCTTGATGAGGGGCAATGTGATCGACCGGAACCGTTGCCACGCATTGGCGCCGTCCATCCGCGCCGCCTCGTACACCTCGGCGGGCACCATCTGCAGTCCGGCGAGGATCAGCAACGCCACGAACGGTGTGGTCTTCCAGGCGTCGGCGATCACGACGGCGAACCGGGCGGGCCACGTGTCACCGGTCCACAGGATCTCCGTGCCGAGCAGTTTGTTGGCGATGCCGTCGTAGGCGAAGACGAAGTACCACAGCTTCGCGGTGACGGCGGTCGGGATCGCCCACGCCACGAGGATGCTGGTGCGCAGCAGTGCCCGACCGCGGAACGCCCGGTTCATGATGGTGGCGAACCACAGTCCCAGCGCGACCTCGATGGCAACGGTGACGACGGTGAAGAACACGGTGACCCACATCGACTGCCAGAACAGCGACCCCAGCGTGCCGCCGGGGCAGGACACCGACGCTCCGGTCGTGTCGGTGCACCGCTGGAAGAGCCAGTGCGTGTAATTCGACAGACCCGCGAAACCCTGGTCGACGAACTTGCCGGTGGCGGGATCGATCGTCGGGTCCTTGAACAGCGACATCACCATGGCGCTGACCACCGGGTACAGAACGACGATGCCCAGCAGGATCATGGTCGGCAGGATCAGGAACATCGCCGCCTTGCTGCGGCCCTTCCGCGGTCGCGCGCCCTGCGGTTCGCCGGATCTCACGCCGTCCCGACGTGGGGGAGCGGGCGTCTTCTCGAGTGAGAGTTCGTGAACGGTCATCGGCTGTCTCCTCTAGGACCCGGCCGCGGCGATCGCGGACTGGATGTCGGCGGCGGCCTGGTCCACCGTCTTCTCGCCTTTGATCGCGGCGTAGGCGTTGTTCTGCACGGCCCGGGTGACCGCGGGATAGAACGGGGTGACCGGCCGGGTCACGGCGTTCTCGATCGACGTCTTCAACGTGGGGAGGTACGGGTACTGCTCGATCAGTTCCGGGTCGTCGTAGACGTCGGCGCGGACGGGGGCGAGCGATCCCTGCGACAGGAAGAACGCCTGTGACTTCTTCTCCAGGAAGAACTTCAGGAAGTCCGAGGCGGTCGCCTTGTGCTCGGAGTACACGTTGATCGCGGCGCTGTGCCCGCCGAGTGTCGAGTGACCGGGTCCGCTCTTCCCCGGCAGCGGCGCCACCGCGAACTTGCCCGACACCGCGGAACTGCCCTGACCGTCCATCAGGCTGTACGCGTACGGCCAGTTGCGCATGAACAGCAGGTCGCCGCTCTGGAACGCCTGCCGCGCCTGCTCCTCCTGGAAAGTGACGGACTCGCGGGGGATGGCACCCGAACGGTAGGCGTCGACGAGCGATTGGAGGCCCGCCTTGGCTTGCGGGGTGGTCATCGTCGGGGTCACGCCGTCCGGTCCGAGGATCGACCCGCCCGCGGTGTTGATGGCCTCGGACGCGTTGACGGTCAGCCCCTCGTACTTGGCGTACTGCCCGGCGTAGCAGCCGATTCCGGCGTGCTGTGCCGTCCCGCACGCGCCGAGGAGTTCGTCCCAGGTGGCAGGCGGATGATCCACCAGGTCGGTGCGGTAGTAGAGCAGGGCGCCGTCACTGGTCTGCGGGGCCGCGTACAGGACGTCCCCGTACGTGGCCCCCGCGACCGTCGCGGGGAGCAGCCCGGACGTGTCGATCGCCATCGGGCCCTCGAGCGGTTGCAGCCATCCGCGGGCCGCGAATTCGGCGGTCCACACGACGTCGACGACGGCGACGTCGTACCCGGAGTCGCGGGACTGGAAGTGCTGCACCAGGTCCTCGTGCTGCTGGTCTGCCTGGTCGGACTGTTCCTTGAACGTCACCTTCTCCCCGGGATGGGTGGCGTTCCACTCGTCGATCAGCGGCCGGATGACGTTCGAGTTGTCCTTGCCCTGCACGTAGGTGATGGGTCCGCGGCCGTCGAGGTTCTCCTTCTCCGCCTGCGCGGCGGCGTCGAGGCCCTGATCGGCGCAGGACGTCGCCGCGAACAGGACGCCGACGGCCACCGCGCAGGCGGCGACGCGCTTCATCGTGATTCACCCGCGCCCGGTTCCGACAGCCACACCGCGGCGTCGGACGGGAGAACTCCGCCGGTGATGTCGGCGACCGAACCGAGTACGACGGTCAGTCCTTCGGGCAGTGTGATCGGTTCGGCGCCGGTGTTCACCCAGCACTGCACTGCGCCGCGGGCGAACGCGAGCACGTCGCGGGGAGTGTCGAGCCACTCGACGGCATGCGGGGTGTCGAAGAATTCTCGTCGCAGTTCGAGCGCCTCGCGGTACAGCGTGAGGAACGACTCGGGGTGGCCGGCCTGCGCTTCCGCGGTGTGCGGGGCCCAGTGCCCCGGCTGCGGAAGCCACGTGTCCTCCTCCGCGTCGAACGGGGAGAAGCCGTACGGCACTGCGTCGTTCGACCACGGGATCGGAACTCGGCAGCCGTCCCGGCCGCGGTCGGTGAAACCGGTCTGGAACCACGTCGGATCCTGCCGGACCTCGTCGGGAAGGTCCTCGACCTCTTCCAGTCCGAGTTCCTCGCCCTGGTAGATGTATGCGGTGCCCGGCAACGCCAGCTGCAGCAGCGCGGCCGCGCGGGCACGACGCCGACCCAGTTCGTGGTTCGGTTCCTCGAGCGCCCAGCGGGCCCGCTCCCAGTCGGTTTCGACCAGGTGGTCGGGCTGTGAGCGCGAGTAGCGGGTGACGGTGCGGGGAACGTCGTGGTTGGAGAGCACCCACGTGGCGGGTGCGCCGACGGTGGCCGCCTGCTCGAGCGCGTCGTCGATCACGGCGCGGATGCTCACAGAACGCCACGGGGCGCGCAGGAAGTCGAACTGGAACGCGGTGTGCAGCTCGTCGGGCCGCAGGTACCGGGCCAGGCGGTCGTTGCCGGGCACCCAGGCCTCGGCGACGAAGACGCGGTCGGCGTAGGTGTTGGCGACGGCCCGCCAGCCCCGGTACACCTCGTGGACGGCATCCTGATCCCACGCGGGGTGGGGGTCGGTGTGCTGCGAACCGGGAAGGCGCTCACCGGCATCGGGGAGTGCGGGATCCTTGGCCAGGCCGTGGGCGACGTCGATCCGGAAGCCGTCGACGCCCTTGTCGAACCAGAAGCGCAGGATGTCCTCGAACTCCGCCCGGACCTCGGGGTGCTCCCAGTTGAGGTCGGGCTGGGCGGGAGCGAACAGGTGCAGGTACCACTCGCCGGTGTCCAGGCGGCTCCATGCGGGACCGCCGAATGCGCTCTGCCAGTCGTTGGGCGGCTCGGCGCCCGCCGGACCGCGGCCCGGGCGGAAGATGTACCGGTCGCGTGCCCCGGGCTCGTCGCGGAGGGCGGCCTCGAACCAGCGGTGCTCGCTGGAGGTGTGGTTGGGCACGATGTCGAGGATCACGCGGATCCCCAGCTCGTGGGCCTCGGCGATGAACGCCTCCCCCTCCGCGAGCGTGCCGTACGACGGCTCGATGTCACGGAAATCGGCCACGTCGTAGCCGGCGTCCGCCATCGGCGACGGGTACCAGGGATTGATCCACACGGCGTCGACGCCGAGGTCGGCGAGGTAGGGCAGCTTGGAACGCAAGCCGGTGAGGTCGCCGATGCCGTCGCCGTTCCCGTCGGCGAAGCTGCGGATGTAGACCTGGTAGACGACGGCCGTCTTCCACCAGGCTTCTGGGTGCCGGCTCGCGACGGTGGTTGCGGTCGACTCCACGGACTGGGTCATCGAATCTCCTCGGTGGGGGATGGGATGGGGGAATGTGATGCGTAAACGTTTGCGTAAAGAGCGTGAGGCACGTCACAGGGGCCTGTCAACTCGAGCAGTGAGATTTCTTTTGCGCACTTCAGCGCCACGGATTCTGTGAGGATTCAACGCAAATATTTGCGTTGCTCGCTTACTGTGGGAACGTGATCCCCAAGCAGTCCGTCAACATGGCCGACGTCGCGCGCCGCACCGGCGTCTCGATCGCCACCGTCTCGCGCGCGTTGCGCGGCGAACGCGGCGTCTCCGAGGCGACCCGATTGCGAATTCAGAGGGCCGCCGACGAGTTGGCGTACGTCATCTCACCCGAGGCGTCGAAGCTGTCGGGTGGCGCGACGGGCCGGGTGGCCGTCGTGGTGCCGTGGATCGACGCCTGGTTCTACTCGCGGATTCTCGCCGGCATCGAACACGAACTCCGCGCCGCGGACCTGGACGTGTTGCTGTACTGCCTCGAGGAGTCGTCCCAGCGCGAATCGTTCTTCGAACGGCTTCCCTTGCGCCGCAAGGTCGATGCCGTCATCGCCGTGGCGTTTCCTCTCACCGGGCCGGAGCGGGCGCGGCTCGAGGAGATGGATGTGACCGTGGTCGTCATCGGCGCGCACGCCGGCGAGTTCCCGTCCGTCCGGATCGACGACGAGCTGGCCGCGCGTCAGGCCGTCGGGCACCTGATCAGGATCGGCCACACCCGGATCGGAATGATCCGCACCGTGGACCCGGAGGGTCAGTACTGGGAGGGCGACATCGCCCGGGTGGCGGGGTTCCATGCCGCTCTCGCCGACGCCGGACTCGACGACGACTGCACGGCGACAGTTCCCTGGGGAATCGAGGGCGGTGAGCGCGGCATGGAACTGCTGCTCAGCCGTGCCGAGGTGCCCACCGCAGTGTTCTGCCATTCCGACGAGGTCGCCGTCGGAGCGTTGCGCACGCTGCGACGTGCGGGGGTTCCCGTTCCGGCCGGGATGTCGGTGATCGGGATCGACGATCACCCGACGGCCGAGCTGGCAGACCTGACCACGGTGCGGCAGCCGGTCGGGGAACAGGGCGCGGCGGCCGGCCGGGTGGTCGTGGAACTACTCAGCGGACGGGAACCTGCGGAACGGGCGGTCGTGCTCCCGACCCACCTGGTGGTTCGGGGCTCGACCGCCCGCCCTCCGGAACTCTGACGTCAGCGCACGAGACGCTCGCCCGCCGCGTCGGTGGCGAAGAGGTGCGCGTGTGCCTCGTCGACGCGGACGTGCACGACCTGGCCCTTTTCGGGTGGGTTCCGCCAGTCGACCCGTGCGACCAGGCTCTCGACCCGGCCGTTGACCGTGGTGCGGCCGAACACGAATGCCTCGGAGCCGAGTTCCTCGACGACGTCGATCTCGAGTTTCAGTCCGCCGGAGTCGGCGATCTCGACATGCTCGGGCCGGATCCCGAAGATCACCTCACGCCCGCCCGCCGCGGTGAGGGCGTCGCGGGGAACGGGAACCAGCTGGTCGCCGATCTGCACCCCGCCGTCGGTGACGGGCACGGTGAACAGGTTCATCGACGGTGAACCCATGAATCCCGCGACGAAGACGTTCGCGGGCCGGCGGTAGAGCTCGCGGGGGGACGCGCACTGCTGCAGCACGCCGCCCTTGAGGACGGCGACCCGGTCGCCCATCGTCATGGCCTCGACCTGGTCGTGGGTGACGTAGACGGTGGTGGTGCCGAGTCGGCGCTGGAGTTGGGCGATCTGGGTGCGGGTCTGCACCCGGAGTTTCGCGTCGAGGTTCGACAGCGGCTCGTCCATCAGGAATACCTGGGGTTGCCGGACGATGGCGCGGCCCATCGCCACCCGCTGTCGCTGGCCGCCGGAGAGGGCCTTGGGTTTGCGGTCCAGGTAGGCGCCGAGGTCGAGCATGTCGGCGGCTTCCCCCACGCGCCTGCGGATTTCGGACTTGTCGGTACCCGCGAGTTTGAGGGCGAAGCCCATGTTCTCCGCGACGGTCATGTGGGGATACAGCGCGTAGTTCTGGAAGACCATCGCGATGTCGCGGTCCTTGGGTTCGGAATGCGTGACGTCGCGGCCGCCGATCAGGATCTGCCCGCCGTCGACGTCCTCGAGTCCGGCGAGCATTCGCAGCGAGGTGGATTTGCCGCAGCCGGACGGGCCGACGAGGACGAGGAACTCGCCGTCCTCGATGTGCAGGTCGAGTTGATCGACCGCGGGGACGTCCGAGCCGGGAAAGAGCCTGGTCGCGCGGTCGTACGTGATTGTTGCCATGAGAAATGAATCCCTCCACCGGCAGGAACGTGCCGGACGATCCGAGTGTTAGGGGTGTGTCGGCAGGTACCGACGAGGAAGAACTATGGCCTAGATCACAGTGCTTGTCCACTTGGAGGCGAGCAGGCTTTGTTCTCGAAAAGACGGAAGTGTGTATTGATGAAAATCCAAAGGTCCTCTACTGTCAGCGTGACACCCCTCACTCGCAGATTTGAAGAGGACACGAGACATGGCTCTGACAATTGGCATCGACGTGGGTGGCACGAAGATCGCAGCCGGCGTGGTCGACACCGAAGGAGTCATCCACCGGATGGTGCGTCGTGACACCCCGTCCCACGATGCGCGCCGTGTCGAGAACGTCATCGCCGAACTCGTCCGCGAACTGGCGGACACCCACCCGGTGCAGGCGGTCGGCATCGGCGCGGCCGGCTTCGTCGCCGCGGACCTGAGCACCGTGCTCTTCGCCCCGAATCTGGCCTGGCGCAACGAGCCTCTCGGTGAGGTGGTCGAAGCGGCGTGCGGACTGCCGACGGTGGTCGAGAACGACGCCAACGCCGCGGCATGGGGCGAGGCGCGTTTCGGGGCCGGGCGGACGGGGCAGACCGTCGTCGTGCTCACGGTCGGAACCGGGATCGGCGGCGGCATCGTCGTCGACGGCGTGCTCCATCGCGGCAAGTTCGGTGTGGCCGCGGAATTCGGGCATCTCAACGTCGAACCGCACGGTCGCCGATGCGGTTGCGGCAACCACGGCTGCTGGGAGCGTTACGCCAGTGGGCGGGCGCTCGTCCGCGAAGCGCAGGATCTGGCGAACGTCTCGCCCGGTTTCGCCGCCGACCTCCTGACCCGCGCCGGCGGACGGGCGGACGCCATCACGGGCCTGCACATCACCGCGGCCGCGCAGGAGGGTGACGCCGCCGCGCTCGAGTGTTTCCGGGTGATCGGTTCCTGGCTGGGGCACGGCATGGCGGACATCGCGGCGTTCTTCGACCCCGACCTGTTCATCATCGGCGGGGGAGTGTGCGAGGCGGGCGAACTGCTGCGCGGTCCCGCCGCCGCCGCGTTCGAGAACCGTCTCACCGGACGCGCACACCGACCGGTCGCCGAGGTGCGACTGGCTGAACTCGGCGCGAACGTCGGCATCGTCGGCGCCGCCGATCTGGCCCGGGAACGAGTTCTCGGGCTCGCACACAACGGCTCACGAGTATCTGGAGGAGTGCAATGTCCAATCGGTTGAGTCTTCCCATTCCGGTCGCCGAGGTGTGGGACTGGCAGAGGGACGCCGCGTGCCGCGGCTATGAGTCGTCCACGTTCTTCCACCCCGACCGCGAACGTGGCCGGGCTCGCGAGATGCGGGACTTCCGCGCCAAGATGATCTGCCGCGGATGCCCCGTGCTGGTGCAGTGCCGGGAGCATGCGCTCAGTGTCGGTGAGCCGTACGGCATCTGGGGTGGACTCTCCGCGAACGAGCGTGAAGAACTGCTCGCCAATCACCACGGCCGGGTGGACGAGGCCGTCGCGGAATCCTTCGGCTTCGATCTGGCGCGCCAGGCCTGAGGGCGAGCGGTCAGCTTCCGGCGGGCAGCATGACCACTCTGCTGTTGTCGGTGTCCGCGACGTACACGTCGCCTCGGCTCGACACGGCGATCCCCTCCGGCTGGTCCAGCCCGGAGAACGGGAGAACCTCCTGCTCGTCCGAACCAGCGGCCAGCCGCAGAACGCGATTGTGGTTCTGATCGATGGCGTACACGGTTCCCTCGTCGTCGACCGCGACACCACCGACGCTCTGGAGGTCGGTGAACGGCAGATAGCTCTGGGCATGGGTGGCGGCGTTCCACGCGAGAACCTTGTTGGGCGTGCCGACGTAGAGATCCCCGTGTTCACTGACGGCGACGGCGAACGGGCCGATCACCGTCAGCGGCACCGCGACGGGAGCCGCGGTGACGTCGTGCAGCGACATCACCCGATTGTTCAGGGTATCGGCGACATACAGCGTGGCGTCCGGCCCGAGTGCAATTCCGAACGGCTGGTCGAGACCGGCGAACGGCATTGGCACCTGGGTGCTGCCGTGCAGCATCGTCACGGTGTTGGTCACCAGATCGGAGACGTACACGTCGCCGGACGCACTAACCGCGACTCCCTGCGGAACCTCGAGTCCCGTGAAGGGAAGAACTGTCTGCTCGTACGTCCCGGCGCTCACTTTCAGGACCTGTTTGGCCGCGCTGTCGGCGATGTACAGGTCTCCGGTGCCCGAGACCGTGAGCCCGGCCGGACCCTGTAGACCGGTCAGCGGGAGCTCGACCTGTGCGCTCGTCGACTCCTCTCCCGGCCAGGCGACATAGGCGACGGCCGCGACGACGAGGACGAGGACGCCGGCCAGCAGCGCGGCGAGCACCCGGCGCGTCCGCCGCCCCCCGACCGTTGCCGGTTTCGTGGGCGCCGCACCCGGCTCGGTGTCGGGGCGGGTCACGTCCGGGCCGCTCGCGCGGGTGGTCGCGGCGGGGTCGGCCAGGGCAGCAGGCCGGGTCACGTGGCCGGGCCCGGTCCACTCGATCGCGCGGATGGCGTCGCTGAACTCACGACAGGTCGAGTAGCGATCTTCGCGGTTCTTGGCCATGGCGCGCGCGACGACCGCATCGACACCGGTGGGCAGCCCGGGGCGCACCACGCTCGGCTGGGGAATCGGTCCGTTCAGATGGCCGTGCATCACCGAGGACGCGGTGTTGCCGGGGTACGGCGGTTCGTTGGTGAGCAGGTGGAAGAAGGTGCAGCCCAACGCGTAGATGTCGACGCGATGGTCGAGTTTCTCGCCCTCGATCTGCTCGGGCGCGGCGTAGTGCAGGGTCGCCACCAACATCCCGGTGCGGGTCAGCTGATGTGTTTCGTCCAGGGCCTTGGCGGTGCCGAAATCGGTGAGCAGGACCCGTTCGGGGTCGCCCGGCGCGAGCAGGATGTTCGCCGGCTTCACGTCGCGGTGCAGAATCCCGGCCTCGTGGGCGTGGTCGAGTGCCTTCCCTGTCTCGCTGACGATGTGCACGGCGCGTTCGACGTCCAGGGCGCCGGAGCCGAGCGCTTTCCTGGCGTCGCTGCCGGGAACGTACTGCATCGCGATCCACAACCTGCCGCCTTCGCGGCCGCGGTCGTGGACGGTGACGATGTTGGGATGATCGAGATGCGCGGCGTGGTCTGCTTCCGATTCGAAGCGTGACCGGACGTAGTCGTCGTTCGTCCACGACGTGTCGAGCAGTTTGAGGGCGATCTTGCGCGGCAGGTTGGGATGCTGGGCGAGGTAGACGGTACCCATGCCGCCTCGTCCCAGAACCCGTTCGATCACGTAGCCGGCAAACACCGTGCCCGGTTCGAACTCGCCGCTCACATCGGCTTCACCGCCTCCCTGGGCCCTCCATCCATTGAACCCCGACGCCGGGTCAGTCCGGTAGCCGCCGCATCTCGATGACGGTCAGTCCCAGCGCGTCGAAGCGTGCCAGCATGCCCCGGAGATCTGTCGGGCTGTCGACCGGGCCGTAGAGCGTGGTGTCGCCGGTCGTGACGTCCGAGACGTCCAACTCGGGGAACGCGGCCAGCACCCGATCGGACAGGGCGCCGCTGATCAGGAAGGCGTACCTGACCTTGCCGGGCCAGTTCGATTCAGGACGCACCACGGCGGGCTCCTTCATTCGCATCGTCGTTCCAGAACTCGGTCAGCCGTAGATTTCAGGGTGACCGACGAAACGGCAACGCGCCTCACCCGCAAGTGGTGAACCGGCTCAGAGCAAGCCGTTGTGTTGCGCGGCGGCGATGGCGTCGCGGCGGGAGGTGACGCCGAGCTTGCGGTAGATCCCGCGCAGGTGGGTCTTCACGGTGTTCACCGACACGCACAGATCTGCGGCGATCTGCTCGGCGGTCCGCCACGACGGAAGTTCCACGAGGAGTTCCAGTTCGCGGGGAGTCAACATGTCGGACGCAGCACTCTCCGACCGCGGGAACGACGCTCGGAGCCTCTCCGCGAAGGGTTCGAGGACACCGAACCGGCCAGTGCTCCGCACGAGTAGTTCCCGGATCTGCGGTCCGCAGTCGTGGAACGGGCGCAACGCCGACTGCGGTTCGGCGAGACGCAACGCCTCGGTGAGCGCGCTGTGGGCTCGTGAATCATGTTTGCGGGCAAGCGCGATCGACGCGTCGACGAGCCATGCCGCGATCAGGTTGGTTCCCGCCGCGCACTCCAGTTCACCGTCCAGGACGGGTTGGAGTGTCTTACGTGCCAGGTCGAGGCGATGGAGGTGCAGATGGACGATCGCCTCGACGACGGCTGTGTCGCCGGTGGGTCCGAGGAGGGCATGCGTCTCGGACGCCAGCTCGTGCGCCCACCCCGTCTCGCCGGCGAACAGATAGGCGTACTGGATGGCAGGCAGCAACACCGCCCGGATGCCGGGCGGAACCGGCAACGAGGACGACACGGGGCTCTCCGCGTGCAGCGTCGTCACCGAACTGTGCCGGTTTCCGGTCTCGTCGAGACCGAACAGGGTGGCGGCGCCGTCGGCGAAACCCGCCGTTTCGGTATTTGCGCGACGCAGCGCCTCGGCGGACTCGGCGGCGAGACGTGCGGCATCGGGGTCCATCCGAATGTAGCGGCACCAGGAGTCGATGAGCTTCGCCAGCTGGAATGTCGGATCGCCCGTTGCGGAATGGGTCCGGCCGATCGCCAGTGCCTCGTCGGCCAGTGCGGACGCCCGCACCACGTCTCCCCGCGACATCGCGACGCCGCCGAGAGTTCCCAGGCAGTACATGACGCCCAGCGGCGCATCGCCGAGTCGAGCGTGGGCCAGTGACTTCCCGAGCACGACCTCCGACTCGTCGTTCCGCCCGAGGAACAGCAGCGCGCGCCCTTCCTGGAGCAGGACGAACGCGTCGAGGTCGGGATCGCCGCTCGATCCGACACCCACGCTGCGCAGCCGGTTCAGGGCGGTCTCGATGTCGCCGGTGCCGATCGCTGTCTGCACTCGGAGCGATTCGCGGAGCAGCAGGTGTAACCGGGACTCGG
Source organism: Rhodococcus sp. G6(2025) (assembly GCF_058628105.1). Classification (NCBI taxonomy): domain Bacteria; kingdom Bacillati; phylum Actinomycetota; class Actinomycetes; order Mycobacteriales; family Nocardiaceae; genus Rhodococcus; species Rhodococcus sp. G6(2025). Next base: position 649,315 of record NZ_CP179750.1, read on the forward strand.
CGGCACCGTCCACCAGCAACCCCGACCGCCTGCGGTCGAGAAGCTCGAGGGTGGACGTGGCCACCGGGATGTTGCCCGATGCGAGCGCCGCGGCGGCGCGGATGAGCCGCGCCGACGGGTGGTCCTGCGAAGATCGGGGTGCCCGGGTGAGGAGCCGGTCGACGGCCTCTCCATGACCTCCGACGATCAGGGCCAGCGAAGTCCGGGCGAGCAGCGCCACGATCTCGTCGTGATCACCGGAGTTCACCGCGTGTTCGAGTGCGAGCAGCGCGTCCCCGAATTCGTCGTGCCAGTGGGCGGCCGTCAATTCGAGATGCTCGACTTCGACGTGCCCGATCCGGCTGATCTCCGCTCGCAGATAGCTCCGCAGCAGCGGATGGTAACGATAGTGCGTGGGGCTGTCCGTGATTCGGCTGATCAGAAAATTGTGGTGTTCGAGCCAGTCGATGTTGCCGTGCGCATCCGTGCAGCCTGTGAGCTTCTCCGCGAGTTCGACTGTGAACGAGGCCGGTACGGACGTGCGCAGGAGGAACTCGCGCATCTCGTCGGTCTGGCCGGCGAGGACCTCTTCGATGAGATAATCGGCGACCGCCCGGCGGTCGCCCGTGAACTCGGCGATCAACCGGCTCGGATCCGGATGTCCTTCCAAAGACATTCCCGCCAAACGAATTCCGGCAGCCCAGCCTTCCGTGCGATCCATCAGCGCGTCGAGATCGTCCGCGCTCAGCACGACGTCGTGTTCGTCGAGCATCTCGGCCGCCTCGTCGGACGTGAAGGCGAGATTCTTGGCCGAGAGCGTGAACAGCTTGCCGTCCAGGCGAAGTCGCTGCAATGCCAGCGGCGGCTCGAACCGTCCGATGATGACCGTTCGCAGCATCGGAGGTTGCCAGCGCATGAACGACTCGAGGTCGGTGAGTACGTCGGTGTCGCGGAGGAGGTGGGCGTCGTCGATGACCATCCAGATGTTCTCGCCGAGTTCGTGCAACGCGGCCGACAACTGCGCGCCGAGGTCCGATGCCTCGGAATCGAGCCCGGCGCATGCTTTCTGCACGCGAGGATTCCCGGTGTCGGTGAGTGAGCGGAGGATCGCCCGGTGGACGACGTCGAGGTCGTTGTGCCGCTCCTCGATCGTGAGCCACGCAATGGTCGGAGCGTCGCCCGCGGCGAGCAGTTCCCGCGCCCAGTCGGCCACGGCCCGCGTCTTTCCCGACCCGGCCGGTGCGCAGACGAGCGCCACCGGGCAGGGATGGGCGTCGTCGGTGAGCGCTTCGGTGAGCATGGTGTGCAAGCGGGTCCGGGTAACCGTCCGACCCCCTGCACTCGTAGGTATTCGAGTGCTCAGATGAAATTCGCCGAGAGGTGCTGCCGTCACGCCGACCCCCAATTCTCGCTGCACCGAGAAACGATCTTCGACAAACGCCAATCCCCGACGCAGTGGGCCGGTGGGACGATTTTAGCGAGAATGCGTTGTTTTGTGTGGGTGAACGTGTTTTACCGAACGGGAACGCCACGCTGTCGTGATGGTGTTCGGACTACTTCGTCATCGCGATCGTGCACCCGATTCGGAGTCCGTCACTCCGCGGGGACCTGAGAAAATTGGCTAAAGCCGCGTTGCAGGCGTGAGCCTGCGGAAGCATTCGACACACTCGTCGACGGAAGTAGACAGCATGCACACACAAGTGGTGCCGGCCGCGGGCCCACCCGATCATGAACTCGACGCGTTGCGGGCCGAGGTGCGAGCGTTCCTGGCGAGCAGATCGACGCCGGCGTGTTCACACCCGGTGTGGACACTGGCTCACCCGGTGGAATCCGGACTTCACGGAGGCCCTCGCAGCCCGCTGCTGGCTGGGCATGACGATCCCGGCGGAGTACGGAGGGCAGGGCCGCACGTTCATGGAGCGGTTCGTCGTCACCGAAGAACTGCTGGCCGTCGGCGCGCCCGTCGCCGCACAGTGGGTCGCGGACCGGCAGGCCGCACCGTCGCTGCTCACCTACGGCACCGAGGAACAAAAGCAGCGGTTCCTCCCCGGAATCGCGGGCGGCGAGATCAGCTGGGCGATCGGAATGAGCGAACCGGAATCGGGCTCCGACCTCGCGAGCGTCCGCACGAAAGCGGTCCGGGTCGACGGCGGCTGGCGGATCACCGGGACCAAATTGTGGACGTCCGGCGCCCACCTCCTGTCGATGTCGGGCGACCACCATTTCAACGAGGTGATCCTCGACGACGTGTTCGTGCCGGACGAGTTGGTGCTCGGCCGCATCGGCGAAGGCTGGAAGCAGGTCACGTCCGAACTCGGGTTCGAACGCAGTGGCCCGGAACGGTTCATGTCCACGTTCCCGATCCTCGCCGCGATGGCCGAGGAAATCGGGGAGGGACGGCAACCGGCCGATGCCCGCATCGGAGCGCTCGTCGCCCGGACCTTCGGACTCCATCACATGTCCCGTGCGGTGTCGGAGGCACTGGGGCGTGGTGACGACGCCGAACTCGGTGCTTCAGTGGTGAAGGTCCTCGGCACGAAGCCGAAGGTGATATCGCGGACCTCGTCGAGGAACTGCCCGGCGAACCGGAGGCAGGCAGCGAACGGTTCGCCGAACTGGTCCGTGCCGGCGTGATGCAGCGCCCCGGGTTCACACTGCGAGGGGGTACGAGTGAGATTCTGCGCGGTGTCATCGCGCGGGGATTGGGGATGCGCTGATGACCGGACCGGCAACCGACACCGAGATGCGGGAGTTCGCACGCGTGCTCGACCAGGTCTTCGCCACAGATCGCCGGGGACGGGGCCTGTGGGCGCTCATCACAGACGGGTAGGCGGCTTCGCCGCCCGTGCGCCTTTCTGGTTGTCCCAGCTACCAAAAAGGCGCACGGGCGCGAAGCGCCTACGGCGTGACGATCGGGAACGCGCTGTCGGGTGCGTCGAGAAGTTCCGTGAGGACAAGGAGCTTCGACGGGTCACCCGTCACCTCGATGCCCTCCAGTCCCTTGCCGGCGAACAGTCCGAGCAACTGCATCTTCGTCAGGGTCAGTGAGACGTCCGGTTGCGTCGTGGTCCTCGGCGCGACCGTCTGGATGAGCGCACCGTTGGACAGCGTCGTCCGGTAGTGCGCTTCGGGTTCGGTGAAGTGCCACTCCGCGACGAGGGACTTGTCCCAGGCACGTGGGCCGTTGATGCGGAGGGCGACGGAGTCGAAGATCTGCTCGATCGTGAGTGCGCTCAGCATGTCTGCGCCGAGGTCGCTGAGCGGCGGGGCGACGATGCCGCCGCGCAGTTCGAGTGCACCCGTGAGGTAGAAGTTGCGCCACGTCGCGTTCTCCGCACCGAATCCGAGTTGTTCGTACGTGCGGGCGAGCAGTTCTTTCGCGTCGCTGTCCGACGGGTCGGCGAACACCGCATGCTTCGAGAGTTCGGCGGCGAACCGGAAGTCGCCGTCGTCGAAATACCGTTGCGCCTTGGCCCGGACCTCGTCCTGACCGCCCATGCATTCGACGTACCGCGTGGCCGCGTTCTCCGGTGGGTGCTGCCACAGCGACGTCGGGTTGCCGTCGAACCAGCCCATGTACCGCTGGTAGATCGCCTTCACGTTGTGGCTCACCGAGCCGTAGTAACCGCGTGCGTGCCAGGAGGATTCGAGGGCAGGCGGTAGTGGGAAGTCCTCCGCGATTTCGATTCCCGTCATCCCGGTGTTGAGCATCCGCAGGGTCTGGTCGTGCAGGTACTGGTACAGGTCGCGCTGCTGCGACAGGAATGTCACCACCCGGTCGCGACCCCACGTCGGCCAGTGGTGGGAGGCGAAAGCGACGTCGTAGCCGCCGTCGAACATCTCGATCGCCTGGTCGAGGTACCGCGACCAGGCGCGGGGGTCCCGGACCAGCGCGCCCCGCAGCGTGAGGAGATTGTGCAGATTGTGGGTGGCGTTCTCCGCCATGCACAGTGCCCGGTGGTCGGGGAACAGGAAGTTCATCTCGGCGGGCGCCTCCGTTCCGGGTGTCACCTGGAAGACGATCCGGATGCCGTCGACGGTCTCCTCCTGGCCGGTGTGGGTGATGTCGACGGTCGGTGGGATCAGTCCGGGTCGACCCGCCGAGGTGTTCGTTCCGAGCCCCGCCCCGAGGTGCCCGCGCGGGCCCTTGGGGAGCAGCGGTCCGTACATGTAGGTGGCGCGCCGGCCCATTGCCGTTCCGGCATAGACGTTCTCGGAGACCGCGTGTTCGAGGAAACCTTCGGGGGCGAGGATCGGGACGTCGCCGCGACCGTCCGGAAGAACGCCGACGACACCACCGAAGTGATCGATGTGGGAGTGCGTATAGATGACTCCGGTGACGGGCCGGTCGCCACGGTTCTTCCGGTACAGCGCAAGCGCGGCGGCCGCCGTTTCCTGCGAGATCAGCGGGTCGATCACCAGGACACCCGTCTCGCCCTCGACGATCGTCATGTTGGACAGGTCGATTCCGCGTAGCTGGTAGATGCCCTCGGTGACTTCGTACAGACCGTTCTTCGCGCACAGTTGCGACTGACGCCACAGGCTCGGGTCGGCGGTGTCCGGGCAGTCACCGTTCAGGAACGAATACTCCTGCATGTCCCACACCACGCGACCGTCCCCACTCGTGACGGTGCAGGGGTCGAGACGGTCGACGAAACCGCGGTCGGCGTCCTCGAAATCGGTGGTGTCCGAGAAATCGGGTGTCATGATTCTTCCTTCTCGTGTCGCGGTGGGGAGGGGGCAGGAACCGGTGCAGGGGGAGTGGGAGCGCTGCTGAGAATCGTGTTCACCCAACGCGTGGACGGGTCGATGTCGATCAGCAGCGCCTTCGCCATCAACGACAACGGGATTGCCAGGATCGCGCCGAGCGGCCCGAGGATCCACGCCCAGAACACCAACGACAGGAACGTGAACGTCACGGACAGGCCCACCGCGTCACCGACGAACTTCGGCTGGATCACCGACTGGATGATGACGTTGATGACGCTGTACACGACGATGACCGTCAGCATCAGTCCCGGACCGCCCTGGAGCAGTGCGAGCAGGGCCGGCGGAACCAGCCCCAGGATGAACCCGACGTTCGGGATGTAGTTGGTGATGAACGACAGCAGTCCCCACAGGATCGGCAGCGGAATTCCCAGCGCCCACAGTGCCCCGGTGTCGATGACGGCGACGATCAGCCCGAACACGGTGGACACGATCAGGTACGTGCGGGTCCCGGCCGAGAACGACGTGAGAGCGGTGGCGATGTCGGGACGCATCTGCGTGACGATCCGCATCCGCGCACCGTAGGAACTTCCGTCGACGGCCATGAACAGCAGAAGGGCGAGGACGAACAGCAGATTCGAGAAGACGCCCAGCATTGCCTGCAGGATCGCCTCCACGAAGCCGAAGACCTTGCCGTAATCCACCTGGGAGAGCAGGGTCTGGGAATCGGTCGAGTTCACGCCGTTGCTGTTCAGGAAGCTCTGGGCGTCATCGATGAGGGCGGTGAAGTCGTCCGCGTACTCCGGTAGGAGCGTGGCGAGCTGGGCGACCGACAGGGCCAGCGACAGCACGAGGACGAGAATGATGCTGTTGACGACCAGGATCGCCGCGATCGTGGCGAGCCAGGTCGGGAGACCCTTTCGGTGAAGCCATTCGGGCAGCGGATGGACCGCGACGGTCAGCATGAGCGCGAGGAAGATCGGGCCGACTATCGACGCGGCCACCTGGATCCCCGCCACGGTGACGACGAGCGCGGCCAGGCCGAGGATCACGATCAGGCCCCGCGGCATCGACCACTGAGAATCCGGCGCCGCGCCGGATACGTCCTGCGGATCGGTCATCGCGTGTCCCTTCGCAACAATCGGCCAACCGGGGTGCCCCGAATCGACTGTTGCACCCGGCCGACGACGACACATCATCCGTTGCAGATGAGGATCACCCGGCGCGGATGATGCCGATGCCATCGCGAAGTCGCAGGATTCCACTGTTCGAGCACATCCTTTCGAGAAGGGCATGGACATGACGACACATCCGGAGTCCAGGACCACCAGCCCTGTCAAACAGGGCTTTGCCGCGGGAACGTCGCTGGCAGCGGCGATATTGCTGCTGACCGTCGGCGTGATCTCGTTCTTCCAGGGCATCGCCGCCGTCGCCTCCGACGACCTGCTGGTCGTCGGCGTCGAGTACACCTACCAGTTCGACACCACCGCGTGGGGATGGATCCACATCGTTCTGGGTGTCGTTCTGGTCATCAGCGCGATCGGCCTCATGACGGGCGCCACCTGGGCCCGTGTCGTGGCAGTCTGCATCGCCGCGCTGTCGATCCTCGCGAACTTCCTCTGGCTGCCCTATTACCCGCTGTGGTCGATTCTGATCATCGCGCTCGACGTCGTCGTGATCTGGGCGGTCACCACCTGGGACACCGCCAGGGACTAGGACGATGACGACGTGGTGAGTTCCGCGACCGGCACCTGGCCGGTGTTCGGCTCGCTGCAGGAGTATCAAAAAGGATGGGTCAGGCCCGACGTGATCGCGGGCCTGACCGTGTGGGCCGTGCTGGTCCCGGAGGCCCTGGCCTACGCGACCATCGCGGGAGTCCCCCCTGTCGTCGGTCTGTACGCGGCGATACCCGCCCTGATCCTTTACGCGGCGGCCGGCAGTTCCCGGCATCTGGTGGTGGGGCCGATGTCGGCGACGGCCGCCCTGTCGGCTGCCATCGTCGCGCCGCTCGCCGGGGCGGACGGCGGCAAGTACGCGGCCCTGACAGCAGTGCTGGCGATTGCCACCGGCATCGCCGGGCTGCTCGCGGGGCTCCTCCGTCTGGGCTTCATCGCGTCGTTCATCTCGGAGCCGGTGCTGAAGGGCTTCATCGTGGGGCTGGCTCTGACCATCATCATCGGGCAGGTTCCTGCCCTCCTCGGCGTGGAGAAGGAGCACGGCAATTTCTTCGAACAGGCCTGGGGAGTCGTCAGCCACCTGGGCGACATCGACTGGGGCACACTCGTCGTCGGTGTGCTCAGTCTCGTCGTGGTTCTCGGATTCACACGGTGGCTGCCGCTCGTCCCCGGTTCGCTGCTGGCCGTCCTCCTCGGTATCGCCGCGGTCGCCGTGTTCGGTTTGGACGGTCGAGGTGTCGACATCGTTGGTCACATCGACTCCGGTCTGCCGTCGGTGGGACTGCCGGACGGTGTCGGCTTCGACGACTACATCGACCTTCTCGGCCCCGCAGTGGGCGTGCTGCTCATCGGGTTCGCGGAAGGGCTCGGTGCCGCGAAGACATACGCCGCGAAAGAGGGCTACGAGGTGGACGCCAACCGGGAACTCCTCGGCCTCGGAACAGCCAATCTCGGCTCCGGGCTGTGCTCGGGGATGGTGGTGAACGGCAGCCTCTCCAAGACGGCGGTCAACGGCGGGGCCGGCGCCAAATCGCAGGTCAGCGGTCTCGTCGTCGCGGTCCTCACCGTGGTGACCCTGCTGTTCCTCACCGGACTGTTCGAGAAACTCCCCGAGGCGACGCTCGCCGCGGTGGTCATCGCCGCCGTCATCGAACTCGTCGACATCTCCGCGCTGCGCCGGCTCTACGGGGTGTGGACCGAAAGGCTCGGCAGCATCTACGGATACGCCGCGCGAGCCGATTTCGCGGCCGCCCTCGCCGCGATGGTGGGCGTGCTCCTGTTCGACACCCTGCCCGGACTCGTCATCGGCATCGGCGTGTCGATGCTGCTGCTGCTCTACCGGGCGTCGCGTCCCCACGTCGCGGCGCTCGCGAAGGAAGGGTCGCTGTGGGTGGACGCCGAGCGTCACCCCGACCTCCCGACCACACCGCACGTGGTCGTGGTGCGCGTCGAGGCGGGACTGTTCTTCGCGAACGCCGATCACGTCAAGGACCGCATCGAGGACATGTGCACCGACGACACGCGAGTGGTGGTCCTCGACGCCGAGACGTCGCCGTTCGTCGACGTCAGTGCCGCTCAGATGCTCGTGCAGTTACGGGATGTGCTCGCGCGCCGGGGAATAGAGCTACGTGTGGCGCGGGACATCGGGCAGTTCCGGGACACGATACGAACCTCGGGTTCGGGCGCGACCCCCGTCGGCCTCTATCCGACCGTGCGAGAGGCTCTCGCAGAACCGCACCGACAGTAGGCGCTCCGCACCCGTGCGCCTTTGTGGTTGCTGCAGCTACCACAAAGGCGCACGGGCGGCGGAGCCGCCCATGACAGGAGACAGTCGTGAGCACAGGATTGCAGGAACTCGCCGCGAAGGCGTGGATGTACGGTTTTCCGCTGGTGTTCGACCTCGACCAGGTGAACCGCTTCGTGTCGGAGGGGATGGGGAGCCTCGACGCGGGACCCTTCAACAAATTCAGCCACGCCCGCACACTCGCCGGGCCGCAGGACACGTTCGTCTCGGTCAACAACGACACCATCTATTCGATCGCCCAGATCGATCTCGGCCACGGACCGCAGTTGCTGCGAGTCCCCGACGCCGGTGGGGCGTACTACGTGCTGCAATTCGTCGATGCGTGGACCGACAACTTCGCGTACGTCGGCAAACGTGCGACGGGAACGGCGGCCGGCCGTTACCTGTTGACCGGTCCCGGGTGGTCCGGTGAGGTCCCCGACGGCGCGACGCAGATCGCGTTTCCCACCGCGGTGGGCACCGTCATCGGCCGGTGGGCCTGCGACGGCGAGGCCGACCTGGAGCGGGTGAAGCGACTGCAGTCGGCCCTCACGTTGGAACCCGTCGGCGAGCAGGAACCGGCGGAGGGCCTGCCGGTCCCCGACCCGAACGTCCCCGTGGAACTTCAGTTCTGGGAGAAGCTGCGGGTGTACTCGCAGGCGTACCCACCCGCCGCGCAGGACCTCGTCGCACAACAGGCGTTCGCCCCGCTCGGGTTGCTCGAGACCGGGCCGTCGCCGTACCTCGAAGCGCCGCCGGACCTCGCGGCCGTGCTCACGGCCGGTGCCGAGGCCGGGCACCAGTCACTGGTCGCCGCACTGAAATCGGGTGCAGGAAGCGAGGTGGTCAACGGCTGGCAGTTGATGTACCACGCCTTCGACTACAACGACGACTTCTTCGAGATCGGCACCCTCGACTCACCCGACTGGCGGATCGAGGACCGCTCGAAGGCGCTGGGACTGCGGGCCGGCGCCGCGATGGCGGGGCTGTGGGGAAACCACGGTTACGAGGCCGCATATGCGCCGATCTACCACGACAGCGAAGGCAACGAACTGTCCGGCGATCACACCTACACACTCACGTTCGCGCCGACCCCACCGGTCGACGCGTTCTGGTCGATCACCATGTACGACCTCCCGGACTTCTACCTCGTCGACAATCCGATCGACCGCTACTCGATCGGTGACCGCACGCCGGGACTGGTGTTCGCGGACGACGGTTCGCTGACCATCACGCTCAGCGCGGACGCCCCGGCCGATCCGGTGGCCCGCGCCAACTGGCTGCCGACACCGGCAGTCGGGTTCCGGCCGCTGCTCCGGATGTACAGCCCCAAGCCGGAGGTGTTCGACGGAACGTTCGAGATCCCGCCCTTCGTGAAGACCAGTTGATCAGGGGCGCAGCTGATCGAACGTCGTACGACGCTGCCCGGCACGAGACACCACCGGTCACGACCTGAACGTCGGCGGCAGGTCGCAGTGTGCGCGGACCCAGGCGCTGCGTCGTTCCAGCGCGGACTGCCGGTGCGCGGGGGCGGAACCGATCAGTGAGTCGATGGTCTGCAGGAGGTGGCGGGCGACGAACGGCTGGTGCCGGGCGGCGTCGGCGATCTCGTCGAACGCCGCCGACACGTAGTCGTCCCAGTCGGGAAGGAGCACGACGACGCGCAGTTCTCCCTCCGTGTCCGCGACGTCGCCGACGTCGACCGGTCGGTGACTGATCCTCGACAACAGAGTTCCCACGCAGTCGACGGCCTGGGCGGCGGTCGCGGGATCGTTGACAGCCGGTGACAACGCGCGCAGGGCGATGTCGTCGACGATGCGGAACGCCAGCATCGGATCCTGGTCGAAGGACCGGTCGATCCGCACGTCCAGGCATCCCAGCATCGCGCGGCTGTCGAATCCGGCAGCGCCGTCGACGCTCATGACGACTGATCCGGGGATCAGGGCGTCACCCACACGGACCCGCATCCGCACCAGGACATCCGCTTCGCGCGCGAGGTGCGCCAGCTTCGGCAGGTCGATCTGACACAGCATCCCGCCGGTGCCGGTCCACCGGACGACGGCACCGCCCGGACCGCCCGACCTTTCCGATCCCGCCGGTTCCGTGCCGTAGAGGGTGGCGAGCACCGCTTCGCCGCGGGCGGTGACGTCGGCGAGTGTCGGTGCGAGCTGGATCGAGCGGAACGCATGCAGTTGCAGGATCCGCATGACGGCGAGTGCGACGACCGTGAGGATCACGGCCGCCACCGGGATCGCCACCGGCACCGCGTCCTTCTGGTTGACGACCAGGCCCGCCGTGGTCGCGAAGACGAAGAAACCCAGGAAGATCCCGAAGGAGTTCCACACCAGCGGGTCGTCGCGGAACAGCGTCAATCGCGGGGTCAGCGTCGTGGCGCCGAACTGACCCACGAGGAACAGCAGCGAGAACACCACGCTCGCCAGCGTGATGACGGCGCCGGCGAGAGTGAACAGCAGGGTGCCCTGCTGGTGCCACTTGTCCGGGGACCGATGTCGAGGGTGGGGAGCGCGAGGCCGAGGAGAAAACCGCCGAACAGATAGCCGAGCTGGACGAGCCCCAATCGCAACGGTGGGCGGCGGCGCAGTGCGCGCAGAATCGGTCGCGAATCCGATCCGGACCGGGGGAACTCGGCTGCTCTGTTCACGGCGCCCCTTCCTCCCTCCGATGATCCCGAGTCGGCGGTAGTGTTCGTGCCGATTCGAGGGGGGATCGAGTGAAGAAAGTTGCCGCAGCGCTCCTGTGCGCCGTGATCACGTCCGGGTGCGCGCACAGCGTGTCGGGGACTGCGGGGGCTTCTCCGCTGCAGGAACTGAGCCCCGGGCAGCAACGGCACATCCACGTCGAGGACGCGCTCCGCGACGCCGATCCGTGCGGACTGCTCGACGTGGCCGTGGTGCGGGGTGCCGGGACGGTCCAGCAGTACGGGTCCGCCGTGCAACTGCCGGTGTGTTCGGCGTTGATGGCCGGGCCCGGCGGCGCGACCACCTACGTGGAGTTGTCCCTGCTTCCGTCGATGCTGTCCGACGCGGCGCTGACCCGGCCGGAGACGGTCGACGGGGTGACCGTCTACCGCGGTGCGGGCGCCGACCCGACCCGCGGGACGTGTGAGCGCGTCTTCCGGCTGAACCTCGGAATCGACCAGGAACAGGTGGAACGGCAGCTGGCCACCGTCCGCGCCGGAACCGTCGCCGGCCAGGACGCCTGCCCGCTCGCCGACGCGGTGCTGGACGCGGCGATCGACAGGATGCGGTCGGGACTGCCCACTCGTGACGCCTCGTCCGCGCATCAAGTGGCGCTCGCGGTCCACGACCCGTGTGAAGTACTCGACGTGCTGGGAACCACGGCGGGCGGACGCGTCGTCGACCCGGAATCGCCGCCCACCCCGTTCGACTGCGTGCTGTTTCCGAACCCGAATCGGGTGCCCGGGAGTGAGGTGACCGTGTCGTTCACGATGTCGCCGGTCAAGGAAAACCGACCACCCGTTCCCGCCGAGCCGGAGACGGTCGGCGACCGATGCCGGTGGACGAGCCCGATGGGCGAGCCGATCGACATCACACGGCCCGGAGCGGGCGTCGACGAGTTCACCCGCAGGCTCGGTCACGCGGGTGCAGTCGTCACTGTTCACGGGCCGAACTGCGCGGCCGTGGCGAGGGTCGCGGACGCCGTGAACACGGCGTTCGGATAGGCGTCCGAACGGACTCACCCGGGATCAGATTGGACTCCGCCGGTAAGCTCGACAGCTGGACCAGTACAGATTCATCGACCTGGAGGTAGAAACGCGTGGCTCTCGTCGTCCAGAAGTACGGCGGATCCTCGGTGGCAACCGCCGAGAGAATCCGACGAGTGGCTGAACGGATCGTCGAGACCAAGAAGGCCGGCAACGATGTCGTCGTCGTGGTTTCAGCGATGGGGGACACCACTGATGAGCTGCTCGATCTGGCTCAGCAGGTGTGCCCAGCCCCACCCGCCCGCGAAATGGACATGCTGCTGACCTCCGGTGAGCGCATTTCCAATTCTCTCGTCGCGATGGCAATTCATTCGCTCGGTGCGGAGGCCCGTTCGTTCACGGGCTCCCAGGCGGGCGTCATCACCACCGGTGCTCACGGCAACGCCAAGATCATCGACGTCACACCGGGCCGCGTCCGGGATGCGCTCGACGAGGGCTCGATCGTCCTCGTCGCCGGGTTCCAGGGCGTCAGCCAGGACAGCAAGGACGTGACGACCCTCGGGCGCGGCGGTTCGGACACCACCGCGGTGGCCCTCGCAGCGGCCCTCGAGGCCGACGTCTGCGAGATCTACACCGACGTCGACGGCATCTTCACCGCCGACCCGCGCATCGTTCCCGACGCGCAGCGTCTCGAGACGGTGTCGTTCGAGGAGATGCTCGAGCTCGCGGCGTGCGGCGCGAAGGTGCTCATGCTCCGCTGCGTCGAGTACGCCCGCCGATACAACGTGCCTGTGCACGTCCGTTCGTCATACACGACCAAGCCGGGCACCATCGTGTCCGGATCGATGGAGGACATCCCCGTGGAAGAGGCAATCATCACCGGAGTCGCGCACGATCGCGGCGAGTCCAAGATCACCGTCGTCGGCCTGCCCGACACCCCGGGTTACGCCGCGCAGGTCTTCCGCGCGGTGGCCGAGGCGGAGATCAACATCGACATGGTGCTGCAGAACATCTCGAAGGTCGAGACCGGCAAGACCGACATCACGTTCACCCTGCCCACCGCCGACGGCCCGCGCGCCGTCGAGAAGCTGACCAAGCTGCAGGGCGACATCGGCTTCACGCAGGTGCTGTTCGACGACCACATCGGCAAGGTGTCGCTCGTCGGCGCCGGCATGAAGAGCCACCCGGGCGTCACCGCGACGTTCTGTGAGGCTCTCGCAAAGGCCGGTGTCAACATCGACCTCATCTCGACGTCCGAGATCCGCATCTCGGTGCTCGTCAAGGATGTGGAGCTGGACAAGGCCGTGAAGGCGATCCACGATGCATTCGAGCTCGGCGGCGACGAAGAAGCCGTCGTGCACGCAGGAACGGGACGGTAGATCATGACCACCATCGCTGTCGTCGGTGCCACCGGACAGGTCGGCATCGTCATGCGCACCCTCCTCGAGGAACGGAACTTCCCCGCGGACAAGGTCCGGTTCTTCGCTTCCGCGCGGTCGGCGGGCAAGAAGCTGCCGTTTCGCGGCGAGGAGATCGTCGTCGAGGACGCGTCCGCGACGTCCGACGAGGACCTGAAGGGCATCGACATCGCCCTGTTCTCGGCCGGTGCGACCCTCTCTCGTGAGCAGGCCCCGCGGTTCGCCGCGGCAGGTGCCACGGTCGTCGACAACTCGTCGGCGTTCCGCAAGGACCCCGACGTCCCGCTGGTCGTCAGCGAGGTCAACCCGGAGCAGGCGAAGAACCCGCCGAAGGGCATCATCGCCAACCCCAACTGCACCACGATGGCCGCGATGCCGGTGCTGAAGGTTCTGCACGACGAGGCCGGTCTGCAGCGTCTCATCGTGTCGAGCTACCAGGCCGTGTCGGGCAGTGGAATCGCCGGTGTCGAGGAGCTGGTGGGCCAGGCCCGCGCCGTCATCGACGACGCGGAGAAGCTGGTGCACGACGGCAGCGCCGTCGACTTCCCGGCCCCGAACAAGTACGTCGCACCGATCGCGTTCAACGTTCTGCCGCTGGCCGGTTCGATCGTCGACGACGGCAGCGGTGAGACGGACGAGGACCAGAAACTCCGCAACGAGAGCCGCAAGATCCTCGGCCTGCCCGACCTGCTGGTGTCGGGCACGTGCGTCCGCGTCCCCGTGATCACGGGCCACTCGCTGTCGATCAACGCCGAATTCGAGCGTCCGCTGTCGGTGGAGCGTGCGCAGGAGCTCCTGTCGAAGGCTCCCGGTGTGCAGCTGGTGGACGTCCCCACCCCGCTCCAGGCCGCGGGCAGCGACCCGTCGCTGGTCGGGCGTATCCGTCAGGATCCGGGTGTCCCCGAGGGTCGCGGTCTGGCACTGTTCGTGTCCGGCGACAACCTGCGTAAGGGTGCCGCCCTCAACACCATTCAGATCGCCGAACTGCTGGTCTGATCTCCCCCCACGTGAGTGGCAAAGTGTGCTTCCGCACGCTTTGCCACTCACGTGTCGGTTGCGGGTGGATACTGAGCCGATGAGAGTCGTCGGTGCTGCGGTGGCGGCGGTTCTGTTGCTGCTCACCGGTGCGAGCGAGGCGTCCGCGCAGCCGGGAATCCTGCTGTCGCAGGACGAACTTCCACCCGCCGCAGTCCCCGGTCAGGCAGGCGACAGCATCCGGGTCCGCTACTCGACGCTGCGCACCGCGACCGCGACCGGTGAGTCGACCGGATCGATCTTCCTTCCCCGGGGTGATCCCCCCGTCGGCGGCTGGCCGGTGGTGTCCTACGCGCACGGCACGGTCGGGGTCGCCGACCAGTGCGCGCCGTCCGTCGCCGGGTTCAACTACGTCGAACTGCCCGCGATCGAGCAATGGCTGGCCGCCGGATACGCCGTCGCAGCAACGGATTACGCGGGAATCGGCACGCCCGGTGTCAATGCCTACCTCGACGGCCCTGCCGCCGCCGCGAACGCCGTCGACATCGTCCTGGCCGCCCACGACGTCTACGGCGACGTGCTCAGCGACCGGTGGATCGTCACGGGACTGTCGCAGGGCGGGCACGCGACCTACTTCGCCGCCCGCGAGGCCGCCGCCCGGGCACCCGCACTCGACTATCGGGGTGCCGTCGCCGTGGCGGCGCCGACGCACCTCGAACAGCTCTTCCCGGCCGCGGGTCCCGCGATTCCGGCTCTGCCGACAACCGGAATCGTGAACTATGCGTTGCTGACCCTCGCCGGCATCGACGACCAGCGCCCCGAGATCGACATCCGGCGGTATCTGTCGCCGAAGGGGATCGAATTGATGGAGCTGGCGAAGGTGACCTGCAGCCGGGAACTCGGCCGGTACCTGCTCGCCCATCCCACTTCGGTCGGCGACCTGTTCGCGGCGCCCCTGTGGAACGAGCAGTTCCGGGCGCTGTTCCGGGAGATGCAGCAGGTGCCCGTCGACGGGTTCGACCGCCCCCTGCGGGTGGTGCACAGTCTGTCCGACACGTCGGTGCCGATTCCGTTGACATGGGCGCAGCTCGCCGAGATGCAGCAGCACGGCGTGAACGTCGAATACCAGCAACTCGCCGCCGAGAACCACCGCGAATCACTGATGGCCTCCATGCCGGAGTCCCTCGCGTTCGCGGCGCGCGTGCTGTCCCCCAGGTGAGTGGCAACGCGTACCCGAGCACACTTTGCCACTCACGTGCGGTTCACCCGACACGTGCGAGGCGGAGACGGCGCCCCGACCCTACGGTTCGGACATGGGCTCAGTCATCGGAGAACTGTTACCGCTCGCCGTGGGTGTCGCGATCTCGCCGATACCGATCATCGCCGTCATCCTGATGCTGCTGTCGAAGCGTGCGGGCGGTGCGAGCGCAGGCTTCGGCGTCGGCTGGATCCTGGGAATTCTTGTTGCGACGGGCATCTTCATGTTCCTCGCCGGCAGCATCGACACGTCCGACTCCGACGGTCCGTCGGCGACGGCGTCATGGGTGAAGGTGGTTCTGGGTGTGCTGCTGCTCCTGCTCGCGGGACGGCAATGGAGAAGCCGCAATGCCCACGCGGAGCCACCGAAGTGGATGCAGGCCATCGACGACCTGAACTTCGTGAAATCCACCGGTCTCGGATTCGCGCTGGCGGCAATCAATCCCAAGAACCTGCTGCTCTGCGTGTCCGCGGGCGTCGGGATCGGCACGGCCGGGGTGAGCGGCGGCGAGCAGGTCGTGGCGCTGATCGTGTACACGGTGCTGGCCGGATCGACCGTCCTCGTCCCGGTCATCGCCTACGCCGTCGCAGCCGACAAGATGCGCGGAACCCTCGACAACCTCAAGGTCTGGCTCCAGTCCAACAACGCCGCGGTGATGAGCGTGCTGCTACTCGTGATGGGCGCCGTCGTCCTCGGTAAGGGATGCGGCGGATTGTTCTGACGCGACAGCGTCCGGTCCCCGCAGGTAATGCCCGACGTAACCCTCGTCGAGCGCGATGGCCTTGACGATCACCGCGGACCCCACGATCACGACCGACAGGACGAACAGCCAGCTGATCGCGGTGAACACCAGGCCGAGCGGCCCGAACTGGTGTTGCGCTGCGGCGGTGATCCGGGGCAGGAGCAGACGCCCGCCGACGTGGAGAGCGGTGAGCGCGCCGGCGGTCAGCGCGCCGGTCGCCCAGAGCACACGGCCCTTGAGCGTGCCCATCGTCAGGAGGTACGGGCTGAGGGTCCACACGGCCATCCACACCGCGAACTCCCCGGCGACTGCGAGAGGTGGACCGATCAACCGGATGCTCGTGAGCTCGCCGGCCAGGCCGATCGCCGTCCCCGACAGCGCAACGGCGAACAGGACGACGAGCCACCGCCAGGCGTCTCGAAGGGTGATCGACGGGACGTTCCAGATCTTGGCGTAGATCCGGGCGAGGGCCCTCGCGAAGGACGTGCCGCTGATCGCGATCATCAGCAGACCGACGACCCCGAACGCGGCGAAGGAGGGGTTGGTGGTGTCCACAGTGCCGGGCGTGGTCGTCAGTTCCGTGGGGTCGAAGCCGAACTGGGTCTTGATGGTGCGTGCGGTCACGTTCCAACCGCTCAGCGTCGATGCCGCAATCATCACGGGCAGCACCGACGTGAAGATCCTGGCGGCGAGCGTCATCGACCGGTCGACGAGCTCGATCTCGATCAGCCCGTCGATGACGCGCCGAACCGTGCGGCCGGGAGGTGTGCCCTGCAACCAGCCGTTGGCCGTTTCGGTGCGCGCGGCCAGAGCTTCCCTGGCCAGCGCCACAGACAGTTTCGTCGACCGCACACCTCGAGCGAACACCGTTCGGGCCCGCTTGTCATCATCCGCGTCAGGTGAGAACGCCCGTCACGGGCGGATGATGCACCGGAACCCGATGTGGCACGTCGACGTCTCCTCGGTGTCACCCTGCCGGGCCGAGGGTCGGTAGCGCAGGCAGTAGTTGGGCGCGCAGAGATGCGAGCCGCCCTTGATCACGCGGCGCGCGTAGGGCTCGTCCGGGTTCTCCGCGCGCGCCGTCTCGACTCGCGGGTTGGTGGGAATGCAGCAGGAACTGGCAGGCGCGACGTTCTTCCCGCTCGCGGAGTGATCGGTGGTGAAGTAGTCGGTGGTCCATTCCCACACGTTGCCGGCCATGTCGCTGAGTTCGTAACCGTTGGGCCGGAAATGGCCGACCGGCGACGTCCCCGCGAAGCCGTCCTCGAGGAGGTTCTCCCACGGGAACCGTCCCTGCCAGACGTTGCCGGCGGGCCTGCCGCCCGGTTCGTGTTCCTCTCCCCACACGAACGGCTTCCGGTCCAGCCCGCCGCGGGCGGCGAACTCCCATTCGGCCTCGGTCGGCAGATCCTTGCCCGCCCATTCCGCGTAGGCGCGGGCGTCGAACCACGACACGTGCGTGACGGGATGGCGTTCGCGTCCGCCGACGTTGCTGCCCGGACCCTCAGGGTGGCGCCAATCCGCGCCCGGTGTGAACGACCACCAGCGGGTGTAGTCGTCGAGCGGGACGGGCCCCGGTGTGGGGGTGAATACGAGCGAACCGGGCACGAGCAGAGCCGGATCCGCGCCCGGGTACTGCGCGGGGTCGGGGGCTATCTCGGCGGTGGTGACGTGGCCGGTGTCCTTCACGAATCGCCGGAACTCGGCCACGGTGACCTGGTGCGCGTCCATCCAGAATTCGTCGACGGTCACCTGGTGGACGGGGCGTTCCTCGGGGTAGAAGTCCTCCGAACCCATCCAGAAGGTGCCCCCGGGGATCCATTCCATGTTCTTCGGAGCTGCACCGGTCATGGAGTCAGACTGGCACGAGGGTGGTCGCTGCGCGAAGGGACGCCCCGTAAACCCGGTGAGAGGGGCAACGGTTGCGGTACCGTCGGCTACTCGATTCGCAATGCTGTTCTCACCGTGCAGGGGGCTCCTCCGAATGGATCGACGGATTCCGCGTAGGTCGTTCGTTCGTGGACTGGCGCTGACGGCCGGGCTCGGGGCCGTCGGGGTGGGATCGGCGAGTGCCTACCCGTTCGGGATCGATCCGCTGCGGCCGTTCGTCTTTTCCTCGCCGCCGCTCCAGCCGTTCCGGGAACAGTTGCCGCCGTTGCCGATGGTGGGTGGGAGCGCAGTCGAGGTGCACGCCAGCAGCACGACGCACGTGTTCCACCCCGATCTGACCGCGTCGCCGGCCCTGGGCTACGGCGGCATGGACTACCTCGGCCCGACGATCGAAGCCCACGTCGGCGAGCTGACCTCGCTGACCTACCGCAACGACATCGCGAGCAACCCCCTCGCCGCCGACGTCGACACGCGGATCCACGGAGTGAGCGAGCAGGACCGCACCCAGGTGCCGACGTCGCTGCACCTGCACGGCGGCCGGACGCCCCCCGAGTTCGACGGGCACCCCGAGGACACTCTGCGGCCCGGGCAGGGGATGGTGCACGAGTTCCCGAACCGGCAGGAAGCCTGCGCGCTCTGGTATCACGACCACGCGATGGGCGTCACCCGGCTCAACATCTACGCCGGGCTGGCAGGCATGTACCTGCTGCGCGACGAGTACGACACCGGTCGGAGCGGCAACCCGCTCGGTCTGCCCTCGGGCGAATTCGAACTCCCGCTGATATTGCAGGACAAGAACTTCACCGACGACGGACGGCAGAGTGTCCGCTCGAACCCGCTGAACCCGCAGGGCAGCTGGGAGGCCGCCACACCCGGTGACGTGGGGGTGGTGAACGGCAAGGTGTGGCCGGAAATGTCGGTGGCACGGGGCCTGTACCGCCTGCGGATGGTGAACGCCGCATCGTTCAGCGTGTGGAATCTGTTCTTCGAAAACCGGATGAGGTTCTGGGTGATCGGCGCCGAGGGCGGTCTGCTCGACGCGCCGGTCGCCACCGACCACGTCCGGCTGGGACCCGGCGAGCGGGTGGACCTCCTCGTCGACTTCGGAACCCTCGCGCCCGGCACGACCGTGGAACTGCGCAACGACGAGCCGATCCCCGCGCAGGTCGCGCAGCGCGGGGTGCAGATCATGCCGCGGTTCTGCCGGTTCCGGGTCGGAACCGCCGCCGGGTTCACCGGTGGCGTCCCGGAGACGCTCCGGGGCGGAAGCCGTGGTCTCGCCGTCCTCCCGCCCGTCGCGCCGCCGTCGGTCGTGCGCAACGTGTCGGTGATGCAGCTCGCGCAGGGCCCCGGTCAGCCGTCCCCGCTGATGTCGCTGAACAACCTGCGCTATACGACCGACGACATCGAGATGCCCCGGCAGGGCACCGTCGAGCAGTGGAACATCGTCAACGTCACGCCCGAACCGCATCCGATCCACCTGCATCTGGTGACGTTCCGGGTGATCGGACGGCAGGCGATCGACACGAACGCCCTGATGCAGGCCGTTCCGGTGCCCGCGGTCGGGATGCGGTGGACGCCGTCGGCGGACCCGTTCGTGCTCGGGCCGAACCTGGCGCCGCAGGTGTGGGAGTCGGGGTTCAAGGACACGGTGATCGCGGACGCGAACTCGATCACCCGGATCATCGTCCGGTTCCCGACCGCGGACGAACTCGGCTTCGACCCGGACGCCACGTTCGGGATGTCGGCGCACACGATGAATCACTCCGAAGGCGGACACGGCCACATGGAGCAGACCTCGCATCCCCTGCAGGGCTACGTGTGGCACTGCCACATGCTCGACCACGAGGACCACGACATGATGCTGCGGTACCGACTGGTGCCGTAGGCCCGTGAGTACTTATTAACGTCGGGCGGTTGATAAGTACTCACAGGTGAAACTTAAAAGCAGTCTGGACTGTTTTCTTTTTTCCGCCTACAGTGCTGGGTGTGACACCTGACACAGAAGTGGTCAAACCGACCCGCACGCAGGCCGAGCGGACCGCGGCGATGCGCACGAAGCTGCTCGATGCGGCCGTCGACTCCCTGGTCGAGCTGGGGTACGCCCGCACCACCACGCAGGGAATCGCCCGGCGGGCGGGGGTGTCGCGGGGCGCGCAGCTGCACCATTTCCCGACCAAGGAGTCGCTGGTGGTGGCCGCCGTGGAACATCTCGTGGACAAGCGGCTGGAGGAGATCCTCGCAACCGAAGTGGATGCCGGCCGCGGCGTCGAAGTGCTCGCCGACGCCTTCTCCGGCCCGCTGTTCTATGCGGCCCTCGAGTTGTGGGTGGCCGCCCGCACCGACCAGGCGCTGTACGAGGCGACGGTTCCGCTCGAGCGGAAGGTCAACGACGCTCTGCGCCGCGGGTCGGCGGCGGTGTTCGGCGATCGGTTCGACGCCGACGCCATCGAGCTCACTATCGAATTGGTTCGCGGTCTGGCGGTGTCGGCATTGTTCCGCACCCCCGAGGCCGAACAGTCACTACGCGCGCGGCTGTTGCCCGTGTGGGAATCGAAGGTGGAGAAGTCGTGAATCTTCCGCAACACGTACACACCCTCATCGTGGGGGCCGGTTTCGCCGGCATGGGACTGGCGGCGCGCATCCTGCAGACGCAGCCGCAGGCCGACGTCCTGATCATCGAGCGCGGCGACGACGTCGGCGGCACGTGGCGAGACAACACCTACCCGGGATGTGCGTGCGACGTCCCGACGTCGCTGTACTCGTACTCGTTCGCGCCGAGTGCCGACTGGAGTCACACGTTCGCCCGCCAACCCGAGATCCACCGTTATCTGAAGAAGGTCGCGGCCGACACCGGTGTCCGGTCCCGGGTGGTGACCGATTGTGAACTGCAGGAAGCGCACTGGGACGACGACGAGGCCATCTGGACTGTTCGGACGAGCCGCGGAACGCTGACGGCCGACGTCGTGGTGGCCGCGACCGGTGCGCTGTCGACTCCCAGCGTCCCGGACATGCCCGGGTTGGAGACGTTCGGCGGCACCACGTTCCACTCGGCCACGTGGAACCACGACCACGACCTCACCGGTGAGCGCGTGGCGGTGATCGGCACTGGTGCGTCCGCGGTGCAGTTCGTCCCGGAGATCGCGCCCGCAGCCGAGCATCTCACCGTGTTCCAGCGCACGCCCGCCTGGGTGATCCCGCGTCTCGACCGCGAACTGTCCGGCTCCGAGAAGAGCCTCTATCGTCGACTGCCGTTGGTGCAGAAAGCCGTCCGCGGTTCGGTGTACAGCTTCCGTGAAGCGCTGGGCGGAGTGCTCGCCCACGCCACCGGGCTGCTGCCGGTATTCGAGATGGTGGCCAAGGCGCATCTTCGCCGGCAGGTGCGGGATCCCGAACTGCGCCGGAAGCTCACACCGAACTTCACCATCGGTTGCAAGCGGATGCTGCTGTCGAACGACTGGCTCCGGACTCTCGACCGTCCCGACGTCACGCTCGTCGACGCGGGACTCGCCGGGGTCACGCCGGACGGCGTCGTCGACGCGGTGGGTAACGAGCACAAGGTCGACACCATCATCTTCGCGACCGGTTTCACGCCGACGGAACCGCCTGTGGCGCACGCGTTGCGTGGCGCGAACGGTCGCACCCTCGCCGAGCACTGGGACGGCAGCCCGAGTGCGTACAAGGGGACCACCGTCGCCGGGTTTCCCAACCTGTTCCTGATGTACGGTCCCAACACCAACCTCGGGCACAGCTCGATCGTCTACATGCTCGAATCGCAGTCCGCGTACATCGCCGACGCCTTGAACGTGATGCACGACAGCGGGATCACCGCCTTCGAGGTCACCGAGGAGGCGCAGCGCCGGTACAACACCCGCATCCAATCCGAACTGCAGACCACCGTGTGGAACAAGGGCGGCTGCTCGAGCTGGTACTACGACTCCGAGGGTCGGAACTCGGTGCAGTGGCCGACCTTCACCTGGAAGTTCCGCTCCCAGCTGCAACGTTTCGATCAGGAGAACTACGTCTCACGACGCAAAGCCGCGAAGGAGACCGTCGCGTGACGCACTACGACGTGATCGTGGTCGGCTCCGGTTTCGGTGGTAGCGTCGCCGCGCTCAGGCTGACCGAGAAGGGCTACCGGGTCGGCGTTCTCGAAGCGGGCAGACGCTTCGCCGACGACGAGCTGCCCGAGACGAGCTGGCGGCTGCGGCGCTACCTGTGGGCACCCTGGCTGGGCTGCTACGGCGTGCAACGGATCCACCTTCTCCCCGACGTCCTGGTCATGGCCGGGGCGGGGGTCGGGGGTGGGTCGCTGAACTACGCGAACACCCTCTACCAGCCGCCGCGCCGCTTCTTCGAGGACAAGCAGTGGGCGCACATCACCGACTGGCAGTCGGAGCTGGCCCCGTATTACGAGCAGGCGAAACGGATGCTGGGCGTGACGACCAATCCGTCGTTCACCCCCGCCGACGCCGTCATGCGTGAGGTGGCCGAGGAGATGGGCGCCGGTGAGACGTTCACGTCCACACCGGTGGGCGTCTTCTTCGGCGAACCGGGATCGCGGGTGGCCGATCCGTTCTTCGGCGGCGAGGGGCCCGAGCGCACGGGGTGCACCGAGTGCGGCAGCTGCATGACGGGTTGCCGGGTGGGCGCGAAGAACACGCTCGTCAAGAATTACCTCCACCTCGCCGAGAAGTCGGGCGCCCGGATACATCCGCTGACGACGGTGAAGGAGTTGCGCCCCCGATCGGGTGGCGGCTACGAGCTGCGGACCCGCCGCACCGACGGCATCCGCAAGCGCGAGCACACGTTCACCGCCGACCAGGTGGTCGTCGCCGCAGGCACGTACGGCACCGCCCGGCTGCTGCTGGCGATGAAGGAATCCGGTGCGCTGCCGCGGTTGTCGCCGAGGCTGGGATCGGTGGTGCGCACCAACTCGGAGGCGGTGCTCGCGGCCACGGCGAAGGACCGTGCCACCGACTTCACGAAGGGCGTGGCCATCACGTCCTCGTTCCACCCGGACGATCACACCCACATCGAGCCCGTGCGGTACGGCAAGGGCAGCAACGCGATCGGACTGTTGCAGACCGTCCTCAGCGACGGCGGCGGCAGGACGCCGCGGCTGCTGAAGACGGTCGGCGTCGCGTTGCGCCGCCCCGGGGCGTTCGTGCGCAGCCTGTCGGTGCGGCACTGGTCGGAACGCACCGTGATCGCGCTCGTGATGCAGACCGACGACAATTCGCTCGAACTGGCCAAGGGCAAGGGCCGCCTCGGTCGCGCGGTCACCAGCCGTCCCGGACCCGGAGATCCGCCGCCCGAGTGGATCCCGCAGGGTCACACGGCCATCCGCAAGGTGGCCGAACGGATCGGGGGAGACCCCGGTGGTTCGTTCGCCGACGTCGTGAACATTCCGATGACCGCGCATTTCCTCGGGGGTTGCACCATCGGGGACTCGCCGGACACCGGTGTTGTCGACCCCTACCTGCGGGCGTACGGACACGACGGTCTGCACGTGGCCGACGGCTCCGTGGTGAGCGCGAACCTCGGCGTCAACCCGTCGCTCACCATCACCGCCCAGGCCGAGCGTGCATTCGCGTTGTGGCCCAACAAGGGTGAGGTCGATGTCCGGCCCGAATCGGGCAAGCCATACGTACGTATCGAACCGTCGCCGCCCCGGAATCCGGTGGTGCCCGCCGACGCGCCGGGTGCGCTGCGGCTCCCGCTGACGGTCGCCACCCGAAGGGAGACAGTCGATGTGGAGCGTGCCTGAATCGACCACCCAGCGCACCGACTGGCCCGAGAGCTCGCCACCCCCGTGGCCGGCGGGGGTGCGCGCGACACTGTGGTGGCACCGCAGCACCGCGGCCGCCCGCGCGCTCGGACCCGACGGCGCCACCGTGCCGTTGACCCTGGCGATGATGGTCGACTACCTGGACTCGCCGGTCGGCCCCTACCGGGAAATCCTCGCCAGTCCGGTGCTCCGCGCGCCCGGTCGTCGCATCGGCGTCCTGCCCCGCATGGCGGTCCCGTTCATCGCCGTGGATTCGGAACCCTCCGTGCACGGCGGACGGGTGCACTGGAGCCTGCCGAAGGTGCCTGCCGAGTTCGACGGCGACGTGCACGGCGACTTCGAGGCGTCGTCCGACGCGTGGCGCGTCACCACGAGCACTCGGCCACGCGGCCCGCGGCTACCGATTGCCGGCGCGCTGGGGTTCGCTCAACCCGGCGACAACGGCCTCGTCACGGCGTCCGCGCGACTTCGGGGCCATTTCCGGTATGCCCGCGTGGACGTGACGGCCGAAGGTCCCACCCTCGGTGACTGGCTGACGCCCGGCACACACCACGGCATCGTGATCACGGACGGCCGGATGACCACCGGACCCGCGCAACTCCGCTGACCGGATCAGGCGGGTCGCGGTCCGATGTCCGCGACCACGCCGGCGAGACGGGGCAGCACGGTGTCGCGCCAACCCGGACCCATCCGCTCGAAAGCGTCGCGGCTGCGCTTGTCGTCGAGGTCGAAGCCGGAATGGTCGAGGAACAGGCGGGTGCCCGCACCCTCGGGAACGAGGCGCCAGACCAGCGTCCAGTTCTCGGTGAAGGTGTAGACGAAGCGTCGCTCGGGTTCGACCTCGACCACCTCGCAGGGAACGGCGCCCCAGCCGGGCATGTCGAGGTGGAACCGATGCCCGACAGTGGCGGCGATGTCGCCCGCGGCCCACCAGCGGGCGAGCAGTTCCGGCTCGGTGAGGGCGCGCCACACCTTGGCGGGTGGCGCGGCGATGAACTGGTCGACGGAAATCGTGGTGGTGGTGCGGTCGGTCATGAGTCCTCCTCGAGGAATTCGGCGAGTGTGCGCAAGCGGCCACGCCAGAACCGCTCGAACGGGTGCAGCCAGTCGCCGACGTCGGCGAGCGGCTCGGCGGTCAGGTGGTAGTGCCGTTGCCGTCCGGACGGTTCGTCGCGGACGAGCCCGGCCCGGCGCAGGACCTGCAGGTGCTCTGCCACCGCGGGCCGGCTGAGGTCGAACCGGCCGGCGAGGTCCCCGGCGGTGAGGGGGCCGTCCATCAGGATTTCCAGCAGGCGCCGTCGCACGGGGTTGGCGAGGGCGATGAAGACGTCGTCGTCGGGCACGCCGCGACTTTATGTCGGAGATTTCCGACATGTCAAGAATTTCCGACACATCCTTTTCTTGACTAATTCCAAAAAGGAGCGATACTTGAACACATGCGACACGACACGGATCCCAAAGCGCAGCTGCGCGAGGTGGGCCTGCGTGTCACTGCACCACGTGTTGCAGTGTTGAATGCGGTTGCCGTACGGCCGCATTCCGACGTCGACGACATTGCGGCCGTAGTTCGTGAAGAGCTGGGATCGGTCTCCACCCAGGCGGTATACGACGTCCTCAAGGCGTGCACCGCCGCCGGCCTGCTCAGACGTATCGAGCCCGCGGGATCCCCCGCACGGTTCGAAACCCGTACCGGAGACAACCACCACCACCTCGTGTGCCGCAGTTGCGGGACCGTCGTGGACGTGGACTGCGCCGTCGGTGAGGCTCCGTGCCTCGACCCGTCGCAGGCCCACGGTTTCGAGATCGACGAGGCCGAGGTCGTCTTCTGGGGGCTCTGCTCGCAGTGCCAGACCGGCGCGCAGAGCGGAACCGGGTCGGCAGCAGCCCTGTCCTGAACCCACTCCGTCCCCACTGCTTCACCCTCACCCGATGCAACCTGGAGGCTTTGCCATGCCTGAAACACAGCGCGCCACCACCAACAACTTCGGAATTCCCGTCGCCAGCGACAACGAATCCCTCACAGCGGGCACACAGGGCCCCATCCTGCTGCACGACCACTACCTGATCGAGAAGCTCGCCCAGTTCAACCGGGAACGTGTCCCGGAGCGCGTCGTCCATGCCAAGGGCGGCGGCGCGTTCGGCGAACTGGTCGTCACCCACGACGTGAGCCGCTACACGAAGGCAAAGCTGTTCCAGCCCGGCGCCAGGACCGAGTCGCTGGTGCGCTTCTCCACCGTCGCCGGCGAGCAGGGCAGCCCCGACACCTGGCGTGACCCGCGCGGATTCGCTGTGAAGTTCTACACCGAGGACGGCAACTACGACCTCGTCGGCAACAACACGCCCGTCTTCTTCATCAAGGACCCGATCAAGTTCCCCGACTTCATCCACTCGCAGAAGCGACTGCCGGGATCCGGTCTGCGCGACCACAACATGCAGTGGGACTTCTGGACGCTGCGGCCCGAGTCCGCTCACCAGGTGACCTGGCTGATGGGTGACCGCGGAATCCCGAAGACGTGGCGTCACATGGACGGTTTCGGCTCGCACACGTACCAGTGGGTCAACGCCGAAGGCGAACGGTTCTGGGTCAAGTACCACTTCAAGACCGATCAGGGCATCGAGTTCCTCACCCAGGACGAGGCCGACACCCTCGCAGGCAACGACCCCGACCATCACCGCGCCGACCTGTACGACACGATCGCCCGCGGCGAGTTCCCCAGCTGGACGCTGAAGGTCCAGGTCATGCCCGTCGACGAGGCCGAGGGCTACCGGTTCAACCCGTTCGACCTCACCAAGGTGTGGTCGCAGAAGGACTACCCGCTGATCGAGGTCGGCAAGTGGACCCTCAACCGGAACCCCGACAACTTCTTCGCGCAGATCGAGCAGGCCTCGTTCGAGCCGTCGAATGTCGTTCCGGGAATCGGCTTCTCGCCCGACAAGATGCTGCTGGGACGGGTCTTCTCCTACGCGGACGCGCACCGGTACCGCATCGGCGCCAACTACGCGCAGCTGCCGGTCAACGCGCCCAAGAACCGGGTGAACTCGTACTCGCAGGACGGTGCGATGCGGTACGCCACCAATTCGCCCGAGACCCCCGTGTACGCGCCGAACTCCTACGGCGGCCCGCACGCCGACGCATCGCTCGCGGGCGACGAGGGACAGTGGGCGTTCGACGGCGAGTCCGTGCGAGCCGGCTACGTCGAGCACGCCGAGGACGGCGATTTCACGCAGGCGGGCACGCTCGTCCGTGAGGTCCTGAGCGACGACGAACGCGACCGCCTGGTCGACAACATCGTCGGCCACGCACTCGGCGGCGTCAGCGAACCGGTTCTGCTGCGGGTCTTCGACTACTGGAAGAGCGTCGACCCCGACCTGGGCAAGCGAGTGGAAATCGGTGTCCGGGAAGGGCAGAGCCAGAACTGATGTCGTTGGTGGGGCAGGCTCAGAGCAGGCCCCACCAATAGATCAGCACGGCGAGAACGAACACGATCACAGTTTCCACGACGACCCTCCTCCGCCCGACTGCACGCACCGCACTTCCATCATCCACCTTCGGCGGGGACGGACGCCACTGCGCTTCGCCCCCGTGAGTACTTGTTAACCGCCCGCGGTTAACAAGTACTCACGGCCGTGTGACGGGTGTGTCGGATGTTGTTGCTAGGTTGGGCGGTGTCAGGACACCGGCTCGGATGACCGTGTCCCGAGTCGGGGTCGAAAGGTGCTGTGTTCCATGGTGATGGGTCCCACCCATGCAATGTCCGGTGCGGCTGTCGGTCTGGCGGTGGCGGATCTGCTGCCGCTCGACTGGGGTGGGCCCACGTCGACCGCCGAGACCTTCACGTTCGCGGCGGTGTGCGCCGGAGCGGCGCTTCTCCCGGATCTGGACACGAGCCAGTCCACGGTCTCGCGCTCGTTCGGTCCGGTCAGCAGCGTCGTCGCGAAGGGCGTCGATGCGGTGTCGCTGGGTTTCTACACCGTCACCAAGGGCAAACGCGACGGCAAGCGGCGCGGCGGGCACCGCACGCTCACCCACACGGCCCTGTTCGCCGCCGGTATCGGGGCCGGGGTGTCCGCGCTGGTCGTCCAGTTCGGCAAGCCGGCCATCATCGCGACACTGTTCGTCTGCCTCGGGCTCGCGCTCCGAGGGCTGGCCGGGGAGCTGGCCAAAGAAAAAGGCTGGCTGGCGGTTTCGGCGGTCGCGGCGGTGCTGTCCGCGCTCACCTGGCAGTCGTATCCCACCGAGGCCGGTTCCACCGGACTCGGAGTCGCGGTGGCGCTCGGCTGCGTTACCCACTGCCTCGGGGACGCCATCACCAAGGAGGGCGTCCCCTTCCTCGCGCCGTTCCTCACGCTCGGCAAGGAACGGTGGTGGGAGTTCCGGCTCCCGTCGTTCCTGTCCATCCGGGCAGGCGGGCCCTTCGAGAAGGTCGTGCTCGGGCCCGCCCTCACGGTGGCCGTCGGACTCATGGTCATCTGGGCCATCGACGGTGCGCCACAGGCAATCTACGACGCGTTCATGCCCGCCCCGCAGTGACTCAGGCCGCGAGCATGTTCTCGAGGTCGTCGAGGACAATCATCGCCCCGGTGGGCCCCAGCGCGAGGAACCAGGTCTCGTCGCTCACGTGCACGGCCTTGCCGTCCTTCACCGCCTGCATCTGATTCCACAGCGGGCCGCCGACCACGGTCGACTCGTCGGTGGTCTCGGGCGCGCCGTAGCTGGAGTAGAAGATCCGGTCGGCGTTCGCCTCACCGATCGTCTCCTGACTCACCTCGACGGCGAGTTCGTCGACGTTCTGCACCGTCGGACGCGGAAGTCCGACGTCTTTCAGGATGACACCGATGAACGACAGGTTGCCGTACAGGCGGATCTTGCCGGACATGAACCGGACCAGCGAGATCGTCGGCTCGCCCGTGATGGACTCCCGGACCTCGTCGGCGCGGGCCTGATAGGCGTTGAGTACCTCCTCCGCCTTGGTCTCCTCACCGAGGGCGTCTGCGACCAGCAGGAAGTTCTCCTTCCACGGGAAACCGGGGCGGATGCCGAACACGGTCGGTGCGATGGACGACAGCTGCGGGTACAGCTTGTCGGCGCGCAGCTTGCTGCCCAGGATCAGATCGGGCTGCAGCGCGGAGATCGCCTCGAGGTTCAGGTTGTTGGTGGTCCCGACGTCCGGCACCCCGGCCAGCTGGTCGGCGAGGTAGGACGGCTGACCGGCCGCGCTCTCCGGGCTGGCCAGCCCGACGGGCGTGATTCCCAGGGACAGCACGTCGTCCAGCTCACCGCCGTCGAGGACGATCACCCGTTCGGGCTTCTTCTCGATGACGGTCTCGCCGAGCGCGTGGGTGATGGTCCGGGGGAAGACGCCCGGTTCGGCGTCGGTGCCGAGCTTGGCGGTCTCGGCATCCGCCGTGGCGAACAGGCGGCCGCCGGTGGCGACGTCGGCGTTGCCGGCGGGCGACCCGGTGTCGGTGGTGCCGCAGGCGGCGAGAATGACGGTGGCCAGGGCGACCAGCCCGGCGCGTACGTAGAGCCTCGAAGACATGAGGTGAGGCTAGCCTGAGGTTTCGGACGGGTGGTCGCGGGGTCGCTGCGACCGGAAAACGCCCCCACCACGCAGAAGAGGCCCTGACCGGCGAACCGGTCAAGGCCTCTTCTCGGTGTCTCACACTGTCGGGGTGGCGGGATTTGAACCCACGACCTCTTCGTCCCGAACGAAGCGCGCTACCAAGCTGCGCCACACCCCGTGTTGAACCTCGGCTAGCTTACATTACCCAACCAGTCACCATTAAATCCCCTGGTCAGTTGCGTATAACGGTGCTCTCCGACGACTCGGTGCGACCGCGCGCGGCGTCGGCGTCCGCGCCGCCGCGCTGAGCCGGAACCAACGTCAGGAGCGTCGCCTCGGGGCGGCAGCAGAAGCGGGCGGGCGCCCACGGCGACGTCCCGATCCCCGCGGACACGTGCAGCTGGGTGTGCGCACCCCACTTGGACGGACCCTTCACCCGCGAACGGTCGATGTCGCAGTTGGTGACCAGCGCGCCGTAGAACGGCAGGCACAGCTGACCGCCGTGCGTGTGGCCCGCCAGGACGAGGTCGTAGCCGTCGTCCGCGAACCGGTCGAGCACCCGCGGCTCGGGCGAGTGGGTGATGCCCAGCCGGAGATCGGCCAGCGGATTGGGCGGACCGGCGATCGTGTCGTACCGATCGCGCTTGAGGTGCGGATCGTCGACACCCGCCGACGCGATCCGGACACCCGACACCTCGAGGTCGCGGCGGACGTGCGTGACGTCGAACCAGCCGCGCTCGGTGAACGCGGCCCGCAGGTCGCCCCACGGCAGCGGCTCGCCGAGGACACGCTTGTGTTCCTTGCGGAAGTACTTGAGCGGGTTCTTCGGCTTGGGCGCGAAGTAGTCGTTGCTGCCGAAGACGAACAGTCCGGGGCGGGCGAGCAGATTCCCCAGCGCCTGGACCACTGCGGGCACCGCCCGCTGGTGCGACAGGTTGTCGCCGGTGTTCACGACGAGGTCGGGGTCGAGGTTGTCCAGTTCCCGCAGCCAGTTCTGTTTCAGCCGCTGTCCGGGCATCATGTGCAGGTCGCTGATGTGCAGCACGCGGAGCGTCGACGACCCGGGTTCGAGTACCGGCATCGTGACCTCACGCAGCGCGAACGCATTGCGCTCGATGAGCGAGGCGTAGCCGATGCCGAGGGCGGCGGCACCCGCTGTACCCAGGGCGGCGCGGGTCAGGTTGGCACGGAACTCGTCAGACACTCTTCCAGGATACTGATGAGCGCAATCGAGATGCAGTGGACGAATCGGGGCGCGTAGCGTTTCGCCCATGCCAGATTCACTGAAAGCAAGACTGCGCTCCGACATGACGGCCGCCATGAAGGCCAAGGATTCGCTGCGCACCGCCACCATCCGCATGCTGATGGCCGCCGTGCAGACCGAAGAGGTCTCCGGCAAGGAAGCCCGCGAACTCACCGACGACGAGGTGCTGAAGGTCCTCGCGAAGGAGTCGAAGAAGCGCGGCGAGTCCGCCGAGATCTACACCGAGAACGGTCGAGGTGAGCTGGCGGCGCAGGAGCGGGCCGAGGCGCAGATCATCGACGAGTACCTCCCGACGCCGCTGACCGACGCGGAACTGGTCGACGTCGTGGACACCGCGATCGCTCAGGTGGCCGAGGAAATCGGTGAACGTCCCGGCATGCGTCAGATGGGTCAGGTCATGAAGGCTGCCGGCGCACTCGCGGGCGGCAAGGCGGACGGTTCGCGGCTCTCGCACGCGGTGAAGTCCCGCCTCTGACTCCCCAGGTGAGTGGGAAAGCGTGCGTCGCCACACTTCCCCACTCACCGGCGGTTACCGGGGTATGGGCGGCAGCTGGATCGGCGGCAGGCCGGGCAGCTGGATGGGCGGAACGGGGATCCCCTGAGCCGGCGCCTGCGGGGGAGCGGCCTTCACCGATCCGTCGCTGACGTAGATCGTGATGGTCGATCCCGGAATGGCCGAACCGGACGGCGATGCGCTCGTGACCGTCCCCTTGGCCGCCTGCGACGCGGTGGTGACCGCGTTCACGGTGAACCCCGCTCCCTGCAGACGGGACGTCGCGGCCGACTGGCTCAGTCCGGTGACGTCCGGAACCTGACCGTTCTGCGAACCCCGCGCGTACTTCTGGTCGACCGGCGGCAGCGTCGTCGGCCCGAAGTTGTTGGCGATGGGGTTCATCGCCGCATACCAGGTCCGCGCCGGTTCGTTTCCACCGAACAGGTTGCCGTCGCCACACGGCCGCAGCGGGGCCGAGCAGATCTCACCCGGCGTCGGCGAGTCACCGAACACGTAGACGGCGGCGGCGAAGTTGTTGGTGAATCCGAGGAAGCCCGAGGACATGTGGGATTCCGTGGTACCCGTCTTGCCTGCCATCGGGAGCGTCCAGCCGACGCTGCCCGCCGCCCCGGCGGACGTACCGCCGGGCTTGTCGTCCTTGCTCATGGCGTTGGTGAGCGTGTCGGCGAGGCCGGGTTCGACCACCTGCTCGCAGGCCTGCTGGGTGACCGAGACGGGCTTGCCTTCACGGTCGAACACCGAATCGATGGGGGTGGGCGGGCACCACTTGCCGTGCGAGGCGAGCGTCGCCGCGACATTCGACAGTTCCAGGGGATTGATCCAGGTGGGCCCGAGGGTGAACGACCCCAGGTTCTGATCCTTCTGGAAGTCGGCCATGCTGCGGTCGTCGAATCCCGACGTGCCGGGCTGGGCGTACGAGCGCAGACCCAGCCGCACCGCCATGTCGACGGTGGGGGCGACGCCGGTGGCCTGGATCAGCTTGACGAACGCGGTGTTGGGCGACTGTGCCAGCGCGTCCGTCACCGACAGGGCCGCGGGGTACTTGCCTGCGTTCTCGACGCAGTACGTGGACGCAGGGCAGCCTCGTGCACCGCCGCTACCCATGCCCCGGGCCTCGAACCGGCCGGGCACGTCCAGGATGGCGTTCGTGCCGAGGCCCTTCTCCATGGCGGCGGCGGTTGTGAAGATCTTGAAGATGGACCCGGCGCCGTGACCGGCCAGTGAGTACGGCTGCGCCTGCACGGTCTCGTTGGCGTTCGCGTCGAGACCATACGTGCGGCTACTGCCCATCGCGAGGATCCGGTGCGAATCCTGGCCGGGCTGGACGACGTTCATGACGTTCGCGATGCCGTCGAGTTCCGGGCTGGCGTTCGCGCTGAGCGCCGCCTTGGTCGACGCCTGGACCGCGGGGTCGAGCGTCGTCTTGATCAGGTAGCCGCCCTTGTCGATCTGCTCGCGGCTGATGCCGGCGTTGGCCAGATACTGCAGGGCGTAGTCGCAGAAGAAGCCGCGGTCGCCGGCGGCGATGCACCCGCGGGGCAGCCGGTTGGGCTCGGGCAGCACACCGAGAGGGGTCCCTTTGAGCTCCCGCAGTTCGGCGGCCCGCTCGGGAATGTTCGAGATCATCGTGTCGAGAACCACGTTGCGTCGTTCGAGGACGCCCTCGGGGTTCGTGTACGGGTTCAGTGCCGAACTCGACTGCACCATGCCCGCGAGCATCGCGGACTGCTGAGTGTTCAGTTCGGACGCGTCGATGCCGAAGTAGGTCTGTGCGGCGTCCTGGATGCCGAACGAGGCGTTGCCGAACGGAACCAGGTTCAGGTAACGGGTGAGGATCTCGTCCTTGGTGAGTTCCTTGTCGAGCGTCAGCGCCATCCGGATCTCGCGGATCTTGCGGGCGGGCGTCGTCTCGATCGCGGCCCGGCGTTCGGCGTCGGTCTTGGCCACGACGAGCAGCTGGTAGTTCTTCACATACTGCTGGTCGAGGGTGGACGCGCCCTGCTGCACCTCACCGCTCGTGGTGTTAGTCAGGAAGGCGCGCATCGTGCCCTGCCAGTCGACGCCCTTGTGTTCGGGGAACCGGCGGTCCTCGACGGAGACGATGGCGAGCTTCATCTCGTTGGAGATCTTGTCGCTGGGCACTTCGAAGCGCCGCTGGTCGTACAGCCACGCGATGGGATTGCCCGCCGAGTCGACCATCGTCGAGACCGCGGGAACCGTTCCCTCGACCAGTTCGGCCGAGACGTTGTCGACGGTGTCAGCCGCCCTGTTGGAGGCGTAACCGAACCCTCCGGCGAGCGGAAACATCACGCCGGCGAGGAGCACTCCTGCCAAGGCGGAGGATCCTGCGAGCTTCCCCACTGTTTTTGCAATCGACACGATCTACAGACTACGTGGGGTCTGTGGGTGCGCTGGTTGGGCGCAGAATTCGGCCCGGAAAATGCCCTGAGCACGGGGTATGGACGGGCGTACCAAAAAAGCGTGTTCTTCGTCTTGCGCGTTGCGGTTTCTTTACCTAAATTGTTGGAACAGTGTGATGGAGATAACACCCCATCGCTTATGTGGTGCAGCCTCGGCGTGCTAGGTGCCGGGGGGTGCAGACTCGAAGAGGGGAAACGAATGCACATGACCACCCCAACCAGCCGTCTGGACGTCGAGCAAGCAGAAGCGCGAATCGCCTGGGTCACCCAGGCTCGTTGCCGGGAAGTCGATCCCGACCAACTTTTTGTACGCGGCGCAGCACAGCGCAAGGCCGCAACCATTTGCCGGCATTGCCCGGTATTGATGCAGTGCGGAGCCGATGCTCTCGACAATCGTGTCGAGTTCGGCGTGTGGGGTGGCATGACGGAACGTCAGCGCCGGGCGCTGCTCAAGCAGCACCCCGAGGTGGAATCATGGTCCGACTTCTTCGAAGCTCAGCGGCAGCACCAATCCGCTGTCTGAAATTCGAGGCTCGGAATCGCAGACAGGCACAGGCGGGTGACCGGTTCTCCGGCAGCGAGCTGATCAGCTCGTGCGGGTGAGCTGGTCACCTACCGCTCTCAACGCCTCGAGGTCCGACACCTCGAACGGCAGCGAGGGCACGCCGACGATCGGCACCCGAGGGTGGGCGGCCGTGAACCGGCTCAGCAGTTGGACCTCACGCTTGGCGATCACCGCCCGATGGGCGTGGATTCGCAGCACAGCGGCGGTGAGGGGGTCTTGGTCCCCGAGTTGGTCGGCGGCAGTGACCGCATGATCGGCCGACAGGGAACTGAGAGTGGGGTGCGTCCGATTCAGGACGAGGCCCGCGAGCGGCATTTCGTCGCCTGCGAGCCGGTCGACGAAGAACGCCGCCTCCCGCAGCGCATCCGGCTCCGCGGCCGCGATCACCAGAAACTTCGTTCCCGGCTGCCGGAGCAATTCGTAAGTGCGCGTGGCTCTTTCCCGGAAACCGCCGAACATCGAGTCCAGTGACTGCACGAAACTCGAGGCGTCCGACAGCATCTGACTGCCCACGATGGTGGAGACGCCGCGCAGCGCCAGGCCCATCGCACCGGTGACGAGCCGGGTGAGACCGCGGCCCGGCGCGGTGAGCAGCCGGATCATGCGACCGTCGAGGAACGCGCCCAGGCGCTGGGGTGCGTCGAGGAAGTCCAGAGCGTTGCGGGACGGCGGGGTGTCGACGATCACCAGGTCCCACTTGTCGCTGGAGGCCAGCTGCCCCAGCTTCTCCATCGCCATGTACTCCTGCGTTCCCGAGAACGAGGTGGCGACGGTCTGATAGAAGGGGTTCGCGAGAATCTGCTCCGCCTTCTCCGGTGTGGAGTGCTCGATCACCATCTCGTCGAACGTGCGACGCATGTTGAGCATCATCGCGTGCAGTTCGCCTGTCGCGTCCGGTCCGAGCTGCACGGGTTGCGGCGTGTTGTCGAGTTCCGCGACGCCGAGCGCCTGCGCGAGCCGGCGCGCCGGGTCGATGGTCAGCACGACCACCTTTCGCCCCTGCTCCGCCGCACGCAGTGCCAGCGACGCGGCCGTGGTGGTCTTGCCGACGCCACCGGCGCCGCAGCACACGACGATCCGTGTGGTCCTGTTCGCCAGAATCCCCGCGACATCGAGAGCGGAGGCGGTGCGGCGACGCTCGTGTTCAGTTGTCTGGGTCATCGGACACCCTGTTCCGTCAGATATTCGGCGAGTTCGTACAGTCCGCCCAGGTCGACACCGTCGGCGAGGGACGGCAGATGCAACCGCGCCCCGTCCACTTCGCTGAGTGCTCCGGCACTCTCCTCCTGCGCTTCGAGGACGGACGCGTGCTCGATCGTCTCGGTGAGCAACCCGGCGAAATCGTCTTCGTCGAGGGTGATCCCGCTCTTCTGCAGTCCGGCCCGGATGGCCTCGGCGTCGATGCGGCCCTTCGCGGCGTCGGCCAGCGTCTCGGCGGGCAGGAACTGCGGGCTGGTGCGGTTGACCACGATGGTGCCCAGTCGCAGATCGGCGCGGGCCAGTTCCTCTGCGGCGTCGGTGGTCTCCTGCACCGGAAGCGCCTCGAGCAGCGTCACGAGGTGGACGACGGTCTCGTCGGAATGCAGCAGGCGCACCACGCCCTCACTCTGCGAACGCACCGGCCCGCCCTTCGCGAGGTCCGCCATCGCCTTCGTCACGTCGAGGAAGTTGCCGATCCGCCCGGTCGGTGGGGCGTCGACGACGACGGCGTCGTACACCCGCTTGCCGGACTTGTCGGTGCGGACGACACATTCCTTGATCTTGCCGGTCAGCAGCACGTCCCGAAGCCCGGGTGCGATGGTGGTGGCGAACTCGATGGCGCCGAACTTGCGCATCGCGCGGCCGGCGAAACCGAGGTTGTAGAACATCTCGAGGTATTCGAGGAACGCGGTCTCGATGTCGATGGCCAGCGCCATGACCTCCCCGCCACCCTCGGCGGCCGCGACTTTCGTCTCCTGCGGCGGCAGCGGGGGCACGTCGAAGAGCTGGGCGATCCCCTGCCGGCCCTCGACTTCCACCAGCAGCACGCGACGCCCACCCTCGGCCAGCGCGAGAGCCAACGCGGCGGCCACCGTGGACTTTCCGGTGCCGCCCTTTCCGGAGACGAAGTGCAGCCGGGCCTGCGCGGCCTTCTCGGGCCACGTCGGGGTGAGCTGGTCTGGGGATGCAACCACGGGTCGAGCCTATAAGTCTGGGAGCCGGGATGTGCGGGGGATAGGCTCACCGGCATGAGTGAATTGACTTCCTGGGAGTACGCCACCGTTCCGCTGCTCACACATGCGACCAAGCAGATCCTCGACCAGTGGGGCACCGACGGCTGGGAACT
Organism: Rhodococcus sp. G6(2025); assembly: GCF_058628105.1. NCBI lineage: Bacteria > Bacillati > Actinomycetota > Actinomycetes > Mycobacteriales > Nocardiaceae > Rhodococcus > Rhodococcus sp. G6(2025). The sequence goes on from NZ_CP179750.1 coordinate 685,872, forward strand.
GGTGACGGTTCTGCCCGGGCCCACCGGTGAGCAGCACGTCGCGTACCTGAAGCGTCCGAAGGGCTGACGGCCGTGGCAGAGACACAGAACTGGTCCGCGCGCCTCGCCGAACTCGGCATCACGCTGCCGTCCGTCGTTCCGCCGGTGGCCGCCTACGTGCCCGCCGTGCGCACCGGCAACTACGTCTACACGTCGGGGCAGCTGCCGATCGTCGAGGGCAAGCTGACGATCGCGGGCAAGCTCGGCGCCGGCGTGTCGGACGAAGACGCCAAGGCCGCGGCCCGGGCCTGCGCACTCAACGCGCTGGCGGCGGTCGACGCGCTCGTCGGCATCGACTCGGTGGTGCGGATCGTGAAGGTCGTCGGATTCGTCGCGTCCGCCGAGGGATTCACCGGTCAGCCCGGTGTGGTGAACGGCGCTTCGGAATTCCTCGGCGAGGTGTTCGGGGACGCGGGTGCCCACGCGCGTTCGGCCGTCGGCGTCGCGGAACTGCCGCTCGGCGCCCCCGTCGAGGTGGAACTGATCGCCGAAGTGCAGCCGGAGTCGTAGTGCCATGACTCTTGCCCATCCGGCCTACGCCCAGGTGCGGGAGGTCACCCCGATCGTCTCGGTGATGCTCGAGAACAATCCCGGCATGATGACGCTCGACGGAACCAACACGTGGATTCTGCGTGCGCCGGGCCGGGACGAGTGTGTGGTGGTCGACCCGGGTGACGCCGACGAGGAGCATCTCGCCCGCGTCGCGGCACTCGGACCGGTCGCACTGACGCTGATCACTCACCGTCATTTCGACCACACCGGGGGAGTGCAGCGGTTCTTCGAACTCACCGGCGCGCCCGTGCGTTCGGTGGACCCCGAATTTCTCCGCGGCGGCGGCGAAACCCTCGTGGACGGCGAGACCATCGACGTCGCGGGGCTCACCCTCACGGTGATCGCCACGCCCGGCCACACGAAGGATTCGGTGTCCTTCACCGTGGAAGGCGAGGGCACCGTCCTCACCGGCGACACGATCCTCGGCCGCGGCACCACGGTGCTCGACGACACGGACGGCGACCTCGGCGACTATCTGTCGTCGCTGCGCCGCCTGCTGGACCTCGGAACCGGACACTGGATCATGCCCGGCCACGGACCCGAACTGCCCGAACTGAACGTCGTCGCGCAGCAGTACCTCGATCATCGCGAGGAGCGGCTCGACCAGGTGCGGGCCGCGATCGAGGCACTCGGGGGCACACCCACCGTTCGCGAGGTGGTCGAGCACGTCTACTCCGACGTCGACCCCAAGTTGTGGCCGGTGGCGGAGAAGTCCGTCAACGTGCAGCTCGCGTACCTGCGCAGCCACGACTAACCACTGAAACGACTGCGGCCACCGCCTCGATGTGAGGGGGTGGCCGCAGTCGTAGGTGCGGGAACTACCGCGCGCGACGTGCCAGGCGCTCGGAGTCGGAGATCAGCACGCTCTTGCCTTCGAGGCGCAGCCACCCGCGGTGCGCGAAGTCGGCGAGCGCCTTGTTGACGGTCTCACGGGAAGCGCCGACGAGCTGGGCGATCTCTTCCTGCGTGAGGTCGTGCGTGACGCGGAGCGAGCCCGCCTCCTGGGTGCCGAACCGCTGCGCGAGCTGCAGCAACGCCTTGGCGACACGACCGGGGACGTCCGTGAAGATGAGGTCGGCCAGGTTGTTGTTGGTACGACGCAGACGGCGCGCGAGCACCCGCAGGAGCTGTTCGGCGATCTCGGGGCGGTGGTCGATCCACGCCTTGAGCGCTTCGCGGTCCATGCTGACGGCGCGGACCTCGGTGACCGTCGTGGCGGTGGACGTACGCGGGCCCGGGTCGAAGATGGACAGCTCACCGAACATGTCGGACGGGCCCATGATCGTCAGCAGGTTCTCACGGCCGTCCGGCGAGCGGCGACCGATCTTCACCTTGCCCGAAACGATGATGTACAGGCGGTCACCGGGCTCACCTTCGTTGAAGATGACATGTCCGCGGGGGAAGTCGACGGGCTGCAGCTGCTTGGTCAGCGCCGCTACCGCTGAGGGCTCGACTCCTTGGAAGATGCCGGCTCTTGCCAGGACGTCGTCCACGTGCGCTCCTTGGGAATATTGTTCGTCTGTATGCATATTGTGCGCGATTTGCTGCATGTCGACGATGCCCCGGTGATCCGCGGCGTGTCGCTGTGCAACAGGTACGGCTCTGAAGTCTACGTTGAGACGGCTCGGTCTGAGTGACCGATACCACGGAAGTCGCAAAAGTTAACCGGGGGATGCGTCCTGCGGTGTGCTGTTTCGGGGGCTTTCCAGCGCTCAGCTGGCGCGCCGCGAGCCCACTTCGGTGACGGCGGCGTCGTCGGATTCGAAGCCCGACCGACCCTTGCGCCGTCGATGGAAGCGTGCCAATGCGTGGGGAAAACCTTCGTGGGCCAGGGTGGCCACTTCGTCGTGACTTGCCTGGTCGAGGAACTCTTCCACCTCTTGCTGACGAACCGTGAGCCGGCGGAGTCTGAACTCCACCCGCTCCATTGCCAGCGCAAACAGCATCAGCAGCACTGGGAAGAGGACCACAGCGAGACCTTGCATACCGGGAAGTAAACACTGCAAATGTCTCAGAAGCGACACAGCGGCGATTCGGATCGGTCGGGTATCCGTAGAGTTGATCCCGTGCATGCGACCCCCAGCGACGGCTCCGAAGTGCGTGGACGCACCCGTTCGCGGGCCGCGAAGCAGGACGAAACCCGGCTCGGACTCGTCCGGCGCGCCCGGAGAATGAACCGGCGGCTCGCCGAGGCCTTCCCGCACGTCTACTGCGAGCTCGACTTCACCACCCCACTCGACCTCGCCGTCGCGACCATCCTCTCCGCACAGTGCACTGACGTGCGGGTGAACATGGTGACGCCGGCGCTGTTCGCCCGCTATCCCGACGCCAAGGCGTACGCGGAGGCCGAACGCACCGAACTCGAGGAGTACATCCGGTCCACGGGTTTCTACCGAAACAAGACGAATTCTCTGATCGGGCTCGGGCAGGCTCTGCTCGAACGGTTCGACGGCGAGGTCCCCGGCAACCTGAAGGACCTCGTGACGCTCCCCGGGATCGGCCGGAAGACGGCCAACGTGATCCTCGGCAACGCGTTCGATGTGCCCGGAATCACCGTCGACACCCACTTCGGGAGGCTCGTCCGACGCTGGAAGTGGACCGAGGAGGAAGACCCGGTCAAGGTCGAGCACGCGATCGGCGCCCTGATCGAGCGCAAGGAGTGGACGCTGCTCTCGCACCGGGTGATCTTCCACGGCAGGCGTGTCTGCCATGCCCGCAAGCCCGCCTGCGGGGTGTGTGTACTCGCCAAGGACTGTCCGTCGTACGGGCTCGGTCCGATCGACCCGGACGTCGCCGCAGAACTGGTTCGTGGACCGGAGACGGAGCATCTGCTGCGTCTGGCCGGCAGGTGAGGGTAGATACGAGTGTCTAGCGCAGCGCGGTGGAGTCTGGCCGCCCTCGTGGTCGTGGTGGCTCTCGTCGTCGCGATCTGGCCGCGGGGCGACGACGCGGAGATGCCGTCGTACCAGGATCGGTTCGGTTCGGGTGGTAGCACCCCGACGGCGGTGAGCGCCGATCCCGACGCGCTCGCGGCACTGAGGACGCAGGCGGGGTTGGCATCGTGCCCCGCCGCGACGGCCACGTCCGAGCCGTCGCCGGGTGCGGTCCTGTCCGGCATCACACTGGAATGCGTGGGCGACGGCAGCCAGGTGGATCTGGCAGCCGCGCTCGGTGGTAAACCGGCGCTGCTGAATCTGTGGGCCTATTGGTGCGGCCCCTGCGCCGAGGAGCTGCCCTTTATGCAGCAGTTTTCGGATCGTGCGGGTGACGCGGTTACCGTGCTTACGGTGCACACCGATCCCAACGAGTCCAGCGCGCTGTCCCGGCTCGTCGATTACTCCGTCACCCTGCCCGGTGTGCAGGACGCCGACGGGCGTGTCCGCGCCGCGGTCGGAGCCCCGCCCGTCCTGCCCGTCTCGGTGCTGATCCGGCCGGACGGCACGGTGGCCAAGGTCCTGCCGCAGCCGTTCCGCAGCGTCGACGAGATCGCGGACGCCGTCGAACAGAACCTGGGGGTGGCGGCATGACGAACTCCGTGGACGGTGTCGCCGTTCCGCCCTGGCTGCGTCGCGTCGTGCACCGGACCCCGGCCGACCCGCACAAGATCAACCCCGTCCTCGATCGGCGCGCACCCCGCGGCGCGACCACCCGTGAGGCGGCGGTGCTCGTGTTGTTCGGCGGCCCCGTCGAGGCGGACCCGCTGATGTCGGGAGGCCTGCCCGCCGACGCCGACATCCTGCTCACCCAGCGTGCGTCCACGATGCGGCAGCACAGCGGCCAGGTGGCATTCCCCGGCGGCGCCAGCGATCCCGGCGACGAGGGCCCCATCGCCACCGCGCTGCGGGAGGCGCAGGAGGAGACGGGACTCGACCCCTCCGGTGTCCGCCCGCTTGCCGTGCTCGAGGAGATCTTCATCCCGCCGTCCGGTTTCGACGTCACTCCCGTCCTGGCGTACTGGGAGAGGCCCAGCGCTGTCGGCGTGGTCGATCCCGCGGAGGCCGAACGTGTCGCCCGGGTGCCCGTGCACACCCTGATCGATCCGCGGAACCGGTTCCAGGTGCGTCACCCGGCCGGCTACCAGGGGCCCGCGTTCGCCGTCGACGGCATGCTCGTGTGGGGTTTCACGGCCGGCATCCTGGCCGCTCTGTTCGCGGTCTCCGGCTGGGAACAGGAGTGGGACCGCCACGACATCCGCGACCTCGACACCGTCCTCGCCGAACTCGACAACGATCTGGACGACGACCATCTGACCCACGGTCACGGCCGGCCGGCGGCCGAGCGATGACGGGCTCGCACTGGATCGACCTGGCGATCGTGCTGATCGCCTTCGTCGCCGCGACGTCCGGCTGGCGGCAGGGTGCGGTGGCGTCGGTGCTCGCCTTCATCGGGGTCGTGCTCGGTGCGGTGGCGGGCATCCTGATCGCCCCGCACGTGCTGGTGCACGTGGACGAGGGCCGCGGTCGCGTGCTGGTCGGTATCGCCCTGATCGTGGTGCTGGTCATTGTCGGAGAAGTCGCGGGCATGGTCCTCGGCCGCGCCGCGCGGGGAAGTATGCACAGTCCGGTCGCGCGGTCCGTCGACAGCGTGATCGGCGCCTGCGTGCAGGCCGTCGCGGTGTTCGTCGCGGCGTGGCTGCTGGCGATCCCGCTCACGTCCTCATCCCAGCCTCAGCTGGCGGCGGCGGTGCGCGGGTCGAGTGTCCTCGAAACGGTCGACAACATCGCGCCCGCCTGGATGCGGCAACTGCCCACCGAGTTCACCGCCCTGCTCGACACGTCCGGGCTTCCCGACGTCATCGGGCCGTTCGGGCGCACCCCCATCACGACCGTCGACCCGCCGGACGCCAGCGTCCTGCAGAGCCCCGTCGCGTCCTCGCTGCAGTCGAGCGTCCTGCGGATCCGGGGTGTGGCCCCTAGTTGTCAGCGCGCGCTCGAGGGATCCGGTTTCGTCGTTGCCCCCGACCGGGTGATGACCAACGCCCACGTGGTCGCGGGCACGGCGGGGATCGTCGTCGACACCGCGAACGGGCCGATGGACGCGGAGGTCGTGCTGTTCGACCCGTCCGCCGACGTCGCGGTGCTCGAGGTGCCCGGACTGGACGCCCCCGTTCTGAACTTCGCGCCCGAGCCTGCACAGACCGGCGACAACGCCCTGGTGCTCGGCTACCCGGGCGGCGGGCCGTACACGGCCAGCGCCGCGCGTGTCCGGGAGATCCTGGACCTCAGTGGTCCCGACATCTACCGGGCGGGAACGGTCCAGCGTGAGGTGTACACGGTCCGCGGTTCCATTCGGCAGGGCAACTCGGGCGGGCCGCTCGTCGACAGCGACGGCCGGGTGCTCGGGGTGGTGTTCGGCGCCGCCGTCGACAACAGCGACACCGGGTTCGTGCTCACCGCCGTCGAGGTGTCGCGTCAGCTGCAGGCGGCGTCCGGGGCGTCCGTCGCCGTGGACACCGGGGCGTGCATCCTCTGACGGTCGGTCAGACCGTGCGGGGTGCGACGAGATCCAGCAGGGCGGCGTTGACGCGTTCGGGGGCTTCCCAGTGCGCGTAGTGGCCGACACCGGGGACCGTCTGCATCTGCTGGGTGGGCGCGAAGCGGTGGCTGCGGCGCACGGTGTCCGCGAGCACGTACGGGTCGAGGTCGCCGTGGAGGTGCAGGACCGGGATCCGCAGTTTCTGATCCATCGACGCCATGAACCGGCTGCCGTCCGGCCGGAACTGGCTGCGGAACGCCCACCGCTGATACTCCAGGGTGCAGTGCGCGGTCCCGGGAATCTGGATCGCTGAGCGCATCCGTGACATCACGACGTCGAACTCCGGGTTCTCCGTCCAGGCCGGGCCGGAGCGTTCGCGGATCAACCGTTCGACCTCCGACCCGTTGTCCCGGGTGAGGTGACGTTCGGGACGCCACGGCACCTGGCAGGAGACGAACGAGGGCAGCAGGGCCTTGCGCTGGTAGCGGTCGTGGAGGACGGCCTGCTTGAGCGCGACGGGATGCGGCGAGCTGACCAGTGCGATCGACCGGACGAGGCGAGCGTGGAGAACGGCCGTGGCCCAGCAGACGAGGCCGCCGTCGGCGTGCCCGACGAGGGTTGCCTCGCCGTAGCCCATCGCCCGGATGAGGCCGGCGATGTCGCCGGCCAGCGTCCACCCGTCGTAGCCGCGCGGCGGTTTGTCGGAATCGCCGTAGCCGCGGAGGTCGACGGCGACGGCCCGGTATCCCTCCGCGGACAGCGCGGTCAGCTGATGGCGCCACGACCACCAGAAGTCCGCGAATCCGTGCAGCAGGACGACGAGGGGCGCATCCGGTGCGGATGCGCCGACCTCGACGGTGTGGAAGCGGATTCCGTTGGCATGGATGTCGCGATGAATCCAGGGGCCGTCGAAACGGACGGTAGACGGATCGGGTGGTGCCACAGGAGCGAGTTACCGCGCGTGACGTCCGCTGGACGACGCGAGATGGGCTTCCGCGTCCGAGTACGACGTCGGAAGGACCGTCTTGGCCTGCTTCAGCGAGTCGATGGTCTTCTCGGGTGCGCGGAGTTTGCGTACCCGCAGATAACCGAGCAGCGCTAGGACCGCCGTCACCACGACCATGATCAGGAAGACGATCAGGAACGCCAGCCAGCGCGCGATCCACACGTCGAGGAGTTCGGCGAGGAAGAAGAAGAAGAAAAACGAGCTGAACAGCAGCACGGTGAACGCGAGGATGAAGAACAGGCTGCCCTGCAGGCCCTTCTTGACCTCACCGGTGACCTCGGCCTTGGCGAGCTCGACCTCGGCCCGGAACAGGGTGGACACCTGTGCGGTCGCATGCTTGACCAGCGTGCCGAGGCTCGCCTCGCCGGGTGTCTGAGCGTCTACGTCCGTGAGCGGGATCGACGACACCGTGTTCGGCACCCCGTCTCCCGTGTATCGCGGGCTGTCTCCCTTGCCGTGAGTGATGCTCACTTGTCGACCCCTCCAGGTAGCTCTTGCACTTCCGAGTCATCCTTCCGGGCCGCATGGGCCCGACCGCGTCGCCACAGTAACGCTGATCCGATCAGCGACGCTGTCAACGATGTCACGAGCACCGCGACCTTAGCTATTTCGGCCTCGCTGCCGTCACCGATTCCCGCAAGCGCGAGATCCGCTACGAGAAGGCTAACGGTGAACCCGATCGCACCGAGCACTGAGAGGGCAAACATGTCCCGGAACCCCAGTGCTCGCGGCTTCTTCGCGATACCCAGGCGGATCGCGAGCCAGGAGATGCCGAAGATGCCGACGGTCTTGCCGACGAGGAGCCCCGCGATCACGGACTGCGAGATGGGGTTGGTGAACAGCTGCCCGAGGAGCTCGCTGCTCAGGGCCACGCCGGACGCGAACAGGGCGAACACCGGGACGCAGACGCCCGCCGACAGCGGCTGGATGCGGTGCTCGAGGCGGGAGGCCGGGGATTCACGCTCGCCGGGGTCGCGCCGGACCCGGGTGAGGAGGCCGAGAGCGACACCGGCGAGGGTGGCGTGGATTCCGGCGTCGTGCATGCAGTACCAGGTGAGCAGTGCGAGTGGAACGTAGAGCAGCGGGGTGGTGATGCGCCGGTGCTGGGCGAACGCGTAGACGGCCAGGCACACGACTGCGCCCAGCAGCCACAGCAGGGCGATCGAGCTGGTGAACAGGACCGCGATGAGCACGATCGCGAGGAGGTCGTCGACGACGGCCAGGCTGAGCAGGAACACCCGGGCGCTGGCCGGGATGCGAGACCCGGTCAGCGCCAGCACACCCAATGCGAACGCGATGTCGGTGGCGACCGGGATCGCCCAGCCCCGTTCCATGCCGGGTGTGCCGGCGCCGATCGTCGCGGCGATGATCGCGGGCACGACCACACCGCCGCAGGCCGCGATGATCGGGAGCAGGGCACGTTTGCGGTCGGCGAGTTCGCCCACCACCATTTCCCGCTTCAGTTCGAGGCCGGCGACGAAGAAGAAGACCGCCAGCAGCCCGTCCTGCGCCCACGTCCCGACCGTCAGATTCAGGTGGAGTGCCTCTGGGCCGATCTGCCAGTCGCGCAGTGCGAAGTACGAATCCGAGACGGGGGAGTTCGCCCACACGAGGGCGATCGCCGCGGCGATCAGCAGGATCGAACCGCCGACCGTCTCGGTGCGGAGGTAGCGGGAGAGTTCGGAGCGGAGGGGCTGGGTCACCGGGGGCGCTCGCTTTCGATGTGGTCCGGGTACGGCAAATGCTCTGCCGACCAGACTTCCCGGCGCACCGAGAAGAGCTTATCCAATTTGCCAAGCGAAAGACACGAGGTGTTCAATTCCTAAGAAATGGACTCTCGTCCCAATAGTTGAAATAGCATCGTGCAGGAGTAAGTCGAGTGAGCAGTGCCGTCGATACGTCGAAGCCAGAACCGGACGGCGGGGCCACCGTCGCCGGCGTACCCAGAAGCCGGATCGTCGTCGCGAGCATGGTGGGAACATCCATCGAGTTCTACGACTTCTACATCTATGCCACCGCGGCCGTGTCGGTGTTCCCACACCTGTTCTTCCCCAAGGGAAACGGCACCACCGCCCTGCTGGCATCACTTGCCACGTTCGGTCTCGCCTTCGTCGCCCGGCCACTCGGCTCGATCCTGTTCGGCCACTTCGGCGACCGCATCGGACGCAAGACGACGCTCGTCGGCTCCCTCCTCACCATGGGCATCGCCACATTCGTGATCGGATTGCTGCCGACGTACCACCAGATCGGCCTCGTCGCGCCCGCCCTGCTGGCGTTGATGCGCTTCTGCCAGGGTCTGGGGCTGGGCGGTGAGTGGAGTGGCGCGGCGTTGCTCGCGACCGAGACCGCACAGAAGGGCAAGCGGGCCTGGGCAGCCATGTGGCCGCAGCTCGGCGCACCCATCGGGTTCTTCCTCGCCAACGGTCTGTTCCTGATCATCACGCTGTTCCTGGACCACGACAACAGCACCCCCGACCTGGACGGCGCATTCCTGACCTGGGGCTGGCGTATCCCATTCCTGCTCAGCGCGATCATGGTGATGATCGGCCTGTACGTGCGGCTGAAGCTCGAGGAGACACCCGTGTTCGCCCGCGCGGTCGCGCGGGGCGAGAAGGTGAAGACCCCGCTGGCCGAGGTGTTCAAGACCAGCTGGCGTCAGCTGATCATCGGCACGTTCGTCATGCTCGCCACGTACACGCTCTTCTACATCATGACCACCTGGGTGCTCAGCTACGGCACCGGCAAGACCCCCGCCCAGGGCGGCACCGGAGCCGGCTTCCACTACACCGACTTCCTCGTCCTCCAGCTGATTGCGGTCCTGTTCTTCGCGGCCGCCGTCCCCGTCTCGGGGTGGCTGGCCGACCGCTTCGGTCGCCGCATCACGCTGCTCACGATCACCGGACTCATCATGGTCTTCGGGCTCACGTTCGGTGTCATGCTGAACCAGGAGGGCATGGGCAACGCCCGCATGCTCGTATTCCTGGCCATCGGAATGTTGTTGATGGGCATGACCTTCGGACCGATGAGCGCCGTTCTGCCGGAGTTGTTCCCGACCAACGTGCGCTACACGGGTTCGGGGATCGCCTACAACACCGCCAGCATCCTCGGTGCCGCCGTCGCGCCGTTCATCGCCACCTGGCTCGCCACGTCGTACGGCGTCGGCTGGGTTGGCATCTACCTGCTGATCGCCGCCGCACTCACGTTCGTCGCGCTGCTCGTCATGCGCGAGACGCGCGACCAGTCGCTCGACGACGTAGGGGCGTAGTCCCCGTGCGCCTTTCTGGTTGTTCCAACTACCAGAAAGGCGCACGGGCTACGCCTATAGTTCTTGCATGGCGAAAGCCGTGCTGCTGTCCAGGACGGCCCGGATCCGGCTGCCGAAGCAGGATCTGTGGTCGTTCCTCGCCGATACCGATCGGCTCAACCGCAACATCGATCTGTCACCGGTGCACTTCGCTCCGATGCTGGACCGGCGGCGCAAGGGACACTATTCGGCGGAGACCCGTTCGTACGGGCGGCGGGTGCGGTACGAGGAGTTCCCGTTCGAGTGGATCGAGGGCCGCTTCTACCAGGTCCTTCGTCGGTTCTCCCGCGGTCCGCTCGCGGAGGTCTCCACGGGTGTCCGGCTTCGCCCGGCCGCCGACGGGACCGACGTCGAGGTGTTCGCCCGGATCGTCCCGCGTACCTGGTTCGGGGCGATCGTGGCGCGAACCCTGCTGGCGCGCACGGGCATCCGGAAGACGGTGGCGCTCGCGCGGGCGTTGGAACTCCACATCCGCGACCCGCAGACGCATGCCGTGCCCGCGCTGCCGCCGCCGGAGCAACTCGACGCCGGCCGGCTGGAACTCCGCACGGCACAGCTGTCCCGATCGCACGATGCCCCGAACCTGATCGGGCGCTTGGAATCCCACCTGCGGACCGCGTCCGACCTGGAGGTGACGGGCATGCGACCGTTCGAGCTGGCGGACCGCTGGGGTGTCGATCGGATGCAACTGCTGTACGTCTTCCTCCACGCCGCGGACTGCGGCCTGCTGGACCTGAGCTGGAGCGTGCTGTGTCCGGTCTGCCGGACGGTCCGCGAGGACGCCGGCCGGATTCGACAACTGGCGAGCCGCGTCCACTGCGACACCTGCGACATTGCCTTCGACACCGACCTGGCACGGTCGGTGGAGATCCGCTTCGACGTCAACCCGGCCGTCCGCCGGGCGGAGCGGGCCCGGTACTGCATCGGTGGTCCGGCGAATTCCCCGTCGGCGGTGGCGCAGTTGCGGCTCGAGCCGGGCGAGCAGCGTTCCGAGCGGCTCGAAGTCGACCCGGGATGGTTGCGGCTCCGGTGCTATCAGGTGGGTGCCCCGGTGGCTTGCGAGGTCGGCTCTGCCGGTGGAACGCTGCGGGTCGAGTGCGGGCCCGGCGAACTCCGGGTGCTTGGTTCGCCCGACATCGGCGGGGCGATCCGGCTGGAGGTCGACAACCGGCTCCCCGGCGAGGCGCTGGTGGTGGTCGAGCGGGAGCGGTGGAAGGACGCCGCGGCGACCGGCGCGCTCGTCACGTCGCTCGACGGTTTCCAGGACCTGTTCCCGGATCAGGGGGTGGCGCCCGGCGACGAGATCGGGATAGCGAACCTGGCGGTGCTGTTCACGGATCTGAGCGGTTCGACCGCCCTGTACGAGCGCATCGGGGACGTCCGGGCGTTCGCGTTCGTGCAGAGCCATTTCCGCTACCTGCGTGACGCCGTGGTGCGCGAGAACGGCGGGGTGGTGAAGCAGATGGGCGACGCGGTGATGGCGACGTTCGCCGATGCGAGGGAGGCCTGGTCGGCGGCGGCGTCGATGCAGTCCGGCTGGGACGATTTCCGTCGCGGGCACCTCGGTGACGACGACTCGGTGGCGTTGAAGGTCGGGCTGCATCAGGGGCCCGCCGTGATGATCGACAACGACGGCCGGATCGACTACTTCGGCGCGACCGTCAACTTGGCGGCGCGGGTGCAGGGGTGTGCGGCGGGCGGCGACATCGTCCTGTCCCGGGCCGTTCACGACGACCCGGAGGTGGCGCCGTTGCTGGCGGAATCGGACTACCGGTGCGACGTCTTCACGACCGGTCTGAAGGGTATCGGCGAGGAGCAGACGCTGTGGCGGCTTCGCCGCCCGTGAGTGGTTGAGGAGTGCAGGGACTCGTCAACCACTCACGGGGCGCGGAGCGCCCTACTTGCCGCGGATCGCGTCGAAGACCTTGGGGTCGACGAGCGTGGAGGTGTCGCCGAGGTCGCGGCCTTCGGCGATGTCCTTGAGCAGGCGTCGCATGATCTTGCCCGACCTCGTCTTGGGGAGTTCGGGGACGATCGTGATCTGGCGGGGCTTGGCGATCGGGCTGATCTCCCGGGACACTTCGGCCTTGAGTTCGGCGATGAGGGTGTCGCCGGTGTTCTCGACGCCCTCGCGGAGGATGACGAACGCGACGATGCCCTGGCCGGTGGTCTCGTCGGCGGCGCCGACGACGGCGGCCTCGGCGACACCGTGGTGCCCGACGAGGGCGGATTCGACCTCGGAGGTGGAGATGCGGTGTCCGGAGACGTTCATGACGTCGTCGACGCGGCCGAGCACCCACAGGGCGCCGTCCTCGTCGTACTTGGCGCCGTCGCCGGCGAAGTACCAGCCCTGCTCGGGGTAGCGGGACCAGTAGGTTTCGCGGTAGCGGTCCATGTCGCCCCAGATGCCGCGGAGCATCGCCGGCCACGGCTTGTCGAGCACGAGGTAGCCGGAGCCGCCGGCGCCGAGTTCGTTGGCGTCGTCGTCGACGATCTTCGCGGAGATGCCGGGCAGGGGTGCCATCGCGGATCCGGGTTTGGTGGCGGTGATCCCGGGAAGCGGGGAGATCATGATCGCGCCGGTCTCGGTCTGCCACCAGGTGTCGACGATCGGGGCCGTGTTTCCGCCGATCACCTCGCGGAACCACTTCCAGGCCTCGGGGTTGATCGGTTCGCCGACCGAGCCGAGGAGCCGGATCGAGGACAGGTCGTGGGCGTCGGGAATGTCGCGGCCCCACTTCATGAAGGTGCGCACCAGGGTGGGTGCGGTGTAGTAGATGCTGACGCGGTATTTCTCGATGATCTGGAAGTGGCGGTGTTCGTCGGGGGAGTTCGGGGTGCCCTCGTAGACCACCTGGGTGACGCCGTTCGAGAGTGGCCCGTAGACGATGTAGCTGTGGCCGGTGACCCAGCCGATGTCGGCGGTGCACCAGTACACGTCCTGCCCGGCCTTGTGGTCGAAGACGTTGTGGTGGGTGTACGACGCCTGGGTGAGGTAGCCGCCGGAGGTGTGGATGATGCCCTTGGGCTTTCCGGTGGTGCCGGAGGTGTACAGGATGAACAGCGGGTGCTCGGAGTCGAACGGCTGCGCCTGATGGGTGCCCTCCGCCTTCTCGACGGTCTCGTGCCACCACAGGTCACGACCCTCGGTGGTGTCGACGTCGATGCCGGTGCGCTTGACGACGAGCACGTGCTTGACGGACTCGGCGCCGTCCACCGCTTCGTCGACGGCGGGCTTGAGGGGTGCGGCCTGGCCGCGGCGCCACTGTCCGTCGACGGTGACGACGAGCTTGGCTTCGGCGTCGTCGATGCGTGAGCGCAGGGCGCTGGCGGAGAAGCCGGCGAACACCACCGAGTGGGTCAGGCCGAGGCGGGCGCAGGCGAGCATGGTGACGATGGCCTCGGGGATCATCGGCATGTAGATCGCGACGCGGTCGCCGGCGACGAGTCCGAGGTCGCTGAAGGTGTTGGCGGCCTTGCTGACTTCGGCGAGCAGGTCGTTGTAGGTCAGGTCGCGGGTGTCGCCCGGTTCGCCCTCGAAGTGGATGGCGACGCGGTCGCCGTTGCCGGCGAGGACGTGGCGGTCGACGCAGTTGTAGGCGACGTTGAGCCGTCCGTTCACGAACCACTTCGCGACGGGGGCGTCGGACCAGTCGAGGACCTCGGAGAAGGGGGCGTGCCAGTGCAGGCGCTCGGCCTGCTTCGCCCAGAATGCGAGACGGTCTTCGTCGGCGGCAGCCTGAAGCTCGGGGCCGGCGTTCGCCGTGGCGGTGAACTCGGGGCTCGGCGGATACACCTGCGGGACGGAATCAGAATGTTCCGACTTCTCCGTCGCTCCGCTCGCCTGTGCTGCACTGGTCATTGTGGCCCGGCCTTCTTTCCAGTCTCGAATTCGGCACTTCTAGCACGTGTGAGGGTAGTCACATGGTCTCCCGAGCGCACCGTTGCAGAGGGTTGCATGCCCATATTCTGCGACGATCGGTCGACTGGACGCGACGGACGGCGATCGGGTGCGACGAGTGGAGACCCCTGCGCCCACGATGTTTCGATCAGGTGCCGATTGCACGAGTTTCGCCCGTCGTGGCTACACAGATTGAAACCTTGACTTATCGTCATCCCATCATTCGGGCTGCGCCCGGAGCCGCTGCCCGGAACCACGCAGATCTGGGAGGAACGCTTTGCGCATCACACGTGTGGCAACCGCCGTTGTGGCGGTCGGCCTGGCAGCAGGGATCCTGTCCGCCTGCTCGTCCGGTGATTCGACGAGCGGGGGTGGTAGCGGAATCGTCAACGCCTGGGCAAGTGAACCGCAGAATCCGTTGATTCCCACCAATACGAGCGAGAATCAGGGCGGCCGCGTCGTCGACTCACTGTTCGCGGGGCTCGTCTCCTACGACTCCGACGGCGGGGTGAACAACGAGGTCGCCGAGTCGATCGAGACGACGGACGGCAAGAACTTCACCGTGAAGCTGAAGGACGGCTGGACGTTCACGGACGGCACGCCGGTCACGGCGGCCTCCTTCGTCGACGCCTGGAATTACGGCGCGCTGTCCACGAATGCGCAGATCCAAGCGTCCTTCTTCGACCCGATCCAGGGCTACGACGAGGTGGCCGCCGAGAACCCGACGGTGCAGACCATGTCGGGACTGAAGGTGGTCGACGACTCCACGTTCACGATCGAACTGAAACAGCCCGAGTCGGCCTTCCCGGACCGCCTCGGGTTCGCCGCGTACTACCCGTTGCCTGCGGTGGCGTACCAGGACATGGCGGCGTTCGGTGAGAATCCCGTCGGCAACGGTCCGTACATGATGTCCGGCCCCGGAGCGTGGCAGCACAACGTCCGGATCGACACCGTCGTGAACCCCGACTACAACGGCAACCGTAAGCCGAAGAACGCCGGCGTCGACTTCGTCATGTACAACAGCCTCGACACGGCGTACACGGATCTGCTCGCGGGCAACGTCGACGTCCTCGACCAGGTGCCGCCGAGCGCGGTGACCACGTTCGAGACCGACCTGCCGGGCCGCACCGTGAACCAGCCGTCCGCGACCATCGAGACGTTCACGATCCCGGGCCGGCTGCCGCACTTCAGCGGTGAGGAGGGCACGCTGCGCCGCCAGGCCATCTCGATGGCGATCAACCGCGACCAGATCACCCAGCAGATCTACAACAACACCCGCACCCCCGCGCTCGACTTCACCAGCCCCGCCATCGAGGGCTGGTCGGATTCGCTCGTCGGCAACGGCAACCTGAAGTACGACCCGGAGGCGGCGAAGAGGCTGTGGGCCCAGGCCGACGCCATCGCCCCGTGGTCGGGCAGTTTCGAGATCGCGTATAACGGCGACGGCGGCCACAAGGAATGGGTCGACGCCACCGCCAACAACATCCGCAATACCCTCGGTATCGATGCGAAGGGCAAGGAGTACCCCACTTTCGCGCAGATCCGTACCGAGGCCACCAACCGCACCATCCCCAGCGCGTTCCGTTCGGGGTGGCAGGGCGACTACCCGCAGCAGTACGGCTTCCTCGCGCAGAACTACCAGACCGGCGGCAGCTCCAACGACGGCGACTACTCGAACCCCGAGTTCGACCGGCTGCTGCGTGCCTCCGCGGGTGAGGTCGATCCCGACAAGGCCCAGGAACTGCTGAACCAGGCGCAGGAAGTGCTCCTACGCGACCTGCCCGCCGTCCCGACGTGGTACCGCAACGCCGCCAGCGGCTGGTCGGAGAACGTGTCGAACGTGGTCATCGATTGGAAGGGCATCCCGATGTACTCCGACATCGAGAAGAACTGACGCACCGGAGATTCTTCGACGACGGGTGGGGCCGCGAGCTGTCAGTTCGCGGCCCCACCCGGGAGTACGAGCCGAGGCTACGGATTCCTGACGTCACTGCTCCCGACGAATAGGAGGTGATCCGATGCTCTGGTACGTCGGTCGCCGTTTGCTCCAGATGATCCCCGTGTTCCTCGGGGCCACGTTCCTGATCTACGCGATGGTGTTCCTGCTGCCCGGAGACCCGATCGCCGCGCTGGCCGGCGACAAGGCACTCAGCCCCGCGGTGGCGGCCCAACTCCGTGAGCGATACCACCTCGACGAGCCGTTCCTGACGCAGTACCTCCTGTATCTGAAGGGCATTTTCACCCTCGACTTCGGTACGTCCTTCTCCGGCCGCCCCGTCAGTGAGGTTCTGGCGCAGGCATTCCCGATCACCATCAAGTTGTCCCTGATGGCACTCGCCATCGAGGGGATCTTCGGGGTCGGCTTCGGCCTGTGGGCCGGACTCCGCAAGGGCGGCATCTTCGACAGTTCCGTCCTCCTCGTGAGCCTGGTGATCATCGCGATCCCGATCTTCGTCATCGGTTTCCTGGCCCAGTTCTTCGTCGGCGTGAAATGGGGGCTGGTGCCGCCGACGGTCGGGGGCAACACCAGTTTCAAGAATCTGCTGCTGCCCGCGTTCGTCCTCGGGTCGGTGTCGTTCGCGTACGTACTCCGGCTCACCCGTACGTCGGTCGCCGAGAACCTCACCGCCGACTACGTGAGAACCGCGACGGCCAAGGGCCTTTCGCGGCGCCGTGTGGTGCAGGTGCACGTGCTGCGGAACTCGCTGATCCCGGTGGTCACGTTCCTCGGCGCCGACCTCGCCACCCTGATGGGCGGTGCGATCGTCACGGAGGGCATCTTCAACATCAACGGTGTCGGCGGCACGATCTATCAGGCGGTCACCCGCGGTGAGGCGCCGACGGTGGTGTCCTTCGTGACGGTGCTGATCGTCATCTATCTGCTCGCCAACCTGCTCGTCGACCTCCTGTACGCCGCGCTCGACCCGAGGATTCGCTATGTCTGAGAAAGTGGAGAACGAGTCGCCCCGGACGGGCGACCGGAAGACCCGGCAGGCGCATTTCGTGGCACCCGAAGAAGTGGCGGCGCCGGGAGAGACCGACGCCGTCCACATCGACCAGCCGCCGACGAGCATGTGGTCGGATGCGTGGCGGGACCTCCGCAAACGTCCGCTGTTCCTGGTCGCCACGGTGATCATCGTGGTGGTGATCGCCGTTGCGGCTTTCCCCGGTCTGTTCACCGGCACCGATCCCAGGTTCTGCGATCTCGCGTTCAGCATGCAGGGGCCGTCGTCGGGGCACTGGTTCGGATTCGACAAGCAGGGCTGCGACATCTATTCCCGCACGATCTACGGGGCGCGGGCGTCGGTGCTGGTGGGTGTCGGGGTCACGTCGGTCGTGCTCGTCGTGGGCGTGGTGTTCGGTGCGGTCGCCGGGTACTACGGCGGCTGGGCCGACTCGCTGCTGTCCCGGGTCGCCGATATCTTCTTCGGCATCCCGCTCATCCTCGCCGCGATCGTCCTGATGCAACTGTTCGCCAACCGCACCATCTGGACGCTGATCGTCGTCCTCGCCCTGTTCGGCTGGCCTCAGATGGCGAGAATCGCTCGCGGCTCGGTGATCTCGGCGAAGAACAACGACTACGTGATGGCGTCGCGGGCGCTCGGGGTGTCGAACATGCGCACCCTCGTCCGGCACGTGCTGCCCAACTCCCTCGCCCCGATCATCGTGATCGCGACCATCTCGCTCGGCATCTACATCGTGGCCGAGGCGACGCTGTCGTTCCTCGGTATCGGTCTGCCGTCCACCGAGATCTCGTGGGGCGGAGACATCAGCACCGCCCAGGTCACGCTGCGTCAGGGGTCGCCGATCCTGTTCTATCCGGCGATCGCGCTGGCGATCACGGTGCTCGGGTTCATCATGATGGGCGACGCTCTGCGGGACGCGCTCGATCCCAAGGCCAGGAAGAGGTGAGCGGGGTGTCCACGAACGAACCAGCCGGAACACAGAATTCGGCCGACGAGGTGCCGCTGCTCGAGATCCGGGACCTGGAAGTGTCGTTCCAGTCGCATTCCGGGCTCGTGCCCGCAGTGCGCGGTGTCAGCCTCACGGTGTATCCGGGGCAGACGGTGGCGATCGTCGGCGAGTCCGGTTCGGGCAAGTCCACGACCGCGCACGCGATCATCAACCTGCTGCCCGGGACGGGAAAGGTGACCGGCGGCCGGATCCTGTTCGAGGGGCAGGACCTCGCGGAGGCGTCCGAGCGCGAGTTCGTCGCGCTGCGCGGTCAGAAGATCGGCCTCGTCCCGCAGGACCCGATGTCCAACCTCAACCCGGTGTGGAAGGTCGGCTTCCAGATCGAGGAGGCGTTGGAAGCCAACGGGATCGCGAAGGGCAAGGCCGCGAAGGCGCGTGCCGCCGAGCTGCTCGAGGAGGCCGGACTCGCCGACGCGGAGGACCGCCTGGGCCAGTATCCGCACGAGTTCTCCGGCGGCATGCGGCAGCGCGCCCTCATCGCCATCGGACTGTCGGCCCGCCCGCAACTGCTGATCGCGGACGAGCCCACGTCGGCACTCGACGTCACGGTCCAACGCCAGATCCTCGACCATCTGGACGGTCTCACCAACGAGCTGGGCACCGCGGTGCTCCTCATCACCCACGACCTCGGCCTGGCCGCCGAGCGGGCCGAGCACCTGATCGTCATGAGCAAGGGGCGGGTGGTCGAGGCAGGGCCGGCGCTGGAGATCCTGCAGCGGCCGCGCCACCCGTACACCCGGAAGCTGGTGGCCGCGGCGCCGTCGCTGGCGTCGCAACGCCGGAGTTCTTCGCTGGCCCGGGCGGACATCCGGGAGCACGCCCTCGAGGTGGTCGGCGAGGCCGAACAGCACGGCGAGATCGGCGTCGAGTTCGGCAAGGCCACCGACGACGTGGTCGTCGCCACCGGGCTGACCAAGGTGTTCAAGATCCGGCACGGGCTACGGAAGTCCACCGACTTCACCGCGGTCGACGACGTCTCGTTCGCGGTCCGACGTGGAACGACCACGGCCATCGTCGGCGAGTCGGGGTCGGGCAAGTCGACGGTCGCGCAGATGGTCCTCGGACTTCTCGCGCCGACGTCGGGGAATGTCGTGTTCGACGGCAAGGACGTCGCGACGCTGGACCGCCGGGAGACGCTTGCGTTCCGCCGCCGGGTGCAGCCGATCTTCCAGAATCCGTACGGCACGCTCGACCCGATGTACTCGATCTTCCGCACCGTCGAGGAGCCCCTCCGCACCCACAAGGTGGGGACGAAGGCGGAGCGGGAAGCGCGGGTACGCGACCTGCTGGACAAGGTGGCCCTGCCGGCTTCGGTGATGCGGAGGTTCCCGAACGAGCTGTCCGGTGGCCAGCGGCAGCGGGTGGCGATCGCCCGGGCGCTGGCGCTGCAGCCGGAGATGGTGGTGTGCGACGAGGCGGTGTCGGCGCTCGACGTGCTGGTCCAGGACCAGATCCTGACCCTGCTGAACGACCTGCAGGCGGAGCTGGGGCTGACGTACCTGTTCATCACCCACGACCTGGCGGTGGTGCGGCAGATCGCCGACGACGTGCTCGTCATGTCCACCGGCGCGATCGTGGAGAAAGCGACCACGGACGAGGTCTTCACATCACCGAAGGAGGAGTACACACGGAAGCTGCTGGACGCGATTCCCGGCGGATCGATCCGGCTCGGCGCCTGACCCGGGACGGCGCCGGGTAGCGTTCCGGTACGTGAGCGACCCGTTGCAGCCCCTCGTCGACCTTCCCGGCGTCCGCGAAGCCGCGGACCGTGCGCGCGACGCGCTCGGTGCGGTTCACCGCCACAAGACCAACCGGCGCGGCTGGCCGACCACGGCGGCCGAGGCGGCGGTCCGGGCGGCCCGCGCCTCGGCGTCGCTGGACGGCGGCAGCACCGAGTTGCCCGCGCCCGGCGAGGCAGGCGACCCGATTCTGTCGGGGGCGCTGCGGGTCGGGCAGGCCCTCGACGGTGACGCCCTCACACTTCTGCAGTCCACCTGGCAGCGGGCACCGCTGCAGGCCCTCGCGCGGCTTCATCTGCTGGCCGCGGCCGACCTCGTGGAGGATCAGGAATTGCTCGGCAGGCCGCGTGCCGGGTCCGGCGTCGCGGAGCGGCTCGACGGTCTCGCCCAGCTCGTGACGGGGGGAACGGCTGCGCCCGCGCCGGTTCTGGCGGCCGTGGTGCACGGGGAATTGTTGACGCTGAAGCCGTTCGGGGTCGGCGACGGTATCGTCGCGCGCGCCGCGTCACGCCTGGTTTCCGTGGCGAGCGGGCTCGATCCCCACAATCTCGGGGTCCCGGAGGTCAGCTGGTTGCGCCGGCAGCAGGCGTACCGCAACGGGGCGGCCGCGTTCGCGTCGGGCGAGCCGGAGGGTGTCGGCAGCTGGGTCGTCCTCTGCTGTGGCGCTCTGGAGGCCGGAGCCCGGGAGGCCACGTCGATCGCGGAGGCCGCGACGAGTTAGTCGAAATACCCTGCGCTGCAACAAGTTCCCGAACATGTGAAACGGGCGGCGCTGCCGACTGGTGTCGACTTCGCCGCCCGTTAGCACGGACAACCGGTTACCAAGCGTGCAAGGTGGGTTGTGTGGGTGGCCTCGGCGAGAGTCCGAATATCGTCGGGTCGTCCTTGCAACCTGTGCAGGGTCCTTGCCGGTGAAGACTCGAGTCTCGCAGGCCCACAACGCTTCTGCCCTTATAGTGGCTTATGCTTCGCGTGGGTACCTAGTGCCCGTGCTGGGAATCCTGGTCGGGAGATCGATCCTTCTCTTCTGGGTCGACCTTGGCCTTCCGTTCTTCCGTAACTCCTTTGTACCCCGTGACCCCCCTCACAGCAAGTATCAAATTCGGTTTGTGACCGTGTCGCGGGTTGCGGCGGTCAGCGCTTGCGGCGCAACACTCCATACGTGAACGCGCCCGCGACCAGGGCCCCGACGCTCACCGCCGCCGTGGTCACGACGGTGGTCGCGGACGGCGCCTGGAGGCGTGCCCGGAGGGAGACCGGATTCGAGAAAGTCAATATGGGCCAACCGTTTCCGGCCGCAGCCTTCCGTAAAGCCCGGTCCGGGTTGACCGCCGTCGGGTGGCCGACTGCGGTCAGCATCGGGAGATCGGTCACGGAGTCGGAGTAGGCGTAGCATGCCGACAGGTCGTAGTGGTATTCGTCGGCCAGTTGCCGCATCGCGTCCACTTTGCCTTCGCCGTAGCAGTAGAACTCCACCTCGCCGGTGTAGAGCCCGTCCGCGACCGCCATGCGGGTGGCGGTGCTGCGCGTGGCCCCGAGAGCTTCGGCGATCGGCGCCACCACCTCCTCGCCCGACGCCGACACCACGATGACGTCGTGGCCCCGCAACTTGTGGTCCGCGATGAGGTCGGCGGCCTCCGCGAACACCAGAGGGTCCACGATGTCGTGGAGGGTTTCGGCGACCACGGACCGGACCTGGTCCACGTTCCAGCCCGCGCACATGCTCGTGAGGTAGGCGCGCATCCGCTCCATCTGATCGTGGTCCGCGCCCGACAGCAGGAACAGAAACTGCGCGTAACTGCTCTTGAGAACCGATCGGCGGTTGATCAGGCCCTGGTCGAAGAACGGTCTGCTGAACGCGAGGGTGCTGGATTTCGCGATGATCGTCTTGTCGAGGTCGAAGAATGCGGCAACCCGACCTGTCTCGGTGTGTCGACCTGTCTTGGCACTTCTCTGTGGCTTCGCGGTCACAATTTCCAAGGATATGCGGACTTCGAGTGGGGTGGGGGCTCGTACGAAGGGGCCGAGGAAGGGTCTTTCGGCACTATCGACACGACGGAACGTTCAACAGTTGAACTTGCAAATACTGATCGGGGGAGGTGTAGTATTGCTGATGTCCGGATTTGATCCGGACGATGTTCAGCCCGACCCCCCGGGGCTGAACACTGACGACCCTCGCCTCCTCCCCCCCTGGCGAGGGTCGTCCTCTGTCTGCGGCGGGTCTACCGCACTCCTCGGCTCGAACCCGTGAAATTGGTGCGCTGGTACCAGTTTCTATCCACAGGGCCGAAGTTGTCCACAGTTCGAGCCGAGCCCCTTCCGGCAGTCTCCGGCAGCGGGCACGCTCGCTGCATGGACGCAGAAGGCGGGGGTGAAGTGCTGGTTCTGGTCGACGACCCGGCATTGCTGCACAGCATCAGGCGCGTGGCGGCAGCGGCCGACCGGGCGCTGAACGAGGTCGACGTCGCCGACGCCCGGCACGTCTGGGGAAGCGCCCCGATCGTCGTGCTCGACGCACGCGCAGCCGCCGCGTGCCGCAACCGGCTCCCACGCCGGCGCCGGGTGGTGCTGCTGTGCGACGGGCCGCCGGGCATCGACGAGTGGCGGATCGCCACCGCGGTCGGGGCGGAACACGTGCTCGCAGTACCCGAGGACGAGTCCGCGCTGGTCGCCGTGCTCGGCGAGCAACCCCAGCGTCCCGACGCGGACGGCACCGTCGTCGCCGTCGTCGGCGGATGCGGCGGTGCGGGCGCCTCCACGCTGGCAGCGGCCACCGCCCTCACCGCCGCGTCGCGGCCGCAGCCGGCCCTTCTGCTCGACACCGACTCGTGGGGGTCCGGCCTCGACGTACTGCTGGGCATCGAGGACGTGCCCGGACTGCGATGGTCGGGTCTGTCGATCGAGGGCGGCCGGATCTCCTCGTCCGCGCTCCGGGACGCCCTCCCCGCCCGCGGCGAGCGGCTGCGGGTGCTCGCCTGCAGCAGGACGGGGCACGGCGCCGGACCGACAGCCGCCGCGGTCCGTGCGGTCACCGATGCCGGCCGCCATGCCGGCGATCTGGTCGTGTGCGACGTGTCGCGGTTCCCCGGCCCGGTCACGGAAACCGTCCTCGAACTCGCCGATCTGGTGGTTCTCGTCGTGCCCGCGACCGTCCGGGCCTGCATCGCCGCGGGAAAGGTGTCGCAGTGGATCACCGAGAGGAACCCCAACCAGGGACTCGTGGTCCGCGGCCCGGCACCCGGTGGGCTCCGCGGCGCCGACGTCGCGGAGGTTCTCGACCTGCCGCTGATCGCGTCGATGCGCGCCGAGCGCGCGCTCACCGGAATGCTCGAACACGGCGGACTGAGGCCGGGCAGGCGCTCCCCGCTGGGCGCCGCGGCCGAGGCGGTCCTCGACACGGTCGGCAGCAGACCGCGGTCGCGGGAGTGGGCGGCATGAGCTCCCTCGTCACACCCGATCTCCTCGACCGGGTGCGCGAACGTCTCGCGCACACGTCCGGCGAGCCGACGCCGGCGACCGTCGCCGCTGCCATCCGCACCGAGTCCGGTGGCGTGCTCGGCGACACCGATCTGCTCGGGGCGCTGCGGGTGCTCATGACCGAACTCACCGGCGCCGGCCCACTCGAGTCGTTGCTGACGGAACCGGGAGTCGCGGACGTGCTCGTCACCGCGCCCGACCGTGTGTGGGTCGATCGAGGCCGCGGGCTCGAACGCGCAGCCGTCCGGTTCACCGACGAGGCGGCGGTGCGCCGGCTCGCGCAACGGCTCGCGCTGTCCGCCGGACGCCGCCTCGACGACGCTCAGCCGTGGGTCGACGGAAGGTTGCGGGACGTCGGGAACGGTTCGTTCGGTGTGCGGCTGCATGCCGTCCTCGCTCCCGTGGCCCAGGGCGGTACTTGCCTGTCGCTGCGGGTGCTGCGCCCGGCCACCCAGGGGCTCGGCGCGCTCGTCGCGGGCGGTGCCGTGGCCGCGGAAGCCCACGACCTGCTGATGACGATCGTGCAGGCACGGCTCGCCTTCCTGGTCACCGGCGGCACCGGCGCAGGCAAGACCACGCTACTGGCCGCATTGCTGGGGGCGGTGGACCCGGCGGAACGGATCGTGTGCGTGGAGGATGCCGCGGAGTTGGCGCCGACGCACCCGCACGTGGTCCGGCTCGTGGCCAGGGCACCCAACGTCGAGGGCGTGGGTGAGGTCACCGTCCGGGACCTCGTCCGGCAATCACTGCGTATGCGACCCGACCGGATCGTCGTCGGCGAGGTTCGCGGCGCCGAGGTCGTCGACCTGCTGACGGCGCTCAACACAGGTCACGACGGCGGTGCCGGAACGGTGCACGCCAACTCGCCCGAGGAGGTTCCGGCACGGCTCGAAGCGCTTGCGGCACTGGGCGGAATGGACCGCGCGGCGCTGCACAGTCAACTGGCCGCCGCCGTGCAGGTGGTCCTGCACGTCCACCGGTCGTCGAGCGGGGCGCGGCGGCTGACGCAGATCGGTGTCGTCACTCGCGACGAACACGGGCGCGTCACGATCGTGCCCGCCTGGAGCCACGACACGGGTGAGGGTCCGGCGGTGGACCGGCTCCGCCACTTGTGTTCTCGGCGTGGACCGGTGGACTCGGGGACGGTGGTGCCGTCGTGATCGCCGGTCTGGTGGTCCTCGCCTGCGCGGTGCTGGCGGTGCCGTCCGCGAGATCGCGGCCCCGGTTGCTCGCGGTGACGGGCAGGGAAGGTCTCCGTCGCCGGTTGCGTCTGCCCTGGGTGGTTCCGGCGGCGCTCGCCGGCATTCCGATCGTGTACGAAGTGGGCGGGCTCTGCGCGGTCCTCGCCGCGACGATCGTCTGTGCAACTGTGCGTTTCAGGTCGGCGCGACGCAGGGCGGCGAAAGCGAAGGATGCCGATCTACGTGTCGTACTGTCGAGTCTCGAGGTGGTGACGGCGGAACTTCGGGTGGGTGCCCATCCGGCTGCCGCATGCCAGACGGCGGCCGACGAGTCGGCAGGCAGTGTGGCGGCGGCATTCCGGGCCGCGTCGGCGCGCTCGCGGCTCGGAGGATCGGCCGCGGACGGGTTCCGGATCGCGGACTCCCGTGTCGGTACCGAGTTGGGGCGGATCGCCGATATCTGGGCGGTGGCCGACGCGCACGGTCTCGCACTGGCGGAACTGCTCGAGGCTGCACGGACGGACCTGTTGGGACGCAGCCGCTTCCGTCAGCGAACGGAGGCCTCGCTGGCCGGCGCGAGGGCGACGGCGACCGTACTCGCCGGGCTGCCGCTGCTGGGTGTCGGTCTCGGCCAGATGATGGGGGCGGCCCCTCTGACGGTGCTGTTCGGCGGTGGTGTGGGCGGAATCCTGTTGCTGCTCGGTGCGGGGCTGGTGTGCGCGGGCCTGTTGTGGACCGACCGGATTACCGGACGTGTGACGGGATGATCTGGTGCGCGGTACTTCTCCTCGCCTGCGCCGTGCTGGTGTTGCCCGCACCCAGAGCGCCGGTACAGCGACTGCGCGGCAACGGCGGTCGCGGCCCGGGTGATGCGGCGTCCGCGGTCGACGACACCACGCGCCGCGAGGACCCGCTCGCGACCGCCGCGACCTTCGACCTCCTGGCAGCGTGTCTGCGCGCCGGACTGCCCGTCGCGACCGCGGCGCAGGCCGTGTCGCGGACGGCGCCGGCGCCGCTGGCGGAATCGCTGCGCCGTGCCGCGGACCTGCTGTCGCTGGGGGCGGATGCGGCGACCGCGTGGGAGGCGGCCGCGTCGGACCCGGCCACCGAATCCCTTGCCCGCATGGCGCGCCGGTCGGCCGCATCGGGATCGTCGCTCGCCGGTTCCATGACGGAACTTGCCGCCGACGGCCGGATCCAGGTCGAGCATCTGGCGGCGGCGTCGGCCGAACGCGCAGGCGTGCTGATCAGTGGCCCCCTCGGGCTGTGCTTCCTGCCGGCATTCATCTGCCTCGGCATCATCCCGGTCGTCGTCGGGCTTGCCTCGCGGGTGTTGGACGGCGGGCTGTTGTGACACATCGACACTTCCGGCGCAGAACCGCTGCGCCGGACACTCTGAAGGGGGAACACCATGGGACACGGAATCCGGGCCTTGGCGGAAGTTCGAGCATTGACCGCTCGCTTGACGCTGCTCGCGACGGACGAGGACGGCATGTCGACGGCGGAGTACGCCATCGGCACCATCGCGGCCGCGGCCTTCGGCGCCGTGCTGTATTCGGTCGTCACCGGCGACAGCATCGTCACGGCGTTGACGAACATCATCGACAAAGCGCTGAACACCGCGGTGTGATGAGTGCTGCCGAGAACCTGCGCCGGTCCGAGGCCGGCGGCGTGACGGTCGAGGCTGCCATCGCGATCGCGTCGATCGTGGCGGTGGTCGCGCTGTGTGTCGGCGCGATCACCGCGGCGACACTGCACGTCCGGTGCGTCGACTCGGCCCGCGAGGCAGCACGGCTCGCTGCCCGTGGAGATCGCGAGTCGGCGATCTCCACGGCGGCGAAGGTGGCACCCGACGGCGCCGACGTGTCGGTCCGAACCGAGGGGGAGTTCGTCGTCGCGACCGTGCGGGCACGCAGTCCACTCCTTCCGCTCGTGAACATCTCCGCGGAGGCGGTGGCGGTTCTCGAACCCACGGTGCCGGGGTGGAGCGGGGGAGGGCGGTGAGTTCGGGGATCAGCGACGATCGCGGTTCCGTGACCGTGACGGCGTGCTGTGCGCTCGCGGCGCTGGTGGTGCTCACGGCGATGCTGGTGCACGTCGGCTCGGCGGTGTCGGTGCGGCACCGGGCGCAGTCCGCCGCAGATCTGGCCGCCCTCGCCGCGGCCGTCGGGCTGGACCGCGGCACCGACGCGGCGTGTGCCGCGGCCCGGGAGGTCGCGGGGCGAATGCGCACCGAAGTCGTGTCCTGTGAGGTCGACGACTGGGACGTCGAGGTCGCGGTCACCGCACCCGTGCTTCTGTCCTCGCTGGGTGTCCGGGATGCCCGCGCCGTGGCGAGGGCAGGTCCCGCGGAGTGACATCGAAGCGAAGAGGCGGGCCGGTGACTCGCATCACGCCAGCGTGTCGGAGGTTTCGGCAACTATGACCAGATTCGGAATAATCCGCCGCTCAGGAAGTATTGGACGGCATGGATCCTGTGATGCGAGTCTCACTGATGCGAGCTGGTTTTCATCCACACCACTCCCTTTGGCGAGAGAGGGCATTACATGACCACGGCACCACCGAAGCGGACCGAGGCAGAGACAAAGGCGCGGAGGGCGGGTATCGCCTCGTTCATCGGCACCACGATCGAGTGGTACGACTTCTACATCTACGGCACTGCGTCGGCGCTGGTCTTCGGTCAGGTGTTCTTCTCCGACACCCTGCCGGCGGGCATGGGAACGCTCCTCGCGTTCGTCACGTTGTGGGCCGGGTTCCTCGCCCGTCCCATCGGCGGCATCGTCTTCGGCCATCTCGGCGACAAGATCGGTCGGAAGAACACGCTGGTCATCACGCTCATGATGATGGGCACCGCCACCGTCGGAATCGGACTCCTGCCCTCCTACGCGCAGATCGGAATATGGGCGCCCGCTGCCCTGGTGTTCCTCCGGGTCGTCCAGGGTGTGGCAGTGGGCGGTGAATGGGGCGGGGCTGTCCTGATCGCCAGTGAGAACGCACCCAAGGGGAAGGGGATTCTGTACTCGGCGTTCGCCCAGCAGGGGTCGCCCGCCGGAAACCTCCTGGCGACGATGGCGTTCTTCCTGCTCTCCGCCATGCCCACCCCGGCGTTCGTGCTCTACGGCTGGCGCATCCCGTTCCTGATCTCCGCGGCCCTGGTGATCGTCGGCATGATCATCCGTCTCAAGCTCGAAGAGTCGGACGCGATGAAGACCGTGCTGAAGCGCAAGAAGACCGTCGCACTGCCGATCGGTGAGGTGCTGCGCAAGCATTGGGTCCTCGTCCTCCTCGGTGCAGGCGCGCTGCCCCTGGCCCAGGTGACGTACTTCAAGAACACCTTCGCGTTGTCCTGGGCCACCAGCGAACTCGGCTACGACCGGGGCACGTTCCTCGGCGCCATCGCCATCGCCCTCGTGGTCCAGTTCATCGTGCAGCCGTTCGGCGCCGTCCTGGTGTCCCGGATCGACATGCGGAAAGCCATGTGCATCATGGTGATTCCCGAGTTCGTCCTGATGCCGGCAATGTTCTTCGCGATCCGGACCGAGAACTTCGCCATTGCCGTCGTCGCGATGTGCCTCGCGACCATTCCGCACTCGATGTTCTACGGCGCCATCGCCGGAGTGCTCGCGCGTGCCTTCCCCGCCAACATCCGCTACACCGGTCTTTCCGCGGCCTACCAGCTGTGTTCGCTGGTCGTCGGCGGCGGCACCCCGGTGCTGGCGCAGTGGATGCTCAACTCGTCCGGAAACATCGTCGGCGTTGCGTTCGTGTCGGCCGGCTATGCCGCCGTCTCCCTGGTCTGCACGCTGTTGTTGCTGAACCGGACCGGATTCGACGCGCGCCGGTTGTCGACCGCGGAGCAATCCGACGCGGACGAACTGCAGCTCGACATCGATGAGGACGATGCGGTGGACACCGCTCCCAGTGCAGGGCAGGCCCGTGCGACAGCCCACACCTGACCGCGCAGGTCATTCTGGCGTGGGCAATGCCTCCTCGGACAGCCGGAGGACTTCCCGCAAGGCGGCGTTGTCGTCGTCCGCTCGCCACGCGATCCGCAGTTGCAGGGTGCTGGGACCGCCGACCAGCGGGAGGAACACGACATCCGGGTTGTTCACGTTCTCGGCCACGGAGGAGACGGTCAACGCGCAGCCGACCTCCGCGGACACCAACGCCATCAACGCCATCGAGTCCGGGGCGCTCTGCACGATCCGGGGCGTGAAACCGGCGTCGTGGGCCGCCCTCTGCAGGGAGTCGCGCAGCGCCGATCCGGGATCGGCGGGCAGCGTCACCCACGGCTCGGTGGCCAGTTCCTCGATGCGAACGCCGTCCCTGCCCGCGAGCGGGTGGTCGGTGGGCAGGGCCACCACGAATTCCTCGTTGAGGATGACGCGAGACGCGATGCCCGGCGGGGTGAAGATCCACCGGACCAGACCGATGTCGAGGGTTCCGTCGAGGAGCTTGTTCAGTGCTTCGCTCGCGAAAGCGGAACTGTCCAGAACGAATTCGATACCCGGATGGGTGTGCCGGACGAGTTTCGCCCACCGCCCGATGAGCAGGTGGGACGAGACTCCGGCGAAGCCGATGCGGACCCGGCCGACCTGTCCGCGCCCGGCGGCGGCGACGGCGATTTCCGCGAGCCGGCAGGCGTCCAGGATCTCGCGTGCCGGGCCGAGCAGTGCCTCACCGGCGGAGGTCAACCGCACGTTCCGCGTGTTTCTTTCGAAAAGAGTTGCCCCGAGCTGCTTTTCCAGTTGCCGAATCGTGCGGCTCAGCGGCGGCTGGGCCGAGTGCAGGCGCTGTGCGGCGCGGCCGAAGTGCAACTCCTCGGCGACCGCGAGAAAGGCAGTGATCTGAGAAATCTCCACGGGAGAACTATTGCAGTTCCGGCAACAGATTTGTCAACACTATTGAGTCAAACGGCGGTAATCCGGTGGGGAAGGTCCCGAGGCGACGTCCCGTCGTCCCGGAGAAGGGCATGGCGATGAGCAAAGTGGTCAGCATGGCGGAAGCCATAGGAACGTACGTCGAAGACGGCATGACCGTGTGCCTCGAGGGCTTCTCGCATCTCATCTCGTTCGCGGCCGCCCACGAGATCATCCGGCAGCAGCGGCAGAACCTCACGCTGTGCCGGATGACGCCCGACATCGTGTCGGATCAACTCGTGGCCGCCGGTTGTGTCACCAAGCTCGTGGCCTCGTTCTTCGCGAGCGGATCCGCCGGATCCCTGCACGAGTTGCGACGCCGTATCGAGCACCACGATCCGGTTGCCCTCGAGGTCGAGGAGTACAGCCACTACGGAATGGTCTGCCGCTATCAGGCGGGCGCCGCGCGCCTCCCGTTCTTTCCGCTGCGCTCCTATGCCGGAAGCGACCTTCCGCGGCTCAACCCGCGAATTCGACTCGTCGACGATCCCTACGGGGAGGGCACCGTGTACGTCGTGCCTCCGCTGAACCCGGACGTCACCATCGTTCACGCGCAGCGCGCCGACCGTCACGGCAACGTGCAGATCTGGGGTATCTCCGGGGTTCAGCAGGAAGCGGTGTACGCCGCGGGGAAGGCGATCGTGGTCGTCGAGGAGATCGTCGACGACGAGGTCGTCCGCTCCGACCCCAGCCGCACGCTGATCCCTTCTCACGCGGTCGATGCCGTCGTCGTCTGTCCGCGCGGGGCGCATCCGTCCTACGTGCAGGGCTACTACGACCGGGACTGCGCGTTCTACCGACGCTGGACCGCGATCAGCAAGGACTCCGCACTCCTGCAGGCGTGGCTGAAGGAGTGGATCCATGGCACCGCGAATCACGACGAGTACCTGGACAAACTCGGCGGCGACTACTGGAACGACCTCGCCGTCGAGCCTCGATTCTCCGAACCAGTCGACTACGGGAGCCGGAAATGAGCACAGCACCACTCGGAGCGGTCTCGGCGACGGAGATCATCGTGTCCGTCGCCGCCCGCGAACTCGCCGGGAAGGGGCGCGTCTTCGCCGGCGTCGGCTTGCCGACTCTCGCCGTCGATCTCGCCAAGAGGACAAGTAACCCGGACGTCGAATTGATCTACGAATCGGGAGTGTGCGGCGCCCACCCCGCCGCGATGGCCGAGGGCATCGCCGACTCGGTCGTCGTGTCGGGCGCGGAGTCGGTGGTGTCGATGTCAGCGTTGTTCGGCTACGTGCTGCAGGGCGGCAACGTCGACGTCGGATTCCTCGGCGCGGCCCAGATCGACCGGTACGGCAGCCTCAACACCAGCATCATCGGAGACTGGGGCAAGCCGACGGTCCGGTTGCCCGGTGCCGGTGGCGCCGTGGAGATCATGCCCAACGCCGGCGAGATCTTCGTGGTGATGCGCCGACACGACCCCAGCGCTTTCCCCGCGGAACTCGACTTCTGCACGTCGCCGAGTCCCGTCCGGGCCCGGGCTGAAGGTGACGGGATCATGCCTCGTGGCCGAGGGGTGACGAAGGTGTTCACGAACCTCGGGGTGCTGTCGCGGCAGGGCCCGTTCGACGAACTCGAACTGGTCAGCGTGCACGAGGGGGTCACCGTCGACGACGTGCGAGCCCAGACCGGCTGGGAGCTGAAGGTCGCGGACGATCTCACCGTCACCGCCCCGCCGACCCGCATGGAGATTCACCTGCTCCGCGATGTGATCGACAAGGTTCGGCTGTATCTGCGCTGACCCGTCAGCCGAGCGAGTCCAGTACCGCCGTCAGGACCCGGATCGCGCCGTCCTTGTCGAGGGGGTCGTTGCCGTTTCCGCACTTCGGTGAGTACACGCAGGACGGGCACCCTGACGTGCATTCGCACGATTCGATCGCTTCCCGGGTCGCGCCGAGCCATCGGGTGAGTTCGGCGTGACCCCGGTCGGCGAATCCGGCGCCGCCTGCATGACCGTCGTAGACGAACACGGTGGGAAGTCCGGTGTCGGCGTGCACCGCCGTCGAGACGCCGCCGATGTCGCCTCGATCGCACACCGCGACGAGCGGCAGGAGCCCGATCGCGGCATGTTCGGCGGCGTGGAGCGAACCGGGCACGCGGTCGGCCGGAACACCGGCCCGCACCAGAAGTTCCGGGGTGACGGTGTACATCACGGCGCGGGTGGGGAGGGTCTGCTTCGGCATGTCCAGTTCGACCGCGTCGAGGACCTCGCCCGAAGGCAGCCGTCGCAGGTACCCGATCACCTGATGGGTCACCTCCACCTCGACGAGCGCCACCTCGACGTCGCCGAACTGCTTCTGCTCGAGCACCGAGGTGACGGTGATCTCGGTGGTCTCGCGGGCCGACGTCGTCCAGTCCGGGTCCTCCGCGTGCACCAGGGCGAGTCCCTGGTCGAGGTCGAGTTCGTCGACGACGTACGACTCACCCTGATGGATGTGGACGGCGCCGGGATGTGCCGTGGCGGGAGCGCGGCCCGTGTCGACAGTTCCGAGCATGCGTCCGGATTCCGACACGACAATTGCCACCTGGGTTCCGATTCCACCCCGGATATCCACTGCGCCATGAGGATTTGTGCCGGCGGTGACGAACCAGCCGTGTGCCCGCCGGCGGATCAGGCCTTGCTCGGCCAGCTTTCCGAGAACGTCGATCGCCCCGAACGCCTCGGCCTCGGCGTCGGACAGTGGTAGTTCCATTGCCGCGCAGAGCAACTGCGGGCCGAGGACGTACGGATTGCTCGGGTCCGTGACGGTCGCCTCGACGGGTTTGTCGAGCAGCGCGGACGGGTGGTGGACGAGGTAGGTGTCGAGAGGGTCGTCACGCGCGACCAGGACTACGAGCGATCCTTCGCCTCGTCGCCCGGACCGGCCTCCCTGCTGCCAGAACGACGCCACCGTGCCGGGGAACCCGGCGACCACGACGGCGTCGAGGCCGGCGATGTCGACGCCGAGTTCCAGCGCATTCGTCGTCGCCGCCCCCAGTAGTGTGCCGTCCGCGAGTGCGGTCTCGAGCTCACGCCGATCCTCGGCGAGGTACCCGGCTCGATACGACGCGACTCGCGACGAGAGTTCGGGATCGATCTCCCCGAGTAGGCGTTTGGTCGCCATCGCGGTCAGTTCCGCGCCCCTACGGGAGCGCACGAAGGTGAGCGTGCGGGCCCCCTCGACCATCAGGTCGGCCATGATGCGCGCGGCCTCCGAACCGGCGGGCCGTCGAACGGGGCTTCCGTTCTCCCCGGTGACCTCCCGCATGAGCGGGGGTTCCCACAGCGCGACCGTCCGGGGACCGTGTGGTGAACCGTCTTCCACTACCTCGGCGCAGGGCGCTCCGATCAGCCGTGACGCCGCCGCCCCGGGGTCCGCCGTCGTCGCGGACGCGAGGACGAAGACGGGTTCGGCGCCGTACCGTGCCGCGATGCGCCGGAGCCGCCGCAGCACGAGCGCGACATTCGAGCCGAAGACACCACGGTAGGAGTGGCATTCGTCGATCACCACGTAGGCCAGGTTCCGGAAGAAGTGCGCCCATCGCTGATGGGTCCGGAGGAGGGAGATGTGCAGCATGTCGGGGTTCGTGAAGAGCCACCGCGAGTTCTCCCGTGCCCAGTGCCGCACTTCGAGTGGGGTGTCGCCGTCGAACACGCACGGGCACACGCCCCGGAGGTCGTCCCCGGCGTCCAGGACTTCCGAGTCGATGAGCGAGGTCACGGCCCGCAGCTGGTCTGCTCCCAGCGCCTTGGTCGGCGAGAGGTAAAGGGCGGTAGCCCGCGGATCCGTTGCCAGAGTGGTGAGTACCGGAAGCTGGTAGGCCAGGGACTTGCCCGAGGCGGTGCCGGTCGACACCACGACGTTCGTCCCGTGATGTGCCAGGTCGGCGGCGGCGGCCTGGTGCGTCCAGGGACGGGGGATCCCGTTCTCCTGCATGGCCCGGACGACGCTCGGGTGCGCCCACGCGGGCCATTCCGACAGCTGAGAAGTCCGGGCAGGCATTTCGGCGGCGAAAGTGAGCGGGTTTTCGTCTCGGGGAACGCCCTCGAGGACTCGGTTCAGCAGCGCCCGGCCGTATGTTTCGCCCGTATTTCCACTGTCGTCACGTGGTGAAAACGGTGTGCTCACTGATGTCTCCGGGCTGTCGTAGGGGACGGGCGAGTAGCTTCCCCACCGCCACGACCTGCGCATTTGATGATAACGAGTGCCTCTCCGGGGCTGTCGCCCGGGGTGTCGTGCCCCCCGCGTCAATCCACTGTTTCGTGCCTGTTCGCTACAAGATCAACTTTTTGTGTGAATTGTTCGGATTTCGACTGTTGCGTTCGCGGAGTTCATGGTTGACTACAACTGGTCGCAGCTTCTGTGTTCGTAGGCTTGAAAGAGTGAACGCTCGCAGGATCGATGTTGCGAACGCGGTGCTCTGCTTTTCCTGAGGGGGAAATCTAGAAGTACAGCGGTCGGAACCGGCCCGGCGGACTGTATGTGCTGTCCGCCGAATCCGGTGGTTAGAAAGAGAAGGAAAAGCATGGCACAGGGCACTGTGAAGTGGTTCAACGCGGAAAAGGGCTTCGGCTTCATCGCACCCGAAGACGGCTCCGCTGACGTCTTCGTTCACTACTCCGAGATCCAGGGCAGCGGCTTCCGCACCCTCGAGGAGAACCAGCGCGTGGAGTTCGAGGTCGGCCAGGGCACCAAGGGCCCCCAGGCTACCGGCGTTCGCGCAGTCTGATTCTGCCGTTCACATTCGTGAACACGTAAATCAGATAGGCGGGGTCCTCGTGACCGCGTCTGATTCGTCCCCCATCGCCTGAGGCGGTGGGGGACGAGTCGTTTTCACGGCAACGGTGCCGTGGCATAAGGGGGTACTTCAGTGAGCCAGCTCTCCTTCTTCTCCGCGGAGGCGATGCCGCCGGCAGTCACCGATCTGTGCGGTCTTCTCGCCGCGACGGGGCAGGTGGTCACATCGGCCGGGCGTGCGCGCATCTCGATCGTGGTCGACGCGCAGTGGCGGGCAGAGGCGATTGCGGAGTTGATCACCGAGGCCGGACTCGAGGTCGAGATCACGCGCAGCGACGAGGGAAGCCCTCTGGTCCGCACCGCGTCGGTCGTCGACTTGCGGCCGCTCGCGGACCAGTGGACGAGGGGAGCGGTCAAGGCGGTGCCCTCCGGCTGGGTGCCGTCGGGGCGTCAGCTGAGGGTGTGGGCTCTCGCGTCGGGCAGGAGCGAAGCAGAGAGGGAACGGTTCGTCCTCGGACTCGATCCGCACGCCCCGGATACCTACGCGCCGTTGGCTCAGGCATTGATGAGAGCGGGCATCGCGCCGACGCTGATCGGCACCCGTGGCTCCGGTCCGGGGCTCCGAATCTCGGGTCGGCGTAGGCTCGGCAGACTCGTCGAGAGCATCGGCGAGGCGCCCGGAAATTTGGACGACCGTACCGGTTGGCCCCACGTGTAGAGCCGCGTAGACGGTACTGATCTGCGAGGATGGGTTCCGGGTATGTCACTCTAGTAATAGGCGAACCGGGTATAAAAGGGTTTGTCTGCACAACTGTCGAGTGGCAGCGATCGACTTCAGGAAGGCTCGGGCTACAGGTGGCTAAAGGGGACAACGGCAGTGCACAGGGTGCGGCGGGAGCGTCCGGCCAGCCTCGCCGCCTCGTGATCGTCGAGTCGCCGACCAAGGCCCGCAAGATCGCCCCGTACCTCGGAAAGAACTATGTCGTCGAGGCGTCGGTCGGCCACATTCGTGACCTTCCGCGCGGAGCCGCAGACGTCCCGGCCAAGTACAAGGGTGAGTCGTGGGCGCGGCTCGGCGTCAACGTCGACCATGATTTCGAACCGCTCTACGTGGTCAGTCCGGAGAAGAAGTCCAAGGTCACGGAGCTGAAGAGTCTCCTCAAGGACGCCGACGAACTCTTCCTGGCCACCGACCCCGACCGCGAGGGCGAAGCGATCGCCTGGCACCTCCTCGAGACGCTCAAGCCGAAGATCCCGGTTCGCCGGATGGTCTTCCACGAGATCACCGAGCCGGCCATCCGCGCCGCGGCCGAGGACACCCGTGAACTCGACACCGACTTGGTCGACGCTCAGGAGACCCGCCGCATCCTCGACCGTCTGTACGGCTACGAGGTCAGCCCCGTGCTGTGGAAGAAGGTCATGCCGAGGCTGTCGGCGGGCCGCGTGCAATCCGTCGCCACCCGCGTCATCGTGCAGCGCGAACGCGAGCGGATGGCCTTCCGTTCGGCGTCCTACTGGGACATCTCCGCCACCCTCGACGCCGGCGCCGAGGCCAGCCCCCGCAGTTTCGGGGCGCGTCTGGTGAGCGTCGACGGCTCCCGGGTGGCCACCGGCCGCGACTTCGGCGCGGACGGCCAGCTGAAGACGAGCACCGTCACGGTTCTGGACGAGGCGCGGGCGCAGCGTCTGGCCGAGTCCCTCGCCGGTGTCGACCTCACCGTCTCCTCCGCCGAGAGCAAGCCGTACACCCGCAAGCCGTACGCGCCGTTCATGACGTCGACGTTGCAGCAGGAGGCGGGCCGCAAGCTCCGCTTCACGTCCGAGCGGACCATGCGCATCGCGCAGCGGCTGTACGAGAACGGCTACATCACTTACATGCGTACCGACTCGACGACCTTGTCGTCGTCGGCGATCGCTGCCGCCCGCGCGCAGGCCACCGAGTTGTACGGCGCCGAGTATGTGCACGACACACCGCGCCAGTACACGCGCAAGGTCAAGAACGCGCAGGAGGCGCACGAGGCCATCCGCCCGGCCGGTGACGTGTTCCAGACCCCTGGTCAGCTGCACTCCCGCCTCGACACCGACGAGTTCCGCCTGTACGAGCTGATCTGGCAGCGGACCGTGGCGTCGCAGATGGCGGACGCGCGGGGCACGACGCTGACCCTGCGGATCACCGGAACCGCGGGCACCGGCGAGGAATGCACCTTCTCCTCCTCGGGCCGCACCATCACGTTCGCCGGATTCCTGAAGGCCTACGTGGAGAGCGTCGACGAGGAGGCCGGCGGCCAGTCCGACGACGCCGAGTCGCGCCTGCCGGTGCTCGTCGAGGGCCAGGCGGTCACCGCCACCAAGCTCGACCCCGACGGCCACACCACCAACCCGCCCGCCCGCTACACCGAGGCGAGCCTGATCAAGACCCTCGAAGAGCTGGGCATCGGCCGCCCGTCCACCTATTCGTCGATCATCAAGACCATTCTCGATCGCGGATACGTCTACAAACGCGGCAGCGCGCTGGTCCCGTCCTGGGTGGCGTTCGCCGTCATCGGTCTCCTCGAGATGCACTTCGGGCGGTTGGTCGACTTCGACTTCACCGCCGGGATGGAAGACGACCTCGACGCGATCGCCGGTGGCCGGGAACAGCGCGGCAACTGGCTGAGCAGTTTCTACTTCGGCGGCGATCACGGCGCCGAGGGTTCGGTTGCCCGTGAGGGCGGCCTGAAGAAGATGGTCGGCGTCAACCTCGAGGAGATCGACGCTCGCGAGGTCAACTCGATCAGGCTCTTCGACGACGCCGAGGGACGGGAAGTGCACGTCCGCGTCGGACGGTTCGGTCCGTACCTCGAGCGGATGGTCCAGAACCCGGACGATCCCGAGGGCGACCTCATCTCCCAGCGGGCCAACCTGCCCGACGACCTTCCGCCGGACGAGCTGACACCGGAGTACGCGGAGAAGCTGTTCTCGACGCCGCAGGAGGGTCGCAAGCTGGGCGTCGACCCGCTCACCGGCCACGAGATCGTCGCGAAGGAAGGCCGCTTCGGCCCCTACGTCACCGAGATCCTTCCCGAGCCGGAACCGGAGCCCGAACCGGCAGTGGTGCCGGTGACGGACGAATCCGGCGACGGGACGACCAAGACGAAGACAGCTGCCAAGAAGGCGCCCGCGAAGAAGGCGGCGGCGAAGAAGGCCACCGGTCCGAAGCCACGGACGGGTTCGCTGCTCAAGTCGATGGACCTGGCTACGGTGACCCTCGACGACGCCCTCAAGCTGCTGTCGCTGCCGCGCGTCGTGGGTGTCGATCCGGAGTCCAAGGAAGAGATCACCGCGCAGAACGGTCGCTACGGCCCGTACCTGAAGAAGGGGACGGATTCGCGGTCCCTCGCCACCGAGGACCAGATGTTCACGGTGACCCTCGACGAGGCTCTGAAGATCTACGCGGAGCCCAAGCGCCGCGGTCGTCAGGCCGCGGCCACCCCGCCGCTGCGTGAGCTGGGCGTCGACGCGGTCAGCGAGAAGCCGATGGTGATCAAGGACGGCCGGTTCGGGCCGTACGTGACCGACGGTGAAACCAACGCCAGCCTCCGCAAGGGCGACGAGGTGGAGTCCAT
The DNA here is from genome assembly GCF_058628105.1 of Rhodococcus sp. G6(2025). Lineage (NCBI taxonomy): Bacteria > Bacillati > Actinomycetota > Actinomycetes > Mycobacteriales > Nocardiaceae > Rhodococcus > Rhodococcus sp. G6(2025). Next base: position 723,775 of record NZ_CP179750.1, read on the forward strand.
CACCGACGCCCGCGCTTCGGAACTGCTGGCGGATCGGCGTGCCCGCGGTCCCGTCAAGAAGAAGGCGACCGCGAAGAAGGCGCCGGCCAAGAAGGCGGCAAAGAAGACCGCCGCCAAGAAGGCGCCGGCCAAGAAGGCGGCCTCGAAGAAGGCAGCGGACAAGAAGGCGTGAGCCGGTACCTCGGGCCGGTCGTGCTGTCGCATGTGCCGGTTAGGCTGGCGCGGTGACGGTATTCGACCGGTTGGTGGGCCAAGAGGACGTCGAGGCCGAGCTGACGGCCGCGGCGACCGCGGCCCGTCGCGGAGTCGGTGCGATGGGCTCCTCGATGACGCATTCGTGGCTGTTCACCGGCCCGCCCGGATCGGGTAGGTCGGTGGCCGCGCAGTGTTTCGCCGCAGCACTCCAATGCACCAGCGACGGCGTTCCGGGCTGCGGCGTCTGCCACGCCTGCACCACAGCGATGGCCGGTACCCACGGCGACGTCCGGCAGGTCGTCCCCGAGGGCCTGAGCATCAGCGTCAAGGAGATGCGCGCCATCGTGCAGACCGCCGCCCGACGGCCGAGCACCGGGCGCTGGCAGATCGTGGTCGTCGAGGACGCGGACCGGCTCACCGAGGGGGCGGCCAACGCCCTCCTGAAAGTGGTGGAGGAGCCGCCGGATCGCACCGTGTTCCTGTTGTGTGCGCCCTCCGTCGACCCGCAGGACATCTCCGTGACGCTGCGGTCGCGCTGCCGGCACGTCCATCTCGTGACCCCGTCGGCTGATTCCATCGCCAAGGTCCTGCGCGAGCGGGACGGCCTGGATCCCGCCGATGCGCGACTGGCAGCCTCGATCAGCGGCGGTCACGTCGGGCGCGCCCGACGTCTTGCGACAGATCTCAATGCCAAAGTGCGTCGTAAGGACGCTCTGGATCTCGCTGTCGCGGCACTGCGACCCGCCACCGCGTTCGCCGCGGCGGAGGAACTGGTGCGTTCGGCCGATGCGGAGGCGAAGGAGATGAGCGCGTCCAGGGACGAGCAGGAGACCGAGGAGTTGCGCACCGCGCTGGGGGCGGGCGGCACCGGCAAGGGTGCTGCCGGAGCTCTGCGAGGCTCGGCCGGCGTGCTGAAGGATCTCGAGAAGCGCCAGAAGTCCAGGGCCACTCGCACGGGCCGTGACGCACTCGACCGTGCATTGATCGATCTGGCCGGTCTCTACCGCGACGCGCTCGCCGTCGCATGGAAA